>DATBGO010000132.1:0-19895 GCA_036558005.1 Streptosporangiaceae bacterium | reverse complement strand
GTCGAGCACCGGCGGCAGGTCCAGCAGGGTGACCTCCTGGCCCGGGCTGGAGGCGTTGTGCTGCTGGCCGGCTCCCCAGCGCAGGCCCTGGCGCAGATCTGGCGGCAGGTCGCCGGGCAGGGCCGGGGCGGCGGCCCGGGTGGTGAGCCAGGCCGGCGGGCAGGTACCGGCCCGGCTCAGCGCCTGGGTCAGCGCGCGGACGAGCCCGGGCCAGTTGTCGCTGTCGCTGTCGCCGTTACCGTCGCCGTCGGGGCCGGCGGGCAGCACCAGCAGGCCGTCGGGCGCGGGCCCGCCCGCCGCCGCGGCCACCGCCGCGTCGATGTCCCGCGGCCCGGCGCCGGCTGGCACCGGCAGGTGGTGCACCCGGGCCCCCGCCGTGGCCAGCGCCGCGCCCAGCCAGCGGGCCGCCTCCCCGCCGGGCCCGGCGAGCAGCCAGTCCTGCCCCGACACCGTCCCGGCCGGGTCGGCCACCGGCTGCCACTTCAGGTGGTACAGCTGGCCGCGCTGCCGCCGCCAGTCCGACAGCGCGGGCATGATCGTCTGCAGCGCGTCCCGGCGTTCCCCGGTGAGGCTGAGCGCGGCGGCGAGGGTGTCCAGGTCCTGGTTCTCGGCCGCGGTCCAGAACTGCTGCTCGGGGGTTGCCGCGTCGCCGCCGGGCGGGTCGTCCTGGGCGCGGTCGATCCAGTACCGGCGGCGGCGGAAGGCGTAGGTGGGCAGCTCGACCCGGCGCGCGGCCCGTTCCCGCCAGAACGCGGCCCAGTCCACCGGGATGCCCTGGACGTGCGCGTGCGCGAGCGCGGCGGTGAGGGTCAGCGGCTCGGGCCGCCGGGCGCGCAGCACCGGCACCGGCACCGCGCCGCCGTCCAGGCAGGCCGCGGCCAGCGGGGTCAGCACCGCGTCCGGGCCGAGTTCCAGGTAGCCGGTCACGCCCTCGGCGTGCAGGGTGGCGACCCCGTCGGCGAAACGGACGGCCCGGCGTACCTGAGCGGCCCAGTACGCCGGGTCAGCCAGGTCGCCCGGGGCGGCGACCCGGCCGGTGAGGTCGGACACCAGCGGGATCCGGGGCGGGGCGAAGCTGAGCCGCGCGGCCACCGCGGCGAACTGGTCCAGCATCGGGTCCATCCGGGCCGAGTGGAAGGCGTGGCTCACCTTCAGCTGCTTGGCCTTGTGCCCCCGGCCGCGGAACCCGGCCGCGACCGCCTGCACCGCCTCGGCGTCGCCCGATATCACCACCGCGGCGGGCCCGTTGACCGCGGCGATGCCCGCCTGCCCGGCGCAGTCGAGCAGCGCCGCCGTCACCTCCTGCTCGGTGGCCTGGATGGCGACCATGGCGCCGCCCCCGGGCAGGTCCTGCATCAGCTGGCCGCGCGCGGCGACCAGGCGGCACGCGTCCGGCAGCGGCAGCACCCCGGCCACGTGGGCCGCGGCGAGCTCGCCGATGGAGTGGCCGAGCACGAAGTCCGGGCGGACCCCGTAGTGCTCCAGCAGCCGGAACAGGGCCACTTCGACGGTGAAGACGGCGGCCTGGGTGTAGACCGTCTGATCCAGCAGCGGGGCGTGCTCGGCCGCCCACATCACCTCTTTCAGCGGCCGGCCGAGCTGCTGGTCGAACAGCGCGCACGTCTCGTCGATGGCGCTGGCGAACACCGGGAACGCCGGGTAGAGCCCGGCGCCCATGCCCGGCCGCTGCGATCCCTGCCCGGCGAACAGGAACGCGACCCGGCCCGCCGTGGCCTGCCCGTGCATGATGTTGCCTGCCGTCTCGCCGCGGGCCAGCAGGCCCAGCCGCTGCAGCAGCTCGTCCCTGTCGCCGGCGACCACCGCGGCCCGGTAGCCCAGCGCCGACCGGGTGGTCGCCAGCGAGCAGGCCACGTCCTCGGCCGATAGGCCGGGGCGGTCGGTCAGGTAGGCGTTCAGCCGCTCGGACTGGCCGCGCAGCGCGACGGCGTTCTTCGCCGAGAGCAGCCACGGCACCGGCCCGGCGGGCCGGGACGGCGCGGCGGCCGGGTCCTGGCTCGCCCGGCCCGTCCCGGCCTGGTCCGGCGCGTCCTGGCCAGGCGGGGCATCCTGGGGGTCCGGGGCGGCCTCCAGGATCAGGTGGGCGTTGGTGCCGCCGATCCCGAACGAGGACACCGCGGCCCGCCGTGGCCGGCCGCCGGCTGGCCACGGCCTGTCCTCGTGCAGCAGGCTGACCGCGCCCGCGGACCAGTCCACGTGCGGCGACGGCGGGTCGGCGTGCAGTGTCCGCGGCAGCACGCCGTGCCGGATGGCCTGGACCATCTTGATCACCCCGGCGGTACCCGCCGCCGCCTGGGTGTGGCCGATGTTCGACTTGACCGAGCCGAGCCACAGCGGCTGGCCGGCCGGCCTGGCCTGCCCGTAGGCGGCCAGCAGCGCCTGCGCCTCGATCGGGTCGCCGAGCGCGGTCCCGGTCCCGTGCGCCTCCACCGCGTCGATCTCGTCCGGCCGCAGCCCGGCTGAGTCCAGCGCCTGGCCGATCAGCTTGCGCTGGGCGGGCCCGCTGGGCGCGGTGAGGCCGTTGCTGGCGCCGTCCTGGTTCACCGCCGAGCCCCTGACCAGTGCCAGGACCGGATGACCGAGCCGCCGCGCGTCGGCCAGCCGCTCCAGCGCGACCATCCCGATGCCCTCCGACCAGCCGGCCCCGTCGGCGGCCGCGCCGAACGACTTGCACCGGCCATCGGGCGCGATCCCGCGCTGCCTGCTGAACTCGATGAACAGCCCGGGGGTGGCCATGATGGTGACCCCGCCGGCCAGGGCCAGCTCGCATTCGCGCTCACGCAGTGACTGGCAGGCCAGGTGGATGGCCACCAGCGACGACGAGCAGGCGGTGTCCACGGTCAGGGCCGGCCCTTCCAGGCCGAAGGTATAGGCGATCCGCCCCGAGGCCACGCTGTGCGCGCTGCCGTGGCCGAGGAACCCCTCGAACTCGGCCGCGTGCCCGCCCATCAGCCGGGCCCCGTAGTCCTCGTACATCACGCCGGCGAACACGCCGGTCTGGCTGCCGCGCAGCGACGCCGCGTCGATCCCGGCCCGCTCGGTCAGCTCCCAGGTGAGCTCGAGCAGCAGCCGCTGCTGCGGGTCGATGGCCAGCGCTTCGCGCGGGCTGATGCCGAAGAACTCGGCGTCGAAATCGGCCGCGTCATACAGGAAGCCGCCTTCGGTGGTGTAGCAGGTGCCCGGGTGGGACGGGTCAGGGTGGTAGAGGCCGGCCAGGTCCCAGTTCCGGTCGGCGGGAAACGGCGAGATCGCCTCCCTGCCGTCGGCCACCAGCTGCCACAGATCCTCCGGGCTGCGGACGCCGCCGGGGTACCGGCAGCTCATCGCCACGATGGCGATGGGCTCCTGGCGGCTGGCCTCCAGCGCTTCGAGCCGGTTCCTGGTCTCGTGCAGGTCCGCGGTGACCCACTTGAGGTAGTCAAGCAGCTTCTGTTCGTTCGACATGCGTATGACTGCCCTTGCCGTTCGGGTTCGTGGTCATGGCGTTCGCTTGAGTTCCTTCTCGATGAACTCGAAAATCTCTTCCGAGGAAGCTGTCTCGATCTGCTCGCGGACCTGCTGCGCGCTAGCCTGCTGCCCGCCCGCCGGCGCGCCGTCCGGCTCGCCCGCCCACCGGGCGGCCAGCCCGCCCAGCCGGGCCCGGACCGGCGTCAGTTCGGCCTCGCCGGCCGGCAGCGCGGCCAGCGCGGCTTCCAGCCGGTCCAGGTCGGCCAGCACCGATCCGGCCGGGGTGACCGGCGCCGGGGCGATCTGCGCCCGGACGTGCTCCGCCAGCGCCTGGGTGGTCGGGTAGTCGAACACCGAGGTGGCTGGGAACTGCAGGCCGGTGAGCGTGTTGAGCCGGTTCCGCAGCTCGACCGCCAGCAGCGAGTCGAAGCCGAGGTCGCGGAAGGCCTGGGCCGGGTCGACCCGGCTGGGCGAGTCGTGGCCCAGCACCGCGGCGACCTGACGGCGGACCGCGTCCAGTACCAGCCGCTGCTGGCCCGCCTCGTCCTGGCCGGCCAGGGCCTGGCCGAGGGACGGGCCGGCGGCCTGCCGGGCCGGGGCGCGGACCAGGCCGCGCAGCACCGCGGGCAGCAGCCCGGCCCCGGCCTGGGCACGCAGCGCGGCCAGATCGAGCCGGGCCGGGACGATGACCGCCGGGGTGCCGCCGCGCAGCGCGGTGTCCAGCACGGCCAGCGCCGCGGTGGTGTCCACCGGGACGATCCCGTTCCGGTTCATCCGGCCCCGGTCGGCGGCGGTCAGCTGGCTGGTCATGCCGCTGCCCTGCGCCCACAGGCCCCACGCGAGCGAGGCGGCGGGCAGCCCGGCGGCCCGGCGGTGCGCGGCCAGGCCGTCGAGGAAGGAGTTGGCGGCGGCGTAGTTGGCCTGGCCGGCCGCGCCGATGACGCCGGCGGCCGAGGAGAACAGGACGAAGGCCGTGCCGGGCTGGTCCTGGGTGAGCTGGTGCAGGTTCCAGGCGGCGTCAGCCTTGGGCCGGAGCACGGCGTCCAGCTGAGCCTGGGTCAGTGTTTCCAGCGTGCTGTCGTCGATCACCCCGGCCGCGTGGATGACGGCGGCCAGCCGGGTGTCCGCGGGCAGGCCGTTGACCAGCCCGGCCAGCGCTCCGGCCGCGGCGGCGTCGCAGGCGGCGACGGTGATCTGCGCGCCCAGCGCGGTCAGCTCGGCGGTCAGCTCCGCCGCCCCGGCGGCGGCCGGGCCGCGCCTGCTGGTGAGCAGCAGCCGGGTCACGCCGTGCCGGGTGACCAGGTGCCGGGCGACCAGTCCGCCGAGCGTGCCGGTGCCGCCGGTGATGAGCACGGTCCCGCCCGCCAGCCTGGCGCCTTCGGCCTGCCCGCCGTCGCCGGCCGGACTGGTGTCGCCGGCCGGACTGGTGTCGCCGGCGTCGGCGCGGGGGGTCGCTGCGCGGCCGCCAGCCGGGGGGCTGGCGGTCAGCCGGGGCACGAACAGCTGGCCGTCCCTGACCGCGACCTGCGGCTCGCCGCAGCCGAGGGCGGCGGGCAGCGCGGCGAGGGAGGACTGCTCGCCGTCGAGGTCGACGAGCAGGAACCGGCCCGGGTTCTCCGACTGCGCGGCCCGGATCAGCCCCCAGGCGCTGGCGCCCGGCAGGTCGGTGACGTCGTCGCCCGGCTGCGCCGCCACCGCGCCCCGGGTCATGATCGCCAGCTTCGGCTGCCCGGCGGGCTCCCCGGCCAGCCAGTCCTGGGCCAGCGAGAGCACCCGCCAGGCGGCGGCCCTTGCCGCCGCGCCCGGCCCGGTCGGCCCTGGCTCGGCCGGCTCGCTGCCGGGACCGGCGGCGCACCAGGCGAGCACCCAGTCCGGCGGGCTGGCGGCGGCCGCGATCGCCTCCCGCAGCGCGGGCAGGCCGGGATAGCCGGTGACCGGGATGCCCAGGGCGTCCAGGCCGTCGGCGATCCCGGCGGGCGGCCCGCCGAGCACCGCCAGCCGGGCCGGGCCGGCCGGCCGCGCCGCCGCGGCCGCTGGCCGGTTCCAGTCCACCGAGTACACCGGGCACGCCTGCTGCCGGGCCGCGGCGAGCTGATCGGCGCTGGCGGGCCGCAGCTTCAGCTGGCTGACGGAGGCGGCCGGCTGCCCGGCCGCGTCGGCCAGGTCGAGCGCGACGCTGTGCTCGCCCGCGGGCCGCAGCCGGACCCGCAGCCCCGGGCAGCCAGCGGCGTGCAGCACCAGGCCGGTCCAGGCGAACGGCAGCAGCACCTCGGACTGGTCCGGCGCCCCGGCCAGCATCGCGTGCAGCGCGGAGTCGAGCAGCGCCGGATGGATGCCGTGCCCGTCCGGCTCGGTGCCAGCGGGCAGCTCCACTTCCGCGTAGGTGTGCTGGTCATCCCGCCACACGCCGCGCAGGCAGCGGAACGCCGGGCCGTAGCTCAGCCCGATCGCCGCGAACTGGTCGTACAGCCCGCTGACGTCGGCGGGCCTGGCGTCCGGCGGCGGCCAGACGGTGGCGTCGAAGTCGCCCGGGCCGGCGTCCTGGCCCGCGGACACCGTCCCGGTGGCGTGCCGGGTCCAGGGCGCGTCCGGCGGCGCCTGCGCCGGGCGCGAGCTCACCGTCACCGGCGCGCGCCCGTCCTGGCCCGCCGGGCCGGCCATGACCTGCAGGCACACCGCGCCGGCCTCGGGCAGCACCAGCGGGGCCTCCAGGGTCAGCTCGTCGACCCGGTCGCAGCCGGCCTGCGCGGCCGCCTGCAGGGCCAGGTCGGCGAACGCCGTTCCCGGCAGGATCGCGGCGCCCAGCACCACGTGATCAGCCAGCCACGGGTGGCTGGCCAGGGACAGCCTGCCGGTGAGGACGTGCCCGCCGTCGCCGGCCAGCGAGACGGCCGCGCCCAGTAGTTCCCTGCCGGTGCCGGTCAGCCCGGCCGACTCGGCGCCGGAGATCCCGGCCCGCCGCTGCAGCCAGTAGCGCGACCGGGTGAACGGGTAGGTGGGTAGTCCGGTGCGGTGGAGGCCGGCCGGCGGCAGCGTGCCCGCCCAGTCCACGCTCGCGCCGTGGACGTGGGCCCGGCCGAACGCCGCCAGCAGCTCCTCGTGGCCCGGGCGGTCACGGCGCAGCGTCGGGGTGACCGTCGCGGCCAGCCCGGCCCGCGACGCCGTCTGCTCGATCCCGAACGTGACCACCGGGTGCGGGCTAACCTCGATGAACAGCCGGTGCCCGGCGCGCAGCAGCGCGTCGACGGCCGGGCCGAACCTGACCGTGTGCCGCAGGTTGCGGTACCAGTAGCCGGCGCCGAGCCCGGTGGTGTCGGCCAGCTCGCCGGTCACCGTGGAGAAGAACGGGACCTCTGCCTGCCGCGGCGTGATGCCCGACAGGGCGCTGAGCAGGTCCTGCTCGATGGCCTCGATGCCCGGGGTGTGCGAGGCGTAGTCGACCGCGATCGCCCTGGCCCGGATCCCGCCGGCGGTGTAGTGCTCGACCAGCGCGCTGACCGCGGCCGGCTGGCCGGCGATGACCGTGCTGGCCGGCCCGTTGACCGCGGCGATGTGCACCGCGCCGTCGAGCCCGTCCAGCTGCCCGGCCACCTCCTCGGGCGCCAGCGCGACCGAGGCCATCGCCCCGGTTCCGGCCAGCGCGGTCAGCGCCTGGCTGCGGACCGCCACCACCCTGGCGGCGTCCTCCAGGCTCAGCGCGCCGGCGACGTAGGCGGCGGCGATCTCGCCCTGCGAGTGGCCGACGACGGCGTCCGGCCGCACGCCCGCTGACGCCCACACCCGGGCCAGGGAGGTCATCAGAGCGAACAGGGCCGGCTGGACCACGTCGACCCGGTCCAGGCCGGGGGCGCCGGGGCGGGCGTGCAGGACGTCGACGAGGTTCCAGCCGGTGTGCGGGGCGAGCGCGTCCGCGCAGGCCCGCAGGTGCTCCCCGAAAACCGGCCAGCTGGTGATCAGGTCGGTGCCCATCCCGGCCCACTGCGAGCCCTGGCCGGGGAAGGCGAACACCGTCCGGCCCGGGGCGGCTTCAGCCACCCCGCTGATCACCGCGTCGCCGGCCTCGGCTGCCTCGATCGCGGCCAGGCCGCGCAGCAGGCCGGACCGGTCCTGGCTGAGGATGACCGCCCGGTGCTCGAAGCTGGTGCGGGTGGTGGCCAGGGCGCGGGCGGCGCCGGGCAGGCTGGCGTCCGGGGTGTTCGCCAGGTAGGCGCGCAGCTGTGCCGCCTGGTCGCGCAGCGCCTGGCTGGTCCGGGCCGACACCAGCCAGGGCAGCCCGGCCACGCCGCCGGTCCCGGGGTCTGGCTCTGGCTCCGGCGGGCCGGGCGGCTCGGGTGCCTGCTCCAGCAGGATGTGCGCGTTGGTGCCGCTGATGCCGAAGCTGGAGACGGCGGCGCGGCGCGGGCGGTCGTGGCCGGGCCAGGGGACCGTCTCGGTGAGGAGCTGGAGGCGGCCCTGGGTCCAGTCGACGTGGCTGGTGGGGGTGCCGGCGTGCAGGGTCTGCGGCAGCTGGGCGTGCTGGATGGCCTGGACCATCTTGATGATGCCGGCCACCCCGGCGGCGGCCTGGGTGTGGCCGATGTTGGACTTGACCGAGCCGAGGTAGAGGGGGCTTTCCCCGGGGCGCTGCTGGCCGTAGGTGGCCAGCAGGGCCTGGGCTTCGATGGGGTCGCCGAGGCGGGTGCCGGTGCCGTGGGCTTCGACGGCGTCGATGTCGGCGGGGGTGAGGCCGGCGTTGCCGAGGGCCTGGCGGATGACGCGTTGCTGGGAGGGGCCGTTGGGGGCGGTGAGGCCGTTGCTGGCCCCGTCTGAGTTCACCGCCGAGCCGGGGATCACCGCCAGGACCTGGTGACCGTTGCGCAGGGCGTCACCGAGCCGCTCAACCAGCAGCAGCCCGACGCCCTCGCCCCAGCCGGTGCCGTCGGCGGCGTCGGAGAACGGCTTGCACCGGCCGTCCGGCGCGAGCCCCTGCTGACGGCTGAACTCGACGAAGATGGCCGGCGAGCACATCACGGTGGCCCCGCCCGCGAGCGCCAGGTCGCACTCGCCCGAGCGCAGCGCCTGGCAGGCCAGGTGCAGCGCGACCAGGGACGACGAGCAGGCGGTATCCAGGGTGATGGCCGGGCCTTCCAGGCCGAGCAGGTACGCCACCCGGCCCGACGCCACGCTGCTCGTCGTGCCGGTCAGCAGGAAGCCCTCCACCGCCTGCGGGGCCGGGCCCGCGCCCACCGCGTAGTGCTGAGCCGCCATCCCGATGAACACCCCGGTCCGGCTGCCCCGCAGCGTCGCGGGCAGCAGCCCGGCCCGTTCCAGCAGTTCCCAGGAAGCCTCCAGCAGGACGCGCTGCTGCGGGTCGGTGGCCAGGGCCTCGCGCGGGCTCAGCCCGAAGAACTCCGGGTCGAAGTCGCCCGCCCCGTCGATGAAGCCGCCTTCCCTGACGTAGGTGGTGCCGGGCTGCCCGGGGTCCGGGTCGAACAGCGCGTCCAGTTCCCAGCCGCGGTCGGCGGGGAACGCGCCGATCGCGTCGGTGCCGCTGGCGACCAGGTCCCACAGCTGCTCGGGTGAGGCAACACCGCCGGGGTACCGGCAGGCCATGCTGACGATCGCGACGGGCTCGCCGGCCGCGCCATCAGCGCGCGCCGCAGCGGGGGCGGCCGCCCCCGCACGGCCGACGGTGGTGACCGCCGCGGCCGCGCCGTCGCCGACCAGTTCCTGCAGGTAGCCGAGCAGCGCGGCGGCGGTCGGGTAGTCGAAGGCGAGGGTGGCGGGCAGCGCCAGGCCGGTCGCCTGGCTGAGCCGGTTCCGGAACTCGATCGCGGTGAGCGAGTCGAAGCCCAGTTCCTGGAACGGCCGCCCCGGCGCGATCGCGTCCGGTGTGGCGTGGCCGAGCACGGTGGCGGCGGTGCCGCGGATCAGGTCGTCAAGCGCCCGGCCGCGCTCGGCCGGCGCCAGCGCCGCGAGCTGTGCCGCGAACTGGTGTGCCGCGACCTGCGGTGCCCCGAACTGCGATGTCGCAGACTGCCGTCGCCGGCCAGCCGCCCGGCCGCCGGGGCCGGCGCCGCGGGCCAGGTCGCGCAGCGGCGCGGGCACGGCGCCGTCCATGGCGCGCAGCGCGGCCAGGTTCAGCTGCGCCGGAACCAGCGCGGGCAGCGCGCTGCCGAGCCCGGCGTCCAGCAGCGCGAGCGCGTGCCCGGCCGGCAGCGGGGCGAGGCCGGAGCGGGCGATCCTGGCCCGGTCGGCGTCGTCCAGCTTCCCGGTCATGCCGCTGGGCTGCGCCCACAGGCCCCAGGCCAGTGCGGTGCCGGGCAGGCCGGCCGCCCGGCGGGCGGCGGCGAGGCTGTCCAGGAAGGTGTTCGCGGCGGCGTAACTGGCCTGGCCAGGCGCGCCGAGGACGCCCGCGGCGGAGGAGAACAGCACGAACGCGGCCAGGTCGAGGCCGCGGGTCAGCAGGTGCAGGTTCCAACCGGCGCCGGCCTTGGCGGCCAGCACCCGGTCCAGGCTGTCGCCGGTCAGCGAGCCGATGGTGGCGTCCTCGGTCACGCCGGCCGCGTGGATGACCGCGGTGAGCGGGTGCGCGGCCGGGATGGCCGCCAGCAGGGCCGCGACCGAGCCCGCGTCGGCCGCGTCGCAGGCGGCGACGGTGACGGTGGCGCCCAGCGCGGTCAGTTCCTCTCGCAGCTGGCTGGCGCCAGGCGCCTGCGGGCCGCGCCGGCTGGCCAGCAGCAGGTGCCGCTGGCCGTGCCGGGTGACCAGGTGCCTGGCGACCGTGCCGCCGAGCGTGCCGGTGCCGCCGGTGATCAGCACGGTGCCGTCCGGCCGCATCGCCCTGGGCAGCATCAGCGCGATCTTGCCCACGTTCCGGCCCTGGCTCAGCAGCCGGAACGCATCCGGCGCGTGCCGGATGTCGTAGCTGGTGACCGGCAGCGGGCGGAGCGCGCCGTCGCCGAGCAGGCCAGCCACCTCGGCCAGCATCTCCTGGATCCGGTCCGGCCCGGCGCCGGTCAGGTCGAACGGCAGGTAGCGGGCCCCGGGCCGGCTGGCCTGGATGCTGGCCGGGTCGCGCAGGTCGGACTTGCCCATCTCCAGGAAGCACCCGCCTGATGCCAGCAGCCCGACCGTCGCGTCGATGAACTCGCCGGTCAGCGCGTTCAGCACGACGTCGACGCCGCGCTGCCCGGTGGCCGCGAGGAACGCCTGCCCGAAGCCGGTGTCACGGGAGCTGGACAGGTGGCTGTCGTCGAACCCGCGGGCCCGCAGCACCGGCCACTTGGCCGCGCTGGCGGTCCCGAACACCTCGGCTCCCAGCCGCCGGGCGAGCTCGGTGGCCGCCATGCCGACACCGCCGGCCGCGGCGTGGATCAGGATGGTCTGGCCGGCCCGGAGCCCGGCCAGGTCGGTCAGCGCGTAGTACGCGGTCAGGTACGGGATGCAGACCGTCGCCGCCTCGGCCCAGGACAGGCCGGCCGGGACGTGGGTGAGCAGCCGGTGATCGGTCACGGCCGCCGTGCCCATGCCGCCGCTGAACAGGCCCATCACCTGGTCACCCGGGGCCAGCCCGGTCACCCCCTGGCCGGTCTCGGTGACCACCCCGGCGGCCTCGCCGCCGATGCTGGCCTGGCCCGGGTACATGCCGAGCGCGACGAGCACGTCCTTGAAGTTCAGCCCGGCCGCGCGGATGCTGACCCGCACCTGTCCCGCCTCCAGCGGGGCGGCGCTGGCCGCCGGCCGCAGGGCCAGGTCGGCCAGGCTGCCCGGGCGGGCGGTGTCGAGCCGCCAGCCGGGCTCGTCCGGCGGCTGGAGGGCCTGGCCGTCGCCCTCGGCCAGCCGGGGCACATGCAGGCTGCCCTGCCTGCTGGCCAGCTGCGGCTCGCCGGCCGCGAGCACGGCCTGGAGCAGCGGCGGCGGGAGGGCCGGGTCGTCGGTGTCGAGCAGGATGAACCGGCCCGGATGCTCGGTCTGCGCGGACCGGACCAGGCCCCAGATCGCCGCGGCGGCGGGCTGGGTGACCGGCTCGCCCGGCCTGATGCTGACCGCGCCGGTGGTCACGACGGCCAGCTGGGCCTGGCTGAGCTGGCTGGCCGCCAGCCACTCCCGGATCAGCGCCAGGGTGGCGGCGGCCGCGGCCCGGGTGCTCGCGGGCACATCCGGCCCGTCGCCGGACCCGGCCGCCTCGGCCGGGCAGGCGGCAACGATCGCGGGAACGGCGGCCCCGGCGTCCACCGCCGTGATCAGGCCGGCCAGCGCGGGGTAGCTGCCAGCCTGCCCGTCACCACCGGGCCCGTCACCACCGGGCCCGTCACCACCGGGCCCGATCCGTGCCCAGGTCAGCTCGCTGCCCGGAGCGCCGCCTTCGGCTGGAGCGCCGCCTTCGGCTGGTCCGCTGCCTTCGGCAGGCCCGGGTGCCGGCAGCTCGGTCCAGGTGAGCCGGTACAGGTGCCGGCCCGGCGCGCCGCCCGCGCCCAGCTGCTCGGGGCTCACCGGGCGGCCGGCCACCGAGCTGACCGCCCCGGCGGGGCGGCCGTCCGGGCCGGCCAGCAGCAGCGAGGTGGCGTCCCGCCCGGACGGGGCCAGCCGGACCCGCAGCGTGCTGGCCGCCTCGCCGGGCACGCTGACGCCCGACCAGGAGAACGGCAGCATGACCCGGCCGCCCGGCCCGTCCGCGCCGCCCAGCAGGGCCGACGCTTGCAGGGCCGCGTCCAGCAGCGCCGGGTGGACCGCGAATCCGGAGGTATCGGTGCCCGCCGGGAGCGCCACCTCGGCGTAGAGCGCACCGTCGTGCCGCCAGGCGGCCCGCAGGCCGCGGAAGGCCGGCCCGTAGCTGACGCCGAGATCACCGAACCGCTGGTAGAACTCGCTGAGATCGATCTCCCCGGCGCCCGCGGGCGGCCAGGCGCCGTCCGGCCAGCCAGCGTCCGGGCCGGCCGCAGGATCGCCCGCGGCGAGCATGCCGGTCGCGTGGCAGGTCCAGGGCTGCTCGTCGTCAGCGCGCGAGTGGATGGTGATCGGGCGCCCGCCGTCGCCGCCGGGCGCTTCCACCAGGATCTGCAGCCGGGTGCTGTCCTCCTCGGCCAGGATCAGCGGCGCCTGCAGGGTCAGCTCGGCGACGGCCGCGCAGCCCGCCTGCCGGGCGGCGTGCAGCGCCAGCTCGACGAACGCGGTGCCGGGCAGCACGACCGAGCCGTGCACCACGTGGTCGGCGAGCCAGGGGTGGCTGTCCGCCGAGATCGCCCCGGCCAGCAGGTAACTGTCCTGCCCCGCCACGGCGGTCGCGGCGGCCAGCAGCGGGTGCGCGGCCGGGCTCAGCCCGGCGGCCCGCACGTCGCCGGGCGCCGGGCAGCTGTCCAGCCAGAAGCGTTCCCGCTGGAACGGGTAGGTCGGCAGGTCAACCAGCCGGCCGGGGCCGTATTCAGCGGACCAGCTGACCGGGTGACCGCGGGTGTGCGCGGCGGCCACCGCGCTGATGAACGTGCGCGGCTCTGGCCGGTCCCTGCGGCACGCCGGGATCAGCGCGGCCGGGCTGTCAGCCGGGTCGCACGCCTCGGCCAGGCACGCCCCGGCGAGCGCGGTCAGGGTGGCGTCAGGCCCGGCTTCGAGGTACCCGGTGACGCCGAGCTCCCGCAGCTGGCTGATCCCGTCCCGGAACTGCACCGCCTGGCGGACCTGCCTGGTCCAGTAGCCCGCGGTGGTGATCTCGGCCGGGTCGGCGAGCTGCCCGGTCAGGTTGGACACGATCGGGATGCGCGGCGGGCTGAAGCTCAGCCCCGCGGCCACCTCGCCGAACCCGGCCAGCATCGGGTCCATGTGCGCTGAGTGGAACGCGTGGCTGACCCGGAGCCTGCGCGCCTTGCGGCCCCGGTCCCGCCAGAACGCGACGACCTCCTCGACCGCGTCCTCGTCGCCGGACACCACCGTCGCGGACGGCTCGTTCCTGGCCGCGATGACCAGCCGGCCGTCGTAGCCGGCCAGGCAGTCGCGCAGCTCCTGGCCGGCCGCGCCGACCGAGGCCATCGCCCCGGGGCCGAGTTGCTGCATCAGGCTGGCCCGGGCGGCCACCAGCGTGCAGGCGCCGGCCAGCGGGAGCACCCCGGCCACGTGCGCGGCGGTGATCTCGCCGACCGAGTGCCCGATCAGGAAGTCAGGGGCCAGCCCCCAGTGCTCCAGCAGCCGGTACAGCGCGGTCTCGAACGCGAACAGGGCCGGCTGGGTGAATCCGGTCTGCCCGAGCAGCCCGGCCTCCTCGGTGCCCGGGGCGGCGAACATGACGCCGCGCAGCGGCCTGGGCAGCTGCGGGTCCAGCAGGGCGCAGGCCTCATCGAGCGCCGCGGCGAACACCCCGGACGCCTGGTACAGCTCCTGGCCCATGCCCGGCCGCTGGCTGCCCTGCCCGGAGAACATGAACGCCAGCCGGCCGGCCGGCTCGCCGGTTCCCTCGATCACGCTGGCGGCGTCCTGGCCCGCGGCCAGCGCGTCGAGCCCGGCCAGCAGCTCGGCCCGGTCGCCGGCGACGACGGCGGCCCGGTGGCTGAACCGGGTCCTGGTCGCGGTCAGCGACCTGGCCAGGTCGGCGAGATCGGTGCCGGGCTGGCTGGCCGCGACGTCGCGGAGCCTGCTGGCCTGCTCGCGCAGGGCCGCGGCGGTCCTGGCCGAGATGACCAGCGGATGCGGCCCGGGCGGCTCACTGCCCGCGGTCGCGGGTCCGGCCGCTGGCCCGGTGGCTGGCCCGGTGACTGGCCCCGCCGCGGGGTCGGGCGGCTGCGGCGGCGGTGCCTCCACGATGATGTGGGCGTTCGTCCCGCTGATCCCGAACGAGGAAACGCCGGCCCGGCGCGGATGCCCGGTGACCGGCCACGGGGTGGCCTCGGTCAGCAGCCGGACGCCGCCGCCGGACCAGTCAACGTGCGGGGTCGGCCGGTCGATGTGCAGCGACGGCGGCAGGATCCCGTGCCGGATCGCCAGCACCATCTTGATCAGGCCGGCCACGCCCGCGGCGGCCTGGGTGTGGCCGATGTTCGACTTGATCGCCCCGAGCCACAGCGGCTGGTCAGCCGGCCGGTGCTGCCCGTAGCCGGCCAGCAGGGCCTCGGCTTCGATCGGGTCGCCCAGGGTGGTGCCGGTGCCGTGCGCCTCCACCGCGTCGACCTGCCCGGGGGGCACCCGGGCCGCGGCCAGCGCCGCCGCGATGACCCGCTCCTGGGCCGGGCCGCTGGGCGCGGTGAGGCCGTTGCTCGCGCCGTCCTGGTTGACCGCGCTGCCCTTGACGAGCGCGAGCACGGGGTACCCGGCCTGCCGCGCGTCCGACAGCCGGCAGAGCACGACCAGGCCGGCTCCCTCGGCGAAGCCGGTGCCGTCCGCGGCCGCCGCGAACGGTTTGCACCGGCCGTCCGGTGCCAGCCCGCGCTGCCTGCTGAACTCGGTGAACACGCTGGGGGTGGCCATCACCGTCACGCCCCCGGCGACGGCGAGCTTGCACTCCCCGCTGCGCAGCGACTGGGCCGCCAGGTGGACCGCGACCAGCGAGGACGAGCACGCGGTGTCGATGGTGAGCGCGGGGCCCTCCAGGCCGAGCGCGTAGGCGACCCGGCCCGACAGCACGCTGGCCGAGATCCCGGTGCCCACGTAGCCCTCGACCGCGTCCAGGCCGCGGACCGTGCGCCGCAGGTAGTCCTGGCCGTTGGTGCCGGCGAACACGCCCACCCGGGTGCCGCGCAGTGACACCGGGTCGAGCCGGGCCCGCTCGATCGCCTCCCAGGTGAGCTCCAGCAGCAGCCGCTGCTGCGGGTCCATGGTCAGCGCCTCACGCGGGCTGATCCCGAAGAACTCGGCGTCGAACCGGTCGACGTCGTCGATGAACCCGCCGGTGCGCGCGTAGGTCGTGCCCGGCCGCTCCGGGTCGGGGTCATACAGCCGGGCCAGGTCCCAGCCGCGGTCGGCCGGGAACGGCGTGATCGCGTCCCTGCCGTCGGCCAGCAGCCGCCACAGCTGGCCGGGCGTGCTGACGGACCCGGGGAACCGGCAGCTGACCGCGATCACCGCGACCGGCTCCTGCTGGGCCGCCTCCGCCTCGCGCAGCCGCTTGTTGGCCTGGCGCAGGTCGGCGGTGGCCCGGCGCAGGTAGTCGCGCAGCTTCTCTTCGTTCACCGCGTTCACCATGCTCTGAGCTCCTGGTCGAGGACGGCGAAGAGCTGGTCGTCTGAGCCGCCGAGGATGTCGGGCTCGTCGGCGGCGGGCGGGCTGGCCCCGGCCAGGTCGCCGTCGAGGCTCCACAAGATCGTTCTCATCCGGTCGGCGGCCCGGGCCCGCGCCGCGTCGTCGAGGGCGCTGGCCGCCACCGCCGCCTCCAGCGCGCTGATCTCGGCCAGCAGCGGCCCGGCGCTGTCCGCGCCCTGGCCGGTCAGCGTCAGCAGGTGGCCGGCCAGCTTGTCCGGGGTCGGGTGGTCGAACGCCATCGCCGCGGGCAGCCGGACGCCGGCCGCGCTGCTGAGCTGGTTGCGCAGTTCGACGGCCAGCAGCGAGTCGAAGCCGAGGTCGGCGAAGGTGCGGTGCGGGTCGATCGCCGCGGCGCGGTCGTAGCCCAGCACGGTGGCCGCGCGGGCGCGGACCAGGTCGAGCAGGGCCGCGCGGCGCTCGGTCTCCGGCAGCACGGCCAGCCGCCCGGCCAGCCCGTCGCCGGCCGGGACCTGCCGCGCTCGCGGGCCGGCCAGCCCGCGCAGGACCGGCGGCAGGGTGCCCGCGCCGGCCGCGGCCCGCAGCGCGGCCAGGTCGAACTCGGCCGGCGCCAGCACCGGCTGGTCCAGGCCGAGCGCCAGGTCGAGCATCTCCAGCGCCAGCCCGGACGGGACGGGCGTGACCCCGGCGCCGCTCATCCGCGCCTTGTCGGCCTGGCTGAGCCGGGTCGCCATGCCGTCCTCGTCGTCCCACACCCCCCAGGCGAGCGACGTCGCGGTCAGCCCGGCCGCGCGCCGGTGCTGTGCCAGGGCGTCGAGGAAGCTGTTGCCGGCCGCGTAGTTCGCCTGCCCGGGGTTGCCGAGCATGCCCGACAGCGAGGAGAACAGCACGAACGCGGTCAGCGGGAGGTCGCGGGTCAGCTCGTGCAGGTTCCAGGCCGCGTCGGCCTTGGGCGCCAGCACCGCGTCCAGCCGCTGCTGGCTGAGCGCGGAGACGACACCGCCGTCGACGGTCCCCGCCGCGTGGAACACGGCCGTGACCGGATGCCCGGCGGGCACCGAGGCGAGCAGCCGGGCCAGCGCCTGCTTGTCGGCCACGTCGCAGCTGGCGAACCGCACCCGTGCGCCCAGCGCCTCCAGGTCCGCCTGGGCCGCTGCCGCGCCCTCCGCCGCCGCGCCGCTCCGGCTGACCAGCAGCAGGTGGCGGGCTCCGTGCCGGCTGACCAGGTGCCGGACCAGCGGCAGCCCGAGGCCGCCGGTGGCCCCGGTGACCAGCACGGTGCCGTCCGGGTCGAGCGGGCTCGCGGGCCCGTCGCCGGCGTCGGCCGGGCCGGGGGTGGCGGCGCGGGCCAGCCGCGGCACCAGGACGACGCCGTCCCTGACGGCCAGTTCGGTCTCCCCGGAGGCGAGCGCGGCGGCGATCCCGGCCAGCTGCCCGGTCTCGCCGGGCGGGCCGGTGTCGAGCAGCGCGAACCGGCCCGGGTTCTCGGCCCTGGCGGTGCGCAGCAGGCCCCAGACCGCGGCGCTGGCCAGCCCGGGCAGGTCGTCGCCTGGCGCCGCGGCCACCGCGCCGCTGGTGATGACGGCCAGCCGGGACGCGGCCAGCCGGTCGTCGGCGAGCCAGTCCCTGACGGTGGCGAGCACCGCGCCGGTTACCGCGCGCACCTGCCCGGCCAGGCCGGTCTGGCCGGCCTGGCCGGGCTGTGGCGGGCAGGCTAGCAGCACCGTGTCGGGCGCCGCGGCCCCCTCATCCAGCGTCGCGCGCAGCGTCGCTAGGTTCGAATGCTCTTGTGGTTTCGCCCCGGCGGCGCGCAGCGCGTTAGCCACCGGGTCCAGGCCCGGGCCGAGCAGGGCCAGCGGCCGGCCGGCCGCCCAGCCGGCGTCAGGCTGGCCGGGCAGCGGCGCCCAGTCCAGCTGGTAGAGCGGCGCGCGGCTGGCCAGGGCCAGCTGCCGGGCAGTGACCGGCCGCAGCGCGAGTTCGCCGATGGTCGCGACCGGCTGCCCGGCCTCGTCGCTGACCGACAGCGATATCCCGGTCGCGTCCGGGCCGGCCGCGCGCAGGCTCACCCGCAGCGCGGCGGGACCGGCCGCGTGCAGCGTGACGCCGCTCCAGGAGAAGGCCATCCTGGCCCTGTCCTGGCTGGCACTGTCCTGGCGGGCACTGTCCTGGCCAGCACCGGGCAGCAGGGCCAGGGCGTGCACCGCCGCGTCCAGCAGAGCGGGGTGGATGCCGTAGTGCCTGGCGTCGCCGCGCTGCTGCTCGGGCAGGGTGATCTCGGCGTGCACCTCGCCGTCCGCGGTCCAGGCGGCGCGCAGCCCGCGGAAGGCCGGGCCGTAGTCGAAGCCGGCGTCGGCCAGCCGCGGGTAGAGATCGCTGACGTCGGCCGGGGCGCAGCCGGGCGGCGGCCAGGCCGCGGGCGGGGGCGGGGCCGGCCCGGCGGACGGGTCCAGGTGACCGGCCGCGTTCGGCGTCCAGTCCGCGCCGGGCGGCGCGTCCGCAGGCCGGGATTCGATGCTGATGGCCCGGCGCCCGTCCCCGTCGGGTGCTCCGGTCACGACCCGCAACTGCAGCGCGGCCGGCCCGGCCAGCACCAGCGGCGACTGCACGGTCAGCTCCCCGACCTGGCCGGCCCCGGCCAGGCCGGCCGCGCACAGCGCCAGGTCGGCCAGTGCGCTGCCCGGCATGATGACGCTGCCGAAGATGGTGTGATCGGCGAGCCACGGGCAGCTGTCCGCGCTGACCCGCCCGGTCATCAGGTACCCGCCGCCAGGCAGGTCGGTGACGGCGCCCAGCAGCGGGTGGCCGGCCGTGCTGAGGCCGAGCCCGGGGGCGTCCCGCGCGGTGGCGGCCGGGTCCAGCCAGTAGTGGCGGTGCTGGAACGGGTAGGTCGGCAGGCTGGCCGGGTCCGCCGGGTCCAGCAGGGCCGGCCAGTCCAGCTCGGCGCCGCTGGCGTGCGCCTGCGCGAGCGAGGTGAGGAACCGGGCCCAGCCGCCCTCGTCCCGGCGCAGCGACCCGATCGACACGGCGGCCTGGCCAGCCTCGTCCAGCGTCTCCTGGGTGGGCACGGTCAGGACCGGGTGCGGGCTGGCCTCGATGAACAGCCGGTAGCCATCCTGGTGCAGGGCGCGGATCGTCTCCTCGTACCGGACCGGCTGGCGCAGGTTCGCATACCAGTAGCCGCCGTCCAGCCCGGCGGTGTCCATCGGCCCGCCGGTCACGGTCGAGTAGAACGCGATCTGCGCGGACCGCGGCGCGAGTCCGGCCAGCGCCTCGGTCAGTTCCGCCCGCACCTTCTCGACCTGCGGTGAATGGGAGGCGTAGTCGACCGCGATCATCCGGGCCCGGATCCCGTCGGCCTGACAGGCCGCGACGAACCCGGCGACCGCTTCGGCGTCGCCGGACACGACGGTGGACGCCGGGCTGTTCACCGCGGCCACGGCCGGCGGCTGACCGGTCATCCGGGCCAGCCGGGTCTCGACCGCCGCCACCGGCAGCGGGACGGACGCCATCGCGCCGCTGCCCGCCAGCGCGGCGATCAGGCCGCAGCGCAGCATGGTGATCCTGGCCGCGTCCGGCAGGCTGATCGCCCCGGCGACGTAGGCCGCGGCGATCTCGCCCTGCGAGTGACCGGCCACCGCGTCGGGCTGCACGCCCGCCGCCTGCCACGCCCTGGCCAGCGAGGTCATCACCGCGAACAGCGCGGGCTGGACGACATCCACCCGGTCCAGCGAGGGCGCGCCCGGCTCGCCGCGCAGCACATCGGCGAGCGGCCAGCCGGTTTCGCTGAACGCTTCCGCGCACGCCTCGACGTGCTCAGCGAACGCCGGGCAGCTCGCCATCAGCCCGGCCGCCATCCCGGGCCACTGTCCGCCCTGCCCGGGGAAGACGAAGACGGTCTTGCCCTGCTCGGCCGGGACGGTGCCGGTGACCAGGAGCCGGGACGAGGTGCCGTCGGCCAGGGCGGCGAGGCCAGCTGAGAGTTGCGCGTTGTCGTGGCCGATGATGACCGCGCGGTGATCGTGCCGGCTGCGGGTGCGGGCCAGCGCCTGGCCGATGCTGCCGGCGGTCAGTCCGTCCGCTGACCGCCACCGCTCGCGCAGCCGGGTGGCCTGGTCGCGCAGTGCCTGTCCGGACCGGGCCGAGATCACCCAGGGAACGGCGCGGCCGGCCGGCCCGCTGCCAGGGCCCTCCTCGCCCGGCGCGGGCCGCGGGGCGGACGGCGGCTGCTCCAGGATCAGGTGGGCGTTGGTGCCGGAGATGCCGAACGA
>DATBGO010000131.1:0-2494 GCA_036558005.1 Streptosporangiaceae bacterium | reverse complement strand
GGTGGTGGTTTTGGAGCGGCTCAGTGATGCGCGGCGGAACGGGCACCGGGTGCTGGCGGTGGTGGCGGGCAGCGCGGTGAATCAGGACGGGGCCAGTAATGGGCTGACGGCGCCGAACGGGCCCTCGCAGCAGCGGGTGATCGGGGCGGCGCTGGCGTCGGCGGGGCTGCGCGCGGATCAGGTGGATGTGGTGGAGGGGCATGGGTCGGGGACGGCTCTGGGGGATCCGATTGAGGCGCAGGCGCTGATCGCGGCGTACGGGCAGGGGCGGCCTGGTGACCGGCCGTTGTGGCTGGGGTCGGTGAAGTCGAATATCGGTCATGCGCAGACGGCGGCGGGGATCGCGGGTGTGATCAAGATGGTGCTGGCGCTGCAGCATGGGGTGCTCCCGGCGACGTTGCACGCCGATCAGCCGTCGCCGCACGTCGACTGGGACGCAGGCATGGTGCGGCTGCTGGCTGAGGCGGTGCCCTGGCCGGCCGGGAATCGGCCGCGGCGGGCGGGGATTTCCTCGTTCGGGTTCAGCGGCACCAACGTGCACGTGATCATCTCCGACCCGCCCGCCGCTCAGGAGCCCTCCGCGGTTCCCGCAGGCCCCACGGCGGCCGGAGGGCTGCTGGGTGGCGGGGTGCTGGCGTGGGTGGTGTCGGGGGGGTCGCGGGCGGGTCTGGCGGCTCAGGCGAGGCGGCTGGCGGGGTGGGTGGGGGAGCGGCCGGGCGTCGGTCCGGCGGAGGTGGGATGGTCGCTGGCGACGACCCGGTCGATGCTGGGGCACCGGGCGGTGGTGACCGGCGGTTCGGCCGGTGTGCTGGTGGCGGGTTTGGCGGCGGTGGCGGCGGGGGAGCCGGCGGCGGGGGTGGTGACCGGGGTGGCCGGTGGTGCGGGTGGGGATGGCGGCGGTCTGGCGGGGCGGGTGGTGTTCGTGTTCCCGGGTCAGGGCGGCCAGTGGGCGGGGATGGGCCGGGAGCTGGCGGAGGCTTGCCCGGTGTTCGCGGGGCGGCTGGGTGAGTGCGGGCGGGCGCTGGCGCGGTTCGTGGACTGGGACCTGGGTGAGGTGCTGGCGGGGGCGGAGGGGGCACCGGGGCTGGAGCGGCTGGACGTGGTGCAGCCGGCGTTGTGGGCGGTGATGGTGTCGCTCGCGGCCCTCTGGCAGGCCGCGGGGGTGAGGCCGGATGCGGTGGTGGGTCACAGCCAGGGGGAGATCGCGGCGGCGGTGGTGGCGGGGATCTTGTCTTTGGAGGACGGGGCGCGGGTGGTGGCGCTGCGCAGCAAGGCGCTGGTGGCGCTGGCCGGGCGCGGGGGCATGGTGTCGGTCGCCGAGCCGGCCGGGGTGGTGCGGGAGCGGATCGAGGCCTGGGGGGAGCGGTTGTCGGTGGCGGCGGTGAACGGGCCTGCGGCGACGGTGGTGTCGGGTGACCCGGGGGCGGTGGCGGGGCTGGCGGAGGCGTGTGCTGCGGGGGGTGCGCGGGCGCGGGTGCTGGCGGTGGATTACGCCTCGCACAGCCCGCAGGTGGAGCAGATCCGGGAGGAGATCCTCGCGGACTTGGAAGCGGTCACGCCAGGGCCGGCCCTCGTGCCGATGGTGTCGGCGATGACGGGTGAGTGGGTGGCGGGGGAGGACCTGGGGGCGGGGTACTGGTTTGAGAGCTTGCGGGCGGCGGTGGAGTTCGAATCGGCGGTGCGGGCGCTGGCCGGGGCCGGGCACCGGATGCTTATCGAGGTGTCCCCGCACCCGGTACTGGTGCCAGCGATCAGCAGCATCCTGGAGACCATCCCGGGTGGCGCTGGGGCGGGGGCGGTGTCCGGGACGCTGCGCCGCGGCGAAGGCAGCCCGGGCCGCTTCCTGGCCTCGCTGGCTGAGGTGCACGTGCATGGCGGCCGGGTCGACTGGGCCAGGGTGCTGCCACCCGCAGCAGTGGTGGACCTTCCGACGTACGCGTTCGAGCATCAGGCGTACTGGCCGGCCCCGGCCCGCCCGGCCGGCGCGGACCAGTTCGGGCTCGCCGACGTCGGCCACCCGGTCCTGGGCGGCGGGGTCGAACTGGCCGGCGGGCAGGGGTACCTGCTGACCGGGCAGCTATCAGCGCGGACCCACCCCTGGCTCGCCGACCACCAGGTCGCCGGGACCGTGCTGGTGCCCGGCACATTGTTCGCCGAGATCGCCATCGCCACCGGCGCCGTCGCCGGGTGCGCCGACATCAGCGAGCTCACCCTCGAACAGCCCCTCATCCTGCCTCCCACCAGCGCCGTCCACCTCCAGGCCGCGGCCGGCCCGCCCGGCCATGACGGCGCCCGCCCGCTAGCCATCTACGCCCGCCCCGCCACCGCGCCCCCCGGCACCACCTGGACCCGGCACGCCACCGGGCAGCTCACCCCCCCGCCACCCCCGTCCCCCGTCCTGGATCCCGACTTCACCATCTGGCCCCCGCCCGCCGCCACCCCCGCCGACACCACCACCCTCTACCCCGCACTGGCCGCCGCCGGCCTCACCTAC
>DATBGO010000130.1:0-19102 GCA_036558005.1 Streptosporangiaceae bacterium | reverse complement strand
CCGCTACCGCGGCACCCGCAAGAACCTATTCGACCTGCGCCGCGCCGCTGTCGTCCACAACCTCCACGTCATCGCACGCCAGCCAGGCGCCGACGATGATCACAAAGTGGCAGCCTGACTGCTACTTGACCGGCGCTCTAGACCCCCCGATGACCTGCGGTTGGATCGGTCCGATGCGGCGATGCGGCTGGCCGCGGGGCAGCCCGCGGGGTAGGAATAGAGCAGGCCCGGATCCTGATCCGATCGGATGCCAGGGGGTCCTAGGGGAAGGATCCCCCTAGGACGAGCACGGCCTGCTGGGGGCTAGGTCAAGGGGGCAAACAATGAAGCGGTGGAAGTGGCTGGCCGCGGCCGGCGCGCTGGCTGCCTGCGTGATCCTCTACGTCAACCGGGACGACCTCGGCAAGTACCAGCGGATGCGGCGCATGTGATCAGCGCCCCGCCCGGGCGCTGACCCGGTACCGAGATGTTTTCCCGGCCCCGTTTTGGGATTGCAGCAAGCGCCTGACCCCGGAAAAGGGGTCATGACCTTTAACCCCGGCCGGGCATACGCTTATGCGGAAAACAAAGCGCCGAGGACGGGCGGCTCCCGTGGGCCCCTATCAACCCCGGGGGGGGAATCCGCGGTCAGGGGAGAGGAGGGAGGTGCCCGTCCTCGACTGCTCGATAGTATAGGTCGAGTTTCGTGGGGGCGGCTCGGCCCGTCCTGGCATATTTTTCCCGCACCCGCCCCACGTACTGCTTGGTTGTCTCCTCGCTGATATTCATCCGCCTGGCGACGGCTTTCATGGGCATGCCGGTGGCGTAAAGGCGCAGTGCCCGCGTTTCCTGCGGGCTGAGTTCCGGCCGGTCCGGGGCATCATCGGTGGCGAAAATATATGCCAGCCGCGGCGAGATCCAGTCCTTTCCGGCGGCGACCACACTGATCGCCTCCCGTACCTGGCCGGCCTGCTCGCTCTTCAGCACGTACCCGGCGGCGCCGGCCCGGATCGCGGCCCGGACCGAGGCCGGCTTGTCGGAGGCGGCCAGCACCAGGACCGCCGGGCCGGCCTCGATGATCACGCTGACGTTGTCCTCCACGCTGGTCCCGTCGCCGAGGTCGACGTCGAGCAGGACGACGTGCGCGCCGCGGCCCGGCCCGGCGAGCAGGTCGGCCACGGTCGGGGCGACGGCCACCACCCTGATCCCCTGGCCGCCCCCGCCGAGCCAGCTGGCCATGCCGTCGCGCACGATCGGGTGGTCGTCCACGGCGGCGACGTCGATGAACTGACTCACGCGGCGTGCTCCCTGGCGGCCGGGGCGACGGCCGGCTTGCGCCAGCGCACTTCCAGGCAGCCGGGGCCCTCGTCGCCGGCGTCGAGCGCCGCGTGCCAGCCCGCCGGCGGCCGGGACCGGCCCGTCCTGGGCAGTTCCAGGCGGGCCGGCGGAGACACGGCGAAGGTGAGGTACAGCTCGGCGTCCTGATCCGAGCCGAGCACGGTGATCGTAACCTGCTGCGGCGGCAGCGCGGACAGCACCCGCTCGACCACCGTCACGGTGGCCGACCGGAGGACCGGGCTCAGGCTGCCGGGGTCGCCGACCAGCTGGGTCTGCGCCTGCACGCCCCTGGCCGCCGCGGCGGCCAGGGCGGGCCTGAGCGCGGCGAGCAGGCCGCCGGGCTCGGGCTCCTGGCCGGTGAGCGCGGCCCGCAGCGTCGCCGCGTGCTGCGCGCAGCGCCGGATGACCTCGCTGTCGGCCGGGTCGAGCCAGCCCTCGGCGATGCCCCGCAGCAGCGGGAGCGCGTCGGCCTCCAGCACGTCGCGCCGGCGGCGCCGGTCCGCGCTGACCGCCTCGTCCGCCGCGTGCTCGGCCGCGGTCCGGTGCGCCAGCAGCGCCCGCCGCTCGGTGATCCGGGCTTCGGTGCGCCAGGTCGGCCGCAGCGCCGCGAACGCCACCAGCACCACCACCAGCGCCTCGATCGTCACCGCGAGCCGGGCCAGGCCGAGCTGGGTCACGCCGAGCACCCGGATCGCGAAGACCGCGTGCGCGGCGAAGACGAGCAGCGCGCCACAGATCCATTCCCAGGCCCGGCGGCTCACCGCGACCAGCGCGAGCAGCCAGCCGGTACCGACGACCGACCAGTCCACTGACCCGGTGGCGCCGTTCAGGCGGCGGTCCCAGCCGACCACCGCGACCGCCGCGACCGCCACGGTGATGGCCGCGGCCGACTCGAAGCCGGTCAGCCCGCGGGCCCGCGCCCGCGGCAGCAGCCAGGCCGCCGCCGCGACCAGCGCGAGCCACACCCCGAAGCTGACCAGCGGCCTGCGGAACGCGTGCGCGTAGATGATCACCTGGCTCAGCACCGTGAGCAGCCACACCCCGGCCACCACCGTGACCGCCTTGGCCAGCTCCGACTCCCTGGCCTGCTGCGGGCCGCCAGCGATCACGACCACCATCCGTCCCGCGCGGACGGCGCCGGGAGGTAGCGGCCCGCCACGGACGGGGCGGCCGCGGAGGGCGCGGGCACGGACGGGGCCGCCGCGGAGGGCGCGGGCACGGACGGGGCCGCCGCGGGCCGGGCCGGGACGGCCGGGCCCGGGCCGGCCTGCTGGAGCGGGGCGGGCCACTGCATGATGACGTCGGTGCCCCGGCCGGGCGCGGACCTGATCACCGCGCGGCCGCCCAGGTCGGCGAGCCGCTCGACGATGGAACGGCGCAGGCCGAGCCGGGCCTGGCCGGGCGTCCTGGCCGGGTCGAATCCGGCGCCGGCGTCCCGCACGCTCACCTGCACGCCGTCGCCTGCGCCGAGCGGGCTGACATCCACCCAGGCCTGGCTGGTCCTGGCGTGGCTGGCCACGTTCGACAGCGCCTCGCGCACCGCGTGCGCCATTCCTGCCGCCACCGCCCGGGGGATGCCGAGGATCTGGCCGGTCACGGCCACGTGCACGGTCAGGCCGCGGGCACGCAGCCCGGCGGCGACGGTCTCGACCCCGGCCAGCAGCCCGCCGTCCGGGTCGGCGGGCGGCTGCGCGCCGCGGCCGGCCGCCGGGCCGAGCAGGTCCTCCATCAGCCTGACGTCGTGCCGGGCCCGGCTCACCGCCGCAGCGCGCGGGCCGCCACCGCGGGCCAGCGCGGTCAGCGTGTTCAGCACCGTGTCGTGCAGCAACCGCTCATGCTCGCGCCGCTCGATGTTCCTGGTCAGCTCCACGTACTGGGCCCGGGCCTGCGCGTCGGCCTGGTCCAGCGCGGCGTCGGCCCCGGTGGCCCAGCGCTGCACCGCCTCGCGGCCGAACCAGACCGCCAGCGCGATCGCGAACAGCGCCGCCGCCGCCGACGCCGGCGCGCTGCGCCCGCGCCCGGCCTCGGGGAACAGGATCAGGCCGGTCCAGTACGACATCCCGGAGATGAACGCCAGCAGCGCCGACAGCGGCATCCGGGCGAACCAGACCGGCACCAGCAACTGCCCGGCCATCATGATGAACAGCCAGTTCGCGGTGTCGCCGCGCATGGCCGGCACCACCCAGAGCCCGGCGGTGAGCGCGAGCGCCACGTAAACCGCCGAGTCGATGACGGCGAAATGCCATTCCGGGCAGCGCCGCAGCAGGTAGCAGACCGTGACGAGGGCCCAGGCCAGCGCCATCGCCGGGCCGGCCAGCCGCCACGTGCTGCCCAGGTAGAAGGCGTGCCAGATGGCGATCTGCACGCCGATGTAGGCCATCGCTATCGCGCGGACCACCGCCGCGGTCCTGGCCGTCACCGACATTAATGTCGCGGTCGCCGGCCCGGCGGGCCCGCCGTCGGGGGCGTCGGCAGGCCACTGCCGCGCCAGGTAACCGGACGGCCGCATGGCCAGATGATAGGACTAACCGCAGGCCCGCTGCGGGGCTTTGGGGTGCGGCGTCCGGATTGATCGGCGCGGGACCGGCCCTGGCCCGCCGCGAATCGGCTTCGCGACTACCCCGGGCACTCAGGTGCAGATCTGGAGCTGCACCGGGGCGGCGAACCAGTCCTGGGCGCTGAGGTGATCACGGCCTCGCGCTGGCCGGGCCGGGTTAAAGCGGGCCGGACGCTGACGATGGCGCGGGCGAACCCTGGCCGGCCCAGCGTCACCGCGGCCATGATCACCGACAGCAGCAGCGCCGTGCCCGCGGTGGTCCAGCCGATCCCGATCGTGTCGATCACCGGTCCCTGGACCAGCGAGCCGAGCGGGTAGGCCACGCCGAGCGCCACCAGGAAGAAGCTGAGCACCCGGCCGCGGTAGGCGGCCGGCGCCATCAGCTGGACGACGGTCGACAGCCCGGACAGCACGCCGAGGTAGACCAGCCCGACGATGAAGAGCGTCACCGCCGCCCACCACGGCGACCCCGAGGTGGCGTAGCCGATCAGCGCGGCCGGCAGCAGGGCCATGCTCCAGCCGAGCACCCGGCCCCGGCCCAGCCTGATCGCCAGCGGGGCCAGCAGCAGCGCGCCGAGCACCGCCCCCGCCCCCTGCGCGGTGGTGAGCAGCGCGGTCGTCTGGGCGACCGCCTTGGCATCACCTCGGGTGACATGGTGGGCCATGACCGGCACCAGGGCGATGAACGGCGAGGCGAGGAACGCTATGACCGCGATAGCGGTAATAGCCGCGCGGCAGGACGGCTCCCCGCGGGCCGCCCGGAGCCCCGACCGCAGCGAGTCCAGCAGCCCGCTCTTGGCCCCGGCAGGCGGCGCGACCCGGACGAACGCCAGCGCCGCGACGACCGCGAGGAACGACGCCGCGTTCGCCACGAACGCGGCCGGGTAGCCGAGCGCGGCCACCGTCGCCCCGGCCAGCGCCGGGCCGGCGATGCGGCCGAGGTTGAACTGCGCGGAGTTGAGCGAGATCGCGGCGAGGAACTCCGGCTTGGGTACCAGGTCGGGCAGGATCGCCTGCTGGAACGGCCCGACCACGGCCTGCGCCGATCCCTGCACGGTGACCAGCACGACCAGAGCGAGCGGGCTCTCGTGCCCGGCCGCGATGATGATCGCCAGCACGATGGCGGTGCCCGCGGCGGCCAGGTTCCCGGCGGCGAGCACCGCCCGCCGCGGCAGCCTGTCGGCCAGCGCGCCGCCCACCGGGGACAGCAGCCCGATCGGCAGGAACGCCCCGGCAGCGACGAGCGCGGCCCAGGTCGCGCTGCCTGTGTGCGAGATGACCAGCGCGCCGACCGCGACGGTCTGCATCCAGGACCCGATGGTGGAGACGAGCCCGGCCGCCCACAGCAGGGTGAAGCTGCGGTAGCGCAGCGGCCGCAGCGCGGCGAGCCCGTGCACCCCGGCCGGCGCCGCCGCCGCACCCTCGTCCCGCGCGCCGGTCCCGTCCCGCGCGCCGGTCCCGTCCCGAGCCGGGGTGCCGTCGCGTGCCAGGGTGTCGTCCCGAGCCGGGGTGCCGTCCCGCGGCACCGCGCCATCGGCGGCCGCGCCGGCGCCGGTCACGATCTCGCCCTCG
This sequence comes from Streptosporangiaceae bacterium, assembly GCA_036558005.1. Lineage (GTDB taxonomy): Bacteria > Actinomycetota > Actinomycetes > Streptosporangiales > Streptosporangiaceae > DATBGO01. The sequence continues at coordinate 13,656 of DATBGO010000130.1, read as the reverse complement.
CTCATGGCGCCAAACTACCGGCCCGGCGTGCGCCGCATCCCGGCGCCGCGAGCGCAGTTCCCGGGCGGCCGGCATGTCGCGGCGGTCTGGGTGGAAGAGTAAGGCGCATGAGTGAAACCGGAAACGGCTCAGCGCACGTCCTGGCAGAGCAGTTGCGCCTCGGCGCCGGGTTCGGCCAGGCTGACCAGAGCCATGTGCTGGAAATCCTGTCCAGCCTCGGCCGGCACCTAGCGCACTGGCGCGCTGACCGGGTGGACCTGGAGATCTCGGTCAAGGACCGCGACGGCGCCGAGCAGAAGGTGACGCTGGAAGCGTGGCTGCCCGGCCGGCCGTCGCTGGTCGCGACCTCAGCCGGGCGTGACCTTGATCACGCCCTGGTCGAGGTGCGCAAGGAGATGATCCGCCAGGTCGAGGAGGAGAAGGCCAGGCTCGGCGCGCACAAGACCCGCCCGGCCCACCGGGCCGGCTGAGCGTCTAGTCACCGGCCCGCTGAGCATTTGCCCGCGGCCTGCTGACCGGCACCTCTGGCCGGAACAGCCCGGGCACTGCCCCGCGCCGGCGCCGGCCGGCCTGGCTGCCGCCCGGCGGCCATCCCAGGCGGGCTGACCTCCGGCTTGCTTGTAGCCTTGCGGCAAATGATGCTGACTCATGATCTCCTGGCTGGCCGGGCGCGATGACCGGGCTGCGCGCCAGGGTCCGGCGGTTCCTGCAGCAGCCGGGCACCGTTGACATCGGCCGGTACCGGCGGCTGCTGCCCGCGATCGCGGCGCGCGAGGCGGCGCTGCGCGAGGTCAGCGCGGCCGAGCTGGGCCAGCTGGCCGCCGCCGCGGACGGCGACGGGGAGTTCTGTGCCTGCGGCCGGGAGGCGGCCCGCCGGGCGCTCGGCGAGCGGCCCTACGACGTCCAGCTGCTGGGCACGATGGTCATGCTGAACGGGCAGGTCGCCGAGATGGCCACCGGCGAGGGGAAGACGCTGGCCGGGGCGCTGGCGGCGGCGGGCTACGCGCTGCGCGGCCGGTCCGTGCACGTGCTGTCGGTCAACGACTACCTGGCCCGGCGGGACGCGGAATGGATGCGCCCGGTCTATGACCTGCTCGGCGTCAGCGTCGGCTGGATCGGCCAGACGGCGACCCCGCGGCAGCGCCGCGCCGCCTACGCCGCCCAGGTCACCTACGCCCCGGTCAGCGAGGTCGGGTTCGACGTGCTCAGGGACCGGCTGGCGGCGCGGACGGCGGACGTGATCGTGCCCGCGCCGGATGTGGTGCTGATCGACGAAGCCGACTGCGTGCTCATTGACGAGGCGCTGGTGCCGCTGGTGCTGGCGGGCGAGGCCGGCACGGGCCAGGCCGACCTCGGCATGGCGCAGGTGGCCCGGGGGCTGCGGCCCGGCCTGCACTACGAGACCGACGACGAGGGCCGCAACGTGCAGCTGACCGAGGCGGGCTCGCGGGCGGCCGAGCGCGCGCTTGGCGGCGTCGACTTGTACGCGGCTGCCAGCCTGGACACGCTGACCAGGCTCAACGTGGCGTTGCACGCCCAGGTCCTGCTCCAGCGCGACGTCGACTACCTGGTCAAAGACGGCAAGGTCGCGCTGATCAACCCCACCAGGGGGCGGGTGGCCCGGCTGCAGCGCTGGCCGGACGGGCTGCAGGCCGCGGTGGAGGCCAAGGAATCCCTGGCGGTGACCGACAGCGGCGAGATCATCGACAGCATGACCGTCGAGGCGCTGATCGACCGGTACCCGCGCAAATGCGGGATGACCGGGACCGCCCTGGCGGTGGCCGGTGAGCTGCGCGAGTTCTACCGGCTGGAGGTGGCGCAGATACCGCCGAACCGGCCGTGCGTCCGCGACGATCAGCCCGACCGGCTCTACCTGACGCTGGAGCAGAAAGAGCAGGCGATCGCCGCCGAGGTGGCGGCCACGCACGCGACCGGCCGGCCAGTCCTGATCGGCACCCTGGACGTCGCCGAGTCGGAGCGGCTGGCGGCCCGGCTGGCCGAGAGCGGGTTGTCCTGCGAGGTGCTGAACGCCAAGAACGACGCGCGCGAGGCCGCGATCGTCGCCGAGGCAGGCACCCGGGGCGCGGTCACGGTCTCCACCCAGATGGCCGGGCGCGGCACCGACATCCGCCTCGGCGGCAGCCACGGTGACAGCCACGGCGACCGGGACCTGGTCGCCGGGCTGGGCGGGCTGCAGGTGGTCGGCACCGGGCGGCATGACAGCAGCAGGCTGGACGATCAGCTGCGCGGCCGGGCGGGCCGGCAGGGCGACCCGGGCAGCTCGGTGTTCTTCGTGAGCCAGGAAGACGAGCTGATCCTCAGCTACACGCCCGGGCAGCCCCAGCCCCAGCCCCGGGACGTGGCCGCCGACGGCCTGGTCAGCGACTCGCGGGCGCACTGGAACATCGGCCACGCGCAGCGCGCCGCCGAGGGCGCCAGCCTGGAGATCCACCGCAACACCTGGCGGTACAGCAAGCTGATCGAGGACCAGCGGCAGGTCGTGCTGGCGCACCGCGACCGCGTCCTGCGCACCGACGCCGCGTTGAAGGCGCTCGCCAGCCGCTGCCCGGACCGCCACCGCGAGCTGGCTGACGCAGTCGACGCCGAGGTGCTCACCGAGGCGGCCCGCCAGATCGTGCTGCGGCACCTGGACCGCGGCTGGGCGGATCACCTTGCCGTGCTGGCGGGCGTGCGGGAAGGCATCCACCTGCGCGCGCTGGGGCACGGGCCGAACCCGTTCGTGATGCACCTGGACCCGCTGAGCGAGTTCCACGCCGAGGCGGTCAGGCTGTTCGGCGAACTGCTCGACCGGGTCGAGGAGCGCGCCGCGCAGACCTTCAAGATCATCACGATCACCAGCGCGGGCGCCGACCTGGACGACGCGGGCCTGAAGCGGCCCAGCGCGACCTGGACCTACCTGGTGCAGGACAACCCGTTCGGTACCGGGTTCGACCGGGCACTGCGCCGCCTGACCCGCACCTCGGGCACGCGGTAGCAGGCAGGGGCATGGCGTTATGCCGATTTAAGGTTTATTCCACATTTATTAAACGTCGCCGTCTGATGCTGGCCTTAGCGCCAGGAAGGGATATGCGCGCTGCGGTTAATCGCGGCGCGTTCATCTCCGGTCTGGAATGCCCGTAAGCCGCACCTTAGCCCAGACAGGCCGATCGGATGTCCCTTTCGTGGATTCACCGTGCCCGTCTACAGCAATCAAGGACGCGCAGGCATGGCGTTGCCGGATCGTGGCCAGCCGGCCGGATTGCACGGCGGGTGACGGCCCTGCTGCTGGCCCCGGTGTCAGCGGCCTGGCTGGCGCTGGTGCCCGTGTCGGCTGCGGTCGTGGCGGCCGGCGTCGCGGCCGCGTCGGGCACAGTAACGCACAGCCTCCCGGTAGCCGCATCGCGGCGCCGGTCAGCCGCCCGCCGCCCCGGGCGCGAGCAGCTTCAGGCCCGGGGCCGGGCCAGCGGTGATCAGCTGCCACAGCGCGCCGGTGTCCAGGTGAGCCGCGACAGCGTCGGCGATCTTGTCGAACTGTGCCTGCCGGGCGGCCGCGAAGCAGACATCGGGCGCGACCTCGAACCGCCGGCCGGCCAGCCGGGCAACCTGGGTCAGGTAGGCGCGGCGGAACGCGTCGTTCTCTAGCACCCCGTGCCACAGCGTGCCGCTGACCGCACCGGACCGGCACCCGTCCAGCGCGGCCCCGCCGCCTGGCTCGGCCGTGAACCAGCCTTCGCCGCCGGTCAGTTGCACCTGGCCGTGGTGGATCTCGTAGCCGGTCACCGGCTCGCCGCAGCCGTAACCGGCTGGCCTGCCCAGCGTCTTGGCCGCGGCGAACCTGGTCCGCACCGGCAGCAGGCCCAGGCCCGGCACCTGCCCGGCGGCGCTTTCCACCTCGTCCTCGATGGCCTGCCCGAGCATCTGGTACCCGCCGCAGATGGCCAGCACCGGCTGGCCGGCCTGCGCCCGGGCGGCGAGGGCCGCGTCCAGCCCGCGCGCACGCAGCCAGCCAAGGTCGGCGACGGTGGCCTTGGTGCCGGGCAGCACCACCAGGTCGGCGTCGGCGAGGCCGGCCGGGCTGGTCGCGTACCTGACCGCGACGCCCGGTTCCAGCGCCAGCGCGTCAACGTCGGTGAAGTTGGCGATCCGCGGCAGCCGGATCACCGCGACCCGCAGTACATCGGCGCCGCGCGGCGGCGCGGTGTCCAGGCCGCCGTAAGGTTCCTCGACCGCGACGGCGTCCTCGGCGTCCAGCCAGATCCCGGTCAGGTAGGGCAGCACCCCCAACACCGGGCGGCCGGTCAGGGCGGAGATCTGGTCCAGCCCCGGGGTCAGCAGCCGCCGGTCGCCGCGGAACTTGTTGATCACGAAACCGGAGATCAGCTCCTGGTCAGCGGCTTCCAGCAGCGCGAGGGTGCCGTACAGGGCGCCGAACACGCCGCCCCGGTCGATGTCGCCGACGACCAGCACCGGCAGCCGCCGGGCCCGGGCCAGGCCCATGTTGACGATGTCGTGGCGGCGCAGGTTGATCTCGGCGGGCGAGCCAGCGCCCTCGCAGATCACCACGTCGAACCGCGATCTGAGCTGATCGTAAGAGTCGAGCACCGTCTGCAGCAGCTTGGCCCGGCCAGGCCCGGCGGACCAGTAGTCGCGGGCGCCGACGTCGCCGACGGCGCGGCCGAGCAGCACCAGCTGGCTGCGGTGGTCGCTGCCGGGCTTGAGCAGTACCGGGTTCATCACCGCTTCGGGGGTGATGCCCGCCGCGGCGGCCTGCATCGCCTGGGCCCGCCCGATCTCCGAACCGTCCGGGGTCACCATCGAGTTATTGGACATGTTCTGCGCCTTGAACGGCGCGACCTTGATGCCCTGGCGGGCCAGCCAGCGGCAGAGCCCGGCGGCCAGCACGGACTTGCCCGCGTCTGAGGTCGTCCCGGCGACCAGCAGTGAGCCGCGCAGTGGGCCCGGGCCGCTGGTCATGTCCGGGCCGCGCGAACCCAGCGGGCTGTCACGCTGGCGAACCTATCAGCGGGCTGGGACCAGCCGCCGAGCCCGGTGCCGGCCCCCGGCCCGCCTGCCCGCGCGCCGGCCGCGCCGTGCCGCTTTACCGCATAGCTGGCTATACCAGAAAGAACATTGGCAAAAAGGGCAGTCAGGAAGCGGGAATAATGGAATTATTACCCCGCTATCTGGATATCTTATACGTCGCTGACCAGTGATATCTGGCAAGACGTAATCACGACGTCACTCCCTGTGCTATATATCCCTCATATGCGCTGACGGTTATCGCGCAAGCAGAAAGCGCTGACGGAAGAGATATATGTGTCCAGGCCCGCCGACGACCCTGGCGATGATCGGATCGCTGCCGCCCTGGCCGTGCTGGGCGGCAATGCGCAGCGGCTGCTGATCGGCGCGTCTGTCTACCGTGAGCCCGCCGACCGCAACGCGCTGCTGTTCCAGATAGGCGAGCACGACTGGACCGCGGCCAGGGACGGCGGCGCCGTCGGCCCGGCACCGCCGTACCGGACGCCAGCCGACCTGGCTGGCGCGATCGCGCAGTGCGCGGCGGCGGGAGTGCTGACCGTGGTCTCCACCGGCGCGTGGGCGCTCGCCGCGGCCGCGCCCGCGGTCTATGTCGGGCGGCGCATCGCCAGGCAGTTGCATGTCCTGCTGGCCGGGCACAGCCGCCAGCACGAGGTGGCTACCGCGCACCTGCTCGCGGCCGAGTACTGGAAATGGCGGGCCGCGGCCTGGCCGCAGAGCCCGGCCGACATTCATGACCTGCTGGAGGCCCGGTATCACTTACTGGAGGCGGGTGAGCTCACCCAGGCCTGCGACCTGACCGACGTCGTCTGCGCGCAGCTGCACGCGTGGGGTGACCTGGGCCGCGAGGCCGCGCTGACCAGCGACATGCTTGGCTGGCTGCCGGAGTACTCGGTCCGGCGGGCGGGCCTGCTGCACGGCCTTGGCAAGATAGCTCAGGTCCAGCAGGATTACCCGGGGGCCGAGCGCTCGTACGCCGAGGCGCTGCGGATCTTCCAGACCGCCGGGGACGGCCGGGGGATCTCCCGGTGCCATCACGGCCTGGGCATGCTCGCCCAGGCCCGCGGCGAGTACGCCGAAGCCGAGCGGAACTACGAGCAAGCCGAGCAGGCCGCGCTCACCGCCGATCCCGGACCAGCACACCCCGGACCAGCACACCCAGGACCAGCGCTATCCGGGCCAGCACAGCCCGAGTCATCACCGGCCGGGTCAGCACAGCCCAGGTCAGCGCAGCCCCAACCAGTGGAACCCCAGCCCGCGGGGCTCCTAGCACGGCAGGCCGAGTCGACCGTGCCTGTATCAGCACAGCCTGTATCAGCACAGCCCGAGTCAGCACAGCCCGAGTCAGCACAGCCCGAGTCCGGATGGTCCGGGCCGGCTCCGGGCCAGCCGACCGCGAGCCCCGCGACGGACGGACTGCCGGCCGCGACGGACGCCGAGTTGGCGGCGCCGGACGGCCCGCCACCTGCGACGGACGGCGAGCTGGTGGCGACGGACGACGAGCAGGCCGCGTGTCCCCCGATTGCGAGCACACCGGCCGCGACTTGGGCGTCCGCGACTACGGCGTCCGCGAGTCCCCCAGCCGCGACTGCGGCGTCCGCGAGTGTTCCAACCGCGAGTGCGACCGTCGCGAGTTCCCCAGCTGCGGGAAGTCCGGCTGCGGGCAGTCCGGCTGCGGGCAGTCCGGCTGCGGGTACGGTGGCTGGGCCGCGGCGGGTCTTAGCCCGCCGCCGGTCCGCGCCGCGCTGGCGGCTGCCGGGGCTTGCCGCCATCCTCGCGGCCACCCTGGTGCTCGCCGCTACTCAGTTAGCCGGCGCGCTGTCCTCGGCGGCCCGGATCCACCGGCACGCGACCGCGGCCGCCGCCGCGGTCCGCCGCAATGCGGCGGCCTGGGTGACGCAGCAGGTCAGCCATAGCGCGATCATCGCCTGCGATCCGGCCATGTGCACGGCGCTGCGAACGCAGGGGATCGCCGCGGGGAACCTCTTGTGGCTGGGTGCCGGGGCGGCCGACCCGCTCGGCTCGGATGTGGTGATCGTAAGTTCCGCTGTCCGCAGCCAGTTCGGCTCCCGGCTGGCCAGCATCTACGCGCCCGCCGCGCTGGCCAGTTTCGGTTCTGGCAGCAGCCGGATCCAGGTCAGGGTGGTCGCGCCGGACGGCAGCGCCGCCTACCGCCGGGCCCTGGCGGCCGACCTGGCCGCCCGCACGCGGGCCGGCGCCCAGTTACTGCGCAACAAGGCGGTCCGCATCAGCCCCGCCGCCGGCCGGCAACTGGCGGCTGGCCGGGTTGACGCCCGGCTGCTGATCACCCTGGCCGCGCTGGCCGCTCTGCATCCGGTCATGGTGCTGACCTTCGGCCCGGCCGCGCCGGGAGCCAGCAGCGGCATGCCGCTGACATCGGCGCAGATCGCCGACCCGGCCCAGGTCACCGAGTTTGCCCGGGCAGCCGGCCCGGCCCAGGCCGATGGCCGGGCCAGGCACCCTAGGCCGGCACGAAGCGGGGAACCGGCACAGCGGGCGGAACCGGCACAGCAGGCGGCAACAGCACGGCAGGCGGGGACAGCACGGCAGGCGGGACCGGCACAGTCCGCAGGGCCAGTTCGCACCACCGGCGCCGGGCAAGCTGCCGGATCCGCATCCACCGCCGGATCCTCACCGGCCGCCGGACCATCAGGGGCCGCCGGACCAGTACGGGCCACCGGATCAGTATGGGCCAGCGGACCCGCACGGGCCGCCGCCGCGCCCGCTGCGGACCCGGCCCGGCAGCCAGCCAGCCGGCCTGCCAGGATCCCGGCGGCCTCCGGGTCAGGGGCGGCCTCCCCGGCCGCAGCGACGACCAGCCCGGGCGCGCGGCCGGGCACCAGACCGGCCGCCAGCCCGGGCGCGACACCGGCCGCCATCACCAGCTACCTGCGCTCGGTGGCCGCTTTCTTGCAGGCACAACGCCCGCCCTACCTGGCCGCCGGGCTGCGCATCATCCGGCTGCCCGGCGAGCCGATCGCGATCGAGATCACCTTCGCCAGCCCGAGCCCGCTCGGCCTGCTCAGCAACCGGCTCCCTCCGTAACCGCCCCCGCATTACCCGACCCCGACAGCGCCGACGCCGAGCGCCGGCGCCAGGAAAGTAGGAACGCATGAGATTAACCGCCAGGATCTTCACCCGGTGCCTGTTCGTCGCCGCCGCCGTAGCCGGCCTGGCAGGAACGGTCGCCGCGGCTGGCACGCCCGCCTCAGCCGCGCGCGCCTCGTCCACGCCCGCCGCCGGCGGCGTGGGCTACCTGCGGCTGGCGCACCTGTCGCCGAACACTCCCGCGGTCGACGTGTACCTGTATTCGTTCGGCCACGCCAAGGCGATGATCGTGCTGAAGCACGTCAGCTACGGCACCGTCTCGCCATACCAGACGGTCCGCAGCGGCGAGTACACCGTGGCCATGCGCGGCGCCGGGGCCGCGCCATCCGCCAAGCCGGTGCTGTCCACGTCGGTGGAGATCGCCCCGGGCGGCGCCTACACGGTGGCCGGCATGGGACCGAAATCCGGGCTACGGCTGCAGATCATCCAGGACCGGCTGCACGCGCCGCGCGGCGGCGCGCTGGTGCGGATCATCCAGGCGTCGCTGCGGCAGCACAAGGTGTCGGTCAGCGCCGACGGCAAGGCCATCAGCCGTGGCCAGCCGTTCGCCAGCGTCAGTTCCTATCGTGACCTGCGCCCGGGCGACTGGACCCTGAGCGCGACTGGCCCGAGCGAGCACGCCAGCACCACCGTCGACATCCGGCCTGCGGGCATCTACACCCTGGTCGTGCTCGATGACCCTGGTCACCTGGTCCTCACCACCCTGGAAGACGCCGCGGGCAGCAGGCAGGCACCGGCCGGCGCCGCGGCGACCGGGTTCGGCGGCACCGCGCCCCGGCCAGGCCCGGCGCGACTACCCTGGCTGATCATCACGGCGGGCGGGCTGGCGCTGGCCGGCTGCGGCACCGTAAGACTGCAACGGGCACCGGTCCGCGGGCGCTGACGTGCTGTTTATCCCGAGGCGGCGCCGCGCGCGGCCCAAGCATCGCTGCGCCAGGCCGCACCCCGGCGGCGGGCCGGCGCGGCGGAGGCGTCGCTGGACCCGGCCGGGCCGAGGTAGCGCACCGGGCCAGCCGGCCAGCGTGATGGTGATGAGCGGCGTTGCCGTGGCGGCTGCCGGACTGACCGGCCTGGCGGTGATGGGCTTCACCGCCAGGCCGGGCTTCCGGCTGGACGCGATCCCGAGCGTGCAGGCTCCAGCGGGCCCGGCAGCCAGGCCCGCCGCGGCGCTGGCCGACCGCCAGGTCGCCCGGCCGGTCAGCCTGGTCATCCCGGCGATCGGCGTCAGCACGCCGCTGGTCAGGCTGGGCCTGACCGCCACCGGCGCGTTGCAGGTCCCGCCGGTGACCACCGAAGCCGGCTGGTACACCGGCAGCCCGCGGCCAGGAGCGGTCGGCCCGGCGGTCATCGCCGGGCACATCGACTCCTACCAGGGACCCGGGGTGTTCTACCGGCTGCGGCTGCTGCGGCCCGGCGACCTGCTCTACGTGCGCCGTGCCGACGGCTCGGTCGCCAGGTTCCGGGTCACCGCCCTGCGCACGTACCTGAAGCGGCGGTTTCCCACCAGGACCGTGTACGGCCCGGCGCCGGGACCGCAGCTCCGGCTGATCAGCTGTGGCGGCACGTTCGACCCGGAGTTGCGCAGCTACCTGAGCGACGTGGTCGTCTACGCGGTCGCGGCCAGCTGACCGGGACCAGGCCGCGGGCTGGTCAGCGGCGGCGGCCGCTCCTGGCTTCCTCAGCGCCCCGGCAGGCGAGCTTGTCGGCGCGCTCGTTCTCCGGATGTCCGGCGTGGCCCTTGACCCAGAACCAGCGCACCTCGTGCCCGGCCGCGGCCGCGTCCAGCCGACGCCACAGCTCAGCGTTCTTCACCGGCAGTTTCGCCTTGGTCAGCCAGCCATTGCGCTTCCAGCCCGCCAGCCATTCGGTGACGCCGCGGCGCAGGTAGGTGCTGTCGGTGTAGACGCTGACCTTCGACGGCCTGGTCAGCCGCTCCAGCCCCTGGATGGCGGCCATCATCTCCATCCGGTTGTTCGTGGTGGCCGGGTCGCTGCCGTAGAACTCCTTCTCGTGACTGCCGAAGCGCAGCAGCACGCCCCAGCCGCCTGGACCGGGGTTACCCAGGCAGGCACCATCGGTGTAGATCTCAACGGCCGGCGCTGGCACCCGCGTCACCCCCTGAAGGACCCGTGCAGGATATCGCGGCACTGGCTATCCCCGGCCAGGCTCAGAGCGAGTGCAGCAGGGCACGCGAACTGGCGACCGAGTGCTGGACATGCCGGGCCGCGGCCTGGGCGGCCCGCTCAGCGTCCCCCTGCTGCACCGCGGCGAAGATCCGCTCGTGCTCTTCCAGGCCGCGCTGGCGCCACATCGGGGTGTCGGGCAGCAGCAGCACCAGCGCGTACAGGCTGGCCCTGACCTGCTCCAGCGCGCCGGCCAGGAACCGGTTCCTGGCGGCCTGCCCGATGCTGGTGTGAAACCGGGCATCAAGCTTGGTGAACTCGACCTCGTCATCAGTGGCGGCCGCGCTGTCCAGCAACTCACGCAGCCTGGCCAGGTCAGCAGCGCAGCGCCGCCGGGCCGCCAGGGCTACCACCTGCGGCTCGAGTTCCAGCCGGCAGTCCAGTGCTTCCTCGATGGCCGGCCGGTCCTGGCGGACGCGTTCCTGCAAGGCCCTGGTCGCGCCGTTGTCGCGCACGCCGCCGACCACGAACGTGCCGCCGCCGCGGCCGCGCCTGCTGAAGACCAGGGCCTCGGCTTCCAGCAGCCGGACGGCCCGGTGCACGGTCATGATGCCGACGCCGAACACGGCTGCCAGCTCGCGCTCGGGCGGAAGTGAGCTGCGGGGGGCGAACAGGCCCAGTGCGATCTCACGGCGCAACTGCTCCGCGACGAACTCGTGAGCCAGGGGCTGACGTCGGGTCTGCTCAGCAGCGGCCACCTGCTCGCTCACGCTCCGGTCACCTATCGCACGGAATTGCAATGCAACCACATCGCACCGGTCCGGGCAGCCGTCTGAGAAAGATCGACAAGACGGCCCCGCGCGAGACCGCCAGCCGTCTGCCCGCCAGCTTGCCTGCCGTCCATTTTGGCCTCTTGCGAGCGAAGGGCTGAGGCGTAAGGTCGGAGGTTAGTTTAAGGCTTAGATGAACTCGGGCTGCCGCCCATCCGAGCTGTGTCTGGCCAGCCATCAGGAAGGGATGTGGCATGACATGACCAGGGTCCGCTTCTTAGCGTGCATCGCGGCCGTCCTGGCGGCCTCGTCTGGACTAGCGCCGGTGGCCGCCCAGGCGGTCACGGCCCGGCCGTCGGCCCCGGCCGCCGAGGCGGCGTTGCCGGAGACGGGCTGGGTGGCGAGCGCGAGCACGAACTCCAGTGCCGGCGACGCCCCGGCCAACGCCATCGACGGCAACGTCAACACCAGGTTCAGCTCCGACGCCGACCAGGCGTCCGGCATGCTCTTCCAGGTCAACATGGGCTCTGCCCAGACCTTCAACCAGATCGAGATGAACTCGGGCGGCTCATCCGGCGACTACGCCCGCGGCTACAACGTCGAGGTGTCCACCAACGGCACGACCTTCACCAGCGTCGCCACCGGCACCGGCACCGCCTCACCCGAAACAGTCACCTTCGCCACCCAGACCGCCCAGTACATCCGCGTCGTGCTCACCGCCGGCGTCACGACCAACTGGTGGTCCATCGCCGAGTTCACCGTGTTCACGAGCGGCGGCACCGGCGGGTCGCCGCCGCCGACCGGCGGCAGCCTCGGGCCGAACGTCAAGATCTTCACGCCGAGCATGTCCCAGGCCTCGATCCAGAGCACCCTGAACAGCATCTCCAGCCAGCAGACCCCGAACCAGTTCGGCACCCAGCGGTACGCGCTGCTGTTCGAGCCGGGCACCTACGGGTCGACCGCGAACCCGCTCACCTTCACGGTCGGCTTCTACACCAGCGTGGCGGGCCTGGGCCAGAACCCGAGCCAGGTCGTCATCAACGGCACCGTCGACGTCTACAACCAGTGCGCGGGCACCACCTGCAACGCGACCACCAACTTCTGGCGGTCGCTGTCGAACCTCACCATCAACGTGACGGGGCAGACCGGCTGCGAGAACGGCGACGACTTCTGGGCCGTGTCGCAGGCCGCGCCGATGCGGCGGGTCCACGTCAACGGCAACCTGTCGCTGATGGATTACTGCAACGGCGGGCCGGACTTCGCCAGCGGCGGGTTCATCGCCGACTCGGAGTTCACCGGCGGCACCGTCACCAACGGCTCACAGCAGCAGTTCATCACCAGGGACAGTTCCCTGGACGGCTGGAGCAACTCGGTGTGGAACCAGGTGTTCTGCGGTGACCCGGGCGCGCCGCCGCAGACCTTCGCCAGCAACTCCGGTGACAGCGGCGGGCCGAGTTCCTACACGACGCTGCCCACCTGCCCGGTGACCGAGGAGGAGCCCTACCTGTACACCAACTCCTCGGGCACCTTCAACGTCTTCGTCCCCTCGCTGCGGACCAACTCCTCCGGCCCGACCTGGGTCAGCGGGAACACGCCGGGCACATCGCTGGCGCTGAGCACCTTCTTCGTCGTCCAGCCGTCCAACACCGCGGCCCAGATCAACTCCGCCCTGGCCGCCGGGGACAACCTGCTGTTCACCCCAGGTGTCTACAACATCAGCCAGACCATCAACGTGACCAAGGCCGACACCAAGATCCTCGGGCTCGGCTTCCCCACCCTGATCCCGTCCGGCGGCATCACCACGATGAACGTGGCCGATGTCAGCGGGGTCAGCATCTCCGGCCTGATCTTCGACGCGGGCACCACGTCCTCGCCGTCGCTGCTCACGGTCGGCACCCATGGCTCGACGGTCAGCCACGCCAGTGACCCGGTCACCATCGACGATGTGTTCTTCCGCGTCGGCGGCGCCGAGACAGGCACGGCGGCCACGAGCTTCACCGACAACAGCAACAACTCGATCATCGATGACGTCTGGGCCTGGCGGGCCGACCACGGCGCCGGGGCCGGCTCGTGGACATCCGACCAGGGCAACACCGGGCTCATCGTGAACGGCAACAACGTGATCGCGTACGGCCTGTTCGTCGAGCATTACCAGAAGGACGAGGTGATGTGGAACGGCCAGGGCGGCGAGGTCATCTTCTTCCAGAACGAGAATCCCTACGAGGTGCCGAACCAGGCGTCCTGGATGGCCAGTTCCACCCAGGACGGGTATCCGGCGTTCTTCGTGCCGAGCTCCGTGACCTCGTTCAACGGCTACGGGATGGGCAGTTACTCGTTCTTCAACCAGGCAGTGGCGATCGAGAGCGCGATGGCGTTCCAGGCGCCCAACAGCACCGGGGTCAGGTTCCACGACATACTGACCGTGTTCCTGAGCGGCTCAGGCGGCATCCTGTCGGTGATCAACGGGACCGGCGCGGCGGTGAGTCCCAGCTTCGGCGGGCCCAGCGATGTCGTGAGCTATCCGTGAGTTAGATGCAACCGCGAGGCCCGGGCACCGCCCGGGCCGAGCGGGTGCTTGCGGGGGGCGTGGGGGGCGG
>DATBGO010000129.1:0-1747 GCA_036558005.1 Streptosporangiaceae bacterium | reverse complement strand
GAGCCGGTCGTCGTCGACCGCGGGCAGGGCGATCAGGTCCGCCTCTTCCAGCCGCTCCAGGCCGCAGGGGGTATGGATGGTGAAGTCGTTGTGCGCGCGCACCGGCGGCGGCTCGCCGGCCACGACGGACAGCTCGTAGGACGGTAGCCGGTCGTCGGCCCGGTCGACGCCGAACACCTCGCAGATAGTGCCGAACTCGAACGGGAGGAAGCCGTCGACGACCACGACGGCGACGTTGCGCAGCACGATCCGAGTATGCCAAAACGGATTGGCAGGATGTCATCCTAGGTCGGCATTACTGCCACTGGCGGGCCGGCGCTCCGCGCGGCATGCTGACCATGCAGCGCGGGTTACCGCGTCAGGTAACTGCGGGGTACCCGGCTCGACGGGCCAGCTCACGCCCGCGATGGCCAGCACCTGCTGCGGCAGCCGTGGCCCGGATTCCGGGTACTCGCTGAGCGCGGGCATGTCCCGGCCGCCGACGCGGACGGACACGACCCCGCAGCCGCCGTACGGCACGGTCAGCCGGGCCGCCACCGGCCCGCCCGGGCGGGTGAAGAAGGTCAGCCGCATCTGCCCGCCCAGCTCCGCCGGGCAGCTGAACGTGCCGTCCGGGAACCGGGTCAGGCCGTTGACGACCGCCACGATCCTGGCCACCCTGGCCGGGTCGGTGACCGTGAACGCGTGGTCGAGGCGCCTGGCCCCGGGGTTGGGGTTGTAGCCGAAGACGGGGGTCACGATGATCCTCGTGACGTCCGGCGGGACCCGTTCGGCCGCCGGCCGGGCGGGCAGCCAGACGACCTGGGCATCCACCCGGATCGCGGTCTGGCCGCGATCACGCACGGCCAGGACCGTCAGCTCGCGCTCGGTGAGCACGCCGGGCACGGCGGGCAGCGCGAACACATTGGTCCACGACCCCGGCCCGGATCCGGTACCAGCCTGGGTGAACCCGGACGGCAGATGGGCGCGGATCCAGGCCAGCACGCCTGGCGGCTGGCCGGGCACGCGCCACCACCACGTCAGGCTGGCCAGGTCCGGGGTGGCCGGGCGCGCCGCCGGCTGGGTCAGCGACGCGATCGAGCCGGTACGTGCCGCCCCCGGCGGCCGGGGAAACGAGGCCATGATGCGCGCCGCGTCGGCGATGGCGCGCTGCCGCGGGCTGGCCGCCGGGGCCGCGCTGGAGGTAGGTGCGGCACCGGTCCGCGCGTTGAAGGGCTGGGACCCGCAGCCGGACAGGACGACCGCGGCGCACGCGGCGGCGGACAGCAGGCACGAGAAGCGAAGCGGGCCGCGGAGGATCGTCATGCCCCTTCGACGCAGCCCGCGCTCCGCTGGTTGCTACTGGGTGAAGACGGCGAGCATCCGGCGCAGGTAGTCCGCCCAGGCGGCATCGCCGGTGGTCCGGACCGCGTCATCCCCGGCCCGGCCCCACAGCCAGCGCAGGACGTGGCCGGCCGGGCCGTCGATCACGACCCGCGGATCGTCGCTGGCGCCGTCTTCGACCTCTACCACGGGCGGCGACGGGCGGACCGTCCAGGCGGCCTGCCCCGCGGCCACCGTGATCTCGCCCGGACCGGCCAGGTGCTCGCCCTCCATCTCGGCGAATTCCTCCGGCCAGGCGACCGAGCCGTAGGCCAGCATCCGCTTGAGCACCTCGTCGACGCCGTCGGCCGCGAGGTCGTCGGGCACGGGCGTGACGGGCAGGCCGGCCGCCAGTTCGGCGTCGATCCGGTGGATCACCGTCTCA
>DATBGO010000128.1:0-2060 GCA_036558005.1 Streptosporangiaceae bacterium | reverse complement strand
AGAAATGTCAGAGGTGCCCGATAGGGTCAGATTAAAGCTTCGATAACAAGATCCCGCCAGGCCGACCGCTGGCACCAGGAATGGTGTCCAGCCCGAGCTACCCGGAGGTCTATCGCCTATGTGCCTGACCGGCCAGTCGCCTGCCGAGCCCGCTAGCGCCGCCGATGCGGTGGCGCTGGCCCGGGCCGGGCTGTCGTGGCTGGCCGCTGCGGACACCGCGTCATTGACCACGGCCGAGCAGGCGGACTGCCTGCGGGCGCTGGCGCAAACCGAGTCCATCCACACCGCGGCCCGGGCCAGGGTGCTGTACGCGTTCACGGCCCAGGCCGGGTACGAGGACGACGGGCAGCACAGCGCGCGGACCTGGCTGAAGTGGCAGACCCAGGCCAGCGGCGGCGCGGCGTATGCGGCGATGACCTCGATGCAGCGCCTGGCCGCTCATCCCGCGGTCGCCGACGCTCTCGCGGGCGGGGAGATCTCCGAATCCTGGGCCCGGCAGATCTGTGAGTGGACCGATCTGCTGCCCGAGGATGCCCGCGCGGACGCTGATGCGATCTTGCTGGCGGCCGCGTCGGGCGGGGTGGCGCTGAAGGATCTGGCGGGCCTGGCTGAGGAGATGCGCCAGCGCACCGCGCGGCCCGACCGCGACGGCGACGATGACGGATTCCGGGACCGCAGCCTGAGCCTGGGTGTGACCATGGGCGGCACGGGGCGGCTGCGCGCGGATCTGACTCCGCAGGCCACCGCCGCGTTGCAGGCGGTCCTGGAGGCGCTGGGCAAGCCGGCCGGGCCCGAGGACTTGCGGTCGAAGTGGCAGCGGCAGCATGACGCGCTGGAAGAAGCGCTGCGGCGGCTGATCGGCTCAGGGTGCCTGCCCCAGCGCGGCGGGCAGCCCACCCAGATCCAGCTGCACATGACCCTGGACCAACTGCGCGGCCTGCCCGGCGCCGCCGGCCTGGCCTCGTCGTGGCCAGGTGCGCCCGCAGGTCCGGGGTATGACTGTGACGCGGCCATCGTGCCGGTCGTGACGGGTAACGTCGACCCGCAGATCGTAGGCCGCCTCACCGCCGTGCTGCTGGGCGGCCTGCCCGGGCTGGGTGCGGACGCCAGGCGGGACGGTACGCCGGGCCTGACCGGGCCCGCTGGAGTCACCGGGCTGAGCGATCTGACCCGCCCCAGCGACCTGACTAGCGGCACCAGCAAGCTAGGCCGGGCGCCAGGCTGGCGCGTCCCGGGCGAAGACTCAGACGCGGCTGCGACCAGGCGGGTCATGGCCGAGCGGGCCGCGCGGGAGCTGATCATCGCCCGGGCCGCCGACGTGCTGTCCGGCCCGGCCGGGCTGGCGGCCTACCTGCGCACCGGGCTGCTGGACGGGCCCGCGGCGTCGATGAGCCTGCCGCTGGATGTTGGCGAGCTGACCGACACCATCCCGGTGCACATCCGCCGCCTGCTGACCGCCCGGGACCGGTGCTGCCGGTTCCCCGGCTGCGACCAGCCGGTCATGGCCTGCCAGCCGCACCACATCATCTCGCGCGCCAAAGGCGGGCCGACCAGCCTGGTCAACCTGGTCATGCTGTGCGCGTTCCACCACCTGATCGCCATCCACCGCTGGGACTGGCAGATCGTGCTGAAACCCGACGGCACCGTCACCGCCACCAGCCCCGACCGAACCCGGGTCCTGCACAGCCACGGTCCACCCGCCAAAGCGGCCTGACCGGGCCGCACGCATTCAGCGCTATGACACGCAGTGGCCGGCCACTGGCGATGACTTCGTGCCCGGCGGATCGTCCTCACTCCGGGGCGTGGCAACGGTCACGCTCGCGGTTGGGCAACATGTCAGGAGGTCGCTGTGTCGCGAGTGCGGGTGCATAACTTCTCGGTGTCGCTGGATGGGTTCGGCACCGGCGAGGGGCAAAGCTTGGACGCCCCGTTCGGGCACGCGGGAACCCGGTTGCACGAGTGGTTCTTCCCGACCCACACGTTCCGCGCCATGCAAGGCCAGCCCGGCGGCAGCACCGGCATCGACGACGGTTTTGCCAGCGCCTGGGCTCCGGGCATCG
>DATBGO010000127.1:0-29603 GCA_036558005.1 Streptosporangiaceae bacterium | reverse complement strand
TCGAGTCGGTGCTGATGCGCTACCCCGGGCGGGTCACGATGTGCGTGTCCTCCCAGGCCGGCTGCGGGATGGCCTGCCCGTTCTGCGCGACGGGGCAGGCCGGGCTGACCCGCAACCTGTCCGCCGCCGAGATCGTCACCCAGGTCATGGCCGGGGCCAGGGCGCTGGCCAGGGGCGAGGTGGCCGGCGGCCCGGGCCGGGTGTCGAACGTGGTGTTCATGGGGATGGGCGAGCCGCTGGCCAACTACGCCCAGGTGGTCAGCGCGGTGCGGCGGATCAGCGACCCGGTGCCCGACGGCCTGGGCATCTCCCGGCGGGCGGTCACCGTGTCGACCGTCGGCCTGGTCCCGGCCATCGGCAGGCTCACCGCCGAGGGCATGCCGGTCCGGCTGGCGGTGTCGCTGCACGCGCCCGACGACGAGCTGCGCGATGAGCTGGTCCCGGTGAACCGGCGGTGGAAGGTCGCCGAGGTGCTGGCGGCGGCGTGGGACTACGCGGCCGCGACCGGGCGGCGGGTATCGGTCGAGTACGCGCTGATCCGCGACATCAACGACCACGCCTGGCGGGCGGAGGCGCTGGCCCGGCTGCTGGCTGGCCACCCCGCGCACGTGAACCTGATCCCGCTGAACCCGACCCCGGGGTCGAAGTGGACCGCGTCCGAGCCCGCGGCCGCGGCGCGGTTCGAGGAGGTCCTGGCCGGCCGGGGAATCCCGGTGACGGTCAGGGACACCCGCGGCCGGCAGATCGACGGCGCCTGCGGTCAGCTCGCCGCGTCCGGCGCCGGGCAGCGGCCCGCCGCCGCGGGCCGGTAATGTGCGCTCATGGCGCGGAAGCCTCCGTGGGCTGGCTGGTACCGGGCCGCCGCCGCCGCCCTGGTGCACTGGGCGTGGCAGGCGGCGCAGCAGGCCGGGACGATCACCGCTGAGTCGGCGGCCGGGCGCCGGTTCGCCGCGTTCGGGCCGCACTCGCTGATCTCGTTCCCGACCGGTGACATGTTCGGCGAGCGCTGGATCGAGATCGGCGACCGGACCATGATTGGCGCCTACGTGACCCTGAGCGCTGGCATGATGCCCGGCCACGACCTGGGCGCCAGCCCGGTCCTGCGGGTCGGCGACGGGTGCGTGATCGGGCGCGGCAGCCACATCATCGCGCACCAGTCCATCGCGATCGGGGACGAGGTGTACACCGGGCCCTACGTCTACATCACCGACCAGAACCACAGCTACGCCGACCCGCAGGCGCCGATCGGGCGCCAGTGGCCGGTGAACGCCGCGGTCCGCATCGGCGCGGGCAGCTGGCTGGGTGCCGGTGCGGTCATCCTGCCGGGCGCGCAGATCGGCGAGCACGTGGTCGTGGCGGCCGGCTCGGTGGTCCGCGGCCAGGTGCCCGACCGCTGCGTGGTGGCCGGGGTGCCAGCCAGGATTGTCCGCGAATACGTGCCTGGTGATGGTTGGTCCCCGCCCATCGGCGGTGGACTCAGCGCTTTTCCTCCGTCGCCGTCACGAGTCTGTCACGATGGGTCAGGGGATCTCTGACGGCGGGAACCTGACGACGGTCGCGGGCGGCGGCTCGCGCATTCCGGGTTTCACCCGCCGAGGGGGCGGAGCAGAGCGATAGGTAACCGAGAAGTGCAGTTACGCGCACGCGAACATCTGGTGGCGACAGCGGCGTACCAGCCCGAGCCGGTGGCCGCCGCGGCCGCGCGCCGGTTCGTCCGGGACACGCTGCGGTCGTGGCCGCTGACCGGGCGGCCGTCCAGGCGGGAAACGCTGATCGACGACGCGGTGCTGCTGACCAGCGAGCTGGTCACCAACGCCGTGGTGCACGCGGGCACCTGCGTGCACGTGACCTGCCGGCTGCTGGCGGGCACGGTGGAGATCGCCGTCCTGGACGAGCGGCCGGCCCAGGTCATCCCGGACCGGCCCCAGCCGCCGGCCGACCCGGCTGAGCGCACCAGCGGCCGCGGCCTGCAGTTGCCGTCC
Source organism: Streptosporangiaceae bacterium (assembly GCA_036558005.1). Taxonomy (GTDB): domain Bacteria; phylum Actinomycetota; class Actinomycetes; order Streptosporangiales; family Streptosporangiaceae; genus DATBGO01. Next base: position 27,621 of record DATBGO010000127.1, on the reverse strand, counting down.
GAGCTGGCGTCAGCCTGGGGAGTGACCTACGCGCAGGCGGCCAAGGCGGTGTGGTTCCGGCTCAGCCTGCCCGGGCAGGCGGCAGGGCAGGGCCGGACCGGACTGGGCGCGGCGGTACTGGACAGGCCCGGGCTTGACGGAGAGACCCTGGAGGGGGCCGGGCTGGGCGGGGCTGCGCTTGACAGGGCCGCGCGTGACGGGGCCGCGCTGGACGGGGCCGCGCGGGACGGGGCTGCGCTTGACGGGGCCGCGCGTGACGGGGCTTCGCGGGACGGGGCGGTAATCGAAGAGGCCAGGGTGGACGGGGCAGGGCCGCCGGACCGCGGGTTAGCCGGGCCGGCCCCCAGTGACGGCACCCCGGACGAGCCGGGGCCCGCCGGGGCGGCCTGGCCGAGCCGGAGGCCCAGCCGGCCCGGCTACGAGGAGCTGCTGAGCGGCACCGCGGAGGAGGGCCGCGCGGTAGCAGGCGCGGACATCGCCTACCTGCTCGACGCGGGCGAGGACGGCGAGCTGCGGGTGCGCGCCGTGGCCGGCGCCGGGCAGCCCTGGCTGGCCCCAGGGTCGGTCACCTACAGCGCGGCCAGGGCGCTGGCCGGCTCCGCGCTGTCCCTGGTGACGGTCCCGCTGATCGTGGATGACCGGGTAACCGGCGTGCTCGCGGTCGCCTGCGCCGAGCCGGGCCGGTTCACCGAGCAGCAGGCCGCGCGGCTGCAGGAACTGGCCGACCGGGTCGCCCCGGTGCTCGAGCGGGCCAGGCTGAGCGAGCTGGAGCAGAGCAGGCAGGAACGGGCGGCGTTCCTGGAACAAGCGAGCCAGGAGCTGTCCGCGGCCGCCGACCCGGAGAAGGTCGCGGCGATCGGCGCCAGGCTCGGGGCCGGCCAGGTCGCCAGCTGGTGCGCGATCCTGGCTGACTGCGGCGGCGAGCTGCGGCTGGTCAGCGCGGCGCACGCCGACCCCGCGCTGACCCAGGCGCTGGACTGGCTGCTGCGGCACGCGCAGCCGCCCCCGGCGCGGGCCAGCGACCGGCGCGGTGCCCGACACGGCGGGCGTCACGTTGGGCGTCACGGTGGCCGGCGGTGGAGCCTGGACCTGCCCGCGGACGTCACCGGACCGGTCCCGCCCGGGCTGGCGGACCTGACGACGGGGCAGGCCTGGTGCTTCCCGGTCGAGACCGGGGGCGAGATGAACGGGCTGCTGGTGATCGGCGGCCCAGGGGCGCTGTGGCCGGCCAGGGAAGCAAGAGAACTCGCGGCCGGGCTGGCCCGCAGGATCGGGGCGGCGCTGGAGCGGGGTTAGCGCGCGGCGGCCTGCTGATCGGCCTGCTGCCGCGGTGCTTGCTGCCGTGGTGCTTGCTGTCGTGGTGCCTGCTGTCGTAGTGCCCGCTCGATCAGGCCCGCCGCCTGGGCGGCGGCGACCAGCCTGGTGCCCTCGCTGCGGTAGGTGGCCAGCACGGCATCCAGCCCGGCCGGCGGAAGGTCGCGGCCCAGCTCGGCGCGGGCCACCCGGTAGCCGTCCCTGGCCCCGGTGACGCAGGCGGCGAGATGGTGACGGGCCAGCGTGGCGAGCGCGACCGGATGACGCTGGAGCACCCCGTGTACCCGGTAGTCCGGTGGCACCACATCGAGCAGCCAGGTCACCGCCGTCTGCTCGAATCGCTCGCTGCCGGGCGGGTGAACCCCCTCGGGCCAGCCAGCGGGAAGTTGAGCTGCCATCAGCTCAGTATAGACCATGTTCGAATATGAGTTCTAGTAGGTAGGGGCTGGCTGGCCTGGCCGTGCTCTTGACGGCCAGGCCAGCCAGCCGGCGCTCACCGCCGGACCGGGCTCCGCCGCCAGGCGGCGGTAGCGGTCCGGCGGTCGTGTCCTCATGCGTGCTGCTCAGCGATGCCGCTGGCAACCGGGTGCCGGGTGCTCGCCCGGTGGCTGACCCGCCGGGTCCGCCGCGCCATCCTGGCCCGCCGGTCGCGCGCCGCGCCGGCCCGCATGTCCTTGATGTGATCAGCCGAGATGGCCGCCATCATCGCCGGGTGCATCGGGTGCATTGCTTCCTCCATGGTTCCCGGGCCACTGGCGTGGTCCGACACCATTAAGATTCGCCGTAAGGCCCCCTGGCCCGCATCGGACGGATGCCTTATCTCTGCGGCCCTGGCCGGCTTAGCCGCCCGCGGCCGGGCCGCTCGCCTGAGTCGGCCTCTCACCTGGGATAAGTCCCGTGGCTGATCAGGGCGGGGAATGCAATAAGCTGAACGGGCGCCCAGTCCGGCGCGCCTTCCCGCCCCTGCTGGAGTCCTGCTCTATGCCTGCCCGCACCGCTGCCCTGGCCACCCGCGATGACCTGCGCAATGTCGCCATCGTCGCGCACGTCGACCACGGCAAGACGACGCTGGTCGACGCCATGCTCTGGCAGTCCGGGGCGTTCCGGGCCGGCGCCCAGGTCGCCGAGCGGGTGCTGGATTCCGGTGACCTGGAGCGGGAGAAGGGCATCACGATCCTGGCCAAGAACACCGCGGTCCGGCACGGCGGGATGACGATCAACATCGTCGACACCCCCGGCCACGCCGATTTCGGCGGCGAGGTGGAGCGCGGCCTGTCCATGGTCGACGGGGTGCTGCTGCTGGTCGACGCCAGCGAGGGCCCGCTGCCGCAGACCAGGTTCGTGCTGCGCAAGACGCTGCAGGCGGGCCTGCCGGTGGTCCTGGTCATCAACAAGGTGGACCGCCCGGACGCGCGGATCGCCGAGGTCGTGGACGCCTGCTACGAGCTGTTCATGGACCTGGAGGCGTCCGGGGAGCAGATCGACTTCCCGATCGTGTATGCCAGCGCCCGGGCCGGCCGGGCCTCGCTGACCGCCCCCGCCGACGGCACCCTGCCGGACTCGCCGGACCTGGAGCCGCTGTTCGCCACCATCCGCGACACCGTGCCCGCCCCCTCCTACGACCCGGCGGCGCCGCTGCGGGCGCACGTGACCAACCTGGACGCGTCGGCGTACCTGGGCCGGATCGCGCTGTGCCGGGTGTTCAGCGGCGAGATCACCAGAGGCCAGCAGGCCGCCTGGTGCCGCAGGGACGGCACCATCGAGCGGGTGAAGATCACCGAGTTGTTCCGCACCGAGGCGCTGGAACGGGTCCCTGCGACCAGCGCGGCGGCCGGGGACATCATCGCGGTGGCGGGCATCAGCCAGATCATGATCGGCGAGACGCTGGCCGACCCGGACGACCCGCGGCCGCTGCCGCTGATCACCGTGGACGAGCCCGCGATCTCGATGACGATCGGGGTGAACACCTCGCCGCTGGTCGGCCGGGAGAAGGGCACCAAGGTCACCGCCCGGATGGTCAGGGACCGGCTGGACCGGGAACTGGTCGGCAACGTGTCCATCCAGGTGCTGCCCACCGAGCGGCCCGACACCTGGGAAGTGCAGGGCCGGGGCGAGCTGGCGCTGGCGGTCCTGGTGGAGACCATGCGCAGGGAAGGCTACGAGCTGACCGTGGGCCGCCCCAACGTCGTCACCAGGGAGGTGAACGGCGCGCTGCACGAGCCGGCCGAGCGGCTCACCGTGGACGTGCCCGAGGAGTACCTGGGCGCGGTCACCGCGCTGCTCGCCCAGCGCAAGGGCCGGATGGAGAACATGACCAACCACGGCACCGGCTGGGTCAGGATCGACTTCACGGTGCCGGCCAGGGGGCTGATCGGGTTCCGCACCCAGTTCCTGACCGAGACCCGCGGCACCGGGATCGCGCATCACGTGTTCGAGCGGTACGAGCCCTGGTCGGGGCCGATGCGGATGCGGCCGACCGGGTCGCTGGTGGCTGACCGGGCCGGGGCGGCGACCCCGTACGCGATGTTCTCGCTGCAGGAGCGCGGCACCTTGTTCATCGAGCCGGGCACCGAGGTCTACGAGGGCATGATCGTCGGGGAGAACTCCAGGTCCGACGACATGGACGTGAACATCACCAGGGAACGCAAGCTCACCAACGTCCGCCAGTCCGCGGGCGAGGAACTGGAACGGCTGGTGCCGCCCCGGCTGCTCAGCCTGGAACAGGCACTGGAGTTCTGCTCCGACGACGAGTGCGCCGAGGTGAGCCCGAGCAGGGTCCGGCTGCGCAAGTCGCTGCTCGACGCCAAGGAGCGCGGCCGGCTGCGGGCCCGCCGGGCCCGGCAGGGCGAGTAACCGGGCCGGCCGCCCGCCCGGATTCAGGCAGCCAGGTAGATGGCGCTGGCCGCGCCGAACAGCACGCAGTAGACGGCGAACGGGGTCAGCGTGCGGGTCTGGAAATACCGGACCAGCCACCGGACCGACAGGTAAGCGCCGATACCCGACAGCAGGCTGCCGACCAGGATCTGGCCGCGGATGCCGTTCCCGTCAGGGCCGAGCAGGTCGCCCATCTTGAGCACGCCCGCCGCCAGGATGACCGGGGTGGCCAGCAGGAACGCGAACCTGGCGGCGTCCTCCCTGGACAGGCCGCGGAACATGCCCGCCACCATGGTGACACCGTCCCTGCTGATCCCGGCCAGCAGCGCGAGGATCTGCGCCGCGCCAATGATGACCGCCTCGGGGAAGCCCATCCCGGTGAGCCGGGTGTCGGCCTGCTCGGCCTGGGTGGCCTCTTGCTGGCGGACGGCGCGCTGGCCGGAGGCGTGCGCCGACCGGCCGCGCGGGCCCGCGCCCGCGGTCTGCAGCTGTATCTCTTCCTGCCGCTGCGCCGCCAGCTGCTCATCGGCCTTCAGCGAGGCCCGGGTGCGCATCCGCTCCCCGGCGAACAGGATCAGGCCGTTCACGATCAGGAAGATCGCGGCCAGGACCGGCTTGCCGAACAGCACCCGGAAGGCGTGGTCGAACAGCAGCCCGGCCAGCCCGACCGGGATGGTGGCCAGGATGATCATCCAGGCCATCTTCTGGTCCACCGTGGCGACCTGCCGGTCCCTGACCGAGCTGACGAACCCGCCGATGATCCGGATCCAGTCCCGCCAGAAATAGATCATCAGCGCGATCGCGGTCGCGACGTGCAGCCCGACGATGAAGGCCAGGTACGACTTGGACGTCGAGACGTTGAGGTCGGTCGCCCAGCTACCGCCGATCAGCGCCGGGAGCAGGACGTTGTGGCCCAGGCTGGAGATCGGGAAGAGCTCGGTCACGCCCTGGATCAGCCCGACCACGATGGCCTCGGCGTAGGTCAGATGCGTCATCACAGCCCCTCGCTACCGCGGCCGGCGACCCGGTCCGCTCAGACAGGGTAGCGAGGCCCGGCGGATGACCGGGGGCGGCTCCCCGGATCGGCCCGGGGCCGGCCTTGCTCAGGCCGGCCGGCTCAGCCTGGCGTTCTAGTTCTTGCCGGGGACCTTGGGGGTATCGTCCCTGGGGCGCCGGGTGATCTTGCTGCCCAGCCAGACCAGCGGGTCATACTTCCGGCCCGCGACCCGCTCCTTCATCGGGATCAGCGCGTTATCGGTGATCTTGATGTGCTCGGGGCAGACCTCGGTGCAGCACTTGGTGATGTTGCAGTAGCCCAGGCCGAAGTCGTCCTGGGCGATCTCCCGCCGGTCGGCGATGTCGGCCGGGTGCATCTCCAGCTCGGCGACCCGCATCAGGAACCGCGGGCCGGCGAACGCCTGCTCGTTGTCGGCGTGGTCGCGGATCACGTGGCAGGTGTCCTGGCACAGGAAGCACTCAATGCACTTGCGGAACTCCTGCGACCGGTTCACGTCGACCTGCTGCATCCGGAACTCGCCGAGCCCGACCGACGGGTCCGGGGTGAACGAGGGGATCTCGCGGGCCTTGGCGTAGTTGAACGACACGTCGGTGACCAGGTCCCTGATCACCGGGAAGGTGCGCATCGGGGTGATCGTGAGCGGCTCGTCCTGGCCGAAGATCGACATCCTGGTCATGCAGGCCAGCCGCGGCATGCCGTTGATCTCCATCGAGCACGACCCGCACTTGCCCGCCTTGCAGTTCCACCGGATCGCCAGGTCGCCCGCCTGGGTGGCCTGCAGCCGGTGCAGCACGTCCAGGACCACCTCGCCGTCGTTGACCTCGACCTGGTAGTCAGCGAGCTCACCCTGGCCGTGGTCGCCCCGCCAGACCCGCAGCGCTGCCGTGTAGCTCATCAGTGCCTCTCCTCCGGCATCGCGGCGGCCGGGGTGCCAGCCGCCGCTTCCTGGCTGCCGCCGGCCGGCAGTTCCTCGCTGGTCAGGTACTTCGTCAGCTCGTCCCGCTCGAACAGCGCGAGCAGGTCAGGCCGCATCGGCACCAGCGGCTGGTGGCTGAGCTGGACCCGGTCGCCCTGCAGCGTGCAGACCAGGTTGACCTTGCGCCACTGCGCTGACATATCCGGGTAGTCCTCGCGGGTGTGCCCGCCGCGCGACTCCTGCCGCTCCAGCGCGGCCAGCGCGACCGACTCCGACACCAGCAGCATGTTGCGCAGGTCCTGGGCCAGGTGCCAGCCGGGGTTGTAGGCGCGCCCGCCCTGGACGCTGACCTGGGCCGCCCTGGCCCGCAGCTTCTCCAGCTCGGTCAGCGCCGCCTTGACCTCCTCCTCCCGCCTGATGATGCCCACCAGCTCGTTCATGGTCTGCTGCAGCGCGGCGTGCACCTCGTAGGCGTTCTCACCGCCGGTCCGCTCCAGCGGCGCCAGCGCCTCGGCCACCGCCTCGTCCGCCGCGGCCTGCGCCGCGGCAGGCCGCTGGCCGCCGGCCAAGCCGTCGAGGTAGGCGACCGCGCCCTGGCCGGCCCGGCGGCCGAACACCAGCAGGTCCGACAGCGAGTTGCCGCCCAGCCGGTTCGACCCGTGCATGCCGCCCGACACCTCGCCGACCGCGAACAGGCCGGGCACCAGCGCGCCCTGGGTGTCCGGGTCGACCTCGACGCCGCCCATCACGTAGTGGCAGGTCGGCCCCACCTCCATCGGCTCCCTGGTGATGTCCACGTCGGCCAGTTCCTTGAACTGGTGGCACATGGACGGCAGCCGCCGCAGGATCTCATCGGCGGGCCGCCGGGAGGCGATGTCCAGGAACACCCCGCCGTGCTCGGTGCCCCGCCCGGCCTTGACCTCGGAGTTGATGGACCGGGCGACCTCGTCACGGGGGAGCAGCTCGGGCGGCCGCCGGTTGCGGTCGGGGTCGGTGTACCAGCGGTCGGCCTCCTCCTCGGTCTCGGCGTACTGAGCCCGGAACACGTCAGGGACGTAGCCGAACATGAACCGCTTGCCCTCGGAGTTGCGCAGCACCCCGCCGTCGCCCCGGACCGACTCGGTGACCAGGATGCCCTTCACCGACGGCGGCCAGATCATCCCGGTCGGGTGGAACTGGACGAACTCCATGTTCAGCAGGGTCGCGCCGGCCAGCAGCGCGAGCGCGTGCCCGTCCCCGGTGTACTCCCACGAATTGGAAGTCACCTGGAACGACTTGCCGATCCCGCCGGTGGCCAGGATCACCGTCGGCGCCTCGAACAACACGAAGCCGCCGGTCTCCCTGACATAGCCGAACGCGCCGGCGATCCTGCCCCCGGCGGTGATAAGCCGGGTGATCGTGGTCTCGGCGAACACCCGGATCGTGCTCTCGGGGTCCCGGCCGGCGATCGCGTCCTCCTGCTGCAGCGCCACCACCTTCTGCTGCAGGGTGCGGATCATCTCCAGCCCGGTCCGGTCGCCGACGTGCGCGAGCCGCGGGTACTCGTGGCCGCCGAAGTTGCGCTGGCTGATCTTGCCGTCCTTGGTCCGGTCGAAGACCGCGCCCCAGGCCTCCAGCTCCCAGACCCGGTCCGGGGCCTCCTTCGCGTGCAGCTCAGCCATCCGCCAGCTGTTGAGGAACTTGCCCCCGCGCATCGTGTCGCGGAAGTGCACCTGCCAGCTGTCCTTCGGGTTCATGTTGCCCATCGCGGCCGCGGCGCCGCCCTCGGCCATCACCGTGTGCGCCTTGCCGAACAGCGACTTGGAGATGATCGCGGTCTTCTTGCCCGCCAGAGCGGCCTCGATGGCCGCGCGCAGCCCGGAGCCGCCGGCGCCGATCACGACGACGTCGTAGGAATGCCGCTCGATGTCAGTCATCGGATTGCCTGCCTCAGTTGAAGAACCTCAGGTCGCTGATGGCGCCGCTGGCGACGAGCCAAATGTAAAGGTCGGTCGCCATCAGGGTGCCCAGCGTGATCCAGGCGAGCTGCATGTGCTTGGTGTTGAGCCGGGAGACCTGGGTCCAAATCCAGTATCGGACCGGGTGCGCGGAGAAATGCTTGAGCCGGCCGCCGGTGATGTGGCGGCAGGAATGGCACGACAGCGTATAACCCCATAGCAGCACCACGTTGATCACCATGATCAGCGTGCCGATCCCGAAGCCGAAGCCGCCGTCGGGGCCGCGGAACGCCTGCACCATGTCGTAGGTGTTCAGGATCGAGATGAGGATCACCAGGTAGAAGAAGAACCGGTGCAGGTTCTGCAGGATCAGCGGGAACCTGGTCTCGCCGCTGTAGCTGCCGTGCGGCTCGCGCACTGCGCACGCCGCGGGCGCCCGCCAGAACGCCCGGTAATAGGCCCGCCGGTAGTAGTAGCAGCTCAGCCGGAAGCCGAGCACGAATGGCAGCGACACCACCGCGTACGGGATGATCGAGGGCACCTTCGGGAACCAGGTGCCCAGGCTGGCCGATCCCGGCGCGCACGCGCCGCTGACGCACGGCGAGTAGAACGGCGTCAGGTAGTGGTACTGCGGCACCCAGTACCAGCGGCCGAGGAAGACGTGCACCACCGCGTAGGCCACCCAGATCGTCAGCAGCGTGGCCGTGACGGCCGGCGCCCGCCACCAGGGGTCCTTGCGCAGCGTCCGCTCCGCGATCTGCGCCCTGCTCTTCTCGCCTGGAGCTGGCGAGGCTGCCGCCGGTGCTGCCGGTGCCTGGGTCATTGTCGAGCACTCCGCCCTGGAAATACCGCCTGGGTCGCTCCGCGCCATCTCCCCGCGGGGCCGCGTTGCGGTCAGAACCCTATTCCACTGAATACCACCGCGTCGTCGCGGGGCGTGGTTCAGCGGGATGTGAGAATTGCTACAGTGCGCCGGTTACCGGGCCGCGGCGCGCGCCGGGGCGGGCGCCACCCCGAGTGCCCTGCGCAGGAAGTCCACCTGCAGGAGCAGCAGGTTCTCCGCGACCTGCTCCTGGCTGGCCATGTGGGTCACCCCGGACAGCGGCAGCACTGTGTGCGGCCTGCCCGCGGCCAGCAGCGCCTGCGACAGCCGCAGCGAGTGCGCGACCACGACGTTGTCGTCGGCCAGCCCGTGGATGATCATCAGCGGCCTGGTCAGGCTGGGCGCGTCGGCGATCAGGCTGCTGCGCTCGTACGCCTTCGGGCTGTCGTCCGGGTGCCCCAGGTACCGCTCGGTGTAATGAGTGTCATACAGCCGCCAGTCGGTGACCGGCGCGCCCGCGATCCCGGCGTGGAACACATCCGGCCGCCGCAGCACCGCCAGCGCGGCCAGGAACCCGCCGAATGACCAGCCGCGGATCGCCACCCGCGCGGTGTCCAGGTCCGGGCACCGCGCGGCGGCCGCCGCGAGCGCGTCGACCTGGTCCTCCAGCACGGGCCGGGCCATGTCCCCGGCGATCTCCCGTTCCCACCGCGGCCCGCGTCCCGGGGTGCCGCGGCCGTCGGCGATCAGCACCGCGAACCCCTGTTCCGCCAGCCACTGCGAGGTCAGGTACAGCGCGCCGCTGGCCATCACCCGCTGCATGTGCGGGCCGCCGTACGGGTCGACCAGCACCGGCAGCTTGGCCGAGCCGGGCTGGTGCCAGGACGGCAGCAGCAGCGCCGTGACGATCTGGCGCTCCCCGGCGCGGAAGATGTCCGGCCGGGGCGCGGGCACCAGCGGCTCCTGCGCGTGCGCGGCGATCTGCCCGGCCGGGCTGCCATCGCGCAGCACCGCGGTGGCCTGATGGGCCGAGCCGGCCGTCCGGCTGGCGGTCAGCAGGGTTCCCCCGGCCAGCCGGCCAGTCTGCACCCTGGGCTGCTCGTCTGGCGCCGGGATAGCGTTCAGCCCGGTTGGTCCGTATGTCCACAGCCGGGCCTGGGTGGGATCCTGCTGCGTGGCGGTGAACAGCACCACCTCGCCGTCGACGTCGAGGACCTCCCTGACCTGCAATGCCGGCGGGGTGACCGGCTCGGCCGCGCCGGCCGCGTGCTCGGCGGCGGTCGCGACCAGCAGCCGCCTGGCACCGCCGGAGTCGGCGATCCAGACGATCTTGCCGTCGCTGGTCCTGCCGGGCACGCCGGGCACGACCTCCAGCCAGTGCGGGTCGGTGTCGGCGCGGATCAGCGTGGTCGCCCCGGTCCGCGGGTCCGCCGCCAGCAGCCGCATCTGCTTCTGGTCCCGGCTCTGCACCACCAGCAGCAGCCCGTCCGGGCCGCCTCGCTCCCAGCTGACGGTGACCAGGTACGGGAACGCGGCGGCGTCCCAGTCCACCGGTACCTGGCTGCCGTCGCGGCCCGCGATCAGCAGCGACACCGCGGAGTTGGGGGTGCCGGCCGACGGGTAGCGGACCGCCGTCGCGGGCTGGCCAGGGTTGGCCGGGTCGGCGATGTGCCAGCGCTGCACCCCGCTGTCGTCGACCCGGGCGAGCAGCAGCGCGCTGCCATCGGGCGCCCACCAGTAGCCGCGCATCCGGTGGATCTCCTCGGCGGCGACAAATTCGGCAACGCCGAACGCCAGGTCCGGGGTGTCACCAGGCTCGGCGACGGCGGTGTCCTCCCCGGTGCCGAGGTCGGTCATCCGCAGCGCCCGCTCGTGCAGGTAGGCGATCCGCTGGCCGGCCGGGTCGGGCCGCGGGTCGGCGGCCGGGACCGGGGTGCTGACCTGCCGGACCGGGTGCTGGCCGGTCAGGTCGGCCACGTAGACCTGGCCGGACAGCGCGAACGCGGCGATCCGCAGCTGCGCGTCGGTGGCGAAGCTGACGATCCCCGCGGCCTGCTCCCTGGACCGCTCCCGGCGGGCCCGCTCGGCCGGGTCGAGCTGCTCACCGCCGGGGATGAGCACCGCCGGGTCGGCCACCAGGTGTTCCTGGCCGGTTCCCACGTTGTACTGCCACAGGCAGCCGACCTGGTCAAGGCCGCTCTTGGAGCGCAGGAAGACGATCCTGGCGCCGTCCGGGCTGATCCGGAACGAGCGCGGGACGCCGAGCGAGAAGCGCCGGGTGCGGGCATGCTGGCGGGGGAACGTATCGGCCATAGCATCAGATCCTGCCAGGGCCGGCCCGCAGGTCAATGGGCGCGGCGCCGGTAACCGCCCGGCAGCTAGGCTCTGGCGCCATGACCAGTGAGGGCCGGAGCCTGCTGCTGGTGCACGCGCACCCTGACGACGAGTCGATCGAGACCGGCGCGACGATGGCCAGGTACGCCGCTGAGGGCGCCCGCGTCACCCTGGTCACCTGCACGCTCGGCGAGCTGGGCGAGGTCATCCCGGCCGGGCTGGCGCACCTGGCGGCCGGCCGGGAGGACCGGCTCGGCGGGTACCGGGCCGGCGAGCTGGCCGCCGCCTGCGCCGCGCTCGGGGTGCGCGACCACCGCTTCCTCGGCGGCGCCGGGCGGTGGCGGGACTCGGGCATGATGGGCCTGGACACCAACCTCGCGCCGGGCTGCTTCTGGCGGGCCGACGTGGACGAGGCGGCCGGCCTGCTGCTGGAGGTGATCCGGGAGGTCCGCCCGCAGGTGCTGGTCAGCTACGACGAGAACGGCTTCTACGGTCACCCCGATCACATCCAGGCCTACCGGGTGACCCGGCGGGCGTTCGGGCTGGCCGGCGGCCAGGTCGCCAAGCTCTACGCCACCGCGGTGCCGCTCTCGGCGCTGGCCGGGGCGATCAGCCTGGGCGGCGGCACCAGCTTCACCCAGGTCGGCTCCGTCGCCGACCTGCCCTACGGGGTGCCCGACGCGGCGGTGACCACCCGGATCGACGCCGGCCGCCACCTGCCCGCCAAACTGGCCGCGATGCGGGCCCACGCCACCCAGGTCAGCGTGGACGGGCCGTTCTTCGCGCTGTCCGACAACGTGGGGGTGCGGGCATCCGGCCAGGAGCACTACACCCTGCTGGCGGGTCCGCGCGGCCCGGGAGGCTGGCCGGATGGCCGGGAGGCCGACCTGTTCGCCGGGATTGGCTAGCCTGCTGTCGTGGAAGGCGCACCGCCGCAGGCCGGCCAGGAACGCGGCCCTGGCTCCGGGGGACTGATCACCGGCGGCTGCTACACCGTGCTGTTCCTGCTCGGGCTGGCCGAGGGCGTGGTGGGTTCCTTCCAGTACAGCCGCGGCATCGGGGCGGTCCCGGCGGCCGCCATCGGCTTCGCCTTGCTGATCCTGCTCACCTGCGTCCTGGCCGGCTGGGGAATGCGCGCGGCTGTCGGCGGGCTTATGCCCGCTGTGGGGTGGTTTGCCGCATCGTTCGTGCTGGCCATGAGCACCCCCGGAGGGAGCATCGTGATTACGAACACGGCGGCCGGAAAATGGTTCCTGTTCGGCGGCGCGGCCTGCGCCGTCGCCGGGGTCCTCATCAGCTTCGCCCGCTGGTCGCCGGCCAGGACCGGGCGCCAGCGCGGCCCGCTGCCGCGGAAGCCGGGCCAGTGATGCGGGTCGACCCGGCCGCGTTCCGCCGGGCCGCCGGGCAGTTCCCCTCCGGCATCGTGGTGGTCAGCACCATCCTCGACGGCGACCCGCACGCGATGACCGTCAGCGCGTTCACCTCGGTGTCGCTGGAGCCGCTGCTGGTGCTGTTCTGCGCGGAGAAGATCGCCCGGTTCCACGACACGGTGCTCGAAGCCGGGGAGTGGGCGGTCTCGGTGCTGGATGAGAACGCCGAGAAGACCGCCCGCTGGCTGGCCACCAGGGGCCGCCCGCTGGAAGGACAGCTGGACGACGTCGGTCACCACCCGGGCCCGGTCACCGGCATGCCGATCCTGGACGCCGCGCTGTCCGCGCTGGAGTGCCGCACCACCTCGGTACACGCCAGCGGCGACCACACCATCGTGGTCGGCGAGGTGGTGGGCGTCACCGAGCCGCGCGATGGCGCTCCGCTCATCCACCACGCCGGCCGCTACCGCCGCCTGGCCCCCGAGTAGGCCCCGAGCCCGGCTCGGTTCCGTGATCGTGCTGGTTTGCTGGACCGCGGTGACGTGGACGTGCTGGCCGACTTCGGCCGGGCGCCGGGGGCGTGCTGCGCACCCGTCCGCCGAGCACTTCGCGCCCATCTTCGTCACCCTCGGCGCGGCCGCCGGCGCTCCCGCGCCGGTCACCACCATCACCGGCTACTGGCTCGGCCTGGCCAAACGCTCCATCCAGCTCGCCTAACCCACCAGCCCCACTCACCCCTCCCGTTTCACCCCGATTCATGATCGTGGGTGATTCGGTGCAGTATTTGCACCGAATCAACCACGATCATGGACGCCGGCTCACCGAAGACCTGCCCGCGCTGCTGACCCGATGGTCAAACGCGGGGTTCCGAGGAAGGCACGACGACCCCGGCGCGGAGAGGTTTAGGAGAGGCCCATGCGCGCTGCGATGCCGCGTAGCTGCTCGGGCGTCCCAGGCACCGGTTGCGAGGAATGCCGATGAGCGGCGGATAGCCGCGACCGGGGCGAGCATCGGGTCATCAGCCTGGCGTGCCCATTGCGGATCACGGTGCTGGCCACGTTCCCGGCCGCGCTGCCGGTCGCCCTGCTGGCGGGCCGGGCGCCGGTCTGGCTTATCGCCGTGTCCATGTTCGCGGCGGGCGTCGCGAGCGATGTGTGCGGCGTGCTGTGGGTCTCGACGATGCAGCGCGAGGTGCCGGAAAAAGTCCTGTCCCGGGTCAGTTCCTACGACTGGCTCGGCTCACTGGCTTTGGCTCCCGCGGCCCTTCTCGCGGCCGGGCCACTCGCCGCAGCCGTAGGGGTCACGCCCGTCCTGGCGGCCTGCGCAGCCGTGATCGTCCTGGCAACGGCGACCGCTCTGGGTTCCCCGCAGGTGCGCATGCTTGAGCGTGCCGGGTGTGATGGTTCGGTTGAGCACGATGCCGCAGCTTCCTTTATCGCTGACTAGCCAGCACGTTCATGGTTGGCGGGGGGAGCGGCGAGGAGCGGGAGGGGGATGGGGACCGGGACGGCGCGCAGCTGCTCGCCGAGCGCCTTGGCCTGCGGGTCCAGCCGGGTGCTGGCGGCGACGCCGCGGCCGAGCAGGCCGGTCACGACGAAGTTCAGCGCCCGCAGGTTCGGCAGCCGGTAGCGGCTGATCTCCAGGCCGGCCAGTTGCGGGAGCAGCTGGGCGAGCCGGGCGGCGGTGAGGTACTCATCCAGCCAGGCGTAGACCTCGCTGGTGCGGGCCCAGACGCCCAGGTTGGCGTTCCCGCCCTTGTCGCCTGAGCGCGCGCCGGCCACGGTGCCGAGCGGCAACTCCTTCACCGGCCCGGAGGCTTCGGGCCTGGCGGCTGCGGGTCCGGGGGCGGGGGGCAGGCCCGTGACGGGCTGATCGGCGGGGGGCTCCAGCCGGGCCGGGCCGGACCAGGCCTGCTCGGCGCCGATGACCACCCGGGCCGGGACCAGGTCCGCGGGCAGCAGCGCGGGCCAGTACACCCCGTACCCGGACGCGTCGCCCGGCGGGCTCAGCGCGTACAGGCCCGGGTAGCTGGCCAGCGCCGTCTCGATCACCGCGGCCGAGAACATCCGCCCGGCCCTGGCCTTGTCCTGGTCCAGCACGGTGATCCGCAGCAGCGCCGGGTCCGTGCCCACCAGCTGGGTCGCGACCTCGCCGAACGCGTCCCGCCCGCCGGGCACCCTGGCCCAGATGGCCTGCAGCGCCAGCTCGGCCTTGGCCGCGGCGTCCAGTCCCTCGATCACCAGGATCATCGTGTTCCGGTACCCGCCGGCGTAGTTGACCGCGACCTTCAGGCTGGCCGGCGGCGGCTCACCGCGGCAGCCTGACACCCGCACCCGGTCCGGGCCGGCCTGCTCCAGGGCGATGGTGTCGAACCGGGCGACCACGTCCGGGTTCAGGTACCGGGGCCCGGCGATCTCGTAGAGCAGCTGCGCGGTCACCGTGCCGACGCTGACCAGGCCGCCGGTCCCCGGGTGCTTGGTGATCACCGCGGACCCGTCCGGTGCCAGCTCAGCCAGCGGGAACCCGGCCGCCTCCAGCCCGGGCACCTCGCCGAAGAACGCGTAATTGCCGCCGGTCGCCTGGCAGCCGCACTCGATGATGTGCCCGGCGGCCACCGCGCCGGCCAGCGCGTCCAGGTCGGACCCGGTCCAGCCGAACCGCCAGATGCCCGGCCCCACCACCAGGGCCGCGTCGGTGATCCGGCCGGTGACCACCACGTCCGCGCCGGCCCGCAGCGCCTGCGCGACCGGCAGCCCGCCCAGGTAGGCGTTGGCGGTCAGCGGGGTGACCCCGGCGGCGGCCAGCGGCTGGCCGGTGTCGGTGCTGGCCAGCTCGTGCCCGGCCGCGGCCAGCTCGCCGAGCCTGCCCATCAGGTCGTCGCCCTCGACGTGGGCGACCACCGGGGTCAGGCCGGCCCGGCCGGCCAGCTCTCGGACGGCCTGCGCGCAGCCGGCCGGGTCGAGTCCGCCCGCGTTCGACACGATCTTGATGCCCCGGTCCAGGCAGCTGCCCAGGACCTGCTCCAGCTGGCTGAGGAAGGTCCGGGCGTAGCCGGGGCCGCCCCGCTGCCTGCCGCGGGCCAGCAGCAGCATGGTCAGCTCGGCTAGCCAGTCCCCGGTGAGCACGTCGATGGGGCCGCCGTCGACCATCTCCCTGGCCGCTGACAGCCGGTCGCCGTAGAAGCCGCTGCAGTTCGCCACCCGCAGCGCGGCCGGCCCGGTCACGGCCTGATGACCCAGTCCGGGTCGCGCTTGGCGGCGAAGGCGGCCATCCCCTCGCGGGCCTCGGCCGACGCGAACCGCTCGGCGGACAGTTCGGCCATCACGGCCAGCCCGTCGGCCACCGGCAGGCCGGGAACATCGCGCAGGATCGCCTTGGTCGCCGCGATGGCGCCCGGCGCGCCGCGCAGCAGCAGCCCGGTGTACCGCTCGGTCCGCGCGTCCAGGTCGGCGTCGGCGACCGCGGCGGTGAGCAGCCCGACCTGCGCGGCCCGGTCAGCGCCGAAGGTCTCCCCGGTCAGGAAGTACTCGGCCGCGGCCCGCGGCGGCATCCGGCGCAGGCAGGTGACCGCGATGATCGCGGGCGCCGCGCCGATCCGGACCTCGGAGAACCCGAACGTCGCCGACAGCGGGGCGACCGCCAGGTCGCACGCGGCGATCAGCCCGATGCCGCCGGCCCTGGCGCTGCCGTTGACCCGGCAGATGACCGGCTTGCCGCTGTCCCACAGCGACCGCAGGATCTGCGGGTACAACGCCGGGGCGGCGGCTGGCCGCTGCCTGCTCTCCTTCAGGTCGGCGCCGGCGCAGAACACCGGGCCGGTCCCGGTGAGCACGATCACCCGGGCCGCCGGGTCGGCCAGGGCCAGGGACAGCGCGCCCTGCAGCTGTTCCAGCAGCGCGGCCGACAGCGCGTTCCGGTTGGCGGGGGAGTCGAGCGTGATCGTGGTGACCGGCCCGGCGGACTGCGAGCGGACCAGGCTCATGCGTCCGGCCCGGTGATGATGGCCAGCACGTCGCCGGCGCTGACCTGGCTGCCTGGTGCGACCCGCAGCTCAGCGAGGACGCCGTCGGCCGGCGCCAGGATCTGGTGTTCCATCTTCATCGCCTCCAGTACCAGCACCGGCTGCCCGGCCCGGACCGGGTCGCCGGCGGCTGCCTCGTGCCGGATCAGGACGCCGGGCATCGGCGCGACCAGCGAGCCGGTCTGCGCCGCGGCGGCCGGGGCGGGCAGCCGCTCGGCCGGCGTCAGCGGCACCGACCCGAACGCTGAGTCCACCCAGACCACCCCGCCGGCCCGGCTGACATCGAACCGGTGCCTGACCCCCGCCACCGCCAGCAGCACCTGGTCAAGCCCGGCCGCGACGACGTCAGGGATCACCAGCGCGGACGGCTCCCCGGCTGGTCCCGGCTGGCTGGCCGGCCCGGGATCGCCGGCTTGCCCGGGCTCGCCGCCTGGCCCGCCGCTGCCGGGCGGCCAGGGGGCGCCGGCCGGCCCGGCCCTGATGCCGTCCCTGGCCCAGGCGTAGTCGACCTCGACCTGCCCGCACGGGCCGCGGTAGCCGCGGCGCTGCGGCTGCGAGCGCACGTTCCGCCACCCGGGCGGCAGGCTAGCGCCGCTGCGGGCGGCGGCGTGCCCGGCCAGCGCGTCGGCCAGCGCCGCGGCGACCGCCGACAGCCACACCGCGCTCTGGCTGGGGACCAGGCTGGCCAGGTCGTAGCCGTCCAGCAGCCCGGTGTCGGCCTGCCCGGCCAGGAACCTCGGGTCGCGCAGCACGCTGGCCAGCAGCACCCGGTTGGTGGCCGGCCCGTGGATCCGGGCCCGGTCCAGCGCGCTGGCCAGCCGCCGGGCGGCCGCCTGCCGGGACGGCGCCCACGCGATCAGCTTGGCGAGCATCGGGTCGTAGTGCGGGCTGACCTCGGTGCCGGCCTGCACCCCGGCGTCCAGCCTGAGCACGGCCTGCCGGGACGGCCCCAGCAGCCGCCCGGCCGGCACGGCGAACCGGGCGTCGGTGCCGGGGATGTCCAGCCGGTGCACGGTGCCGCTGGCCGGGCGGTAACCGGCCGCCGGGTCCTCGGCGTACAGCCGCGCCTCGATCGCGTGCCCGGACGGCTCCGGCGGCCGGTGCGGCAGCCGCATCCCCTGGGCGATGTCCAGCCCGATCGCCACCAGGTCGATGCCGTGCAGGCACTCGGTCACCGGGTGCTCGACCTGCAGCCGGGTGTTGAACTCCAGGAAGTAGAACGTGCCGTCGGCGGCCAGCAGGAACTCGGCGGTGCCCGGGCCGGCGTAGCCGACGGTGGCGGTGACCGCGGCCGCGGCGGCGAGCAGCCTGGCCCGCAGCTCCGGGCCGACCGCGGGCGACGGGGTCTCCTCGATCACCTTCTGGTACCGGCGCTGGACCGAGCAGTCCCGCTCGGTCAGCGTCCACACCGTCCCGTGGCTGTCGGCGACGACCTGCACCTCCACGTGCCGCGCCCCGGTCAGCAGCGGCTCGCAGAACACGGCCGGGTCGCCGAACGCGGCCTGCGCCTCGCGCTGCGCGGCGCTGACCGCCGCCGCCAGGCCAGCGGCGCCGGTGACCACCCGCATGCCCCGGCCGCCCCCGCCGCCGGACGCCTTGACCAGCACCGGGAAGCCGGTGACCGAGTCCGGGTCGAGCTGTGGCAGCACCGGCACGCCCGCGCCGGCCGCGAGCTTCTTCGAGATGATCTTCGAGCCCATCGCCTCGATCGCGTCCGGCGGCGGGCCCACCCAGGTCAGGCCCGCCGCCTGGACGGCGCGGGCGAACCCGGCGTCCTCGGCCAGGAACCCGTAGCCCGGGTGGACCGCGTCCGCGCCCGCGGCGAGCGCGGCGGCGACGATCGCGGGCCCGTTCAGGTAGGTCTGCTCCGGGCTGGCGCCGGGCAGCCGCACCGCCGCGTCGGCCTCGCTGGCGTGCGGCGCGGCGGCGTCAGGATCGGAGTACACCGCCACGCAGCCGATGCCGGCCTGCCGGCAGCTGGCGAACACCCGGCGGGCGATCTCGCCCCGGTTGGCGACAAGGAGCCTGCTGATCAACGCTTGCCCCTCACATCCGGAACACGCCGTAGCCGCCAGGCTGGTGCCCGGCCGCGGGCCCCGGCCCGTCCGGCCCGGCCAGGCCCGGCGGCGCGTTCTCGATCGCCGACAGGCAGATCCCGAGCACCGTGCGGGTGTCGCGCGGGTCGATCACGCCGTCGTCGTAGAGCTGGCCCGACAGCACGAACGCCTGCGACTCGGCCTCGATCTGCTCGGTGACCGCCGCCCGCATCGACGCGTCGGCGGCCTCGTCGAACGGCTCGCCCCTGGCCGCGGCGGCCTGCCTGCCGATGATCGACAGCACCCCGGCCAGCTGCGCCGGGCCCATCACCGCCGACTTCGCGCTCGGCCAGCTGAACAGGAACCGCGGGTCATAGGCCCGCCCGCACATCCCGTAGTTGCCCGCGCCGTAGGAGGCGCCGAGCACCACCGTCAGGTGCGGCACCCGACTGTTGGACACCGCGTTGATCATCTGCGCGCCGTGCTTGATGATCCCGGCCTGCTCGTAGCTGGCGCCGACCATGTAGCCGGTGGTGTTCTGCAGGAACAGCAGCGGCGTGCCGGACTGGTTGGCCAGCTGGATGAACTGCGCCGCCTTCTGCGACTCCTGGCTGAACAGCACGCCGCGCGCGTTGGCCAGGATCCCGACCGGGTAGCCGTGCACCGCCGCCCAGCCGGTGACCAGGCTGGTCCCGTACATCGGCTTGAACTCATCGAACAGCGAGCCGTCCGCGATCCGCGCGATCACCTCGCGCGGGTCGAACGGCACCTTCAGGTCCTGGGGCACGACGCCGAGCAGCTCGTCCTCGTCGCAGGCCGGCGGCGCCGGGCTGGCCGCGGCGGGCCGGCCCGGCTTGCGCCGGTTCAGCCTGGCCACGATCGACCGCCCGGTCCGCAGCGCGTCCTGCTCGCCGGTGGCCAGGTAGTCGGCCAGCCCGGAGGTGCGCGCGTGCATCAGCCCGCCGCCCAGCGACTCGTCGTCGGACTCCTCCCCGGTCGCCATCTTGACCAGCGGCGGGCCGCCGAGGAACACCTTGGCCCGGTCCTGCACCATCACCACGTAGTCGCTCAGCCCGGGCACGTAGGCGCCGCCCGCGGTCGAGTTGCCGAACACCAGCGCGATCGTGGGGATCCCGGCCGCCGACAGCCGGGTCAGGTCGCGGAAGACCTGGCCGCCCGGGATGAAGATCTCCTTCTGGGTGGGCAGGTCGGCGCCGCCGGACTCGACCAGGTTGATCAGCGGCAGCCGGTTGCGCAGCGCGATCTCTCCCGCCCGCAGCGACTTGCGCAGGGTCCACGGGTTCGTCGATCCGCCGCGGACCGTCGGGTCGCTGGCGGCCAGCACGCACTCGGTGCCCTCGACCACACCGATCCCGGTCACCAGGCTGCCGCCGACCGCGTACCCGGTGCCCCAGGCGGCCAGCGGGGACAGTTCGAGGAACGCCGAGTCGGGGTCGATGAGCAGCTCGATCCGCTCCCTGGCGGTCAGCTTGCCCCGGTCCCGGTGCCGCTGGACGTACTTCGGGCCGCCGCCCGCGACCGCCTTGGCCTGCTCGGCGTCCAGCTCGGCGAGCCGCGCCAGCATCGCCGCCCGGCGTGCCTGGTACTCCGGCGCGCCGGGGTCGATGGCACTGCGCAGCACGCTCACATGCCGAACGATATTCGCCACCCGGGCCGGCTCACCAGGCGCCGTGCCGTCCCAGCGCGGCCGGCGGGCCGGCCCGCCGGCGCCTAGCGCAGGATCGCCTCCAGCTGGTCCACCGACCAGTCCAGGTCCTCCTCGCTGATCGTCAGCGGCGGGGCCAGCCTGATCGTGGTGCCGTGGGTGTCCTTGGCCAGCACCCCGCGCCCGGCCAGCAGCTCGCACGCCTGCCGTCCGCCGAGCGAGGTGAACTCCACCCCGGCCCACAGACCGCGGCCGCGGACCTCGCGGACCGCCGGGCCTGGCAGCCCTGCCAGCCGGTCGTGCAGGTGGCTGCCCAGCTTGGCAGACCGCTCCTGGAACTCGCCTGTGCTCAGCATCGCGATGACCTCGCGCCCGATCGCGCAGGCCAGCGGGTTGCCGCCGAACGTGGAGCCGTGCTGGCCCGGCTTGTAGACGCCGAGGATGTCAGCCGATGACACCATCGCCGACAGCGGCACGATGCCGCCGCCGAGCGCCTTGCCCAGCAGGTAGGCGTCCGGCACGACGTCTTCGTGCTCGCACGCGAACGTGCTGCCGGTCCGGCCGAGACCGGACTGGATCTCATCGGCGATCATCAGCGCGCCCCGCTCGGTGCACAGCTCGCGCACCCGGGCCAGGAACCCCGGCGGCGGCACCAGCACGCCCGCCTCGCCCTGGATCGGCTCGACCAGGACCGCGACGACGCGCTCGTCCATCGCCGCGGCCAGCGCGTCCGCGTCGCCGTAGGGCACCACCCGGAACCCCGGCGTGTACGGGCCGTAGGAGCCGCGGGCGTCCTCGTCGGTGGAGAAGCTGATGATCGTCGTGGTCCGGCCGTGGAAGTTGCCCTCGAACGCGACGATCACCGCCTCGCCGTCGGGCACGCCCTTGACCTCGTAGCCCCACTTGCGGGCGGTCTTGATCCCGGTCTCGACCGCCTCGGCGCCGGTGTTCATCGGCAGCACCATCTCCATGCCGGCCAGCGCCGCCAGCTCGGCGCAGAACGGGCCGAACTGATCGTGCTCGAACGCCCTGCTGACCAGCGTGACCCGGTCCAGCTGGCGGTTGGCCGCCGCGACCAGGCGGGGGTGCCGGTGCCCGAAGTTGATCGCCGAGTAGGCGGCCAGCATGTCCAGGTAACGCCGCCCCTCGACGTCGGTGACCCAGGCGCCCTCGGCCTCGGCGATCACCACCGGCAGCGGGTGATAGTTGTGCGCGCTGTGCGCGGCCGACTGGGCCTGAAGCTGAGCGGCCGTGGGATTCGTGCCTGACATCTCGCGCGCCTCCTAGTACCTCAGTTCAAGGGTGCGGCACGGGGGGCCGCGGCTTGCCTGCGCCCGGCGTCGCCGAAGGCGGCAGGATAGTACGCGGCCACGCCCGCACCAAGGACATTCGCCCGCTGGTCTCGTCCCAGACCAGGGTAGAAGCGCCGGCCAGGGTCTGGATGAAATGCTCATGCGCACTGGCGGCGATCTGTTGCGTTGCCGGCCGTCGCGGCGGCGAATTGTTGCGCGAGGGTGTCGCCGCGGGCGGCTAGCGGCCGACCTCGGCGGCCAGTTCCAGGCCGAGCACCTGGTCAGCCCTGGCGAACGTCTCGAACTTGGCCCCCGGCGCGACCGCCTCGCTGGCCGCCAGCCGGTCCAGCGCGGCCAGCGCGGCCGGGGTGTCCAGGTCGTCGTCGAGCGCCGCGGCGACCTCGCGGGTGACCGCGTCGTCGGCGGGCCGGCTCGGCGAGGTGGCCCACCCGGCCACCTGCCGCCGCCACCGCCGCAGCGCCGCGTCGGCGTCCCGCAGCCCGGCCAGGGTCAGCTCCAGCGGCTGCCGGTAGTGCCGCTCCAGGACGGCGTACCGGACCGCGAGCGGGTCCAGCCCGTGCTCAGCTGGCACCTGCCCGGCCAGGTCGCGGCCGGGCGGCAGCTGGCTGGCCAGCAGCGGGCCTGGCCGGACCCAGAGCCGGACCACCTGATGCCCGGCCGCGGCGTCCAGCAGGGCCCGCTCCCGCTGATCGTCCTGGCCCGGGCCAGCCGCGGCGTGGACGTCGATCGCGTCGCCGAGATAGTGCAGCGCCATCGCCGCGCAGGCGGCCGCCCGGGCGGGATGGCCCGGGCCCCAGGGGCTCGGCCAGCCGGGCACCGGGCCGGCGGAGCCCGCGCCCCGCCAGAGCACCTGGTCTATCCCGTCGGCGGCCGGTCCTTCGGCGTATACGCTGCCGCCGCTGACCCGCGCGTGGCCGGCCGCGATCAGCTTCGCGATCAGGTCGGTGATCAGCCCGGCCGACTCCGGCGCGCGGGGGGCGTGCTCGGGCGGGCGGACGTTCAGGGTGCTGCGGGCGGCGCGCAGCGCCCCGTCCTGTGGCGGCTCAGGCTCCAGGCTGGTGCTCGCCTGGCTGGCGACCACGATCCAGCGGTGCTGCTCGGCCACCCGCCTGATCAGGTCCGCCAGCAGCCAGCCCCGCACCTGCGCCGCGGGTCCGGGCTGATCGCCGGCCGGCCCGCAGCTGTGCAGCCGCAGCACCCCGCGGCCGGCCGGCCTGACCGGCCCGGCCCGGCCGGTCCTGGTGTCGTAGAGCCGTAACATGCCCCCAGCTTAGGCAGCGGCAAGGCAGGGCCTTCCGCCCGGCCAGCTCGCCTCCGGGCCGCTCCGTGGCTGGCCGGGGGGTCAGGCCAGGCTGCGCAGCCGGCTCGCGGCCGCGGCGATCCGCTCGTCGGTCGCGGTCAGCGCGACCCGGATGTGCCGGCCGCCCGCCGCCCCGTAGAACTCACCGGGCGCCACCAGGATGCCGGCCCGCGCCAGCACCCGGACCGACTCCCAGCAGTCCCGGCCGGGGTGGGCGGCCCACAGGAACAGCCCGCCATGCGAGTGCTCGATCGCCCAGCCGGCCGCTTCCAGGGCCGGCCGGAGCGTGTCCCGGCGGGCCGCGTACCTGGCCCGCTGCTCTCGCGCGTGCGCGTCGTCACCGAGCGCGGCGGTCATCGCCGCGCTGACCGGGACCGGCGGCAGCATCCCGGCGTGCTTGCGGATCTCCAGCAGCTCGGCGATCAGCGCCGGGTCGCCGGCCGCGAACCCGGCCCGGTAGCCGGCCATGTTCGAGCGCTTGGACAGCGAGAAGACCGCCAGCAGGCCCTGGTGCGAGCCGTCGCTGACGTCCGGGTGCAGGACCGAGACCGGCTGCACGTCCCAGCCGAACTCGATGTAGCACTCGTCGCTGGCGATGACCGTGCCCCGTTCCCTGCCCCAGGCCACCACCTTGCGCAGGTGCTCGGCGGGCAGCACCCGGCCCGCCGGGTTGGAGGGAGAGTTCAGCCAGGCCAGCGCGACCGGCACGGGACCGAGCGCGACCAGCCCGTCAGCAGCGGCCGGCGTTGCCCCGGCGAGCCTGGCGCCCGCGTCGTAGGTCGGGTAAGCGAGCTCAGGCAATACGACCACGTCGCCGGGACCGAGGCCCAGGTAGGTCGGCAGCCAGGCGATCAGCTCCTTGGTGCCGATCAGCGGGAGGATAGCGTTCGGCGAAACCTGCACGCCGGCCGTGCGGGCGAGCCACCGTGCAGCTGCCTCGCGCAGGGCCGGGGTTCCGGCCGCGGCTGGGTAGCCAGGCGAGTCCGACGCCGCCGCCAGCGCGTCGCGCACCAGCGCGGGGACCGGGTCGACCGGGGTCCCGACGGACAGGTCGACGATGCCGCCGGGGTGGGACCGGGCGGCCTGCCGGTGCGGGTCCAGCACCTCCCAGGGGAAACGCGGCAGCCGGGCCGCCAGGGACCGGGTCCCCGGCGGCGCCTGCGTCCGGCCCGGCTCAGCGGTCAGCGTCAGTGCTCTTCGGCTTGCGGCGGCAGCGCGGCCACCAGCGGGTGGTCCCGGCCGATCTTGCCGGTCTTGGACGCGCCGCCAGGCGAGCCGAGATCCTCGAAGAAGTCGACGTTGACCTTGTAGTAGTCCTTCCACTGGTCAGGTACGTCGTCTTCGTAGAAGATCGCCTCAACCGGGCATACCGGCTCGCACGCGCCGCAGTCCACGCACTCGTCCGGGTGTATGTAGAGCATCCGCTCGCCCTCGTAGATGCAGTCAACGGGGCATTCCTCGATGCATGCCCGGTCGAGCACATCGACGCAGGTCTGGGCGATGATGTAGGTCACGTCGGTACTCCTCTTCCGTCCATGCCTGAGACTGGCCCGCTCCGGCCTGGCTACGCCAGCAGGCCCGCTTCCCAGTATCGCGCGGGCTGCCGGGTCTGCCGGCCGTCGCCCGCGGGATCACAAGTTATCAGCCGAGCTTGAGCTGTCCGGCCGGGACGGGCGAACGATCCCGGATCCACCCCTTCGAGCCGCTGGCCGCCGACCACTGGTACCCGCCGTAGCTGATGCCGCTGACGTGGTACTGCTGCGCGTGTGACACCAGCCACGCGGCCATCGCCCACCCGGCCAGCGGGTTGGGTACCCGCACGTACACCGCGGGGTCGGCGGCAGCCAGCACCGTCGTGGGCCCGAAGGTCCGGGTCAGCTGCGCGCCGATGGCCTGCTGCTGGGGCCGCGCCGGGATCTTGCCGCTGTACCAGCACCAGACCGCGTGCGGGTGCTGACCGGTGAACACGGTCGTCAGGCCCTTGGCCAGCGGCTCGTACTGGTCGTAGGCGAGGCCGTCGGCGCTGTGCTGCACCGCCTGCGCGGCCTTGTAGACCGGCAGATTGACGTAGTTGTGCACCTTTGTCAGCGCGTCGAAGAACTTGGTGGTCGCGTAGACCGGGTCGATCAGCTTCTGGCGCGGGCCCCAGCCCTCGGACGGGCGCTGCTGGAACACCCCGACCGAGTCCCTGTCGCCGTAGCTGAGGTTGGTCAGCTTCGATTCCTGCAGCGCCGCGGCGTAGGCGACGGTGACCGCCCGCGGCGGCAGCTCCTTCAGGTCCGCGACGCCCGCGATCGTGGCCGCGATGCCGGCCTGCCCCGGGCTCAGCGTGATCACCTGGCGGCCCGACCGTGCCTCGCAGCCGCTCCCGGTCAGCAGCGGCTGCACATGCCGGAACGCGATGTACAGGCCGATGCCGACGGCAGCGACGATAAGCAGGGTTATGCCCGAAAGCCCGCGGCGCAGCCGGCGCGGACTTCGTGCCACCCGCCGCGAACTCCTCACGGTAGTCGAAGCTACCCCGTTGTCGGCAGCCGCTAGGCTCGCTCGCCATGAACAGGTCTCAGCATGCGCCCGCCGACGTGCCGGTTTCCGCGTTGCCGGACAGCATCGACGAGTTGTGGGAGGCGCGGGCGAGCCTGACGCCAGGCGACGAGCAAGCCCGCGCGCTCGTCGTGTCGGCGGTGGACGCGATCGACGCCGGGCAGGCCAGGGTGGCCTGGGTCTCGCCCGCCGGTGAGATCGTCGTCGATGAGCGGGCCAGGCGCGCGATCCTGCTGGCGTTCCGGCTGCTGCCGATGATCCGCTCGCAGGTGGGTGACTTCCGCTACCACGACAGGGTGCCGCTGACCGCGAACCTGGACGGGGTCCGGGTGGTGCCGGGGGCGATCGTGCGCTGGGGCGCGTACGTGGCGCCCGGTGCGGTGCTGATGCCCTCGTTCGTCAACATCGGCGCGTACGTGGACACCGGGACGATGGTCGACACCTGGGCCACCGTCGGCTCGTGCGCGCAGATCGGCAAGAACGTGCACCTGGCCGGCGGGGTCGGCGTCGGCGGGGTGCTGGAGCCGCCGGGCGCGGTCCCGGTGGTGGTCGAGGACGACGCGGTCATCTACTCGCGGTGCATGGTGGTCGAGGGCGCCAGGGTGCGGCAGGGCGCGGTGCTCGGCGCCGGCACCATCCTGACCAGGACAACGCACGTGATCGACGTGGAGACCGGCGCCGAGCTGCCCCGCGGCGAGGTGCCCGCCTGGTCGGTCTGCGTCGGCGGCACCCGGCCGCGCGCGTTCGCCGGCGGGGAGTTCGGCATGCCGTGCGTGCTGGTGCTCAAGCAACTGCCCGCGGGCAGCGCGCACGACAAGTCCGCGCTCAACGAGATCCTGCGCGACCACGGGATAACTGGCTGATCCGCCTGGTGCGGGGCCGTCCGGGCCGGGCAACGCGTACCTTTGGTGATCGTGAGCGGGCAACCCGAACCGCGCCGCAGGCTGCGCCGACAGGGCCCAGCCACGCTGCGGGGCAAGCACATTCCGCAGACCACCACCGATCAGCGGCTGCTCGATCGGCGGGGGCCCAGCGACTGGGTGCACACCGACCCGTGGCGGGTGCTGCGGATCCAGGCCGAGTTCGTCGAGGGATTCGGCCTGCTGGCGGAGCTCGGCCCGGCGGTGTCGATCTTCGGCTCGTCCCGGACCCAGCCAGGCACACCGCAGTACCAGAGCGCCGAGTGCATCGCCGCCGGGCTGGCCGAGGCCGGCTACTCGATCATCACCGGCGGCGGCCCTGGGATCATGGAGGCCGCCAACAAGGGCGCGTCCCGGGTCAACGGCGTCTCCGTGGGGCTGGGCATCGAGCTGCCGCTCGAGCAGGGCCTGAACGACTACGTCGAGATCGGCATCGAGTTCCGCTACTTCTTCGTCCGCAAGACGGTGTTCATCAAGTACTCGCAGGCGTTCGTGGTGCTGCCGGGCGGCTTCGGGACGATGGATGAGCTGTTCGAGGCGCTGACGCTGGTCCAGACCGGCAAGATCACCAAGTTCCCGATCGTGCTCTACGGCAGCGAGTACTGGTCCGGCCTGCTCACCTGGATGCGCGACACCATGGCCGCCGAAGGCAAGGTCTCCGCCGTCGACCTCCAGCTCCTCCACGTCGCCGACGACCCGTCCGAAGTCGTCCAGCTCATCAAGGCCGCCCACCACCCCGAGCGCCGCGACCACACCCCCGTTTCCCCCCCAACCCCCCTCCCCGACCCCGGCAAATAACCCATTCCAGGCACGCTCGCCCCGCCCCACCAGGCGTCAGGGGCCAAAATAAGACCGCACTGTCCCTCCGCTGCTGAAACAACAGCACCTCCGGACCACTGCCGCCCTCATCACGCCCCAGCCCAGCCTCAGGCCGCACCAGACACGGCGGCCAATCCGACATATATAGAATTAGCCGCGGACACCCAATCCGACATATGTCGAGTTAGCCGTTGGGCCAAGCCGACATATGTCGAGTTGGCGAATCGGCTAAGCCGACATATGTCGAGCTAGGGCTGGCGGGCAAGGGTGGGCTGTGGGGCGCGGTTTGGGGCGAGATTTAGCGGCTATGTCATGCTGCCGCTGCTCTTTGCTCGGCGGTGTGACATAGCCGCTAATCGTCTGCGGAGCGGGGCGCGGTGAGATGCCGGTTAAGAGGTGTATGTCTGGTTCGAGGG
>DATBGO010000126.1:0-48355 GCA_036558005.1 Streptosporangiaceae bacterium | reverse complement strand
CCTTACCTGCAGGAACGATGGAACTGCGGCTGCACCAACGCCACGCAGCTGTGGCAGGAGATCCGCGCCCGTGGCTACCCCGGCGGCTACTCCACTGTCCGGGACCGCCTCGCACGTTTCCGCGGAAACGCCGCAGGCATGGCCGCCCCCGCTCCGCAACCACCCAAGCCCCGCGCGGTCGCGGCCTGGATCATGACCAGGCCCGATGACCTCGACCCCGCCGACCAGACCCGCCTGGACGCCATCTTGGCCAGCTCCCCGGAACTGGCCACCGTCACCGCCCACGTGCGTGCCTTCGCCGCGATCATGACAGGGCGCCGCGGCCGCGAACTCGAGCAATGGATGACCGCAGCCGCTGCCACCGACGAGCCCGCACTCACCTCGTTCGTCACCGGCCTGCGGGCTGACCAGGACGCGGTCACCGCCGGGCTGACCCTCCGGTGGAGCTCCGGCAGCTCGAAGGCCACGTCAACCGCATCAAGATGCTCAAACGCCAGATGTACGGACGCGCAAACCCAGACCTGCCCCGCCTCCGCGTCCTGCTCGCCGACTAACCCCACCAAAACTGTGCCAGAGCCAAAATTCGGGCGTCGTTGACACGCCGTCCGTGGCAGGCACGCCTGCTGCGGTCCGTGCAGCCACTGGCGCTACCTCCGTCCCGGGCTACCCATCGTCAGCCCAAGAGCATCTCTGCGGATTACGCGCCTGTCTGGGCGTGGTGGTCATTTCCCGACGCTAGAGATCACTGCCGAGGCCTGCCGCATGGCCCGCGTTAAGATCCGCCACACGAGCGTTAGGATCTCGTCAAGATCGACATTCTGACCCGGGCCCAGGCTCCCTAGCGGCCAGGAGCATGCCCGTCATCTGGCGGCGTGGAACGAGTCCATCGTGGTTCTGTCACCGACCAGTCCGCCTCCCAGTCGGCCAGTCGCTGCCTGTCCAGCAGGAATGAGACCGCCCAGCCAACGGCCATCAGCAGCAGGCCTAGACCCACCGTTACGGCGGCGGCGGTGCGGGCCGTCTGGGCGATAACCTCTGTGCTGGTCAGCGGCGGGTGGGTCAGTTTTCCCTTCGCATCGACCCACACGGTCACGGTGCCACCTGTCACTGCAGTCTTAGCTTCCTCGATCTCCCCGGTCCGCCAGGCCCGGTCCGGTCCCAGCCACCGCACCAACATCGACACGGGCGATGCAGAGCGCGACCAGCCCGCTATCGGCCCCACCTTGAGGACAACAGCAGGCACACGGTGCCAGGCTGCCACCTGCACCCGCCCAGTCCGCATGCCGGATACGTAGATCCGATAGCCGGTATATGCGGCGACGGCCGGGGCACCGGCCAGGAAACCCAGCAGCAATACCGTCTGGATGACCGCCTGGATACGGTCAATACGCCGTCTCATGGGGTTGCAGTCAAGCCCCAGGCGGCGCCACCACCTGTGCCACCAGCCCTGCCGCAGGCGCTCTTGCTGCTTCATCGACAGCACCTGTGGCCAGAATGCAGCCCGGTGTCAGGTGGATCCTGGTCAGCCCCCTGGGAGCACAACGGCCGCAATGGGATTGGCGGCGGGGGGAAGAATGTACCGGTGCTCACGATCGGCTCCGCGGCTCGCCTGATCAACCACCGACCAGGCTTCCCGGTACACCTGGCTCAAGGATAATCCCGTCGTGGTGGGGCTGCCAACGGTCCTAGAGGGGCCGGGAACCGGCTCCGGGTTCGCGCTACCCAGCGCAAGAGGCGTCGGATGGCGTCGCTGCGTGGCGCCGCATTTTGGCGCTTAGTGGTGTCCTTCGGTAAGCCGAGCGGTTTCCAGGTCCAGGTTGCGCTGGAGCCGGCGGTGGGTGGCCGCGGTAATGGTGCCGGCGTGGAAGAGCCGGGCCAGTTCGGCGCCTTCCGCGGCGATGAGATCGCCCCGCAGTTCCCGTTCGGTCAGGGTGCCTGATTCGGCAGCGGAATCCTGGTCCAGGCGAGCACGGGTATTGCCGATGCGGGTCTGCAGGGTGGTGCGCAGCCGGTCGATGACCTCGTCGGCGGCGGCGCCAGTTTCGGCCAGCTCGTCCAGTCGGGCCAGGCCCGCTTCGGCCATGCGCAGCCGGGCGAGGGTTTCCTCATGACCGGGTCCGGCGGTGGTGTTCGGGCCGAACCCGGCCAGCCGGGCCAGCGGCTCCAGCGTGAAACCCTGGACGATGAGCGAGATTACGATTGCCGCGGCGGCCAGCACCAGCACGAGATCCCGCTGGGGAAGCGGCACCCCGCTCGTGGTGGTGAGGGGAATCGACAGCGCGGCGGCGAGCGGGACGACCCCGCGCGTCCCGGCCCATGAGACCACGGCAGCCACCGGCCAGACCGGGCGGCGCGTGCCGCGGCGCCGCTGCACGACGGCGAAGACGGGGAAGACCCACGCCACGCGGGTGGCGATCAGGGTCCCCGTCACCGCGAGCGCGGCCGGCAGCCACTGGCTGGTTCCGCCTAGCTCACGTACCAGCGTGGGCAGCTCGAGCCCGATGAGCGCGAACACGACGCTTTCCAGCAGGAAGATGACGGTTTGGTAGACTGAGTGCAGCTGCAGGCGGGTCTGGGCGGTGGTGATCTTTGAACGCCACGTGCCGATCACCAGCCCGGCCACGATCACCGCGGTCACACCAGAAACATGGAGCGTTTCGCCGAGCAGATACGCGGCATACGGGGTGATCAGAGCCGTCACCGTTTCCAGCACCGGGTCGGTGATCCGCCGGCGCAGCGCGGTTACGCCAGCAGCCACGGCGGCGCCCACGACCGCGCCGCCGCCCGCCAGAACAGCAAACTCGCCTACTGCGTGCAGTACGGTCCCGGCCGCCGTCGTCCCGGCGGTACCGCCGACGGTGATGGAGACGGCGATCTGGAACAGCACCAGGCTGGTGCCATCGTTGAACAAGCTCTCGGCCTGCACCAGAGCCTGGACCCGGGCCGGCAGGAAGAGGCGGCGGGCCAGTGCGCTGACCGCAACCGGATCGGTGCTGGCCAGCACCGCACCGAGGACGAACGCCAAGCTCACCGGCAGTGATGCCACGGCCCCCGCGACGGCGGCGACGGCGGCCGCCGTGGCCACCACCAGGCCCACCGCCAGGACTGCCAGCGGCCGCCACACCGCCCGCAGATCACGCCAGGGCAGTTCCTCGCTGGCCGCGTACAGCAAGGGGGGCAGCACCACCAAACTGACCACGGCCGGCGGCACGTGAACCATAGGGGCACCAGGAACCAGGCCCACCGCCAGGCCGACGGCTACCAGCAGGGAAGGGGCAGGAACCCGCAGCCGCTGCGCGAAAGCGGCCACCACCGTCGCGACCGCGACCAGCAACACCACGATTTCGACCGTGTGCACGCCGTCGACGCCGCCTTTCCAGCCCGCTGAGCGGTTGCCGACCAGACTTCCCGGCGCGCCACACTACTTAGCCCACCCTACCCGGCCGGGGCTACCTGGCCCCAGCCCAGACACGCTCTGTCAGGTGCAGCTAGACCTCCGGAGTCCTCGAAGCCCGCCGCTACACTCCGGCGATATGGCCAAGCCGTTCTTCGACGCGTCCGAGCGAGCACAGCTCAGCGACCTGTTCGACGAACTCGGTCCCGAGGCACCGACTCTCCTCGCGCCGTGGACGACCCGCGATCTTGCCGCGCACCTGGTCCTGCGCGAGCGCGACTACCTCGCTGGCCCTGGGCTTGTCCTGCCCGGTGCGTGGGGCCGCTTGGCCGAACGACGACGACGAGCAGTCGCGCGGAGGGACTTCACCTGGCTCATTGCCACGTTCCGGTCGGGACCGCCGCCAGGCTTCTTCCGCATCAGGTGGGTGCGGCAATTCCCCAGCCTCAACGAGTTGTTCGTCCACCACGAGGACGCACGCAGAGCCAACGGCTGCGGCCCCCGTACCAATGAGCGGGCTATGGACGAAGCCCTATGGCGCAACGTCAGGCGGGCGCCCTGGTTCCTCACGCGGCGACTGCGCGGCGCAGGTCTTGAGCTTCAGTGGGCGGGGACCGCAAGGACCGTCCGGGCCCGGCGCGGGGAACCTACTGCCCACATCACCGGACCCCCAGGTGAGTTGCTCCTCTACCTCTTCGGTCGGCAAAGCGCGGCACACGTCGAGGTGAGCGGGCCTGCGGCGGCCGTCGAAGCCGTGCAACGTGCGCGGTTCGGCATGTAACCGTAGTCACCAGGCTCACCTTCGCAGCGATCACGCGAGCTGCCTGGACTGGGCCGCTTCTTGCTAAATCACCTCGTGCATCGGCCTGGCTCCGACGCGGGCGGCCACGCCCGCTACCTCCTGGCCGGTGTCCAGGATTCCGGCTGCGGGCCAGCGCAGCGGGGCCGCGATTGCGTCGAACGCCCGCCCTTGCGGAGCCAGCCTCCCAGGGCGTGCCTGCCTTAGATGCTGGCTCGCCTGGCTGGGCGTCCCGGCCACACCGACCAAAGGTGCAGTGGGCGACAGAGGCACGATGCTAATATTGCAGTATGCAACTAAACGGCGATGCCCGGCCGGATGCGCGGCGGGTGGATGAGTCTGTGGTGAACGTGGTGCTGACGGCAAGTCGCACGCTGGTGGCGGTGGCGACCAGGTCCCTGGGAGCAGCCGCAGAGGAGACCACCATCGCCCAGTACCGGGCACTGGTGGTGCTCGCCTCCCGGGGGCCACAGCGGCTGGTGGATCTGGCCGGGGCGCTGGACGTGATGCCGTCGACGGCCGGGAGGATGTGCGATCGGCTGGTGCGCAAGGGCCTGATCCGCCGGCACCGCGCTCGTGCTGACCGCCGGGCGGTGCAGGTGTCGATCACCCCGGCTGGGCGGGAAGTCGTGGATCAGGCGACGGAGCGCCGCCGGGAGCTGCTGGCCGACATCCTGGCCCGGCTCCCGGGCGCGCAGCAGGTGGCAGTGGCCGACGCGCTGCGGGCCTTCGCCGCGGCGGCCGGGGAGATCCCGGACAGCCAGTGGCCTGCGGCGTCTCCGGACCCGCCGGTGTCGGCACCGGCCGGAACGAGACGGCATCCAGCCGGCGCCGGAAGCGTAACGGCACGCGCATGACTAGCCGGTCCATGGGGATTGCGCAGTGGAGTACACGGACCGCCGGCTGGCTGCGCGGGTCGCGGCTGGGGCTGTTCGTGATCGCGGTGGTCGTGGGCGTGGGTTCTGGGCTGGGCGCGGTGGTGTTCCGGTACCTGATCTATTTCTTTACCTGGCTGGCCACCGGGCACAGCCAGTTCGGCCAGGCCGGATACGCCGGGAGTTCCCACCTGCCGTGGCTGGGGCTGGGGTTTTTCGTGCTGATACCGGTGCTCGGCGGGCTGGTCTACGGCCCGCTGATCTACAGGTACGCGCGGGAGGCGCGCGGGCACGGGGTGCCCGAGGTGATGATCGCGGTCGCGGAGAACGGCGGGCGGATCCGGCCGCAGGTCAGCGTCGTCAAGGCGGTCGCCTCGGCGCTGTGTATCGGTACCGGCGGGTCGGTAGGCCGGGAGGGCCCGATTGTTCAGATCGGTTCCGCGCTCGCCTCCACTTTCGGCCAGTGGATGCGGATGCCGGAAAACCGGATGCGGATTCTCGTCGCCTGCGGGGCCGGCGGCGGCATCGCTGCCACCTTTAACGCGCCGATCACCGGGGTGTTCTTTGGCGTGGAGATCATCTTGCGCGAGTTCTCCATCGACGCGCTGTTCACGGTGATGCTGTCGGCCATGCTCGCCGACGCGGTCGCGATCCCGATCGTGGGCGGCGGCCCGTTCCTGCGCGGGTTTCCGCCGGGCATTGCCTTGCACCACGCACGCGACTACCTGCTGATCGCGGCGCTGGCCGTGGCCGCCGCGCTGATCGGGCAGGCCTTCGCCAAGACCGTGTACGCGATGGAGGACCTGTGGGACAGGGTCTGGAAGAACCGCCCGGAATGGGCCAGGCCCGCGGTCGGCGGGGTCGCGCTCGGCCTGCTGCTGCTCGCGCTGCCGCAGATGTACGGTGTGGGCTACCCGGTGATGGACAAGGCCATCGCCGGGAACTACGTGCTGTGGTTCTTGCTCGTGCTGGCAGCGGGGAAGATCCTCGCGTGCAGCCTGACCCTGGGCATCGGCGGGTCGGGCGGGGTGTTCGCGCCGTCGCTGTTCATCGGCGTTACTTCCGGCATGGCCTTCGGCGAGATCGCCGATCACGTGCTCGGCCCGGGCGCAGGCCAGCCGGCCTTGTACGCCGTCGTGGCCATGGGCGCAGTGTTCGCGTCCGCAGCGCGGGCGCCGCTGACGTCGGTGGCCAGCGTCGTCGAGATGACCGGTAACTACGCCCTGACGCTGCCGGTGATGCTCGCTGTCGCGGTCGCCACGGCCATCTCCCGGGGACTCAGTTACGGGACCATCTACACCACCAAGCTGCTGCGGCGTGGGCGGGACATCGACCGCGCCGCGCCCTGGCGGGCGTTCGGCGACCTGAAGGCCGCCGATGCGATGCGCCCGTTCGGGGCGCCGCTCCGCGTCATCGGCGGGTCCAACGGTGACAGCGCCAGGCCCAGCCACCAAAACGGCCCGGCAGTTCCCGGCCGGGTGTCGTGGCCCGGGCCGGTTACCTACCGCCGTGATCCGCAGGCGGTGTTTGCCGATGAGTCCCTCGCCCAGACGCTACGTCAGCTCGCCGCCTATGGGCGGGACGGGCTGCCGGTGCTGTCCAGCAACGGCCAGCAGGTGCAGGGCTGGATCACCAACGCCAGTGTGCTGAGGGCCGTGTCCCGGGAGATCGGCAGCGCACCACAGCAGACCGCCGCGGCCCACGCTGCCGGGGAGCAGCCGCCTGGGCCGCCGGGTCCGGGTCAGGAGCCGCCCAATCCGCTGCCTGGCTACGAGGTCCTGGAGATCAACGTCGTGGATGACTCGACCATCTCGGGCCAAAGACTCGGCACGATTGCCTGGCCGCCCGGCTGCGTCCCAGTCGCGGTGCTGCGTCACCGCAGCCTGCAAGCTCCCGATCCCGGTATTTGTCTGCGCCCTGGCGACCGGATCAGCCTGCTCGCCCCAAGGCCAGAGGATGCTGACCCGCGGACGCATGACAAGTCCGCCGGCCAGCCCAGCGGGCACCCGCCGCGCGCCGCTCGCTGACGGACGCGTGGGACAGCGTCGGTTCATGTGCAGTGCAGTAATTGCTGGACGGCTGAAGTCACCTGGCGCTGATATTCACTCCCAGCCCAATGGCACCAAATCTCGCTCAGGTTCCTCCGCCGATGGCTCTCCCCCGGCGTCTGTGAACGCGTTAAGCGCCCTGACCAAGCCAGTACGGTCCTTGGCAGACATCCGAGCGACAATCGCCGCGATTTCGTTCCGCCGCCGGGTGGTGACCTCATCGACGATCTGCTGCCCGGCGTCGGTGAGCCGCAGCAGGGTCTCCCGGCGGCTCTCCGGGTTGACCCGACGGGTGACGAAACCCCCATCGGCCAAGCGGTCCACCATCCGCAGCGCGGTGGATGGGTTGACCATCAGGCGATCGGCGAGCGTCACCAGGTTGGTCTCACCGTGGCTGGCCAGCAGCACGAGCAAGCGGAACTGGGGCAGGGTCACCCGTTCCTCGGCGGCGGCCAGAGAGCGGGCGGAAACGGCGACCAGCAGCCTGGATGCGGTCAGCACGGCCGCGGTGAGCACCGCCACGTCGTCGTGCAAGTCAGCGTCGTCAGCGGGATCCTTCACGCGTCATTTCTACCTGGTCACGCGGACCGGATGTAAGCCTGCTCGCCATCTCCAGCCTGGTTAGCCCGGCGGCCTTTACTCAGGCGGCGCCCGCAGCCGGTGGCCAGCGCGTAGCTGATCGCGGGCTGGCCTGCTGGACGGCTGCACCCGGCAGGCGCTTGCGCAGGTGGCTCAGCACCCTGGCAAGCAACCGTGAGACCTGCATCTGAGAGATGCCGAGCCGCTGGCCGGTCGTTTGCCGCAGGCTCCAGCGTGAGAGGCGATCCTGCTGCCTTCTCGTTCTGGCATACGACAATTGTTGTCCTATGCAATACTCCTGTCATGAGACCGCCGTCACAGATGTGTGATCTTCTGCCGCAGCCGGGTCCGGGCGGCGGGGTGGCCGTGCTTGCGCGGCTACCCCGGGAGTCAGGGCGGTAATGACGCGCTGGCGCTGGCTGAGCCAGGGGGGCGCTCAGCCAGCCGTCGCCGATACCGGATTCCCAGTGCGGCGAGAACCCGAGTCGGGGGGAGTGCGGCCAAGCCGCCGACTCGGGCGAGGCAGACATCGAGGCGGATCACATGGTAATCCCGGTCCGCACCGGCCGGGACGCGGCGTGATCCGGGCTCCGGCCCGGCCCGCCGCGTGGTGGCCAGCCGCCCGGCCCGGGCGCCCGATAGAGGCGGAGGGGCGGGCCGGGCGGCGGGCCAGGACAACCAGCGATGCCGACCAGGCCCTGACTGTGCTCTACCGCGTGCACTATCGCGCTCTTACCATGCTGGCCGCGCTGTTGGCCGCTGACGCCACAGTGGCTGATGAAGCAGTCCAGGCGGCGTTCACAGCCACGCACGGTTCATGGCGGCGGTGGCAAGACACAGATAAAGCACTGGCTTACCTACAGCAGGAGGTAGTCCGCCAGGCACGGTCATACCGCACAGCACATCCCTCACGGCCCGCGCGGGAACCAGGTGCGCTCCCAGATGTTCCGTCAGACACTCCCAAGACCGATGCCTTCCTCCTGGCGGCTCTATGCGCCCTGCCCGCCCGGCAACGCGAAGCGCTGGTGCTCCGTTACTACATGGGCTGGCCCGACGCCCGTATCGCGGAAACAATCGGGATCCGCAATCGCTCGGTGGCCAGCCTCATAGAGCAGGGCATGGCTCGCCTGCAGACCGTCATGGACTGGGCGTGATGCCGGCTCGTGGCCGCCAGAGCTGTGATAACTCCGCAGGCCGGGACGGTGCCCTGGTCTAGTCGTCGCCCGCAGCCGTTTGCTTGGCGCGTTCCAGCCAGCTGAGGCTGTTCTGGGTAATGGCCTCGTGGGCGATCTGCTTGGCTGACGGCGTGGCCAGAGCCGCGACCGAGGTGTCGATCCATGGCTGCACGTTGGCGTGCCCTTGCTCCTGGTATTCACGCGCCTGCAGCAGGCAGTCCAGCTTGTCGGCGTCGCGGGCGCACCGAGCCTCGAGCGTCTCGCCAGCCTCATACTCCGCAACCGCGTTGCGCCCGCCACTGTTGATGCTGGGCACAAGCGAGCGAGTTGGGTCCAACTGGCTGTCCGACACCCTGCGGCCATTAGCGGGCCAGCAGAACGAGCCTTTCCGTCAGCAGCTCGCACCGGATCACGGGCTCTCAGCGGTAAATCCGCATCCTGGCAGATGCACCGCAGAGACCCTGGGCACTCTCGGGTGGCACTGGCTCGTTACGTTCGCTGCCAGCAAGCACAGTGAGCGGCGGCAGGTAGTGAAGGAAACGAACCTGTTCTTCGCGCTGCCAACCTTGCTGGCGTTGTTCCCCCAGTCGCCGGTCGCCGTCCTCACGCGTAGCCCGCTCGGAGTGGCTTCCTCTTTTACTCGCGGTGATCTGTTCCGGCGATGGACCTACCGGGGCCGTTACCAGCAGATGATCAGCGCTACCCGATCGAGTCATCAAGCGCGGTATGAGGTGCTCGTCCCCGACGATGACCCGCCCGACCTGGTTGCGCTGGTCCGGTTGCAGGTGCTGAACACCGTGCTGCTAGCTACGGCCCTGGCCGGGCGGGACGTCGCTGTGATCCCCCATGAGACGGCGGTGATCTGCCCGCAGACTGCGATTGATGCGCTGGCCGCGGTGGTGCCTGATCTCGGCGTCCAGCCTGCGCGCAGGGACCCGCGCGCCGCGGGATGCCCCGCAGCAGCCGCGGCCGAGGACACCTTCGTCACCACGGTTCCCAAGGCCGCCCTGACGGCCTTCCTGGACGACATTGGCGCCGAGCTGGTCAGGGCTACCACGGCGGCGGCTCTGGCTGCGGCCCGGACAGCCGTGCCAGTGCCGGTCGTCGTCAAGGCTTCCACGTGGCTGGCGGGAGACCATCTCTATACTCTGAGGCCGCCACCATTACCGCATGCCCGGCTTACGCGGAGGCCTGCGATCCCTGAGTTGGTAACGAGCCCCGGGCCGCGTTATTTGCAGCGCGGTGGGCTGGAGTGGCGCAACCTCCTGGTCAGCAACTCCGAGTTCGCGGCCTTCTTAAACGAACTGGCCGACGCTCGGCTCGCCAACAATCACGCCGGCACCTATCTGCTGGCATGCGAGATGCCGCACGAACGCGGAGGTCGCCTCCACTGTGACCCAGCTACCGGCCGCTGGCACGTCAGTGAAGGGTACGAGCGTCACCCTGCGTACTGGGTGACCTGGATCGGTGCCGCTGCATTCGCGGCCTGGTCCAATGCCCGGCTGCCTACCCGCGCCGAACTGATCGAGGAAATCCTTCATGAGGGTGTGGCAGCGGCGAACGCCGGCTACATATTTGGCGATGTCACCCCCGTCACCGAACCGGGCCAGCCCGCCGATGAAATTCATCATCTGGTTGGCAACTTGCAGGTCTGGTGTTGCGACGGCCCCTCCCCGGCCGAACTGCATGACGGCCCCGCTGCGCGCTGGCTCCATGGTGCAGCCTGGAACACCCCCGCCACCCGTGAAGAGATCCACCGGGCCCGGCACCGCCACCTGACCGGGTGCTCCCGCGGCGTTGGGATCCGCCTAGTCCGCGACCACACCAGCACGAGGGTCCCGGCAGCTGAACTCACAGCTCTGCTGACCGGGTGGATTACTTCCCTGGGCTGCCGGACGCGCTCGCTCGCCGCCCTCGACCAAGATCTGATCGAAGCCTTGGGCTCACAAGCCGATGTTGGACTTAGCTCCCATGTAGGAGCCGGCGCCGGGGAATCCGGCCATAGCCAGCTGCCCAAACTTCTCGCTGAAACCCAGGCTCGGCAGGTCAGCGAGCTTCACGAACTCCACACCCCGGATCGGCCGCGTATCAGCACCCTCGGTGACATCCCCTACGCTCCCGCCGGTCCGCTTGGCCTCGAAGGTGACATGCACAACGTGGATGTCGCCAGGCAGATAGTCGCAGACGTACAGCAGCCTGCCCACCGCCACGTCGATTCCGGTCTCCTCGCGCATCTCCCGCACCAGCGCGGCACCGAGCGACTCACCCTCCTCGACCTTCCCACCAGGCAGCGACCAGGCCCGCCCGCTGCCTGTGTCCTGGTTGAGCAGGAGGATGTGATCGTCCTCAATGACGACTCCGGTGACCCGAACATGCACGCGCCGAACCTACCCCAGGAGACGTTGCGGTGAGGGCGAGCGACGAGGTTCGCGTCGTGGTGGCTGCAGGTGGCCTGGGCACCAGGGTTCAGCACTGGGCCCGTTACCTCCCCAAGGAGTTTCACCCCGTTGGCGGCCGTCCCGGTATTACGTGGATTTTGGAGGAGATCGCCGGGCTAGGCCCAGCCCACATTGTTATCGTCTACCACCCCTACTACCAGGCATTCACCGAGTGGGCGGGTCAGGCGCTCAGTCCCTCCCGGCGAGACCCGGTACCGGCGCGCGGCCGGAAAGCCGATCGCCGAGGGTGGGATCGCGCGAGGCCGGAGGATGAGCTTCATCGCCCAGCGCGGCCGCTACGGCGATCTCACCTCGGTCCTGAACGGCGCCGACCATTTCCGAGTTGCTGGCGATCTGTACGTCGCGTTCGGCGACAACCTCTACTTCGGTCCGAACCCGCTGCTTGCCCTCCGCAACGTGCCATCTGGCCAGGTGGCCGTTCTCGCGCGCCCCTACCAGCCGGAACTGGCGGCCCGGCGGGGCGTCATCACGATCGTTGAACGCAACGGCAGGCGCCTGGTCGCCGACCTCATCGAGAAGCCCAGCCCGGGCGCGGCCTCCGCTCTCGAACGACGCCACGGTGCTGGAAACCTGCTGCTCCTGGAAGGCCGAGCCCGGGTCACTGCCGACTTCATCCGCTTTGCCCGCACATTCCCGATCGCACCGGGCGTCGAGCCGAAGCTGGCGCTGACAATCGGCGCCTACGCCGCAACTCACCCAGTCGTGGCCATAGAGACCAGCTGCGAGGTCATCGACCTCGGCGCCCCCGTCCGCCAATGTGAGCGCAGCCAGCTTCCCACAGACAATCCTCCGCCCGCCAGGCGTGACAATCTCCGGTGCCTCTTCCCTGCACGGGATTCGTGAATGGCGATTATGACACGTGAGCCTTTTGCTGCCTGCCGACTCGGCCGCGATCCGGTCGAGGTCGGGCGTGCCCGCGAGGTAGCACGCAAGGCGCTTTCTGGATGGGGTATCGCCGAGTACACCGGGGCTCGCCGAACTCATCGTCAGCGAGCTGGTCATCAACGCCGTGCGTCACGGCGAGGGACCGATCGTGGTCCGCGTGTCCTATGCCCGCGGCGACCTATGGACCGAAGTCCACGACCAGGGAGCAGGCGGCCCGGTTCGCCAGCAGGCCACTACCGACGACGAACAGGGGCGGGGCCTGGAATTGCTGGATGGCTTGATCGGCCTGCAGGGCGGCGCACGAGGAGTCGTATTCGACAGCGACGCCCCCGGCAAAACCGTCTATGTCGCGGTGTCCCTTGCGGTCACCCCAGCGAATGCTTCGTGAGCATCCCCAGCGGCGAGATACAGCACCCGCATGTCGTCGCTTCGCCTGGGTCAGCGGCCCGGTCCAGTGCGCCTGGGCGGCAAGGGCCCGCTGCGCGGGCTCGGCCTAGCCGGGACCGGGTCAGCGGCCTGATGGCCTGGCTGAGCTGGCATAGGGAAGTCACTGCGGGCGATGTCCGCAGCATCTGGCCCGCGAGCTTCCCCCCGGACCGGGTGCGGCACGGACGAACGAACACGACCGTAAGCCGCCCGCGACGAGATCCTCGCGGTCACGGCCCATGCCTTGACCCTGGCCAGAAGGGGGGCAGCCCGTCGAGGAGACCAGCCAGGGCGGTCGGGGTCTAGCTCGGTCAGCCAGATGGCGGGGACGCGTGCCGATGCCAACCCCTCCGTGAGGATTGGAAGTGGCATGGCGGCCGCCGACCAAGTAACTCGCTCCGGCACCTGGAGGGCGCCGGGCGAGTCCGTCACTACGTCGACCTGATGCCGACCGCCGATGACTTCGGCAGCGGGGCCGAGGCCCGTAAGCCTAACGGGACGATTCGGCCGCTTCATGCAGCCATGCCGCCCTGTCGCCACGGCGCCGTTCGCCTGCCAGCTACCGGGAATCGAGCCATGCCTGCGACATCGGCAAGTTCACATAGCGCCGGGAGCGCATCCCGGCAACGACCGGACAACACCTTCTGGGAACGCACGCTGCCACTTGGTGGCGGCCAACCTCACGGACAAACGACGGACGGATGATCAAGGCCCGACCGCCGTGTCCGCGATCAGGCCCTCTGACCTGCTACTACTCTTGTAGCCCCGACCGGATTTGAACCGGCGCTACCGCCTTGAGAGGGCGGCGTCCTGGGCCGCTAGACGACGGGGCCGCGATCCTGACCGGGCACCAAGGTTAGCGTACGCGGCGGGTCGCGCCAAACGGCCAACCCCCGGGCTTGCTAGCTGCTGCAGCGCCGGCTGCGCCGGTCATCTGGAAAGGAAATGTGCGCCCGGGCACCCAGAACTCTTCAAGATCTTCGGCTCGGTTTGCCCCGCAGGCGCCCGCGTCCCGCGCGTCAGGAACAAAGCGGCAGGGCAGGAGATAACTGAGCGCGGGTGCTCTGCGGAGCATCGCGCTGACCGGTCGTTTGGCTGGGGTACCAGGACTCGAACCTAGACTAACGGGGCCAGAACCCGTCGGGCTGCCAATTACCCCATACCCCATGGGAACGCGTCGCCGTGCGGGGGGCGACCGCGCCTGTGCAGTGTAGCCGAAGCCGGACCCGGCGGCTAACCGGATCCGGGGCACAGCGGGCAAGACCGGGCTCGCGGCCGGGTCGCCCAGGGCGCAGGTCCGGCGGGCGCAGCGGACCGGGACCGGGCCTAGTCTGATTCTGTACCAGCGCTACCCACAGGAGGCCCGCCGTGATTGAGCTGCCGGACCTGGTCGCCCTGCTGTACCGGGCGGACTGGACGCGGCTGAGCCTGCGCGGCGAGCTGGTCCGGCGGGCTGACCGCACGGCCATCGAGCTGCTGACGGCCCGGTCGTCGCAAGCCGGAGACTGGACCAGCGCTGAACCCGCGCCGCAATGGCGGGAGAGTTCGGCCAGCGTGCTGGTCGCGCCGGGCGCCCGGTTCCGGGTACAGCGGGGTACCAGCGAGGACCAGCGCGACCTGACCGTGTGCGACGGCGAGTCGTGCTGGCGGCTGCTCGGCGACTGGGCCGAGCGGGCCGAGCCGAGCCTGGCCGACCCTGACCTGGCCAAGATGCTCGATCCGTCCTGGCTGCTGGCCTGGTACCAGCTGGAGCTGGCGGGCACGGGCGGCGCGGTCGCCGCGGCCGGCACCAGCGGCCGGGCGGCTTACCGGGTCACCGGCGTGGCCCGGGCGGCCAGGCTGCTGCGCAAGCTGCCCGAGCGGGTCGACGTGCTGGTCGACGCCGAGCTGGGCATCGTGCTCTGGCTGGAGGCGGCGCAGCACGGCAGGCTGGTCGAGTCCGCCGCGCTGCGAGCGCTGAGCATTGGCCCGGACCAGGCCCTGGACCTGACCAGGTTCTCCCCGCCGCCCGGTACCACCGCGGCCGATCCCGGCTCCAGCCTGGCTGAGTTCGGCCAGCTGAAAGGCCCGCTCGGGAAGGTCGTCGGGACCGCGGCCGACCTGACCGCGGGAGCGCTTGGTTTCGCCGTGCGGCATGCGCCGCGGCCCGCCGCGTCTGCGGGGCCGCCGATGCCGCGGCTGGCGCAGCCAGATGGTACCGCGGGCAGCGAGGCGCTCACCGGCCAGGAGATCAGCGGGCTGCACCGGGCCGGGCGGCGGGCCCAGGACTTCAGCGCCGAGGTGCGGCAGTGGACCGACCGCGAGGTCATGCTGGAACAGGCCCGCAGGCTCGGCGCCTCGCTGCCGCAGCCCTTCACCGGGGTGCTCGGCCCGGACGCGGTCTGGGACGCGCTCGGCGAGCAGGTGACCGGCGTCAGGTACCGGACGGCCCGGCTGAGGGTCGCGATGCCCGGCCGGTACCGGATGGACTTCCTGGCCGGTGACTGGCAGTCAAAGCTGACGCTGGCCTGCGACGGCGAGCAGCTGCGGACTCAGTACCGGAACCGGGTGATCACCGGCCAGGCGGAGCCGCTGGATGACGACTGGGCCCGGCTGGTCGACCCGGCCTGGCTGCTGTCATCGCAATGGCGGCTCTGGCCGGCTGGCGACATCGAGGTGGACGGGCGGCCGGGCCTGCTGCTGTGGGCCGACCTGATCCGGCCCGCCAGCCGGCCAGCGATCACCCTGGCCAGCTGGACCGTCTTCGCCGGGCGGCCCCCGTTCAGCCGGGTCGCCGCGGTCCTCGACCCCGAGCTCGGCATCCTGCTGCGCTGGGC
The DNA here is from genome assembly GCA_036558005.1 of Streptosporangiaceae bacterium. Lineage (GTDB taxonomy): Bacteria > Actinomycetota > Actinomycetes > Streptosporangiales > Streptosporangiaceae > DATBGO01. The sequence goes on along the minus strand of DATBGO010000126.1, from coordinate 32,899 downwards.
CGGCTACGCCGGCTCGCGCCAGGCCACCTGCGTGGAGCTGGCCGGCGTCCGGGCCGGCGGCGACGCGAGCCAGGCGGAGTTCACCATCGAGGTCCCGCCGGGCACCAAGGTGGTGCACGGCTCGTCCCCGCTGGCTCACCTGGACCTGCGCCGCCCGGCCGAGGCCGCCAAGGCGGCCGGGGCGCTCGGCGTGGCCGGCGCCGCGATCGTCTCCGGCTGGCTGCAGAACCGCCCGGGCAGGCGCCAGCCCCCCGGCGACGACAGCTAGCCCCGCCGAGCCGGACCGCCGGTACGGCAAGAGCAGCTGGCCAGCACGTCCATACCGGGCCGCTGCCACGGCTCCCGGCCTGGCGGACAGCACCCGACGGCCATGGACCGATCCGCCGGGACAGGTTAGGGATGCGCTGACTCGCCGCTGCGCAAAGAACGACAGCCCGGGGCCAGCGCATCCGTACCGGCGCGGCGGCGCAGGCTAACCCGACATATGTAGGAATAGCAGGGCGGGCTGGTGAGGGCTCGGCCCGGGGCTGGGCCAGAGCCGGGGCTGGGCGGGCCGGGGCTGGCGGGCCGGGGCTGGGCGGGCCGGGGCTGGGCCAGAGCCGGGGCTGGGCGGGGCCGCGGCTAGCCGGTGGCGGTGCTGGCTATGGCGAGGGCGCCGGACAGCCGGGTGAGGGTGCGGTCCCGGCCGAGTAGCTCGATCGACTCGAACAGTGGCGGCGACACCCGGCGTCCGGTCACGGCGACCCGCACCGGGGCGAACGCGGCTCGTGGCTTGAGCCCCATCTTGTCCACTAGTGCCGTCCGCAGTGCCTCCTCGATCGCCCCGGCGGTCCACGAGCCGACCCCGGTCAGCGCGTCCGCGGCGGCCTGCAGCACTGGTGCCGCGCCCGCGCTGAGCCCGCGCTCGGCGTCGGCGGCGTCCACCTCGAAGGCGTCCTCGGCGACGAACAGGAACGCCAGCATCCCTGCGGCCTCGGCCAGGTCGGCGCTGCGCTCCTGCACCAGCGGAGCGGCGGCCGCGATGAGGCTGGCCTGCTGCGGCGACGGCGGGTCGGGCACCGCCCCCGCCTGGTGCAGGAACGGTGTCAGCCGGGCGGCGAAATCAGCCGGCCCCAGCGCCCTGATCTTGTCGCCGTTGATCGCCTTGAGCTTGCCCGCATCGAACTGGGCCGCGTTCTTGTTCACCCGGTTCAGGTCGAATTCGGCGGCCATTTCCGCCAGCGTGAATGATTCCCTGTTCTCCCCCGGCGACCAGCCGAGCAGCGCGAGGTAATTGTTCATCGCCTCGGGCAGGTAGCCCTGGTCGCGGTACCAGTTCACCGAGACAACGCCGTTGCGCTTCGACAGGCGCTGGCCGTCCCGGCCGAGCACGTACGGCAGGTGCGCGAAGACCGGGAAATCGGCCCGGTCCACCCCCATCGCCGCATACACGGCCATCTGGCGCGGCGTCGAGGACAGCAGGTCCTCTCCCCGGACGACATGCGTGATCTTCATCAGCACGTCGTCGACCGCGACGGCCAGCGTGTACAGCGGGCTGCCGTCAGCCCGGGCCAGCACGAAGTCGGGCACGTGCTGGTGGTCGAACGTGACCTCGCCCCTGACCAGGTCGGTAAACGTAGTCGATCCCTCAGGCATCCGCAGCCGGACGACCGGCTGCCTCCCCTCGGCCTGGTAGGCCGTGACCTGGGCGGCGGTCAGCTCCCGGCAGTGCCCGTCATAACCGCTGGGCCCGCCGGCCCCGGCCCGGGCGGCGGCCCGCCGCTGCGCCACCTCGTCCTGCGTGCAGTAGCAGTGATAGGCGGCGCCGGAGTTCAGCAGGGTGGTGATCCAGTCGGCGTAGATCACCATCCGCTGGCTCTGCAGGTAGGGGCCGTACTCCCCGCCGGCCTGCGGTCCCTCATCCCAGTCCAGGCCCAGCCAGCGCAGCGTGTCCAGGGCCGAGTCGATGTAGGCGGGGGTGATCCTGGAGGTGTCGGTGTCCTCGATCCGCAGCACGAACGTGCCGCCGGTATGGCGGGCGAACGCCCAGTCATACAGCGCCGTCCTGATGTTGCCGACGTGCAGGTCGCCGCTCGGGGACGGGGCGAAACGCACCCGGACGCCCGGGCCCTCAGTCATCGTTGATCACCCTGTTGGTTAGCGTTCCGATGCCCTGGATCCGGACCGAGACCTCATCGCCCTCGTCCAGCGGGCCGACCCCGGCCGGGGTGCCGGTGAGCAGCACATCGCCGGGCAGCAGCGTCATCACCGCGCTGACGTAGCTGACCAGGGCGGTGACGCCGTGCAGCAGCTGCGCGGTGCTCGCGTGCTGCCTGACCTCGCCGTTGACCAGGGTGCTCAGCTCCAGGTCAGACGGGTCGAGGTCGGTCTCGATCCACGGGCCGAGCGGGCAGAAGGTGTCGAAGCCCTTGGCCCTGGCCCACTGCCCGTCCCTGGCCTGCAGGTCCCGGGCGGTGACGTCGTTGGCGCAGGTGTAGCCGAAGACGACCTCGGGCACCCGGGCCTGCGGCACCTCGCGGCACAGCCTGCCGATCACCACCGCCAGCTCGCCCTCGTAGTCGACCTGCTTGGACAGGTGCACCGGCCGGACGATCGCGTCGATGTGCCCGGCGACCGAGGTGGACGGCTTGAGGAAGATCACCGGCTCGTCCGGCGGCTCGCCGCCCATCTCGCGGGCATGATCGGCGTAGTTCTTCCCGATGGCGACGACCTTGCTGGGCAGCACCGGGGCGAGCAGCCGGACATCGGCCAGCGGGTAGCGGGCCCCGGTGAACTGGACGCTGGTCTCCCCCACCCCGAACGGGTGCCCGGACAACTCGGCCACGACCAGCTCATCGGCTGGCAGGCCGGTCTTCGCACCATCCGGAGGGGCTTCCTGCACCACTCCGTAGCTGACTTCGCTGCCGACGGTAAATCTCGCGATGCGCACGTCCGGCCCTCCGCGGTCTCGACTCAGCACAGAGCCTACTGAGCGCACGGGGCCTACTGAGCCGGGCCGCCGCGACGAACACGGGCGCACCGGCCACGGCGGCGCCGCGCGGACCGCGCGGCGCCGCGAATCACCAGGTCGCCAGCCTGGCTAGCCCTCTATTGCACGTAGCCCTCGACCTCGGATACCGGCCGCGCCGCCGCCTGGTCGGGGTCCGCGCCGTACTCGCGCCGGGCCCGGCGCTGGCGCAGCAGGTCCCAGCACTGATCCAGCGCCGCCTCGGCGACCTTCAGCCTGGCCTGCTCCTCGCCGCTGGTCAGTTCGCCGGCCGCCAGCTTGGTGCGCAGCTCGTGCTCGGTCTTGATCAGCTCGTCGATGTGGCCGAGGATCTGCTTGTCGTCCATCCGAACACGGTAGGACGCGGCCCGGCGGCCTGCCAACGCGGCCCCGGCCGCCGCAGGCCCGCGGCTGCTGCGGGCCAGCCCCCGAGACCGGGCCTGGTCAGGCGGGATGACCGGCCAGCAGCCGCTGGGCCAGGATGACCTCTGACCCGGCCAGCCCTACCGAGCAGTGCAGCGTGATGTCGTCAGGGCCCTGACGGCCGGGCGCGCGCCCGGTCAGCACATCGCCCAGCGACACCAGCGCCCTGGTGTCGGTGAAGAACGGCTCCGGATAGGACCGGGCCTGCGCGGGCGAGTCGCAGGTGACCACCGCCGCCGCCGCGGCGAGCTCGGCCGGCAGCTCATGGCCGGAGGCGGACTTCGGGCCGACGGTCGTGACGTGCGCGCCAGGGCGCACGTCCGCGGCCGCGATGACCGGCCGGGCGGACACAGTGGCGACCAGGATGATGTCGGCGTCGCTGACGGCCTCGCCGGCCGTGGCCACGGCCGTGGCCGGCAGGCCGAGCTCGTCTCGGGCCCGGGCGGCGAACGCTTCCCGGCGCCGCGGGTCGCGGCTGTACACCCGCACCCGCCGCGGGCTGCGGACCGCGGTCAGCGCCCACAGCTGCGCCCAGGCCTGGCGGCCGCTGCCCACGACCGCGACGGCCTGCGCGTCCTGGCGGGCGAGCACGTCGGCCGCTACCGCGCCCAGCGCGCCGGTCCGCTGGGCGCCGAGCTGGTCCCCGACGACCAGGCCGGCCAGCGTGCCGTCCTGGTCCCAGACCGCCACCAGCTGCTCGCCGGGCTGGTCGCCGCTGCGGTAGGCGCGGAAGCCGCTGACCCCGCCGGCCAGCCGGCCGACGGTGAACACGTACTGCATCGGGCCCAGGTCACCAGTGAGCCGCGGCGGCGCCTGCAGCGTCCCGTCGGCGAACCGTTCCAGCGCCTCCCTGGCGGCGGCCACCGCCGTCGCCGGGGGCGAGACCCGTACCTGCGCATCCGAAAGCACCCGCACGTGGCCACTGTGCCATCCGGCGGGCACCGGCCAGGTACTTTCGGCCCGGGTTGCCCCCATCGCGGCGGGGGCAGGCGCCGGGCTGCGGCCGGGCAGGCGCGGGGACCCCGGCGGGGGCAGGCGCCGGCGTCCCGGCGGGCCCTGCGACAATGACCCCGGCCGGGCCGCGGGCTCGCGGGCCAGCGGGCCCAGCGCGCCCGGCCAGCGTCACCGCCGCAGAAACCGCCGCAGAGGCTGGAGGCCGAGGTTGCCCGCACCGTATTCGATGCTGACTCACCTGGAGTGCTCACGGTGCGCGGCTGGTTATGACGCCGCCCAGCTGCAGGGCGCCTGCAAGTGCGGCGCGCCGCTGCTGGCCCGATACGACCTGGCCGCGGTGGCCGCGCAGACGAGCCCCGGCCAGATCGCCGGACGGGCGCCGGACCTGTGGCGCTACCACGAGCTGCTGCCGGTCGGGTCGGCCGCCGCGACGGTGAGCCTGGGCGAGGGCATGACTCCGCTGCTGCCCCTGGCCCGGCTGGGCCGTGAGCTCGGCGTGCCCCGGCTGCTGATGAAGGACGAGGGCCTGCTGCCCACCGGGTCGTTCAAGGCCCGCGGCGCGGCGGTCGGCGTGTCCAGGGCGGCCGAGCTGGGCGCGTCCGGGGTGGCCATGCCGACCAACGGCAACGCGGGCGCGGCCTGGGCCGCCTACGCGGCGCGGGCCGGTCTGCCGAGCCTGATCGTGATGCCGCAGGACGCCCCGGCGATCACCCGGTCGGAGTGCGTGGCCACCGGGGCGCAGGCATACCTGGTGGATGGCCTGATCGGGGACGCGGCCCGGCTGATCGCCGGGGCGCTGGCCGCTCACCCCGGCTATCAGGACGTCTCGACCCTCAAGGAGCCCTACCGGCTGGAGGGCAAGAAGACGATCGGGCTGGAGATCGCCGAGCAGCTGCGCTGGCGCGTTCCCGACGTCATCGTCTGCCCGGTCGGCGGCGGGGTGGCCCTGATCGGGATCGCCAAGGCCCTGCGCGAGCTGCGCGAGCTGGGCTGGACCGGCCCGGCCCAGCCGCGCCTGGTCGCGGTCCAGGCGGCCGGCTGCGCCCCGGTGGTGCAGGCGTTCGAAAGCGGCGCTGACCAGACACAGCCGTGGCCCGACGCCAGGACCGCCGCGTTCGGCCTGACCGTGCCCGCCCCGCTGGGCGGCTTCCTGGTGCTGCGGGCTGTGCGGGCGAGCGGCGGCACCGCGGTCGCGGTGAGCGACGACGACCTGCTGGCCAGCCAGCGGCAGGCGGCCAGGGCCGAGGGCAGCTGGATCTGCCCGGAGGGCGCCGCCTGCTTCGCGGCCGTAGCCAGGCTGCGCGCCGAGGGCTGGCTCAGCGAGACCGACCAGGTGGTCACGGTCAACACCGGGGCCGGCCTGAAATACCCGCAGACCGTCCCCGCCGGCCTGGAGCTCATCGCGGCCGGCGGCCGGCTCCCCGGCTGACGGTCAGAGGATCTTGTGGATCCAGCCGTACGGGTCGGGTATCTGGCCAAACTGGATGCCGAGCAGGTGATCGCGCAGCTGCATGGTCACCGGCCCGGGGGTGACGCCGTCGCCGATCGTCCAGCTGCCCGACTCGCCCTTGACCATGCCGACCGGGGTGACCACGGCCGCGGTGCCGCACGCGAACACCTCGGTGATCTCGCCGGCCTGCGCCCCGGCCTGCCAGTCAGCCACCGAGATCCGGCCCTCCTCGGCGCCGATGCCCAGGTCGGGAGCGATCCGCAGGAGCGAGTCCCTGGTGATGCCCGGCAGCAGCGAGCCGGTCAGGCCCGGGGTGACGACCTTCGCGCCTGGCCCGGAGCCGTGCACGAAGAACAGGTTCATCCCGCCCATCTCTTCCACAAAGCGGTGCTCGCCCGGGTCTAGCCAGACCACCTGGTCGCAGCCGTTCTCGTTGGCCTGCTGCTGGGCGGCGAAGCCGCCGCCGTAGTTGCCGCCGGCCTTGACCGCCCCGGTGCCGCCGATCGCCGCCCTGGTGTAGTCCTGCGCCAGCCACACCGAGACCGGGCGCAGGCTGCCGCCGAAGTACCCGCCCGCGGGCGAGGCGATGACCATGAACAGGAACGACAGCGACGCATGGTTCACGCCGAGACAGGGATCTGTCGCGATCATGAACGGCCGTAGGTACAGGCTCTGGCTCTGGCTGCTGGGCACCCACGCGTGATCCTGGCCGACCAGCAGGTCGATCGCCCGCACGAATGCCGTCTCGGGCAGCTGCGGCATCGCCATCCGGGCCGCTGACCGGTTGAACCTGGCCGCGTTCGCCTCCGGGCGGAACGCCACGATCTGCCCGCTCACCTGCCGGTACGCCTTCAGTCCCTCGAAGATCTCCTGCGCGTAGTGCAGTACCGAGGTGGCCGGGTCCAGCGACAGCGGGCCGTAGGGCTCCAGCCGGGCGTCATGCCAGCCGGCCTGCTGCGACCACCGGATGGTCACCATGTGATCGGTGAAAACCGTGCCGAAACCCGGGTCGGCCAGGAGCGCGTCCCGCTCGGCGGCGGGCAGCGGCGAGCTGGCGGGATGCAAGGTGAAATCGATGTCGCTGATCGGGCTGAAGGTCATGGCAGACGGGCCTCCTTACCGGACGCGGCCCCGTTGCCGCGCCCGCGGCGGCGATCGCAGTCGCCGCACTACCATCTTGCCGACTCCGGCCGCCCAGACAAGCAAAGCCGCTGGCGGTCTCGGCCGGTTCCGCGGTTCCCCGGCCCGCGCGGGTGCGCCGCGGGCTCAGCGGCCGTCCAGGTCGACCGCGCGGCCGACCACGGCCCCGATGGACGCGGTGATCTCGGCCAGCACCGGCGGCGGCAGGGCCGAGTCGACGGTCAGCACGATCAGCGCGTGGCCGCCCCTCGCGGCCCGGCACACCTGCATGCCGGCGATGTTGATGCCCTGGCCGCCGAGGATCTGGCCGACGATGCCGACCACGCCCGGCCGGTCGGTGTAGGTGAAGAACACCATGTGATCAGCGGGCGCGATCTCCATGTCGAAGCCGTTGACCTCGACCAGCTTCTCCACCTGCCGCCGCCCGGTCAGGGTGCCGCTCACCGACACCACCTGGCCGTCGGCCAGCGTGCCCCGCACCGCCACCATGTTGCGCCAGTCCGGGCTTTCCTCGATCTTCTCCAGCCCGACCTCGACGCCGCGCTCGGCCGCCAGCAGCGGCGCGTTCACGTAGGTGACCGCCTCCTCGACCACGTCGAGGAAGACGCCCTTCAGCGCGGCCAGCTGCAGCACGCTGACGTCCAGGCCGGCGATCTCCCCGCGCACCTGCACCTCGATCCGCACCGGCGCGGAGGCGGCCAGCGCGGTGAAGATCCGGCCCAGCTTCTCGGCCAGCGGCAGCCCGGGCTTGATGTTCTCGTCGACCACGCCGCCCTGCACGTTGACCGCGTCCGGCACGAACTCCCCGGCCAGCGCCAGCCGCACCGACCTGGCCACCTGGACGCCCGCCTTCTCCTGCGCCTCGTGCGTGCTGGCGCCCAGGTGCGGGGTGACCACCACGTTGGGCAGCCGCAGCAGCGGGCTGTCGGTGCACGGCTCCCTGGCGTACACGTCCAGCGCCGCGCCCGCAACCTGGCCGCTGGTCAGCGCGACCGACAGCGCGTCCTCGTCCACGATCCCGCCGCGGGCGGCGTTGATGATGCGCACGCCCGGCTTGACCTTGCCCAGCTCGGCCTTGCCGATCAGCCCGGTGGTCTCGGCGTTCCTGGGCAGGTGCACGCTGATGAAGTCGGCGGCGCCGAGCAGCTCGTCCAGGCTGACCAGGCGGACGCCGGCCGCGGCGGCGCGCGGCGGCGCGACGTACGGGTCGTAGGCGATCACCCGCATGCCGAACGAGGCCAGCCGCTCGGCGACGAGCATCCCGATCCGGCCGAGCCCGAGCAGCCCCGCGACCTTGTCCTGCAGCTCGATCCCGGTGTAGGCGGACCGCTTCCACTGCCCGGCCTGCAGCGTGGCCATCGCCTGCGGGACGTTGCGGGCCAGCGCGAGCAGCAGCGCGACGGCGTGCTCGGCGGCGCTGACGGTGTTGGACGTCGGCGCGTTCACCACCATCACCCCCGCCTTGGTGGCGGCCTCGACGTCGACGTTGTCCAGCCCCACCCCGGCCCTGGCCACCACCCGCAATTTCGGCGCGTGCGCCAGCGCCTCGGCGTCGATGCTGGTCGCGCTGCGGACGATCACCGCCTCCGCGTCGGCCAGCGCCGGCAGCAGCGAGCCGCGGTCGGCGCCGTCGGCGAACCGGACGTCGAAGCCGGCCTCCAGCTGCTCCAGGCCAGCGGGCGAGAGCTCTTCGGTTACCAGGACGATGGGTGCGGACACGGGTTCTCCCCCGGGAACGACGGTCGGACGGTCACAGTCTAATCACGCTTGTGAATGTGTTCACAAATATGTCCAGGGTGTCGCGACTTCATCCGGCGGCGGCGGCCTCCGGCGCCGCGACCGCCTCGGGCACCGGCTCCCCGGCCGTCCCGCCCGGCATCGGGCCGGCGAACACCTCGATCCCGCGCGCCCCCATCGGCCGGGCCACCAGGAATCCCTGGCCGAGCCCGCAGCCCATGCCGCGCAGCATCTCCAGCTGCTCGGGCTGCTCGATGCCCTCGGCGACCACCGCGATGCCCAGGTCACGGCCGACCCGCACGATGGTGGCGGTGAGCATGGCCAGGGTCGCGTCGGTGCCCAGGCCCGCGACGAACGACGGGTCGATCTTGATGATGTCAACCGGCAGCTGCCGCAGGTAGGCCAGCGACGCGTACCCGGTGCCGAAGTCGTCGATGGCCAGCCTGACCCCGTGCCGCCGCAGCCGGGCCAGGGCGTCCACGATCACCGCCGCGCCGTCCACCAGGACCCGCTCGGTCACCTCCAGGGTCAGCGCGGCGGGCGGCAGCCCGGTCTCGGCCAGCACGCCGAGCACCAGGTCAGCGAACCCTTCCCGGCTCACCTGGCGGAGCGAGAAGTTCACCGAGATCCCGGTCGGCCAGCCGGATGCGTGCCAGGCCGCGGCCTGCGCGCAGGCCGCGCGCAGCACCTGCTCGCCCAGCGCCCCGATCAGCCCGGACTCCTCGGCCACGCTCAGGAACTCGGCCGGCGGCACCACGGTCTCGCCGCTGGTCCAGCGGACCAGCGCCTCGACCCCGACCACCCGGGAGGTCGCCAGCTCGACCACCGGCTGGTACTCCAGCTCAAGCTCCTCATCGGTGATCGCCCGGCGCAGCTCGCTGGCCAGTTCCAGCCTGCGCACCACGTCGGCGTGCATCTGCGCGTTGAAGATCTCGACCCGGCCGCCGGCCACCTTGGCCCTGGCCATCGCCACGTCGGCGTTGCGCAGCAGGTGCTCGGGCGGGTTGCTGCCGGCCAGCGCGACGCCGATGCTGCCGGTCAGCGAGATGTCCCGGCCGGCCACCCGGAACGGCTCGCCCGCGATGGCGCCGGCCAGCCGCTCGGCGATGTCCACGGTCTCCTGCGCGTTCGCGCCGCTCTCGACCAGCACCGCGAACTCGTCCCCGCCCCAGCGCGCGACGGTGTGCTGGGCCGGGACCACGTTGCGCAGCCGCCGGGCGGCCTGGGCCAGCAGCAGGTCACCGGCGCCGTGCCCGACCGAGTCGTTCACCCCGGTGAACCCGTCCAGGTCGATGAAGATGGCCGCGTCCTGCGCGCCCTGCGCGCGGCCGGCGGCGGCGCGCTGCGCCGCGCTCTTGGCCCGTTCCTCGATGTAGGCGCGGTTCGGCAGGCCGGTCAGCCCGTCGTGGAAGGTCAGGTGGGTGACCTGCCGCCGCAGCGCGACCTGGTCACTGACATCCCTGGCGGTGATCAGCAGGTTGTCCCCGCCGGCCTCGCGGTACCTGGCCAGGCTGGACTCGAGGTGATGCCAGGTCCCGTCCGCCGACCTGATCCGGCAGGAGAAATGGGTCGTCTGCCCGGGCGGGCCCAGGGTGGCCGACCGGATCACCCGGGCGCCGCGGAGCCGGTCCTCGGGGTGGATCAGCGCCGACAGCGGCGTCCCCTCGATCGCCTCGGGCCGGTAGCCGAACCTGGCCACCGCCGGGCTGGCGTACCTGACGATCGCGGCCAGGTCGCACAGCACGACCACGTCGCTGGTCCGCTCGGCCAGCTCCAGGAACGCGCGGCCTGACTCCTGCCAGGCCTGCGTCGCGGCCCGCTCGTACCAGGCCACCCCCGCGACCCGCGCGACCAGCACCAGCGCCGCGAGCCCGCCGGTGATCACCACCACGGGATCGGTCACCGACCCGCCGCCAGCCGCCCACCCGATGGTGGTCAGCGCGGCCGCGACGGTCGCCGCCGCCGCCGTGGCGGTGGACGCTCCCGGCCAGGCCCTGCTTGCCCGGGCCGCCGCCAGCAGCCGGTCCACGCGGTCCCGGGGCAGCGCGCAGGCGGCGAGCAGCGCCAGCGCCGCCAGCTGGGCGAGCTCGGTCCCCAGCCCTGGCCGGACGCCGCTGATCCGGGCCGGCGCCGCCAGCGAGTCGGCCAGCGTCACGGCGAGCAGCGCCAGCCAGGGCAGCAGCGAGCGCCGCCAGCTGGCGCCCAGGTAGGCCATGATCGCGCCGAGCAGCACGAGGTCGGTCACCGGGTGCAGGAGATCGAGCGCGAACCCGCCCGCGCTCACCCCGGCCTTGTGGTACGCGCTCCCGTAGAACGCCGCCCACCCGACAACGAACAGCGCCAGCGCCACCAGGCAGCCGTCAGCGAGCTGGGTCAGGGCCGGCCCGGCGCCGCGGCCGAGCGGGCGGCCCGCGGCCGGTGACGGCGGCTGGCTGGCCCGGGCCAGGGCGGCCACCGCGGCGCACAGCACCGCCAGCGCGGCCAGCGCGAGCAGCCCGCCGATTGTCAGCGACGCGGCCAGTCCATGCCCCGGCAATGCCTCCCCGACAGCGAAACTGCCGCCCCAGACAATGGCGACGGTGGCCAGCCATTGATGGGCACTGTTAACGGATGGCTCAGCGGAGACAGAAGCACGCCAGAGGCAGCCGAACGCGACAGCAGCGACCAGGACCTGCGCCGCCATCCAGGCGGCGACGGACATGGTCATAGCGCGCCGCCGGATGAGTCCGACCGCACAGAGCCTCCTCCCGCCGCGTCCAATGCCTGACGAGCCCGGCTGGGCCCCGTAGGCCCGCCGGGCTCGCGTCCGGCTGCATTGGAGCGCACGACTCTGTGCGTAAGCTCACGAATCCGGGACGGGATCCCGTACCACCAGGCGTCGCGGGGTTCGCCTGCATTCTAGACGCGGTCTCGCGATGAGCGATGTAGTACTAACTCTACGTGCCCGAGGTCACGCTTTGATTGAGGATGGGCGTACAGCCGGCGACAAACTCAGTAGTCGCCTGTTATCACATTGACCAGGGTCGCCCCGGACCGGAAACGAACCACCTGCTGATGCAGAAAGTCCAGCATAGCGGCCCAGGAGTAAGGCGTGGACGCGGCGACATGCGGGGTGATGAAGACGTTCGGCATCGCCCACAGCGGGTGCCCGGCGGGCAGCGGCTCGGGGTCGGTGACATCCAGCGCCGCGCTCAGCCGGCCGGCGGCCAGTTCGGCGCACAGCTCGCTGGTCGCCACCACCACGCCGCGGGCCGCGTTCACCAGCAGCGCGCCGTCCTTCATCCGGGCCAGGAAAGCCGCGTCGACCATTCCGATGGTCTGGCTGGTCACCGGCGCGAGCAGCACCACCACGTCGGCCTCTGGCAGCAGCCCGGGCAGGTCGCCGATGCCGCTCACGCCGTCCCTGGCGCTGCGGGCCACCCGCAGGACGCGGACCCCGAAGCCGTCGAGCCGTCGCTCCACCGCGGCGCCGATCGAGCCGTAACCGACGATCAGCACGGTCCGCCCGGCCAGCGCGCCGGTCGTCTGGTAGCTCCACCGCCCGGCCGCCTGCTCGCCGGCGAAGTAAGGGAACTGGCGGACGCTGGCCAGCATGGCGGCGACCGTCCACTCGGCGGTGCTGGCGTCGTGCACGCCGCGCGCGTTGCAGAAGATCACCCCGGGCGGTATGTGCGGCAGCAGCGAATCGACGCCCGCGGTCAGCGTCTGGACCACCTTCAGCCGGGGCAGCCGGGCCATCGCGGCCGTCGAGGCCGGATCAGGGACGAACGGCGGAACGTAGAACTCCACCTCAGCCGCGCTCCCGGGCAGCGCCCCGTCCCCTGGGACTATCACGTCCACGGCCACGTCGTCGACGCCGGCCAGCGCCTTCGCTATCTGCCCGGTCGGCACCCAGATCCGTATCACCGCACCACACTGTAGTGCTCAGCGCCAGGGCCGCCCTGCCCGGCCGGCTCGCTGAGCCGGGGAAACAGCGGCCGGGCCGGCCCCAGCGCGCCGTCACGGTCATCGCAGGCCGCGCTGACCGCCGCGGCCAGGCCAGGCACGAACGGGGCCAGTTCCCCGCCGAGCACCCGGCAGGCCCGCACCAGCGCGGACAGGACGGTGTCGAGGGACTGGCCGGCGCCGGCCACCCCGGCCCGCTGCGCCCTGGCCAGCTCCCACGGCCTGGCCTGCTCGGCGTACCGGTTGGCCTGCTCGACGATGGCCCAGACCGCGCCGGCCGCCGCACGGAAGTCCCCGGCCGCCAGCGCCTCTGCCTTGGCCGGCCCGGCCTGCGCGCACGCGGCGGCCAGGGCCAGGGCCGCGTCCGGGACGAGCTGGCCGCCCGGCCCGCCGCGGGCCGGCGGGGCCGCGGGCACCTGGCCGTCGCGGTACCGGCACACCAGCGAGACCACCCGGCTGACCAGGTTGCCCAGGCCGTTGGCGAGGTCCTCGTTGGCCCTGGCGACCAGCCGGGCGACGGTGAAGTCGGCGTCGCCGGTCCGCGGCACCTCGCGCAGCAGCCACCAGCGGACCGCGTCGGTGCCGTAGTCGCGGGCCAGCGCGACCGGATCGGCCGCCAGGCTGGCCCCGGCGCCGGATTTGCTGATCTTCTGACCGCCGGCGGTCAGGTAGTCGTGGACCAGGACGCAGGTCGGCAGCGGCTCGCCCGCCGACAGCAGGATCGCGGGCCAGTAGACGGCGTGGAACCGCAGCACCCCCTTGCCGGCCAGGTGCACCCGGTGCCCGGCCCGCGCCCACCAGTGCTGGTAGCCGGCCTCGTCAGTGCCGTATCCGGGCGCGGTGATGTAGTTGCTGAGCGCGTCCCACCAGACGTAGATCACCTGGCTGGGGTCGCCGGGTACCGGGATGCCCCAGCCGCGGGCCCTGCCGGTGGACCGGGACGCGCTGAAGTCCTCCAGGCCCGCGCGGATGAAGCCCAGCACCTCGTTGCGGCGGGCGGCCGGCTCGATCCGCAGCCGGCCGGAGGAGATCACGTCCTCCAGCTGGCTGGCGTACCGCGACAGGCGGAAGAACCAGTTCCGCTCGGTCACCAGCTCAGGGACCGTGCCGTGCTCGGGGCAGCGCCCGCCGGGCAGCTCGGCGGGCTTGTAGAACTGCTCGCAGCCCACGCAGTAGCGGCCCTGGTAGGGCCTGGTGTACAGGTCGCCGCTCCTGGCGCAGGCCCGCCACAGCCGTTCCACGCCTGGCCGGTGGCGCGGGTCGCTGCTGGTCGCGATGAAGTCGTCGGCCGACAGCCCGAGCGGCCCGCGCAGCCCGGCGAACGCACGCGAGTTGCGGCCGACAAATTGCCCGACCGTGCTGCCCTCGGCGCTCGCGGCCAGCACGCTCTTCAGCGAGTTGTCATCGGTGCCGGTCTGGAACCGCACCTGGTCACCGGCCAGCCGGTGCTGGCGCGCGAGCACGTCGGCCTGGACCAGCTCGAGCGCGAAGCCCAGGTGCGGTCTGGCGTTCACGTAAGGCAGCGTGCTGCTGATGTACCAGCGGGAAGAAGTCACCGGAAACCTCCTGGTAACGGCAGGGGCTCCGGCCCGACAGGCGAATCGAGGCCCCCGCGGGGGCCTCGTCCTGGCAGCGTGAAGTGGCCCCGCTAGCGGGGCATCATCACCTGGTCAAGGACGCGTGTCATGACATCAGTATACGGGAGCGGCCGCCGCGGCCTGCCGTTATATATCGACTGGGTCACGAAGCCGCTCCGCTACCGTTCCCGGCCGCAGGCCAGGCATTATTTGCCCCAGTATGTAACGGGGTGCGGCCGGTCCTGCGAGCCGCCGTCAGCGAGGGAGCGGGTCATGGCGCGGGTACCGGGCTGGATGCTGGCTGGCGCGATCATCACCGGGGTGACCATGGCGGTGGCGGGGTGCGGGGGCGGGCCGGCCAAGCCGGCCGCGACGCTCACCCCGGCAGGCTCGGCAGCGAGCAGTTCGCCGTCCGCCCAGGCGGCCGGCGGCGGCGGCAAGCCGGCCCAGGCCCCGCCCGGCGGCTTTCAGTGGGTCGGCGGCCCGCAGTCGGTCTGGCTCGCGGTCCCCGACAGCTGGATCGGCCTGAACCTGGCGAAGATCACCCTCAGCCAGGCGGCGAGCCGGTTCGCCGTCAAGGGCACGAACGTGAACGGCGCCAGCCTGGCAGCCGACATCAAGCAGCTCAAGAAGCTGCACGCGCTGATGGTCGAGGACCCGGCGTCGGCTCTCAAGCCGCCCCACTTCGCGGTGAACATCAACGCCTACTGCATCCCGACCCCGATCCAGCTGATCGGCAAGTCGGCTGGCCCGCTGATGTCGGTGCTGCGCGCCCAGTACGCCCCCTTCAACCCGCAGCACCTCAGCCTGGCCAGGACCAGGATCGACGGCGACCCGGCGGTCAAGGCCACGCTGACCCTGAGCACGACCGCGGGCAGCCTGACCGAGCAGCAGTTCAACGTGCTGACCCAGTCGGGCCGGCTGTGCACGATCACCATGAGCACGGAGACGCCGGCCCGGTCCTTCCCGGTCTTCGCCAGGATCGCCAGCACCATCCAGGCCGCCTGAGCCGCCGCACCGGGAGCCGGCCAGGCCGGCCGGGCCGGGCTATTAGGTGAGGCGGCGCAGGATCAGCTCCCGCGCACGGGCCGCGTCGGCCTGTCCCCTGGTGGCCTTCATCACCGCGCCGACCAGCACGCCCGCCGCGGCTGTCTTGCCGTCGGCGATCTTGGCCGCCACCTCGGGGTTGGCCGCGATCGCCTGGCCGACCGCCTCGGCCAGCGCGGACTCGTCGCTGACCACGGCCAGCTTCCGGGCCGCCACCACCTCGTCCGGCGATCCCTCCCCCGCCAGCACGCCTTCGAGCACCTGACGGGCCAGCTTGTCGTTGAGCGCGCCGGAGGCGACCAGCTCGGCCACCCGGGCCACCTGGGCCGGTGTCACCGGCAGCAAGGCCAGCTCGGTGCCGGCCTTGTTGGCCTGCCGGGACAGTTCCTCCAGCCACCACTTACGGGCGGCCGCGGGCGCCGCGCCAGCGGCCACGGTCTGGGCGACCAGTTCCAGCGCGCCCGCGCTCCGCAGCGCGGCCATGTCCAGGTCCGACAGCCCCCAGTCGCGCTGCAGCCGGGCCCGGCGCGCGGCGGGCAGCTCGGGCAGCGCCGCCCGGATCTGCGCCACCCAGTCCGCCGACGGCGCCACCGGCACCAGGTCGGGCTCGGGGAAGTACCGGTAGTCCTGCGCCTCCTCCTTGCTCCGGCCGGCCGTGGTGGTGCCGCTCTCCTCGTGGAAGTGCCTGGTCTCCTGCACCACCCGGCCGCCGCCGTCCAGCACCGCGGCCTGGCGCTCGATCTCGAACCGGACCGCCCGCTCGACCGAGCGCAGCGAGTTGACGTTCTTGGTCTCGGTGCGGGTGCCCAGCTGCGCGGCGCCGCGCGGCGCCAGCGAGGTGTTGACGTCGCAGCGCAGCGAGCCTTCCTCCATCCGGACGTCGGAGACCGCCAGCGCGCGCAGCACGTCGCGCAGCTCGGTCACGTACGCCCTGGCCACCACCGGGGCCTGCGCGCCCGTGCCGGGCACCGGCTTGGTCACCACCTCGACCAGCGGGATGCCGGCCCGGTTGTAGTCGACCAGCGAGTAGTCCGCGCCGTGGATCCGGCCCGCCCCGCCGACGTGCAGCGACTTGCCGGTGTCCTCTTCCAGGTGGACCCGCTCGATGCCGACCCGGACCACGCTGGCCCCGCCCGGCCCGTCCGCGCCGACCGGGACGTCCAGGTAGCCGTCGGTGCACAGCGGCTCGTCGTACTGGGAGATCTGGAAGTCCTTGGGCATGTCCGGGTAGAAGTAGTTCTTCCTGGCGAACCGGCACCAGGACGCGATCGCGCAGTTCAGCGCCAGGCCGATCCGGATCGTGTACTCGATCGCCGCCCGGTTGGCGACCGGCAGCGAGCCGGGCAGGCCCAGGCACACCGGGCAGACGGCAGAGTTGGGCTCGGCCCCGAACTCGGTCGGGCAGCCGCAGAACATCTTCGACCTGGTCCCCAGCTCGACGTGCGTCTCCAGGCCGATGACCGGGTCGTACCTGCTGACCGCCTCGTCGAACCTGACCAGCGCGGTGCCCGCCGCGGCGGCGTGCCCTGTCATCGCCCAGCCTCCCCGTCGTCCAGGCCCGCCGCCTCGTCGATCAGCGGGTGACCCCAGCGCTGCTCCAGCGCGCCCTCCACCGCGGCCGCCACCCGGTACATCCGGTCGTCGGCGAGCACCGGCGCCATGATCTGCAGCCCGACCGGCAGGCCGTCCTCGGGCGCCAGCCCGCACGGCACCGACAGGGCCGCGTTGCCGGCCAGGTCCGCGGGGATCGTGCACAAGTCGGCCAGGTACATCGCCATCGGGTCGTCCACCCGGGCGCCGAGCGGGAACGCGGTGGTCGGCGTGGTCGGTGACACCAGCACGTCGACCTGCTCGAACGCGGCGTTGAAGTCCCTGGTGATCAGCGTGCGGACCTGCTGGGCCTTGCCGTAGTAGGCGTCGTAGTAGCCGCTGGACAGCGCGTAGGTGCCGAGCATGATACGGCGCTTCACCTCCGCGCCGAACCCCGCCGCCCGGGTCAGCGACATGACCTCCTCGGCGCTGGCGGTGCCGTCGTCGCCGGCCCGCAGCCCGTAGCGCATCGCGTCGAACCTGGCCAGGTTCGAGGAGCATTCGCTGGGCGCGATCAGGTAGTAGGCGGGCAGCGCGTAGCTGAAGTGCGGGCAGGACACCTCGGTGACCTTCGCGCCCAGCGCCTCCAGCAGTTCGACCGCCTCGCCGAACCTGGCCAGCACCCCGGCCTGGTAGCCATCGCCTGAGGAAAACTCGCTGACCACGCCGACCCGCAGCCCGGCCACGTCGGCCTGCCTGGCGGCGCTGACGCACGGCGGCACCGGCGCGTCCACCGAGGTGGAGTCCATCGGGTCGTGCCCGGACATCACCTCGTGCAGCAGCGCCGCGTCCAGCACCGTCCTGGCCAGCGGCCCGGGGGTGTCCAGCGACGAGGCGAACGCGACCACCCCGTACCTGGACGAGCCGCCGTAGGTGGGCTTGACGCCCACCAGGCCGCAGACCGAGGCGGGCTGCCTGATTGACCCGCCGGTGTCGGTGCCGATCCCCAGCGGCGCCTCGAACGCGGTGACCGCGGCGGACGAGCCGCCGGAGGAGCCGCCGGGGACCCGGCTGAGGTCCCACGGGTTGTGCGAGGGGCCGAACGCGGAGTTCTCGGTGGACGAGCCCATCGCGAACTCGTCCATGTTGGTCTTGCCGAGGATCACCACGCCAGCCCGCCGCAGCCGCTGGGTGATCGTCGCGTCATACGGCGGCTGCCAGCCCTCCAGGATCCGCGACCCGCAGGTCGTGGGCATGTCGGCGGTGGTGAAGACGTCCTTGAGCGCGAGCGGCACGCCCGCCAGCGGGCCGAGCGGCGCGCCTTGCGCCCGCCGCTCGTCGACGGCCTGCGCGGCCCGCACCGCGGCGTCGGCGGCCACGTGCAAGAACGCGTGCACCCGGCCGTCGACGGCGGCGATCCGGTCCAGGTGCGCCCGGGTGGCCTCGGCCGCGGACGCGTCGCCGGCCGCGATCAGCGCGGCGAGCCGCGCGGCGCTCAGCCGGGTCAGGTCGGTCTCCATGATCAGTCCTCCGCCAGGATGCGCGGGACCTTGAACCTGCCCTGTTCCGCCGCGGGCGCCTGGTCCAGGGCCAGCTCGGCGCCCAGGCAGGGCACCAGCACGTCGTCGCGGTACACGTTGGCCAGCGCGGCGGCGTGGCTGGTCGGCGGGATCCCGTCCGCGGCCACTTCCTGCACCCGCGCCACGTGGGCGATGATCGTGTCCAGCTGGCCGGCGAAGTGATCAAGCTCCGCATCGGTCAGGGCCAGCCTGGACAGCCGGGCCAGGTGGGCGACTTCCGCTCGGGTAATGGGCATGCACGCCATCCTAGGGGCGGCGCTCACCCGCGGCCGACCGCATTACCCGGGGTCCGGTCAGCCCCGGGCCGGGGGCGGCACGATCGCGGCGGCCGGCCCGCTGGCCACCGCGGGGCCGCTGGTCACCGCGGGTCCGCTGACGACAGCCGGGTCGCCGGGCACCGCCGGGCCGCCGGCCGCCGCGGGGCTGCCGGCCACCGCGGGAGCCCGCGCCGCGGGCGGCCTGGCCGCCGCCGGGCGGGCCTTGGCCCGGCGCGCCCTCGGCGGCTGCGCGGGGGCGCCGGCCGGGCGCGCGGCGCCCTGGTCGGCCAGCCACGCGGCGGCCGAGGCGGCGTTCAGCGGGGCGCTGAAGTACCAGCCCTGGGCCGCCAGGCAGCCCATCGCCTGCAGCGCGGCGGCGATCTCGGCCGACTCGACTCCCTCGGCCACCGAGCTGATGCCCAGCGTCGCGACCATGTCCACGATGGACTTGACGATGACCTTGTCCTCGGCGGAGACCAGCAGCCTGCTGACGAACGAGGCGTCGATCTTGACCTCGTGCACCGGCAGCCGCCGCAGCCGCACCAGCGAGGAGTAGCCGGTGCCGAAGTCATCCAGGCTGAGCGCCACGCCCAGCGTCGCCAGCGCCTCGACCGCGGTGGCGGCGTGCGCGGGCTCACTGGTCAGCACCCGCTCGCTGAGCTCGAGCAGCAGCGCGCCTGGCGGCAGCCCGTGCCGGGTGAGCCCGCGCCCGATCGTCTCGGCCAGCCCGCTGTCGAGCAGGTCGCGGGCGGACACGTTCACCGCCACCGGCACCCGCAGCCCGTCCCGCCACCAGCCCGCCGCCTGGGCCAGCGCCTTCTCGACCACCTGGAAGGTCAGGTCGCGCATCAGGTAGGACTGCTCGGCTAGCGCGATGAACTGCCCGGGCATCATCAGCCCGCGCTGGGGGTGGTGCCAGCGGACCAGCGCCTCCATCCCGATGGCCGCGCCGGAGTCCAGCGCGATCTTCGGCTGGTAGTGCAGCTCGAGCTCGCCCGCGTCCAGGCCGCGGCGCAGGTCGCCGAGCAGCGCCAGCCGGGCCGGGGAGTTGCGGTCGCAGGCGGCGGCGTAGCGCTCCACCCCGCTGCGCCGTTCCTTGGCCAGGTACATCGCCACGTCGGCGTGCTGCATCAGCAGCTCGAACCCGGTCGCGTCGTCGGGGTAGATCGCGATGCCGACGCTCGCCTCGATGCCGAACGACATCCCCTCCATCCGGATCGGCTCGGCCAGCGCGGCGCGCAGCCGGGAGGCGACCTCGCGGGCCGCGCTCGCTTCCCGCACCATGGGCAGCAGCACCGCGAACTCGTCCCCGCCGAGCCTGGCCACCAGGTCGCCGGGCCGGACGCTGTGGGTGAGCCGGTGCGCGATCTTCTGCAGCAACTGGTCCCCGACCGCGTGCCCGAGCGTGTCGTTGACCTCCTTGAACCGGTCCAGGTCCAGCAGCAGGAACCCGGTCTTCACGCCCAGCGCGTCGGCCTGGGCCAGCGCGTCGCCGGTCCGGCGGATCAGCAGCTTGCGGTTGGACAGCCCGGTCAGCTCGTCATGGTGGGCCTGGTGCTCGCGCTGCACCGACATCATCGCGTTGGCGTAGATCGCGGCGAGCGGGAACGCGAACAGCAGCACCAGCCCCGCCGACCTGGCCCCCATCACCACCGCGACCAGCGGGGCGGCGCTCAGCAGCACCAGGTTGACGAACGCCTGGTAGGGCAGCGCGAGCCGGAGCGTGCGCAGCACGGGGACCCGCGAGTGCAGCGCGATGGCCACCCCGACGAGCAGGAAGTTGACCGTGAAGTAGGCGGCCGCGGCCAGCGCGACCATGGGCAGCTGCGGCCCGGTCAGCAGCCACGGCGCGGCCGGCGAGGGGTGGATCCCGGTCGCGGCCAGGGTCAGCCCGGCGGCGGCCATCGCGATGGCGACCTGGGCGGCGTTGAAGCTGGTCCGGTGCGCGGCCTTGCGCTGGGTCAGCCCAACCAGCACGATGGCGCCGGCCCGCAGCAGGACCGCGGCGCCGAACCCCCAGTACAGCAGGGCCGCGAAGCTGAATGTTAACGACGCGACCGGCGCCTCGGTGCTAGACCGGCCCGGGGTGAGGATCGGCCGCATCTCCCCCACCACGACCAGCATCGCGGTCAGCCAGAACAGCGGGTGCCTGGCCAGCGCCTGCAGGCCGCCGATGTTCAGCAGCCCCAGCGCCGCAAGCACCAGGCCAGCGACCGTTACCGCACTCAGGTAGATCCATAGCGGCGAGCCGATCCGCGGGCCGATATTCCTGGTGTCGTTCGGATCCTTCATGGGCATCCTCAACGCGCCAGCCGACGGGGAAATCCCCCCTGTGCAGCCTACGGCAGAAACCATACTTCCCGAAGTCAATTGCATACTATGCGTTACAACGCGCGGGCGGCGGACACCTCGCCCGCCCCGCCGCGGACCCGGCAGATCCCGGCCTGGCCGCGCTGGCGCCCCCGCGTCATTCCTCGTCACTATCCCCTGTCACCTGCGCCGATTCCAGCGCCGCCGCCGGGCCTTCGTCCAGCAGCGTGCGCAGACCGGCCTCGTCGAGCACCGGTATACCCAGCGTGATCGCCTTGTCGTATTTGGATCCCGGGCTGTCTCCGGCGACCACGAACCCCGTCTTCTTCGAGACCGATCCCGCGACCTTTCCGCCCCGGGCCTGAACCGCCTCCGCGGCCTCGTCCCGGGTAAAGCTTTCTAGCGTGCCGGTAATCACGACGGTAACCCCGGCCAGCGGGCGCGCGCCCGCCGACTCGACGGCCCCGGCGCCAGCACCTGGGCCAGGACCGGTAAAGGCCGGGTCGGCCAGCTGTACCCCCGCCTCACGCCATTTCGCCACGATTACCGCGTGCCAGTCAACCTCGAACCAGTCCCGGAGCGACGCCGCGATCGTCGGCCCGACGTCGTCGACGGACACCAGCTGCTCGGGCGACGCGGCGGCGATCGCGTCGACCGAGCCGAACGCGGCGGCCAGCGCGCGGGCCGCGGTCGGCCCGACGTGCCGGATCGACAGCGCGACCAGGATCCGCCACAGCGGGCGGCTGCGGGCCTCCTCCAGGTTGTGCAGCAGCTTTCCGGCGTTGGCGGTCAGGCTGCCGGCCTTGGTCACGAAGAACGGGCAGCTGGCCAGCTGGCCGGCGGTCAGCGCGAAGACGTCGCCCTCGTCGGTGACCAGGCCGTGGTCCAGCAGCGCGACCACCGCCTCGTACCCCAGCACCTCGATGTCGAGCGCGCCCCGGCCGGCCATGTGGAACAGCCGCTCCCGCAGCTGCGCCGGGCAGGACCTGGTGTTGGGGCAGCGCCAGTCCACCTCGCCTTCCTCCCGGGCCAGCGGGGTCTGGCAGGACGGGCACTGCGCCGGGAACCCGAACGCCCGCTCGCTGCCGGTGCGCAGCTCGGTGACCGGGCCGACCACCTCGGGGATCACGTCGCCGGCCTTGCGCAGCACCACCATGTCGCCGATCAGCACGCCCTTGCGGTCGATCTCGTCGGCGTTGTGCAAGGTCGCGTTCTCGACCGTGGACCCGCTCACCTTGACCGGCTCCATCACCGCGAACGGCGTGACCCGGCCGGTCCGGCCGACGTTCACCCGGATGTCGAGCAGCCGGGTGTTCACCTCCTCGGGCGGGTACTTGTAGGCGATCGCCCAGCGCGGCGCGCGGCTGGTGGAGCCGAGCTCACGCTGCAGGCCGAGCTGGTCGAGCTTGACCACGACGCCGTCGATCTCGTACGGCGGGTCGTGCCGGTGCTCGCCGTAGTAGGTGATGTAGCCGGTCACCCCGGCGGCGTCGGGCACCACCTTGACCAGCGTGCTGACCGGCAGCCCCCAGCTGGCCAGCTGCTCGTACCAGCCGGACTGGGTCTGCGGGTGGCTGGCCAGGCCCTCGACCGTGCCCACCCCGTGCAGGATCATGTTCAGCGGCCTGGTGGCGGTCACCCGGGGGTCCTTCTGCCGCAGCGAGCCCGCCGCCGAGTTGCGCGGGTTGGCGAACGCGGGCCGGCCGGCGTCCTGCAGCCGCTCGTTCAGCTCCAGGAACGCCGCCACCGGCAAGAACACCTCGCCGCGCACCTCCAGGGTGTCGGGCCAGCCGGTTCCCTTCAGCCGGGCCGGCACCGCGCCGATCGTCCGCACGTTCGGCGTGACGTCCTCGCCGGTCCGCCCGTCCCCCCTGGTCGCCGCCCTGACCAGCGCGCCGCCCCGGTAGACCAGGGCGATGGCCAGCCCGTCGATCTTGACCTCGCACAGGTACGGGCCAGATCCGCCGAGCCGCTCGACCCTGGCCGCCCACGCTTCCAGCTCCGCCGCCGAGAACGCGTTGTCCAGGCTGAGCATCCGCTCCAGGTGATCGACCGGCGCGAAGCCGGTCGAGATCAGCCCGCCGACCTTCTGGGTCGGCGAGTCGGGCGTCCGCAGCTCGGCGTGCTTCTCCTCCAGCTCGCGCAGCTCGCGCATCAGCGCGTCGAACTCGCCGTCGGAGATCAGCGGCGAATCGAGGACGTGATAGCGGTAGTTGTGCTCGGTCAGGTCCGCGGCCAGCTCGGCGTGCCTGGCCCGGTCCGCCGCCGGGATCTCGGTGGTGGGCGGCTCGGCCGTGGTCACTGCGTTCCCTCCTGCGCCATCTCGGGCATGATCCGCGCCGCCTCGCGGCAGCAGGCCAGCGCGACGGCGGCCGCCTCCGGCGTGAACCCGGCCAGCCCGCAGGCCGGGGTGATCACCACCTGGCCGGCCAGCCGTCCGGCCGGCATGCCCGCCTGGTGCCACAACTCGATCACGTGGCGGGCGATCTCGCGTGCGGTGACTGGTGCCGGGCGGGTTACCCGTTCCCGTTTATGGGTGTTCAGGGCCCCGGCGAAGATCGCCAGGCCCGCTTCGGCCAGCTCGGCGACGCCTTCCTCATCCCCGCGCCGCAGCTGGCTGAGGTCGAAGCCGAGCCCGCCCGCCCGCGACTCTTTGATCAGCCCGAACGGTATGCCCCGCGCGCAGCAGTGCACCAGGGTCAGCGCCGTCCCCGCGGGCCACATGGCGGCCAGCCCGGCGCTGGCGGCGGTGTGGTCAACCGGGCCGACCCGGTTCAGCCCGCTCGCGGTCGGCACCGCGCCGCCGGCCACCGCGGGCAGCGCGGGCTCGTCGAGCTGGAGCACGAGCTGCGCGCCGGGGATCCGCTTGCGCACCTCGCTGACGTGCGCGGCCACCCCCTCGGCCAGCGAGGCGATCAGGTCGTCCACCGCGCCGGGGTCTGCCAGCGCCGGATCCTGGCTGCGGCTGAGCTCGACCGAGGCCGCCATCGTCCACGGCCCGGCGAGCTGGATCTTGAACGGCCCCGCGTAGTCCTCGGCGGCTTGCTGCGCCGCGTCCAGGTCGGCCTCCAGCAGGTCCGCGGCCCGCCGCTGGTCCCGCCCCGGCCGGGCGGCGAACCGCCAGCCCCGCGGGGTGGTCTCCACCGGCAGGTCGACCAGCAGCGCCGCGGTCCGGCCGATCATGTCCGCCCCGGCGCCCCGGCCGGGCAACTCGGCCAGGTGCGGGAAGTCCGGCAGCTCGCCGGTGATGACCGCCATCGCCTCGGCCGGGCTGATCCCCGGCATCGAGCCGGCCCCGGTCGCGCTCCCGGCCGGCCAGGCGAACGGCGCGGCGCCCGCCGCTGAGATGTCCTGCACGCTGCTGAGCTTAGTGTTCACCCCGCCAGCACCGGCATCACCTCCGGCTCCCGCCATCGCCTTGCCCCGGCCGCCTGCCCCGCGACCGGCGGGCGCCGGGCCGCTCGCGGCGGCCCGGCGCGGGGTGCTGGTACGGGCGGGCGGCTATCCCGCCCGCTGCCCCGGCCGGGCAGGCTGCCAGCCGAGCATCCGGGCGTGCCGGTCACCGCGGGACCGGGTTTGCGTGGCATCGTCGCCGGGCCTGCGGACATACAGGCTGGTCAGGCTGCGTGCGGCGAGCGTGGTCCGGTCCGGGGCCTCGCGGCTCAGCCGCTGTCTTTTGTCCTCCCGTTTGCTGGCCACGCTGACCAGGACGATGACTCCGGTGATGGCCCCGATGCTGAAGATGATGACGACTGCTAGTGCGACGAGGGCGGACATGACGCCTCCTTACCTCCGACCCACGGCAAGGATCCGTGGCCGGCCGGACCCCGCTGCCCGGCCGCGGTACTCGCAGGACTCCAGAACCCAGGGATTCGTCCGAACTAGCCGGTCAGTACCGACGCGACCGTGTGACCCACCTGCTAGGCTAAGGCCTATGGTCTTGTCAGTGCCCCTCGTTCCTGTTGTACCTACATCTTCCGTACTCGTCGGGAGATGTTCCCAGCGAACAGGCACTCAAACCATGTTGTACCTCTTGTTCATCTGGGAAGGATATCGGGCATGATCCTCTTCTACCCTTCGAGACCAAAGATTGGCCTTGTAGGGACATCTAGGAGGGCACATGGATGAGGGGCCGCTGTACCGCCAGATCGCCGAGGATCTGAAACGCCGGATCGAGACCGGCGAGCTGGCCAGCGGCGACCCGCTGCCCACCGAGGAGCAGCTCGGCGAGCAGTACGGGAACGCCTCCCGCAACACCATCCGCGAGGCGCTGAAGTGGCTCACCACCCGGGGGCTCATCGAGACCCAGCGCGGCCGCGGCAGCCGGGTCGCGACGAAGACCGACCCGTTCGTCACCACCTTGTCGGCCAGCCCGGAGACCGGGCTCGGCGGCGGTGAGGGCGCGGCCTACGGCTCGGAGGTCGAGGCCACCAGCAGGAGGCCGAGCACGACCAGCCCGCGGGTGGAGGTCCAGCAGGCGGCCGGCGCGGTGGCCGCCGAGCTTCAGCTCAGCGAGGGCTCCACCGTCGTCTGCCGCCACCAGCAGCGCTCGATCGACGGCACGGTCTGGTCGCTGCAGACCTCTTTCTACCCGTTCGACCTGATCAGCCGCGGCGCACAGCGGCTGATCGAGGCGTCGGACATCGAGGAGGGCACGGTCACCTACCTCGACCAGAAGCTCGGCATCAGGCAGGCGGGCTACCGCGACCTGATCACCGTCCGCCCGCCGGACGACAACGAGACGATCTTCTTCAAGCTGCCCAGCGACGGCCGGGTGGCCGTGGTGGAGATCAGCCGGACCGCGTTCGATGACCAGGCCCGCCCCTTCCGGCTCACCGTCAGCGTGTTCCCCGCTGACCGGAACAAGTTCCTGATCAACGTCGGCAACGTCCCGGCCGACGCGCCGAAACGAGACCTGTCATGACCACCAGCAAGCCGTTCCGGCTGACTACCAGCGCCTCCCGGCGGACCGGAATGAATTTGCCGTCAACGTCAGGGTAGACCCTGATAACAGTCACCATCCACCCGCCTCGCCCGGGTCGTAAAAGTTGCGGCATGGGAGCAGATGAGGCCAAGTCTAGCTAGAAAGCCATATCCGCTATGTTTGACGTTCGCCAGGGCACCAGCGATGACTTCGCTACCATCAAGGGACTCATCCAGGAAGCAGCAGACTGGCTGCAGCTCAAGGGCACCGACCAGTGGGCCAGGCCATGGCCGAGCGAGCGCAAGAAGGACCAGCGGATACTCCGCAGCCTCCGGACTGGCCGTACCTGGCTGATAAGCGACGAGCATGGCGTTATCGCGACGATCACCTGCCACCCGGACGCGAACAAATGGCTGTGGCGGCGCAGTGAGCGCAAAGAGCGAGCGGTGTATGTTTCCCGGCTCATCGTCAGCCGCTATGTCAAAGGCCAGCAAATAGGCACTGAGCTGATCAACTGGACCGGCAAGTGGGCACGGCTGCAATACGGTGCCGAATGGGTCAGGATCGATGTATGGACAACGAACAGGGATTTGCGGGGGTACTACGAACGGCAGGGCTTCCAGTTTCAGCGGATCAGCCGGCCGTTGCGGTATTGCTTCCGTTATCCGTCCGGCGCGCTTTTCCAGAAGCCCACGGCCGGGCTTGAGTCCTGCCCGACGCCCCGGCTGCTGACCGAGCCTGCGCTCAAGGCCCCGGAGGCGGCGAGGCCGGCCGCCGGGATAGAACCAGGTGATCAGCATCTGGCCGTCCCGGCCGCGGCACCGGCCCGCTATGCGCTGGCCGCCGCCGCCGCGACGCTCGCGGTCCTCGCCTCGGCGGGTTCACTGTTCTTCCGGGGCCGGCGCCCGGGCCGGCTGAGGCCGCGCGGCCCGGCCGGATTGTCCGCTGCCAGCCCCTGGCCAGCGGCAACGTCAGCCGACGACGAGCAGCTTGCTGACCATAAGGCCGACTTACCGCGCATAGCTCGTTAACTGCGGTTGAAAGGTTATTGCCCCTCTTTCCACGAGGTCGCGCGTGCCTGTTACCTGACGGACAGGATCTCCTAACCTCTGCTGCCGCAGGCTGGTAAACAGCGCCGCGTTAGGCCAGGTCAGGTTCTCCGGCACCGGCGAGCCCCGGGCGCAATCGCCGCATTATGGGCGAAAGCAATGGTGTTGCGGACGATCATCGGATCAGCGATTGTGACTTACAGCACAAGAGTTTGAAAGGGGGTGCCAGGTGGCGAAGCGACACTGTCGGCCTTCCGCGCAGTACCGCTATGAGCACTACGACCCCCAGGTCTGAGGACGTTGCCCGGCCACTGAGAGCACCGCCATTGACAGCAAGCACCCGCTGCCCTCAGGCGCGCGGCCTTGCGCTGGTGATGGTGGCTGAGCCGAGGACCGTGTCGCCGTCGTAGAGGACGGCGGCCTGGCCGGCCGCGATGCCGCGGGCCGCACGGTCCAGCCGGATCCGCACGGCGGCGGAGTCCAGCCAGGCAGTGGCCGGGTACGACTCGCCGTGCGCGCGCAGCTGGACCAGGCAGCTGACCGGCTGGCCCGGCGGCGAGCCGCACGCCCAGACCGGGCGCCGCGCCTCGATGTCGATCACGTCCAGCGCCTCGGCAGGGCCCACCGTCACCGTGCGCGTGGCGGGCTCGATATCCAGCACGTACCGCGGCTTGCCATCGGGCGCGGGGGTGCCGATCCGCAGTCCCCTGCGCTGGCCCACCGTGAAGCCGAACGCGCCGTCGTGGCCGCCCAGCACCCGGCCGGACTGGTCCACGACCGGGCCTGGCGCGCTGCCGAGCTGGCGGTCCAGGAACTTCCTGGTGTCCCCGTCGGGAATGAAGCAGACGTCGTGACTGTCCGGCTTGGCGGCCACCGCGAGGCCGCGCTCGGCCGCCTCCTTGCGGACCTCGTCCTTGGTCGAGCCGCCGAGCGGGAACATCGACCGCCGCAGCTGCTCGCTGGTCAGCACCGCGAGCACGTACGACTGGTCCTTGGCCGCGTCGACGCTGCGGGACAGCCGCGGGCCGGCCGCCGACTGGTCTAGCCGGGCGTGGTGCCCGGTGCAGACCGCGTCGAAGCCGAGCGCCACGGCGCGGTCCAGCACCGCGGTGAACTTGATCTTCTCGTTGCAGCGCAGGCACGGGTTGGGCGTGTGGCCGCGGGCATACTCATCGACGAAGTCCCGCACGACGTCCTGGTGGAACCGCTCGGCCATGTCCCACACGTAGAACGGGATGCCGATCACGTCGGCCGCGCGCCGCGCGTCCCTGGCGTCTTCCAGCGTGCAGCAGCCCCGGGCGCCAGTCCGGTAGGAGCCAGGGTTGCGCGACAGCGCCAGGTGCACGCCGGTCACGTCGTGGCCGGCGTCGGCGGCCCTGGCGGCGGCCACCGCGGAGTCGACGCCGCCGGACATGGCGGCGAGCACGCGCATCGTTGTCATCGCCTTCCGAGGGTAGTGGCCTGTGGCGGCTGGTGCGCCGCCGAGCCGGCCGCGGCGCGGCCGCCGAGGGGCGGGGCGCGGCTAGCGGGCCGCGCGCCTGGCCCGCTCGACGGCTTCGCCGATGACCGCGCCGAGCGCGTCCACGTCCGCCTGGGTGCTCGAATGGCCCAGCGAGAACCGCAGCGACCCGCGGGCCCTGGCGTCGTCGGCCCCCATCGCCAGCAGCACGTGGCTGGGCTGGGCCACCCCGGCGGTGCACGCCGAGCCGGTCGAGCAGGCGATTCCCTTGGCATCCAGCAGCATCAGCAGGGCATCGCCTTCGCAGCCGGGGAAGGAGAAGTGCGCGTTGCCGGGCAGCCGGCCAGGGCCTGGCGGCGCGCCGTTCAGCACCGCGTCCGGCACCGCGGCGAGCACCTGCGCGATCAGGTCGTCCCTGAGCGCGGCCAGCCTCTTGGCCTCATCGGCCCGGCGGGAGGTCGCGACCTCGACCGCGACCGCGAACGCCCGGATCGCCGGGGCGTCCAGGGTGCCTGAACGCACATCCCGCTCCTGGCCGCCGCCGTGCAGCACGGGCACCAGCTCGGTGCCCCTGGCGACCAGCAGCGCGCCGGCCCCGACCGGCCCGCCGATCTTGTGCCCGGTGATGGTGAGCGCGTCCGCCCCGCTGGCCGCCAGGTCCACCGGCAGCTGCCCGGCGGCCTGGACCGCATCGCTGTGGAACGGGATCTGGTACTGCGCGGCCACCGCTGCCAGCTCGGCCACCGGCTGGACGGTGCCCACTTCGTTGTTCACCCACATGACGCTGATCAGCGCGACGCTGCCAGGATCACGCTCGATCGCCGAGCACAGCGTGACTGGCGCCAGCCGCCCGGCGCTGTCCACCTTGAGCCAGTCCGCCCCGGCCTGCTCGTGCTCGGTCAGCCAGCCGGTGCAGTCCAGCACCGCGTGGTGCTCGATCGCGGTGGCCAGCACCCGGGTCCTGGCCGGGCTGGCGTCCCGGCGGGCCCAGTACAGGCCTTTGATCGCCAGGTTGTCCGCCTCGGTGCCGCCGCTGGTGAAGACCACCTCGCTGGGCCGGGCGCCGTAAGCCTCGGCGATCTGCTCCCGCGATTCCTCCACCACCCGGCGGGCTCGCCGGCCTGCGTGATGCAGCGAGGAGGGGTTGCCCAGCTGCGCGAGTTCCTCGGTCATCGCGGCCACGGCTTCTGGGAGCATCGGCGTCGTGGCCGCGTGGTCGAGATAGGACGTCGAGGCTGGCGCGGCGCTGTGGCGCCCGCTCCCGCTATCGAGGTTTCCCATGGTGACTTCAGCCTAATGCGGGTGCCCTGATCAGTACCAATGAGCCCGATTCCGCCGCCGGGCTGGCGGGCGGCTGGCGGCTCAGCCGGCCGAGCGCTTCTCGATCTCCTCGGTGAGCTGGGGCACCACCTTGAACAGGTCACCGACCACGCCGAAGTCGGCCAGCTCGAAGATCGGCGCCTCCGGGTCCTTGTTCACCACCATGATCGTCTTGGAGGTCTGCATGCCGGCCCGGTGCTGGATCGCGCCCGAGATTCCCACCGCCAGGTAGAGCTGCGGCGACACGGTCTTGCCGGTCTGGCCCACCTGGAACTGGTGCGGGTACCAGCCGGCGTCGGTCGCGGCCCTGGACGCTCCCACGGCCGCGCCGAGCAAGTCGGCCAGCTTCTCGATCAGCGCGAAGTTCTCCCCGCCGCCGACCCCGCGGCCGCCGGACACCACGATCGACGCCTCGGTCAGCTCCGGGCGCTCGCCCCGCTCCTGGACCACCCGGCCGGTGATCCGCGCGGTCTTCGCGGCATCGCTGACCTGCACGGTGACCGGCTCCAGCGTGGCGGCGGCGGGCGCGGCCTCCGGCGCGATCGCGTTCGGCCGGACCGCGATGACCGGCGTACCGGAGCGGACCCTGGACTGGACCACGATCGCCCCGCCGAAGATGGACTGCTCGGCCACCAGGTTGTCGTCCAGGCCGACCGCGTCGGTGATGACCCCGGACCCGGTCTTGACCGCGAACCGGCCGGCGATCTCCCGCCCTTCGGCCGTGCTGGGCACCAGGACCGCCGCGGGCGAGGCGGTGCCGGCCAGCGCCGCGAGCAACTCGGCCTTGGGCGCGACCACGTAGTCGTCGTACTCCGGGCCGTCGGCGACGTAGACCTTGGCCGCCCCGTACTCGGCCAGCCGCTCCCTGCCGCCCTCGGCGCCGGGCCCGGCCCAGACCGCGGCGGGCTCGCCCAGCTTGCGCGCCAGCGTCAGCAGCTCACTGGTGACCTTCTTGACCGTCTCGCCGTCGTGCTCGACGAGAACCAGGATCTCAGCCATGTCCGGCAGCCCTCCAGGTGAACCTATGGTCAGATGAACTTCTGCGCGGCCAGGTATTCCGCCGCCTTGACGCCGCCGTCCCCGTCGTCGGTCACGACCGTGCCCGCCTGGCGCGGCGGCCGCTTGGCGAAGCTGACGACTTCGGTGGCGGCCGCGGCCAGCCCCACCTCGCCCGGCTCGATCCCGGCGTCAGCCAGGCTCATCGTCTGCACCGGCTTCTTCTTCGCCGCCATGATCCCCTTGAACGAGGGATACCTGGGCTCGTTGATCTTCTCCACCACGCTGATCACGGCGGGCAGGCTCGCCTGCACCTCGTCGTAGCCGTAGTCGGCCAGCCGCCGGATCCGCACGTCGCTCCCGTCGATCTCGACCTTGCTGGCGAACGACAGCTGCGGCAGCCCAAGCCGCTCGGCCAGCATCGCGGCCATCACGCCCATCCGGGCGTCGGTCGACTCCGAGCCGAGAATCACCAGGTCGAACTCGGTCCCGGCCAGGACCTTGGCGATGGCGGCTGACGTCTGCAGCCCGTCCGACCCGGCCAGCCCGTCGTCGACGAGGTGGATGGCCTTGTCCGCGCCCATCGACAGCGCCTTGCGGATCGACTCCGTGGCCCGCTCGGGGCCCATCGACAAGATGGTCACCTCGCCGCCGTGCGCCTCGGCCAGCCGCAGGCCTTCCTCGATCGCGTACTCGTCCAGCTCGTTGATGACAGCATCCGCGGACTGCCGGTCCAGGGTGGAGTCATCGGCCGTCAGGGTGCGCTCCGACCAGGTGTCGGGGACCTGCTTGACGCAGACAACGATGTTCATGACCGCTGCCGCCCTCCCTCTGCAGAACTTCTCCGGAGCAGAACTTTCCCAGATATTACTGACTAGTAGCTTATCCTCACGCGCGGGCTGCCTCCGCGGCCTCTACCACGTTGGCCAGCAGCATTGCCCTGGTCATCGGCCCGACGCCACCGGGCATCGGGGCCAGGTAGCCCGCTACCCCGGCGACGCCCGGGTCAACATCGCCGACCAGCCCGGCCTCGGTGCGGGTGATCCCGACGTCGAGGACGGCCGCGCCCGGCGCGATCATGTCCGCGGTGAGCAGGCCCGGCTTCCCGGCCGCGACCACCACGATGTCAGCCCGGCGGGTGTGCGCCGCCAGGTCCTTCGTGCCGGTGTGGCACAGCGTGACGGTAGCGTTCTCGGATCTCCGGGTCAGCAGCAGGCCGAGCGTCCGGCCCACGGTGATCCCGCGGCCGATCACGGTCACGTCCGCGCCGGCCACCGGCACCCCGTACCTGCCCAGCAGCTCGACGATCCCGCGCGGGGTGGCCGGCAGCGGGCCAGGCTGGCCGAGCACCAGCCGGCCCAGGTTGACCGGGTGCAGCCCGTCGGCGTCCTTGGTCGGGTCCATCAGCTCCAGCACCGGCTGGGGGTCCAGTCCCGCGGGCAGCGGCAGCTGGACGATGAAACCGGTGCAGGCCGGGTCGGCGTTCAGCTCCGCGACGGTCTCGAGCAGCTGCTGCTGGCTGGCGTCCGCGGGCAGGTCACGGCGGATACTGATGATGCCGACCTGCGCGCAGTCCCAGTGCTTGGCGTTCACGTAGGCCCGGCTGCCCGGGTCGTCGCCGACCAGCACGGTGCCCAGGCCCGGCGGCGCGCCCGACCGGGCCAGCTCAGCGACCCGGCTGGCGATGTCAGCCCGGATCGCGGCGGCGGCCTGCTTGCCGTCAAGGATGGTCGCAGTCATAGCGGACCCCATTGTGCCCGACCTGCACCACCCCCCACGCACCCAGGACTGCCCCTGCCCGCCACCGGCGACCGCCGGCGCCGCCCCCCTGCACCCTGACCGGCCCACGCAAGGCAGCCGCCCCCCTAACCCGACATATGTCGGATTGCAGAGCCCGCGCCAGAGCTACATATGTCGGATTAGCTGTGCGGCATATGCCCTCTTTGCGGTGCTTAGCGCAACTCGGCCGGACTGGCTTTTAGCGGCTATGTCACTCCGCCGGCACTGTTTTACCGGCTCCTTCACATCGCCGCTGAATCGCGGGTCCCCGACCACCGCCGACCCGGGCCGGGACCCTGCTGGCGAGAGCTCAGCCATCCCCGCGGCGCCCCGTACAGCAGCGCTGGCCCAGCGCTGTCGTTGTTTCAGCAGCAGGGGGCCAGCGCATCCGAATGGCCGGGCCGCGCCGGCGCGCTACCCAATCCGACATATGTCG
>DATBGO010000125.1:0-1586 GCA_036558005.1 Streptosporangiaceae bacterium | reverse complement strand
TGGCCCCGCTGGACCGGCTGATCCGGGTCATGACCACCACTGACCTGCTGCGCCCCGGGCCGCGCCTGCCGGTCGCCGGGCACGGAGGGATCGCCAGCCTCATCGCGACCTTCAACAGCATGCTGGACCGGCTGGAGGCCGAGCGCAGCGAGTCCAGCGCCCGGGCCCTGACCGCGCAGGAAGCCGAGCGCCGCCGTATCGCCCAGGAACTGCACGACGAGGTCGGGCAGACGTTCACCGCGGTGCTGCTGGAGCTGAAGCGGGCGGCCGGCCACGCGCCGCCGGAGGTCCGCGCGGAACTGCTCCAGGCGCAGGAGGCGACCCGCGCGGGCCTAGATGAGATCCGGCGGATCGCCCGCCGGCTGCGGCCCGGCGTCCTGGACGAACTCGGCCTGGTCAGCGCGCTGCGGGAGCTGGCGTCGGAGATCCCGGCCCGGTCCGGGCTGTCGGTGCGGCACCGGTTCGGCCATGACCTGGTCCGGCTCGGCCCGGAGGCCGAGCTGGTGGTCTACCGGGTCGCGCAGGAAAGCATCACCAACACCGTCCGCCATGCCCGCGCCGGGCACCTGGAGTTCGCGCTGACCCGCAGCGCGGCCGGGGTCGACTTGTGCGTCCGCGACGACGGCTGCGGGATCGGCCCGGCCGGCGAGGGCGCCGGGATCCGGGGGATGCGCGAGCGGGCCCTGCTGATCGGCGCGGACCTCAGCCTCGGCCCCGGCCCGGCCGGCGGCACCGAAGTGCGGCTGCGGGTGCCCGCCCGCACCCAGGTGACCGCCCCCGCCGGGGGTGGCCCGCCGTGACTGAGCACCCGCCCACCCGGATCCTGCTGGCCGACGACCACGCCCTGGTCCGCCGCGGCGTCCGGCTGATCCTGGACGGCGAGCCGGGGCTGACGGTGGTGGCCGAGGCCAGCGACGGCGCCCAGGCCATCGACCTGGCCCGCACCTGCCAGCCCGACCTGGCCATCCTCGATATCGGCATGCCGCGGCTGACCGGCCTGCAGGCCACCCGCGAGCTGTCCCGGCTCCGCCCGGACCTGCGGATCCTGATCCTGACGATGTACGACAACGAGCAGTACTTCTTCGAGGCCCTGCGGGCGGGCGCGTCGGGGTACGTGCTCAAGTCGGTCGCCGACCGGGACCTGATCGCGGCCTGCCGCGCGGCCATCCGCGGCGAGCCGTTCCTGTACCCCGGCGCGGTCAACGCGCTCATCCGCAACTACCTCGACCGGGCCAGCAACGGCCAGAAGATCCCCGGCAAGGCCATCACCGACCGCGAAGAGGAAATCCTCAAGCTCGTGGCCGAGGGCCACTCCTCCAAGCAGATCGCCCGCATCCTCGTGATCAGCGCCAAGACCGTCGAACGGCACCGCGCCAACCTGCTGCACAAACTCGGCCTCAAAGACCGGCTCGAACTCACCCGCTACGCCATCCGCGCCGGCCTGATCGAACCATGACAGGAGACCCGCGATGGATAACTGGCTGATCTGGCTCATCGCCGCGGCCGCCATGGGGGCCGGCGAGATCTTCACCCTGACCGCTGCCCTGGGGGTGCTGGCCGCGGCGGCCCTGATCACGGCGGGACTG
>DATBGO010000124.1:0-4416 GCA_036558005.1 Streptosporangiaceae bacterium | reverse complement strand
CAAGCTCTCCATGGAGCGGACCGCGGACTCCGCGTTCGGCCCGACCGACCGGATCGGCCAGCTGACCATGCGCAACCTCGACATCGCCGACTCCCGCGCCAAGCTGGAGCACTACGCGGGCATCGGCATGCTCGGCAGCGCCCAGCCGGCGCTGGCCGGCGCGGGCACGACCGGGCTGGTCGGCGCGCTGCCCCAGGGCGGGGCCGAGGCGATCGCCTCCCGCGGCCGGGTGCCCGGCGACGACGAGCTCCTCGACCGCGCTGCGATGGAGTCCGGCACCGACTGAGCCTCGCTGACACCTCAGCGCCCCTTACCTCAGCGCCGCTACCTCAGCGCAGGGCCGCGAACCTGAGCCGGTCACCCGCTACGTCGACCTGGGCGCGGCCGAAGCCCGCCGCGCGCAGCCTGGCCTCCAGCGTGCCCGGGTCGACCGGTACGAACACGTCGTCTTCGTGCAGCTCCCGCCGGGCCGGCGTGTCCAGCCCGTCCGATCCCGCCAGCAGGCCGCCGGGCCGGAGCACCCGGGCGAGTTCGGCCAGCGCGGCGTCCTGCAGCGCGGGGGAGGGGATGTGGTGCAGCATCGTCAGGCAGGCCGCGGCGGAGAACCGGCCGGCCGGGAACGGCAGCCGGGTCACGTCCCCCGCGACCACCCGAACGTTGCTGCCCGCCAGCCTCGACGCCAGCTTCTCCGCCAGGGCGAGGTCGAGTTCCACCGCGGTGACCCGGGCCGCCCGGCGCCGCAGCACGTCGGTGGTCAGCCCCGGGCCCGGGCCGACCTCGAGCAGGTCGTCGCCGATCTCGCGGCCGTCGAGGACCCAGGGGAGCAGCTCGTCCTCGACCAGCCGGGCCCACTCCGGGCTCGAGCAGAACTCCAGGTGCGCCCGGTTCACTGAGGCGCTGCGGACCAGGCCGGCAGCTGCTGCAGCGCCCACGTGTTACCGTCCGGGTCGCTGAAGAAGACGAACGAGCCCCACGGCTGGACGTCGATGTCGCTGGCCTGCACGCCGCGCGCGATCAGCTGCTCCCGGGCGGCCGCGGCGTCGGCCACGACCATCTGCACGCCCTTCTGCGACCCCGGCGCCATCTCGGTGATCCCGGTGCCCAGCACGATCGAGCAGGCCGATCCGGGCGGGGTGAGCTGCACGAAACGCAGCGTGTCGGAGACCTGGTAGTCGTGGTCGGCGTGGAAGCCGACCTGGTCCACGTAGAACGCCTTGGCCCGGTCCACGTCGGTCACCGGGATGGCGACGAGCTCGATCTTCCAGTCCATGCCGCCACGCTATACCCGGGCTCCGACGGCACAGCGCACCACGCCAGCCGGGCGAGGTGATCCCTATACCCGGCCACAAGCTGCGGATATGGTACTACCGTGGGGGGTACGGCAGGCATTGCGGTAACGGGCCTGAATGGCTTCCGGCCGGCGCTGACGAGATTCGTCGGCCGGGCGGGGCAGGTCGACGAGGTCGCCTGGCTGCTAGATGAGTACCGGCTGGTGACGGTGACGGGGCCGGGCGGGGTGGGAAAGACCCGGCTGGCCGGGGAGGTGGCCCGGCGGGTGGCTGGCCGGTTCGCCGACGGGGCGTGGCTGGTAGAACTGGCGGCGGTTCGGGAGCCCGCGCTGGTGCTGGCGGCGGTCGCCGTGGCGCTGGGCATCCGGCAGCCGCCCGGCACGTCCATCGCCGAGTCGCTGACCGGGGTGCTGGCCCGGCGGCAGCTGCTGCTGGTGCTGGATAACTGCGAGCATGTCATCGAGCCGGTGGCGGAGATGTGCGCGGCACTGCTGCCGATGGCTGATGACGTACGGGTCCTGGCGACCAGCCGGGAACCGGTAGGAATTGCCGGGGAGGCCCGGTACCGGGTACCGCCGCTGACGGTGCCCGAACCAGGTAACCCGGCCGACCTCGGCCCGTCGGAGGCGGTGGCCCTATTCGCCGACCGGGCTCGCCAGGCCGACCCGCATTTCGCGCTCGACGCCGAAACCGGGCCGGTGGTCGCGCGGTTGGTGGCGCGACTGGACGGGATGCCGCTGGCGATCGAGCTGGCCGCCGCGCGGATCGAGTCACTGGGGGCAGCGCAGCTGCTGGAGCGGCTCGATGACAACTTCGCGCTGCTCGCCAGCGGCGACCGGCTGGCAGCGCCCCGGCACCGGTCGCTGGCGGCCACCGTCGAGTGGAGCTACCAGCTACTCAGCGAACAAGAGCGGCGGGTCTTCCGCCAGCTCGCGATCTTCCCTGGCCCGTTCACACTCGAGGCCGCCGAGACGGTAGCTGGTCCCGCCGCCGGGCCGGCGGTGCTGCACTTGGTGGACTGCTCGCTACTCGCCCCGCCCCGTACCGGGGACGATGGCCGGGCCCGCTACCTGATGCTGGAAACCCTGCGCGCCTACGGGCTCGACCAGCTAGCGGAGGTCGGCGACGAGCCCCGGGCCGCGGCCGGGCTGGCCCGGTATGCCCTGCGGGTGGCCGAGCAGGCCGCGACCGGCATGCGGTCCAGCGCCGGGGAACTGGAGGCCGCCCGGTGGCTGGACGCCGAGGATGCCAGCACGCAGCAGGTCCTCGCCTGGGCGCTGGAACATGACCCGCCCACTGCGCTGCGCCTGGCTACGGCCCTGTCCCCGTGGTGGCTACTGCGCGGCCGTGCCGTGGCCGGGTACGCGCTGCTGCGTGCCGCCGCGGAACGCGCGGCCGGTGATGAGGATGTGGGCCGAGCCGCGCAGCTCTGGCTCGGCCGCCTGGCGGAACGCGCGGCCGACCTTACTGCGGCGCTCGGCCATTACACAGCCGTCAGCGACGCCCTGGCCGCCGCCGGCCCGTCAACCGAACTGATCGAGGGCCTGGTCGGCAGGTCGGGGGTCCTGCGGAACCTCGGCCGGGTCCCCGAGGCGGCCGAGACTGCCCGGCGCGCCGTAGCGGCGGCCCGGGACCTCGGCGACCCGGCGGCCGAGGCGCTGGCGCTCTGCGAGCTCTGTGTCGTGACGCAGTACGCCAGCGACTTCGAGACCTCCCTGGAGTTGGCGCAGCAAGCCTGCGGCATCCACCCGGCCGGTGTTCCTGGCTGGGTGGCCCGATGGTGCGTTAGCTGCCTGACGAACGCCCTGATGGGGACCGGCCAGGTCACCGCCGCCGAGCGCAGCTGCGCGGACCAACTGGCCTGGGCCCGGGAGGCAGGCGACCTGGAGGAGCAGGCAAACGCCCTGGTCGTCATGGCCGAGCTGGACCTGATAGCCGGACGCCAGGCCGACGCCGCGGCTCATCTGCACGAATCGCTCGAGATCGCCACGCGCATCGGCGATTGGCTGCGCCTGGCCGGCGGCCTGGACACCTGCGCGCACTGGTGCGCAGCGATGGGCCGCTGGGCCGAAGTGATCACGCTATTTGCGGCGCTCGCCGCCTATGAGGGCGCGCCCGATCTGCCGCAAGATGAGGACCGCCGCCAGGAACCCCTGCGCCGGGCCGAGCAGGCGCTGGGATCGGCCACGACGCGGGCGGCCGAGGAACGCGGCCGGGCGATGACCTTGGCCACTGCGGTCGAGTTCGCGGCCATGCTCACCGCCCCGGACTCACAAGCGGCGCCATCGCCTAGCGTTTTGCCCCAGCTCAGCGACCGGGAACGGGAGCTGGTCACCCTGGTCGCCCAGGGCCGCACCGACGCCCAGATCGCCGCCCAGCTGTACATCAGCGTGAGCACCGTCCGCTCACATCTGGACCGCATCCGCGACAAGACCGGCAGTCGGCGTCGCGCCGACCTGACCCGGCTGGCCCTGCAGGCGGGCCTCGCCTAGGGTCAGATGGCCGGACGGCGGAAGGCCGGGCGCTGGGCGAGCGCGCGCAATACCGCCCGGGCCCGCCTCTGCCAGCTCGGGTTGGGCCGGGCCGCAGCGTCCGCGGCACGAGGCCGGGTTGCTTCGGCTCGGAGCCGGCGGCGCAGCCGCCATTGGCTGGCTTGCGCGGCCATCTCGCGCTGGCGCTGCTGGGCGATCTGGCGGGCGATGTGCGGCTGGTTAAACATGGCTTTCTCCTGACTGCCTGGGGCCTGGCGGGTTTGCCCTGGCCCTCACCGCCAGGTTGGGCCCGCCGGGTACGCCGGGGGCAGAGGCCGGGTTGCCCCTTTCGGGGCCAGGCAGCCGATGGGCAGAACTGCCCACAGCCGAACGGGCCGGCGACCGGCCCGCTGTGTGTCCGGAAAGCAGCAGGGGCTAGACGAGGCCCGCCTGCAGGGCCAGCCGCGTCAGGTCGGCGCGGCGCCGGCACCCGGTCTTATCGCGGATGCGGTCCAGGTGGGAGCGGACGGTGCTCACGCTGATGTACAGCTGGGCCGCGATCTGGGCGTCGGTGTGACCTTGCGCGACGAGGGTGACCAGCTCCCTTTCCCGGATGCTGAGCTGCGCAATTGCCGACGGGGACGCCGACGTCTGCT
>DATBGO010000123.1:0-3228 GCA_036558005.1 Streptosporangiaceae bacterium | reverse complement strand
TGCTGGTCACCAAGAACAGCGGGGGAGAGCTGACCGCGGGCAAGCTCGCCGCCGCCCGCCAGCTCGGCATCCCGGTCGTCATGATCCGCCGCCCGCCGCGGCCTGGCGGCGAGCACTGCGATTGCGCCGCTGCCGCCGAGCGCTGGCTGCGGCGCCAGCTTCACCGTAGTGACGCGGCGTGAACACCACCGGGCCGTCCGGTCGCTGCGCTACCCGGGTCGCGCTGGAGCCGACGATCAGCAGCGTGGACATGTCCACGCCGCCGGGGTCGAAGTCGCCCAGCGTGGTCACCTGCAACCGCTCGTCCGGCCGGCCGACGGCCCGGCCGACCACCACCGGGGTGGCCGGGTCACGGTGGCGCAGCAGCAGGTCCCGCACCGCGGGAAGCTGCCAGGTCCGGGTCCGCGACGCCGGGTTGTAGAACGCCAGCACGAAGTCAGCCTCGGCGGCCCGCTCGATCCGGCCCGCGATGACCTCCCACGGCTTGAGCCGGTCCGACAGGCTGATCACGCAGTAGTCGTGGCCCAGCGGCGCGCCCGCCCTGGCGGCCACCGCGTGCGCGGCGGTGACGCCGGGCAGCACCCGCACCGCGACCTCGTCCCACCGGCCGTCCCCGGCGCTGGCCTGCTCGAGCACCGCGGACGCCATCGCGAACACGCCAGGGTCGCCAGCGGAGATCACCGCGACCCGGCGGCCCTGCGCGGCCAGGCTGAGCGCGAGCTCGGCCCGCTGCGCCTCGACGGTGTTACCGGACGCGTGCCGCCGCTGCCCCGGCCGGACCGGGACGCGGGCCAGGTAGGGACGGTAACCGACCAGGTCGGTCGCGGCCGCGACGGCGGCGGCCGCCTCCGGGGTCAGCCAGGCCGGGTCGCCGGGGCCCAGGCCCACCACGGTCACCCCCGGCCGCGCGCCGGGCTGGGGTTCCGGGGCGTGCCGGGGTTCCGGCGGCAGGTCGCGCTGGGGTTCTGGCCGCGGGTCTGGCCGCGGCCCGGACCGCGGGTCCGGGCGCGGGCCCCGGCCGGGCACCAGCGCCAGCGCCATGTAAGGGACCTGCGCCGGGTCGACCTCGGCGAGCGCGCTGACCTGCTGCTGGCTGGTACCGGCGCGCTCGACGTAGCGGGCCCGGTCCAGCAGGCCGGCCTGCTCCAGCGCGGCGCGGACCCGGCCGAAGGACCGGCCCAGCTTGAGCACCGCCACCGCGTCCGCGCCGGCCATCCTGGCCCGCAGTTCTCCGGCCGGCAGCGTGCCCGGCAGTATCGTCAGCGTCTCGTCATGCTGGACCAGCGGCACCCCGGCGGCCGCCGCGGCGGCGCTCACCGACGAGATCCCCGGCACGACCGAGGCGGCGAACCGGCCGCTGAGCCGCTGGTGCAGGTGCTGGTAGGAGCCGTAGACCGCCGGGTCGCCCTCGCACAGCACGGCCACGTCCCTGCCGCTGGCCAGGTGCCCGGCCAGCCGCTGCTCCGCCTCGGCGTAGAAGTCGGCCAGCGCCGCCGGGTAACCGCCCGGATGGCTGGCCTGCTCCGTCGTCACCGGGTAGCGCAGCACTTCCTCCAGCTGGCCCGCGCGCAGGTAAGGCAGCGCGGCCGCGCGGGCGATGCTGCGCCCGTGCGCGGCGCAGTGGTAGGCGATCACGTCGGCGGCGGTGATGATCTTCGCGGCCCGGAACGTCACCAGGTCCGGGTCGCCCGGCCCGACGCCCACGCCGGTCAGCCGGCCCGGCCGCCCGGTCACTCGGGCCTCCCGGCGAGCGCGTTGACCGCCGCCGCGGCCAGCGCCGAGCCGCCGCGGCGGCCGCGCACGATCAGGAACGGAACACCCAGCGGGCTCGCCGCCAGCGCCTCCTTCGACTCGGCCGCCCCGACGAACCCGACCGGCAGGCCGAGCACGGCCGCGGGCCTGGGCGCGCCGGCGGCCAGGATCTCCAGCAGGTGATACAGCGCGGTCGGGGCGTTGCCGATCGCGACGACCGACCCGGCCAGAGCGTCCCGCCACAGCTCGACCGCGGCCGCCGACCTGGTGGTGCCCAGGTCAGCGGCAATTCCGGGCACCCGGGGGTCGGCCAGCGCGCAGACGACGTCGTTGGCCGCGGGCAGCCGGGCCCGGGTGATCCCGGATGCGACCATCGCCGAGTCGCACAGCACCGGCGCGCCGCCGGCCAGCGCCTGGCGGGCTATCGTCCCGGCTCCCGGCGACCAGGCCAGGTCCGCGGGCAGGTCGGTCATCCCGCAGGCGTGGATCATCCGGACCGCGACCGGCTCCAGGTCGGCGGGCACCGCGCTCAGGTCGGCCTCGGCCCGGATGATCGCGAACGACTGGGCGTAGATCCTGGTCCCGTCCCGCTCGTACCCGGCGCTGCCCGCGCGGGCGCCGCCGGCGGTCACCGCGGCACCGCCAGCTCAGGCCCGGGTCGCAGCGCGGGCCCGGGCAGCAGGGTGACCGGCTGGGGCCGGGACTGGCCGGGCGGCACGACGTGCCCGGCGTCCACGGCGATGACCGGCTCGGCGTCGGCCGGGCAGCCGCACTGCCGGGCGCAGCCCGCCCAGTGAGTGCGGCGGTGACCGGGCACCCGGCGGGCCAGCGCCCGCACGTCCGCGACCGACCGGCTGCAGGCAGCGCCGCTGCACGCGGTGACGTCGGCGAGCCCGTCGTCGTCACGGGTGACCAGGCCGGCCGCGGCCAGCCGGTCCAGCGCGGCGGCTGGTCCGGCGGAAACCGGGATCACCACCCGGCCGGCCGCGGCCAGCCGGACGATCGCCCTGGCCCGCAGCAGCGCGCCGATCAGCGCCATCTGCCCGGCGGTCAGCCGGCCCAGCGGCGCGGCGACCACCACGGCCGCCCCGCCCGCTTCCCCGCCGGCCGCG
This sequence comes from Streptosporangiaceae bacterium, assembly GCA_036558005.1. Classification (GTDB taxonomy): domain Bacteria; phylum Actinomycetota; class Actinomycetes; order Streptosporangiales; family Streptosporangiaceae; genus DATBGO01. The sequence goes on along the minus strand of DATBGO010000123.1, from coordinate 364 downwards.
GCAATCCCCAACGGCAACCGGGCCTCACCGCCCCCCGCCTGCCAATCCGGCGGTGGGCCCGCCGGGCCGGCCGAGTTCCTGTCCGCCTTGGTGGCTGCGCGGATGGCTGACTGGGCGCTGCGCGGCAGGTCCGCGATGCGGCTAGCGTTCTGGCCGATGCCCTGGCCGGCCGCGCAGCGGGCGGCGGCGGTGACCGCCGCGACGGCGAGCGCGGGCGGCAGCCGGACCCCGGCCGGGCGGCCGGCGACGAACACGCTCAGCCGGCCGGCCGCCCAGCACAGCCCGAGGTCGCTGGCGGGCAGGCCGGCCCCGCCGGTCCCGTCGTCGACCGCGATGAGGAACCGGCCCGGCAGCGCGGCCAGCA
>DATBGO010000122.1:0-51832 GCA_036558005.1 Streptosporangiaceae bacterium | reverse complement strand
CCGATGGCTGCGTGAGGTCCATCCACGCGGTCACCGACCGGGCCCGGCTGGCCCGGCTGATCCCGTCCTGGGTGCGATGACCGCGGCGCGGCCGTGCTGGCTCAGGCCCCGGGTATCTGCGCGTCCTGGACGAGCGCCCTGGGCATCGGCTGGCTGCTCTTGACGCGACGACGCGCCCGGCCCGGGCCCTCGTCATGACGAGGGCCCGGGCCGGGCGCGTCACTGGCGTGGAGGTGGCGGGAATCGAACCCGCGTCCTTCAGCACCTCTCCAGGGCTTCTCCGGGCGCAGCCTGCGCTGATTTTCTCGGCCCCGGCGGCCTTGCAGGCCAGCCGCCGTACGGGCTCAGCCGCTGTCTGGTGTCCCGCCTAGTCCCGCGGCCGGGCTAGACGGTGGATCCTCCTAGCTGATGCCAGGCACCGGGCCGGAGGAACTCCCGGGCTGACAACCCCTAACTCGCGGTCAGGCCGCGAGGGCGAGGTGAGTGCGCGTTTTATTGGCACTTAATTGGCGCGGTCACAGGATTAACGAGGTCATCACCGCGACCCTCGGCCCGCTTCCCCTGGGTCAACTACCGAAGTCGAAGCCAGTCACCCCCAATATTCAGTTGTACCCCTAGCATAACCGGCCAGCCGCCAGCCTTCTTCCCCGCGCGGCCGCCCGGGACATGAAGAAGCCCCCGTGGGCGCTGGCGGTGGCCGAAGATGTGCGCCCACGGGGGTGGACCGGCAGGGTCGGAGCCGGCCGGGAATTCCGGGCCTCCCCCGAGATGAGGCCCGGCTCCACAGGTGACTGGGCCGCAACCCCCCAAGCGGCACCCCAGTCATTAGGTAAGACGCGCAGCGAAGTATGAAGGTTGCTCCCCGTAACCAAAAGGCTGGCAAGGTTACCGTCAGTATCCGGTAACCGGGGCCCGGCGGCTGGGCGCGGGGTCAGGAGCCGGCCGGGAACCCGTGCAGGAACGCCCCGGCGACGCTGGCCGCCGAGTTCGACGGGCCGGAGGTCACCTCGAGCACCGCGAAGGCCACCCCGTCGCGGTACCCGACGAACCAGCTGGCCCACTTGCCGGTCGCTGCCGTGGCGCTGGCGGCGGCCTTGCCCGGCTTGGCCGAGCTCACCTTGGTGGTGCCCGGCGCGGGGCCGAGGGTGGCGGTGCCGACCTGCCCGTAGACGGCCTGGCCGGAGACCCCGGCCGGCCGGCCCGCGCCGCTGGTCACCGTGGCCCGCATGAGCGTCCGTAGATTCTGGACCACCTGGGAGCTGAACGCGGAAGTCCCCGCCGGTGCCAGATCAGGCTGGCTGGTCACCAGCGACGGGGCGTGCCAGCGGCCAGACGCCACCGCGCCGGCGATCACCGCCATCTGCAACGGGCTGGCCAGCACGGTCCCGTTGCCGACCGAGTCGGCCGCCAGCTCGGCGATGCCGGCCGGCTGGCGCATCGACCCGGCGAACACGCCGTTGAGCGGCAGCTGCCAGTCCGCGCCGAGGCCGAAGGACCGGGCGGCCGCGAGCAGCTGCTTGCCGGTCAGCTTGTAGGACAGCCCGGCGAACGCGGTCCGGCAGGCGTGCGCGAAGTCGGTCTGGAACGGCGGCTGGGTGCCCAGGTCGGGCACGGGCGGGAGGTTCACGAAGCTCTCCCCGCCGATCGGGTTGGCGGGCAGGCACGGGATCGGGGTGTCCAGGCTGAAGCCGCGGGCCAGCAGCGCGGCGGTGGACACGATCGTGAACGCCTGGCCGGGCTGGTAGTGCCCGGCCAGCGGCTGCAGCACCGGCTCGTGCGGCCCGGCGTGGTTGGCCACCGCCAGGATCTGGCCGGTGGCCGGGCGGATCGCGACGATGGTCGCGGCGGTGGATACCGACCCGACCGCCTGGTTGGCGGCCTGCTGGACCGCCCGGTTGATGGTGGTCCGCACCGGGGTACCCGGCTTGCCGGTCCACCGGTGCAGCACCGACACCACCTTGCCGGCCCGGTCCTCCGTGACCACCTTGGTGGTCGGGGTGCCGACCAGGGTGCGCTGGTAGGCCTGCTGCAGGCCAGACAGCCCGACGGTGGCGCCTGGCCGGTACGGGATGCCCGCGTCCCGCAGCGCGCCGGAGGTCTCGGCGCCGATCGCCCCGGTGACCGGGCTGGCGATGCTGTCGAACAGCCGCAAGTCCTGCTGCCGGACGATCAGCCCGGGCACCCGGGACAGCCTGGCGCTGATCGCGTCGTAGTCAGCCGGCGACAGCCGCGCCAGCTTCAGGAACCGGCCCGCCGGCGCCACCTGGAGCTGGCTCAGCAGCTCTGCGGAGTCGATCCCGGTCGCCCTGGCCAGCCGGGCCGCGGTGGCCTGCTGGTCGGCCAGCTTGCCCGGGTAGACCCCGATGACGTAGGTGAGCGCGGGCTGGGTCAGCGGCTGGCCGGCCGAGTCCAGCAGCGGCGCCCGCGGCGGCACGCTGGAGACCACCGCGAGCCGCAGCCCCGGCCGCAGCCCGGGCACCACCACCGAGGGCTGCCACAGCACCTTCCAGCCAGAGGCCAGCCTGCGCAGCGCGAAGTGGCCGTCGTAGGTCCAGGACGCGCCGTTGAAACCCAGGTTGACGGTCGCCCGGAACCGCGCCGTCGCGCTGTCGCCCTGCTGCCGGATCGGGCCCATCGCCAGGGCCAGGTCGTCGGCGTCGAGCTGCTGGTCCAGCCCGGCCAGCGCGGCCGCTACCTGCGCGGGCTTGCCGGTGGTCTGGGCCGCGGCCGTCTTGTAGCGGGCGTTCGCCCAGTTGGTCAGGAACAGCTGCACGGTCGGCTCGGCGGACACGTCCGGCTTGCCGCCGCCCAGCGCCAGGGCCACCCCGAGCAGGACGACAGCGCCAGCGGCTGCCGCCACCCTGAATCGCGCAGAGCGCGAAAGCCCGCGACCCACCCGTTGTTCCCCGACCCGCCTGTCCCCCGCCGCCCGGGCCCCCCTGGCCCGGGTCGCTCGTATCGGAGCACGCTGACCCGAGGCGTGCGCCCCGCGGCTACGCGTGCGGACCATCGTCGCGCGCTCCGCTATCTTCGCCGCCGCAGGGCACGGTCAACCTCTCTGGCAGCATCCCGCCGCGCCAGGTCGTGGCGCTTGTCGTAGGTGCGCTTGCCACGGGCCACGGCCAGCTCGACCTTAGCTCTCCCGTCTTTGAAGTACAGCGAAAGCGGGACCAGAGTCAAGCCTCGCTCCGCGGTCGCGGCGGCAAGCCTGTCGATTTCCTTGCGGTGCAGCAGCAGCTTACGGGTCCGGCGCGGCTCGTGGTTGGTCCAGGTCCCCTGCGTGTACTGCGGGATGTGCACGCCGTGCAGCCATGCCTCGTGATCATCGACCTGGCCGAACCCGTCGGTGAGCGAGGCCCGCCCGGCCCGCAGCGACTTGACCTCCGTGCCGGTGAGCACCAGGCCTGCCTCGATCACGTCCTCGATGTGGTAGTCGTATCGCGCTCGCCGGTTCCTGGCGACGATCTTTTTGCCTTGCTCGGCAGCCACATTCCTTCCCCGGGCCTCACACGCGCAGGTAGCGCCGCAGGGTGAGGAACGAGGTGGCGCCGGTCAGCAAGACGCCGAGGATCATCGCCAGGACGATCACCTCGACCAGGTCCGCGGTGTTCAGCTGCACGTTGAACTGGAAGTACTGCTGCAGGGTATCCAGCCACAGCGTCTTCACCGCGACCAGCAGCCCGGCCGCGATCAGCCAGCCGAACATGCCCGCGATCACGCCCTCGACCAGGAACGGCAGCTGGACGTAGAAGTTGGAGGCCCCGACCAGCCGCATGATGCTGGTCTCCCGGCGCCGGTTGAAGGCCGACAGCCTGATCGTGTTCGCGACCAGCAGGATGGCGGCGATGATCAGGATGATCGCGATGACGACGACCGCGTTCCTGGCGCCGTCGAGCAGTTTGTAGAACTTGTCCAGGATCGCGGAGTTGTCGATGATCTCGTCCACCCCGGGCGCGCCGTTCACGGTCTCGGCCACCACGCTGGTGTCCGCCTGGGTGTTCCTGAGCTTGACCTGGAACGAGTCGGGGATCTCGCCGGAGGTGACGTACCCGGCCATGGTCGGGAACTCGGACTTGAACTGGGCGTAGGCCTGCGGCTGGGAGACGTAGCTGACGTCGGACACCTGCGGCATCCTGGACAGGTCCTGGCTGACCTGGCGGCGCTCGGCGGCGGTGGCCGGCCCGTTCTTGGTGCACTGCGGGCTGGAACTGACATCGGTGCACAGGTATACCGACAGCTGCACCCGGCCCTGCCAGTAGCTCCTGGTGATCTCCACCTGGCGGACGAACAGCAAGCCGGTGCCGAGCAGCGAGAGGCTGATCGCCACCACCACCACCAGGGCGATCGTCATGGTCAGGTTCCGGCGCAGGCCGATCCAGACCTCATGGAAGACAAACTGCACACGCATGTCAATGATCCCTCGGGGTAGTCCGCCGCAAGCCGGTCAGTAAGCCTGGCCGTAGACGCCGCGCGACTGGTCGCGCACCACCTTGCCGTATTCGAGTTCGATGACGCGCTTACGCATGGAGTCCACGATCGCCGCATCGTGGGTGGCCATGACGACGGTGGTCCCGGTCCTGTTGATCCGGTCGAGCACCTTCATGATGCCGATGGACGTGGCCGGGTCGATGTTCCCGGTGGGCTCGTCGGCGAGCAGGATCATCGGGCGGTTCACGAACGCGCGGGCCATGGCGACCCGCTGCTGCTCGCCGCCGGACAGCTCGTCGGGCATCCGGTCGCGCTTGCCCTCCAGCCCGACCAGGTCGATGACCTCGGGGACCACTTTGCGGATGAACCGCCGCGGCTTGCCGATGACCTCCAGTGCGAAGGCGATGTTCTGGTAGACGTTCTTCTGCGGCAGCAGCCGGAAGTCCTGGAAGACGCAGCCGATCCGGCGGCGCAGATGCGGCACCTTCCAGTTGGTGAGCCGGGCCAGGTCCTTGCCTGCGACGTGGATCCTGCCCTCCGTTGGCCGTTCCTCCTTGAGCACCAGCCGCAGGAACGTCGATTTGCCCGATCCCGACGGCCCGACCAGGAAGACGAACTCGCCCTTTTCGACGTCCAGGTTGACGCTCTCCAGGGCGGGACGACTCTGGTTCGCATACATCTTGGTGACGTTATCGAAGTGGATCAAATCGGACCCATCACGCGCGCTCGGGGGGATGCGGACTGCCGGCCGGCGCGCCAAGCAGCGCCCCGGTTTGGCCACCGGCCAGTCTAGGGGGGAAACTGGCTAGGAACGTCCAACATCGTCGAAGTGACCGGGTGGCACCGGCCCGGAAGGACGCCAATGAGCTGCGAGCACCTGATCTGTGCCCAGTGCGCGGGACCGGTCGCAGAAGGCCGGTGCCAGGTCTGCCAGGCGGCACGCGCGCGTATCCACCACCATCACGGCTCGGGCCTGACCGTGCCGCTGCTCGCGGTGCTGCTGGTCGTCCTGGTTCTGATGGCGCTGGCCCTGCAGCACCTGGCCGCCTGACCCGCCCGGGCAGCCGGCTACAGGCCCTGGGTTCGCAGCCAGCGGATCTCGGCCTCGATGAAGTCATCGATCTCGCCGTCGAGCACCGCGGCGGTGTTGCCGGTCTCAAGCCCGGTCCGCAGGTCCTTGATGTTCTGGTACGGGTGTAGCACGTAGTTGCGGATCTGGGTGCCCCAGCTGCCCGCGTGGTCACCGCGCAGCTCAGCCATCTTGGCCTGCTGCTCTTCCCGCTTGCGCTCGAGCAGCTTGGCCTGCAGGACGGCCATGGCGGTCGCCCGGTTCTGGATCTGGCTGCGCTCGTTCTGGCAGGACACCACGATCCCGGTGGGCAGGTGGGTGATCCGGACCGCCGAGTCGGTGGTGTTGACCCCCTGGCCGCCGGGCCCGCTGGAGCGGAACACGTCGATCCGCAGCTCGTCCTCGGGGATCTCGATGTGGTCGGCCTGCTGCACGACCGGGATCACGTCCACCCCGGCGAACGAGGTCTGCCTGCGGCCCTGGTTGTCGTACTTGGAGATGCGGACCATCCGGTGGGTGCCGTGCTCGCCGCGCAGCGTCCCGTAGGCGTACGGGGCCTTGATCGCGAACGTGGTGGACTTGATCCCGGCTTCCTCGGCGTAGGAGGTGTCGTAGACCTCGGTCGGGTAGCCGTGCCGCTCGGCCCAGCGCAGGTAGATCCGCTGCAGCCCCTCGGCCCAGTCGGCCGCGTCCGCGCCGCCCGCCTGGGCGTTGATCGAGATCAGCGCCTCCCTGGCGTCGTACTCACCCGACAGCAGCGTCCGGATCTCCAGCTGGTCGATCTCCTTGCGCAGCCCGCTCAGGTCCCTGGTGGCCTCCGCGCGGGTCGGCTCGTCGTTCTCGCTGTCGGCCAGCTCGAACATCACCTTGGTGTCGTCCAGCCGCTGGTGCAGCCGCTCTAGCTGGGTAATCTCGCCGTCAAGATAGGACAGCCTGCGGGTAACCAGCTGCGCTTGCTCCTGGTCGTTCCACAGGCCAGGATCGGCGGCACGCTCGCGCAAGGCGTCGGCCTCCTTGCGCATCGCGTCCGGGTTGAGGACGGCTTCGATGCTGGCAAGCTTGGACGACAGCTCAGCTAGCTCGCCGGCTCGATCGGTAGCCATGCGGGAAAGCCTACGCGAGGCTGACAAGCGGGCCGTTTCCGCCGGGCCGGTCTGTCCCTTACCCCTTGCGGGATGCCGGGCTTACCCCTTGCAGGATGCCGGGCTCAGCCGGGCAGGATGCTGGCCGCCACCAGGGTCCTGATCGCCCGCACCGCGACCGACAGGGTGGCCACGGTGAACCGGTCGCTCTCCCAGATCTCGGTCAGCGTCTGGGTGGCCCGGCGCACCGCCGGGTCGTTGCGCTGGGCCCAGGCGGCCAGCCGCTCCTCCGGGCTGCCCGGCCCGGTGACCATCAGCACGTCCTTGGCCAGCGCGGCGTGCGCGTTGTACAGGTCGTCGCGCAGCGCCGCGCGGGCCATGGTGTTCCACCGGTCGTCCCTGGGCAGCGAGGTGATCCGGTCCCTGAGCCTGGTGATCTGCAGCCGGTCGGCCAGGTCGAAGTACACCTCGGCGGTCTCCTCGACCGAGCGGCCGATGCTCGCGGCGGTGTCGACGATGTCGAACGCCGAGTAGGCGGGCACCATGGCGGCGGTCCGGTCGGCCAGGTCGGCGGGCACCCCGTGCGAGGTGTACAGGTCGCGGCGCTCCTCGAACCCGGCCAGGTCCCGGCCGGCCAGCATCTTGGGCAGGCCCATCCCGACGATCAGCACCCCGCCGGCCAGGAAGTCGGTCGTCTCCCTGATGTCGAACGACGCGCGGCGGCTGTGCAGCAGCCACCGGGCGGCCCGCTCGGTGAGCTTGCGGCCCTCCAGCGTGAGCAGGATCTGCACCGAGGTGCCGACCTGCCCGTCCAGCGCGGCCACCTGCGCCCAGAACCCGGGCATGTCGAAGACCTCCCTGGCCACCAGCCAGGCAGCGGTGATGTCGGGCACCGACGCCCCGGTCTCCTCGTTCAGCCGGAACACGAAGGTGATCCCGGACCGGTCCACCATGTCGTTGACCACCGCGGAGGTGATGATCTCCCGGTGCAGCGGATGCGCGCTCATCCGGCCGGCGTAGCGCTGCCGGAGCGGGACAGGGAAGTAGTCGGTCAGCACCCCGCGCAGGAACGGGTCGTCGGGCAGCCGGGAGGCGAGGATCTCCTGCGCCGAGGCGATCTTGGTATGGGCGAGCAGCACCGAGAACTCCGCCGCGGTCAGCCCGGTCCCGGCCGACCGCCGCTCGGCGATCTCCTTGTCGTCGGGCAGCACGTCGAGCCGCCGCCGGATCCGCCGGTCCCGCTCCAGCTTGCGGATGTAGCGGGAATGCACGTGCAGCATCGAGTCGGCCTGCGCCCTGGACGCGGCCAGGGTGCGGTTCTGCAGGTAGTTGTGCTGCAGGACCAGGGTGCCGACCTCGCCGGTCATCTGGTGCAGCAGGTCGCCCCGCTCGGCGCTGGTCAGCTCGCCGTCCCGGACCGCGCCGTCGAGCAGGATCTTGATGTTGACCTCGTGGTCGGAGGTGTCCACGCCCGCGGAGTTGTCGATGAAGTCGGTGTTGACCAGCCCGCCGCCGAGCGCGTACTCGATCCTGGCCTCCTGGGTCAGGCCGAGGTTCCCGCCCTCGCCGATCACCCGGGCGCGCAGCTGTGAGGCGTCGATCCGGACCGCGTCGTTGGACCGGTCGCCCGCGTCGGCGTGGGTCTGCGCGGTCGCCTTGACGTAGGTGCCGATGCCGCCGTTCCACAGCAGGTCGACCGGTGCGGCGAGGATGGCCGAGATCAGCTGGTCGGGCGCCAGCGCGGTGACGTGGTCGTCGAGCCTGAGCGCCGCCCTGGCCTGGGGGCTGATCTGTACCGACTTGGCGCTGCGCGGCCAGATGCCGCCGCCGGCCGAGATCAGCGACTGGTCGTAGTCGGCCCACGAGGACCGGGGCAGCGCGAACAGCCTGCCGCGCTCGGCGAAGCTGGCCGCCGGGTCCGGGCCGGGGTCGAGGAAGACGTGCCGGTGGTCGAACGCCGCCACCAGCTTGATCTGCCGCGACAGCAGCATCCCGTTGCCGAACACGTCACCGGACATGTCGCCGATCCCGGCGACCGTGAACGGGGCCTGGTCGACGTCGACGCCGAGGGTCTGGAAGTGGAACTTGACCGACTCCCAGGCGCCGCGCGCGGTGATGCCCATCTTCTTGTGGTCGTAGCCCTCGGACCCGCCGGAGGCGAACGCGTCACCGAGCCAGAAGCCGCGCTCGGCCGCGATCTCGTTGGCGGTGTCGGAGAAGGTGGCGGTGCCCTTGTCGGCCGCGACCACCAGGTAAGGGTCGTCGCCGTCGTGCCTGAACACGCCGGCCGGCGGCACCACCTGGCCGGCTTCGAGGTTGTCGGTGACATCCAGCATCGCCCGGATGAACATCCGGTAGCAGGCCAGCACCTCGCCCTGGTAAGCCTCCCGGTCCCCCGGGTCGGGCAGCTGCTTGCAGACGAAGCCGCCCTTGGCGCCGGACGGCACGATGACCGAGTTCTTCACCTCCTGTGCCTTGGCCAGGCCGAGGATCTCGGTGCGGAAGTCCTCCCGCCGGTCCGACCAGCGCAGCCCGCCCCTGGCCACGTCGGCGAACCGCAGGTGCACGCCCTCGAACCGGGGCGAGTACACGAACAGCTCGAACTTGGGCCGGGGCGCGGGCAGGTCGGGCACCTGCGCGGCGTCCAGCTTCACCACGAAGTACGGCGCCTGCCTGGAGTCGAAGTGGTTGGTCCGCAAGGTGGCCTGGATCAGGCCCCAGTAGGCGCGCAGGATCCGGTCCTGGTCCAGGCTGGCGACCTCGTCCAGCTCGCCGCGGATCTCCTCGGTGATCGCCTCGCTGCGCTCGGTCTCGCCGGCCCGCCGGTCCGGGTCGAACCGGGACTCGAACAGCCGCACCAGCAGCCGGGTGATGGTGATGTTCGAGGCCAGCACCTGCTCGATGTAGTCCTGGCTGAACGTGCTGCCGGTCTGGCGCAGGTACTTGGCGTAGGCGCGCAGCACCATCGCCTGCCGCCAGGTCAGGTGCGCGTCCAGCACCAGGGCGTTGAACCCGTCGTCCTCGATGCCGCCGCGCCACAATGCGCCGAGCGCGTCCTCGAACAGCGGCTTGACCGTGTCCAGCGACACCCGCGGCCGGCTGCCGTCCGGGCCTGCCGCGGCCTCGCCCGCCGCCTTGCCCCGCAGCCCGAAGTCATAGATCCAGAACGGCTGCCCGGTGCTGAACTCGTAGGGATGCTCGTCCACCACCTCCAGCCCCATGTGCTGCAGCCTCGGCAGCACGTCGGTCAGCGTGATCGGCGACCCGGTCCGGTAGATCGTCAGCCGCCAGACCCGCGGCTGCCCCTCGGCGGCCTGGCCCGCGCTCTCCTCGGTCACCGGGGTGCCGCCGACGAAGCTCTCGGACTCCCACAGCTCGAACGCGATGTTGCCGCCGGACTCCTGCAGCCGCAGCACCATCTTCAGGTCGCTGACCGCGGCGCTGGGCGGCACGTCGGTCTTGTAGGTCTCCGGGATCGCCTCGCCCACCATCGACACCAGGGCGCGGGCGCGCTGCTCGCCAAGCAGCCGGACCGCGTCGTCGGCGAAATCGTCGTCCCACGACCGGGCCGCCGCCGCGATCTGCCGTTCCAGCCTGTCCGCGTCCACGTCGGGCAGCAGCTGCCCGGCCGGAGCCCGCACCACGATGTACAGCCGGGCCACCGGCGACTCGCCGATCATCGCGCTGTAGTCGGTCTGCGCGCCGCCGAGGGCGGTGCTCAGGATGTCCTGCGCGCGCAGCCTGACCTTGGTGGTGTACCGGTCCCTGGGCAGGTACACCAGGCAGGACATGTACCGGCCGTAGATGTCCTTGCGCAGGAACAGCCTGGTCTGCCTGCGCTCGCGCAGCCGCAGCACCCCGGCGGCGATCGGGGTCAGCTCGGCCGCCGAGGTCTGGAACAGCTCCTCGCGCGGGTAGCTCTCCAGCACCTCGGCCAGGTCCTTGCCGTCGTGGCTGTCGGCGGTCAGCCCGGCGGCCTCCAGCACCTGGGCCAGCCGGCGGCGCAGCACCGGGATCCGGGTGATGCTCTCGGTGTAGGCGGTGTGGGTGTACAGGCCGAGGAACCGGTACTCGCCGGTCACCTGCCCGGCCGCGTCGATCCGCTTCACCGCGACGTAGTCCAGGTAGGCGGGCCGGTGCACGGTGGAGCGCGAGTTGGCCTTGGTCAGGATCAGCCGCTTGGGCTCCCTGGCCCTGGCCCTGACCTCGGGCGGCAGTGCCGCGAACGAGCTGGAGCCGCGCTTGTCGTGCCGCAGGATGCCCAGGCCCGTGCCGGGGATGCCCCGCAGCGCCATCCCGTCCGGGCCTTCCTCCAGGTCGTATTCGCGGTATCCCAGGAACGTGAAGTGATCGTCGGCCACCCACCGCAGCAGCGCCTCGACCTCGGCGTCGGACTCCGGGCGGGTGGCGTCGCCGGCCGGGCTCACCTGCGCGGCGGCCAGCTCGTCGGCCAGCAGCACCGCCTTGGCCTGCATCCGCGGGTAGTCCTCGACCGCCACCCGCACGTCGCCGAGCACCCGCTGCAGGTCAGCCTCCAGCCCGGCGGCCTCGTCCTCGGCGAGCCGGGTGATCTCGATGTGCGTCCACGACTCGGCGATCTCCTCGTGCTCGGCCTTGCCGCCGTCGACGCACCCGATCACCTCGTGCAGCGCCCCGGTGACGTCCCGGCGCACCCGCAGCTGCGGGTGCACGACCAGCCGCGGCACCAGGTCGTGCCGGGCCAGCTCCATCGTCATCGAGTCGACCAGGAACGGCATGTCGTCGGTGACGATGGAGATCACGCCCCTGGCCGGGTCGGTCGCGGCCCCGCGGCCGACCCGGACCAGCGCGCGTCCCTGCGGCCGGTACCCGGCGAACCTGGCCTGCTCGATCGCGATCGCGGCGATCTGCCCGGGCCCGGCCGGGGCGAGGTCGTCCACGGCGACGTGCCGGAAATAGGCGTCAAGGTAGCCGGGCAGATCGCCGACGCCCGCGATCGCTTCGGCGGGGCCGGCCGTGGCGGCCCGCGCCGCCGCGGTCAGCAGTGCCTGCCTCTGCTCGTCCTCGTTGTCCGACATTGGCTCCACTTCCTTATCCCGCTCCGGACGCCGCTGGCCTGCCCGCGCTCCTACAGCCAATCTCGCAGCTCCCACAGCATCGGGTAATAGCGCAGCGGCACTCTCGCGTGCAGGTACGGCGCACCGGTCGAGCCCCCGGTGCCTGATTTCGTGCCGATCTGGCGTTCCACCATCTGGACGTGCCTGGCCCGCCACAGCCCGGCCATCTCATCGTGAGTCAGCAGGTCCTCCGCGAGCTGCCACAGATCATCGTGACTGGGCCGGTCCCTGGCAACCTGGACCAGTGACCTCCTGATTTCCTCCGCCGACCCGGTGGCCAGCCCGCGCGCGGCCAGCAGCCCGGTGAACGCGTCCCACAGTGACGGCTCGGCCAGCCGCCTGTCCAGCCGGGCCCGCTCCTGGCCGGTCAGCGACTTGAACCGCGCGATGAAGGCCGGGTCCTTTGCCCCGGAAAGGAATTCCAGCTCGCGGAACTGCACCGACTGGAAGCCGCTGGCCGGCGACAGCGAGGCCCGGAATTCGAGGAAATCCTGCGGTGTCATCGTTTCCAGCACGTCGATCTGGCTGACCAGCAGCCGCTCGATCACGTGCGCGCGGCGCAGCAGCTGGCGGGCCCGCCAGGTCTGGTCCTGCGCCATGCAGTCCCTGGCCGCGCTCAGCTCGTGCAGCAGCTGCTGGAACCACAGCTCGTAGGTCTGGTGCACGGTGATGAACAGCAGCTCGTCGTGGACCGGCGGATCGGCCTGCGGCTGCTGCTGGCTGAGCAGCCCGGGCAGCCGCAGGTAGCTGCCGTAGGTCAGCAGCCCGCCTTCCTCGCCGAAGCTGCGCCCGCCCCGGGTCATCCCGGCCCGTCCTGGTCGCCCCGCACGGCGAAATACTGCAACACCTCGGGATTGGGAAGCGCGTCGGGGTCAGCCGCGGCGGCGACCGGGGTGCCCTGCAGGATCTTCCGCACCGGCACTTCCAGCTTCTTGCCCGACAGCGTCCTGGGAATGCCCGGGACCTGGTGGATCTCGTCGGGCACGTGCCGCGGCGACAGCTGGGCCCGCAGCTCGGCCCGGATCCTGGCGTCCAGCTCCGGCCCGAGCCCGTGCCCCGCCGCCGGCACCACGTAGAGGATCAGCCGGCCTTCCTGGCCGAGCCGCCCGGTGTCGATCACCAGGCTGTCGGCGATCTCCGGCAGCCCCTCCACCACCCGGTAGAACTCGCTGGTGCCCATCCGCACGCCGCCCCGGTTCAAGGTGGCGTCGGACCGGCCGTAGATGATGCAGCCGCCGTCGGGCAGCATCATGATCCAGTCACCATGCCGCCACACCCCCGGGTAGTCGGCGAAGTAGCTGGCGGTGTACCGCTCGCGGCCGGGGTCGTTCCAGAACCCGACCGGCATCGACGGCATCGGCCTGGTGATCACCAGCTCGCCGACCTCGCCGGTCAGCGGCTGGCCCGCCGGGTCGAACGCCTCCACCAGGGCGCCCAGGCAGCGGCCGGAGATCACCCCGGCCCGGACCGGCAGCAGCGGGCACGGGCCGACGAACCCGGTGCACAGGTCGGTGCCACCGGAGAACGAGCCGAGGATCAGGTCCCGGCCGGGCCCGGCCACCTCGTCGTAGACCCAGCTGAAGCCCTCCGGCGGCAGCGGCGACCCGGTCGAGCCGACCGCCCGCAGCGCCGACAGGTCCAGCTCCGCGGCCGGCCGCAGCCCGGCCTTGCGGCAGGCCAGCAGGTATGGCGCGCCGGTGCCGGCGTAGCTGGCCCTGGTCTGCGCCGCCAGCCGCCAGATCGCGTCGGTGCCCGGGTAGGTCGCGCTGCCGTCGTATGCCACCACGGTCGCGCCCGCCAGCAGCCCGCCGGCCAGGTAGTTCCACATCATCCAGCCGGTCGTGGTGTACCAGAAGAAGACATCGCCCGGGCCCAGGTCCTGGTGCAGCACCATCGCCTTGAGGTGCTCCAGGACGATCCCGCCGTGGCCGTGCACGATCGGCTTGGGCAGGCCGGTGGTACCGGACGAGTACAAGATCCACAGCGGGTGCCCGAACGGGACCGGCACGTACCGCGGCTGCGGCCCGGCCGGCCCGCCCGGCAGCTGGTCCCAGTCCAGCACGCCGGCCGGCCGCCCGGCCGCGCCGCTGCCCTGGCCGGTCCCGGCCCCGGCGGCGGCCAGGTAGCTGACCATGATCACGGCCTGCAGGCCGGGCAGCGCCGCCGCGATGCCGGCCACCTCGGCCCGCCGGTCGAACGGCTTGCCGCCGTACTGGTACCCGTCGACCGCGAACAGCACCTTCGGCTCGATCTGCGCGAACCGGTCGATCACGCTGCGGGAGCCGAAGTCGGGCGAGCAGGACGACCAGATCGCGCCCAGGCTCGCGGCGGCCAGCAGCCCGATCAGCGCCTCCGGCGAGTTCGGCAGGTAGGCCGCCACCCGGTCGCCGGCGCTCACGCCGAGCGCCGCCAGCCCGGCGGCGACCCTGGCCACCTGCTGGCTGAGCTCGCGGTAGCTCAGCTCACCGGACCGGCCGCCTTCGGACCGGTAGATGACCGCGGTCCGGTCCGGGTCGCTGTCGGCCAGCCGGAGCGCGTTCTGGGCATAGTTGACGGTCGCGCCGGTGAACCACGAGACATCGGGCATCGGGCCGCCGCTGACCACCGGGCCACTGCCACGTGTCCCGATCACCCGGAAATAATCCCATATAGACTCCCAGAACTCGCCGGGGGAGCCGACCGACCACCGCCATAGCTCGTCGTAGCCCGCCAGCCGCAGCCCGCGCGAGCGCGCCAGCCAGTCCGCGTACCGGGTGATCTTGGCGCCGGCCCGCACGCTGGCCCCCGGCTCCCAGAGCACCGTGCCGTAATCCCGCCCCGCGCCGGGGATCTGGCCAGCGGGCGGCCGCGGCGTGGTCGCGGCTCCCCCGGGCTCACCCTGGTTCTCGGTTGGCATAGGCATCAGCATGGGCGCTCCGGTGGATCATCGCAAACGCCGGCCCGCCGGCCTACCTGGCGGGCTGGCCGCCCTGGCGCAGGTAGCGGCGGAACGCGACCAGCGCCCAGATCGCCTCGACCGCGCCGAACGGCCACGCGCCGGACAGGAACCCGTAACTGCTGGCCAGCAGGCAGCCGGCCGCGAACGCCAGGACGAACCCGCGGTGCCGCTGCTCGAGCCCGTACATGGCCATCATGAAGGTCAGGGCCGCGACCCCGTAGACCGTCAGCCCGGCGCCGCTCATCCTGCCGCCCCCCTGGCCACCCGCGGGCCCCGCCCTCAGCTGGCCGACACCGGCGAGGTCAGCTGGCTGATGGCGGCCACCACCGCGGCGGTGCCGGTGAGGTCATCGATCACCAGGCTGGCCCCGGCGGCGCGCAGCTCGCTGGCCGTCGACCGGCCGCTGGCCACCGCGATGCAGCGCGCTCCCCCGGTGCTGGCGGCCTCGACGTCCCTGGTCGAATCGCCCAGGTACACCGTTGACGCCGGGCTGAACCCGCCGCCGGATCCCTGGCCCCCGCTGGCGCCGTACTTCGCCGCCGCCTGGCTGCGGATGTCCATCAGCTGGGCGCCCTTCAGGTAGACCTCCGACCCGTAGCCGCCGATCTCCAGGTCGAGGTGGGCGGCCAGGCCGAACGCCTCCAGCTTGGCGACCGCGTTCGGCCGGATCGAGCCGGTCAGCACCGACTGGACCACCCCGGGCAGCCCGGCCACCGCCGCGACCGCCTCGCCGGCCCCCGGCAGCAGCCGCCCCTGCTCGGTGAGCGCCCTGCGCCGGGCCGCGAACGCGTCCGCGAGCGCCCTGGTGTAGTCGGCCAGCAGCTCCTGGCCGCCCGCGTCGACCGGGCCGGAGGCGGCCTGGTTGAGCGCGAGCGCCTCGAAGAAGATCTCCGAGTCCGCCCGGCCGGCGATCTTCGGCAGGGCCACCAGCGGCCGCCCGGTCACCTTGCGGAACGCGTCGGCGTAGGCGCCCCTGGAGACCCTGGCCACGTCGACCAGGGTCAGGTCGACGTTCCACAGGACCAGGCGGCTGATCATCGGGTTCCCATTTCGGCGCGGCGGGCCAGCGGGTCAGCCCATGTACGGGTAGCGGTAGTCGACCGGCGGGACGAACAGCTCCTTGATCGTGCGGGCGTTGACCCAGCGGATCAGGTTGAAGATCGAGCCTGCCTTGTCGTTCGTGCCGCTGGCCCTGGCCCCGCCGAACGGCTGCTGGCCGACGACCGCCCCGGTCGGCTTGTCGTTGATGTAGAAGTTGCCCGCGGTGTAGCGCAGCGCGTCCGTCGCGGCCGCGATGGCGGCCCGGTCGGTCGCGACGATCGAGCCGGTCAGCGCGTACGGCGACGCCTGCGCGGCCTGCGCGACCACCTGGTCGTAGGCGTTGTCGTCGAAGATGTGCACCGCCAGGATCGGGCCGAAGTACTCGGTGCTGAACACCTCGTCGGCCGGGTCGGTGCAGGCCAGCACCGTCGGCTGGACGAACCAGCCGTCGCTGTCGCTGACCTCGCCGCCGGCCAGCACCTGGATCGAGGGCCTGGTCTTCGCGCTGGCCAGCGCGTCGGCGTGGGTCGCGTACGCCTTGTCGTCGATCACCGCGCCCATGAACAGGGACAGGTCGGTGGTCACGTCGCCGATGGTCAGCGCCCTGGCCGCGGCGACGAAGTCGTCGCCCATCTGGTCCCACACCGACCGCGGGATGTAGGCACGGGAGGCGGCCGAGCACTTCTGCCCCTGGTACTCGAACGCGCCCCTGATCAGCACCGTGCTCAGCACCGCGGGGTCGGCGGACGGGTGGGCGATGACGAAGTCCTTGCCGCCGGTCTCGCCGACGAGCCGCGGGTAGCCGCGGTAGCCGGCGATGTTCTCCCCGACGGTCCGCCACATGTGCTGGAAGGTGCCGGTCGAGCCGGTGAAGTGGACGCCCGCGAGGTCGGGGTGCGGCAGCGCCACCCTGGACACCGGCTGGCCGCTGCCGGTCACCATGTTGATCACGCCGGGCGGCAGGCCGGCCGCCTCCAGCAGCGCCATCGTGGAGTGCGCGGCCAGCTGCTGGGTGTGCGACGGCTTCCAGACCACCACGTTGCCCATCAGGGCCGGCGCGGTCGGCAGGTTGCCCGCGATCGAGGTGAAGTTGAACGGCGTGATCGCCAGCACGAAGCCTTCCAGCGGCCGGTACTCCAGCCGGTTCCACGAGCCGGGCGCCGACAGGGGCTGCTCGGCCAGCAGCCGCCGGCCGTAGTGCACGTTGTACCGCCAGAAGTCGATCAGCTCGGCCGCCGCGTCGATCTCCGCCTGGTGCGCCGACTTGGACTGGCCGAGCATGCTGGCCGCGTTGAGAGTGGCCCGCCAGGGCCCCGACAGCAGGTCGGCGGCGCGCAGGAAGATCGCGGCCCGGTCGTCGTAGGACAGCTCCCGCCAGGCCGGCGCCGCCTTGGCGGCCGCGCCGATCGCCGCGGCGACGTCCTCGTCGGTGGCGTTCTGGTACTCGCCGAGCACGTGCCGGTGGTTGTGCGGCTGGACCACGGCGGCCCGCTGCCCGCCGCCCATCCGCCGCTGGCCGCCGATGGCCATGGTCAGCTCGGCGCGCTCGCCGGCCAGCTCCTTGATCCGGCTCTCCAGCGCGGCGCGTTCGCTGGTGCCCGGCGCGTAGCTCCTGATCGGCTCGTTCGCTGGGACAGGAACGTTGGTGACGGCATCCATCGCGAATCTCCCTGCGTTACCCGGCTTCGACGGCGGTCTGTCCATCGTCGCATGAGCGGCGCGCGAACGGTTCATCTGGCTACGTGCTGCAGCTCCTGGGTCGCGTACCAGAGCAGCTCGTGGCCCTCGGCGCTGTCCACGGTGAACCTGGCGTCGTCGTCGCCGGAGTCGGCGGCGGTCAGCGCGCCGATCGCGGCCTTGATGTCACCCGCCGCGTACGGGTCGTCGACGTGCCCGGACACCATCAGCGCGACGGCGACCGGCGCGGCCACCTCGACCAGCGCGGGCTCGTCGAACCCGGCCACGTCGGTGATGATCTGGTCGGGGAGCTCGGCGGCCACGACCACCCGGCGCGGCGGCGCCTGCGGGTCGGCCTGGAGCAGCCGCAGCGATGCCTTGGCCGCCTGCGCCATCGCCGCGTACTCGAGTTCCTCCTGATCACCGCTGGAGTACCACTCGCGCAGCGCGGGCGTGACCGCGTAGCCGCGCACCGGGGCCGGCCCGAGTTGCCCGGCACGCAGCAGCGCGGCCAGTTTCGGCAGCGTACAGGGCAGGTAAACGCGCATAAGCTCCCCAGCGGGATGGCGAGGGTGATCACGAGTGTGCCAGCCCGGGCGGCGGCGGGCCGGATAAACCGCGCACACCGCCTAATAAGTCGCTGACTGTTTCCTGATGAAGCGCTGAAGGCGCGCCCGTCTTGCTCTGGCGGGAGCGGCGCGGGGCCGGCGCCTGGTCCAGCGCGGCGATCACGCTGGCCACCGCCGCCTCCACCGGCTCGTGCTCCCACACCCGGACCACCGCCCAGCCGGCCGCGGCGAGCGCGGCGTTCGCGGCCAGGTCCCGCTCGGCGTTGCGGCGCAGCTTGGGCTCCCAGTACCAGACGTTGCGGGCGGGCCTGGAGCCGTGCTCGGGACAGCCGTGCCAGAAGCAGCCGTCGACGAACACCGCGACCTTCCTGGCGGTGAACGCGATGTCGGGCCGGACCCGCGCGCCGCCGTCGAGGTCGAGCCGGTGGTCGGCGCGGTAGCGGTACCCGCGGCTGTGCAGCGCCCGGCGCAGGGCCAGCTCCGGCTTGGTGTTGGTGCGGCGATTGGCGCGCATATTGGCGGAGCGCCCCTCGCTGGAGGGCCGCGGATAGTCGGCCACAGCGCAACATTAGGGCAGCGCGGCGCCGCCGGTCAGCCAGACGTCAGGGCAGCGCGACGCCGAGCAGGCCGGCCAGCAGGCCGGCCGTCATCCTGGCGTCCTCGTGCCGCACGCCGACCAGGCCGAGCGCCTCGGCGGCCAGCACGTTGGCCTCGATGTCGTCGATGAACACGCACTCGTCCGGCGCCAGCCCGAGCAGGCCGGCCGCGTGCCGGAAGATCCGCTCTTCCGGCTTGCGCATGCCGACCTCGGCCGAGATCACCACCGCGTCGAACATCTCGGAAAACAGTTCCCTCGGGTAGGCGGTGCCGCCCCAGGAATTGGACAGCAGCGCGGTGCGCACCCCGGACCCGCGCAGCGCCCGCATCAGCCCCAGCATCGCCTGGTCCAGGATGGTGGCAGCGAACATCCTGGCCAGCAGCCCGGCGGCGGCGACCGGCTGACCGTCGAAGCGGACCAGCCTCGCCGCGAGCTGCCGTTCGAACTCCTCGTCCGCGCACTCCCCGCGCTCCAGCAGGTGCACCGGGCTGACCCCGGCGCCGCCGTCGTAGGCCTGCGCCAGCCAGGGCCGGATCACCGCGGCGTAGCTCGCCTTGTCGATGCCGTCGGCTTCGAGCCAGGCGTTCATGGTCTCGGCGATGGGGTTGGTCATCACCCCGCCCCAGTCGGTGATCACCCCGCGCAGCCTGCCGCCCGCCGGCCTCACGCTGGCCTGCGCTGTGCTGCTGTCGGCGGGGGCAGGACGGGACGGTCGCGAGCTCTCGGGCACGTACCGATCGTAAGTTACCGGCGGGCTGGCAGAATCACCCCATGCAGCGCACAGCCGTCGTCACCGGGGCAAGCATCGGCATCGGAGCGGCCACCGCGGTCAAGCTGGCCGCGGCCGGCTACCACGTGGTCCTGGCCGCGCGCAGGCTGGACCATCTCGACGCCGTCGCGGCGCAGATCCGCTCCGGCGGCGGGAGCGCCGCCGCCGCCCGGCTGGATGTCACCGACCGGGCCGCGGTCACCGCGTTCGCCGGCTCGCTGGAGCGCTGCGACGTGCTGGTCTGCAACGCCGGCGGGGCGATCGGGATGGAGACCGTGGCCGGCGGCGACCCGGCGGACTGGCTGGCCATGTACCAGTCCAACGTGCTGGGCACGCTGCACGTCACCCAGGCGCTGCTGCCCGCCCTGGTGGCCAGCGGCGCGGGCACGGTCGTGGTGATGTCGTCGACGGCGGGCTTCGCCGCCTACGAGGGCGGCGGCGGGTACGCGGCCGCCAAGCACGCCGAGCACGCCCTGGCCGCGACGCTGCGGCTCGAGCTGTGCGGCCAGCCGGTCCGGGTCATCGAGATCGCGCCCGGGATGGTGAAGACCGACGAGTTCTCGCTGAACCGGTTCCGCGGCGACTCCGGCAAGGCCGCCGCGGTCTACGCCGGGGTCGCCGAGCCGCTCACCGCCGAGGACATCGGTGCGGCGGTGACCTGGGCGGTGACCAGGCCGCAGCATTTCAACGTGGACCTGATGGTGCTCCGCCCGCTGGCCCAGGCGGCCCAGCACAAGGTGTTCCGCCAGTCCTAGACTGGCCTGTCGAGAATGGCCGAGAACGCCGCGCACTCCTCATCCCCCAGGCAGCTGCCGTACGCCTGCCGCTCGTGGCTGATAACGGCGAGCCCGGCGATCGCGCGATAGCTGACCAGGCAGCGCAGCCCGTCGTCGCCAGCCACCTGGGCCGCTGCGGCCAGCAGGCGGTCGGTGGCGGTGCGGTCGCCGCGGCGCTCGCAGTCCACGGCGAGAGCGACCAGGTCCAGCGCGCGGCTGCCCAGCCCGAACTCGTCCCAGTCCACCACCCCAGTGATCATCGCCCCGTCGCTCAGGACGTTCGACAGATTCAGGTCGTTGTGGGCATAGTCGGTTGCTGGCAGCCGCAGCCCCCAGACGGGCTCGAGCCAGCGCCGCAGCCGCGCGCACAGCGGGCCAGCCGCCGCGCACGCCCGCGGCGCATCAGCCCACACCTGGTCCCAGTCATCGAACAGCACGTTCGCCACGTAGCCGGTGAAATCGCGGTCGCCGGCCGGGATCCCGGCGTCGGCCTGCAGCCCGACCAGGTGCAGCAGCGCGCCAAGCGCCGGCCCGTCCAGCGCGGCAAGGGGACGGCCGGGGAGCCGGTTCTGCACGGTCACGTGCCACTGAGCACTGATCATGCCGTGCCACAGGATCGCCGGGACCGGATACCCGCGCGCCCCGAGCGCGGGCAGATGCGCCGCGCACCATTGCGTCTTCTCCTGCGCGCGGTCGCCGTACCTGAGCTTGACGACGATCGCGCCGGTTCGCTGGGCGCGGGCCGCCCACGTCATCCCTGACCGCCGCGCAGGCACGAGCGGCTCAGCACCGGACACCGGCTCGCCCAGCTCACGGGAGACCCGCAGCTGAACCTCGCGCCAGGCCGGCCTTCCGGTCATCACGCCCGGATCGTAGGCGCCGCCTGCCACCGCGCAGAAGCGGTTTTCGAACTGGCAGGCATGCACCGGCCCGCCCACGGACCGGGCGGCGTCAGGCGGTCTGGGTGATCTTGCTGAGGCCGCGCGGGTGGTCCGGGTCCAGCCCGAGCCGGCCCGCCAGCACCTCGGTGAGCAGCTGCCCGGGCACGATCAGGCCGATCGGCGCGAGCCACTCGGGCAGCTGCGGGCCCGGCAGCGCGCGGGTGCAGGCCGCGGCCAGCTGGTCGCCGCCGCCGATCCCGTAGGCCGCCGCGCCCGCGCTGGTCACCCGCCGGGCCAGGGCGACGGTCCCGGGCAGGGTCGGCCCGTGACCGGCCGCGACGATGATCGCCGGGGTGCCGGCGTCCACCACCGCGATCGGCCCGTGCAGCAGGTCGGCGTAGGACAGCCCCATCGCGTGCAGGTAGCACGCCTCCTTCAGCTTCAGCGCCAGCTCCAGCGCGGCCGAGTAGGCCAGCCCGCGGCCCGACACCACCGCGCCGGGCACCTGGGCCAGGTCACCGGCGATCTCGCCCAGGCTGGCCGGCTGGTCCAGCATGCCGGCGACCGCGGCCGGGACCATCCGCAGCTCACCCGGGTCGAGGTCGGCGCCGAGCCCGATCGCCAGCACCGCCAGCGCGGCCAGCTGGGTGGTGAACGTCTTGGTGGCGGGCACCGCCCGCTCGGTGCCCGCCTGGGTCACGAACGCGAGGTCGGCGGCCTGCGCCAGCGCCGAGCCCGCCCGGTTGGTGACCGCCAGCGTCCTGGCCCCGCAATCGGCCGCCCAGTCCAGCGTCGACACGATCTCCTCGGTCTCGCCGGACTGCGACAGCGCCACCGCCAGCACGCCGTCCAGGTCGAGCCGGCTGCGGTAGGTGGTGGCGATGGAGGGATGGGCCAGCGTGGTCAGCCGCCCGCCGTAGGCCTGGATCAGGTAGCTCCCGTACACCGCCGCGTTGTCGGAGGTGCCCCGGGCGATGAACAGCACCTGGCGGGCCTGCCGGGCCAGCGCCGCCACCTCCCCGGCGCGCGGCAGCAGCTCGGTGATCGTCGCCGCGAGCGCGGCGGGCTGCTCGCCGATCTCGGCCCGCATGTGCGATGTCGTCATTCCGGTCACGCTAGTTCACCGCTCACGAGTTCACCGCTCACGCCAGTTCCCGGTCCCGCGCGTACACCGGCTCGCCGCCGATCCAGGTCGCCCTGGCCCGCATGTCCTCCCCCAGCCATACCAGGTCAGCGGCCGCGCCAGGGGCGATCCGGCCGAGGTCTGGCCGGCCGATCAGGTCGGCGGGCACCCGGCTGGCCGCCGCGACCGCGTCGGTGAGGCCGACCCCGGCGGTGACCATGTTGGCGACCCCGGCGTCCATCCGCAGCGCCGAGCCCGCCAGCGTCCCGTCGGTGCGCACCGGCGGCTCGCCGTCCCCCGGCGGCAGCTCGATCGGCTCGCCGCCCAGCAGGTACCGGCCCGGCGGCATGCCCGCGCAGGCGGCGGCGTCGGTCACGATCACCACCCGCCCAGGCGCGGCGGCGAACGCGATCGAGCACACCTGCGGGCACACGTGCCGCAGGTCGGCGATCAGGCCGCTGGTCAGCCGCGAGTCGGCCAGCGCCTGCCCGGCCACGCCCGGCTCGCGGTGATGCAGCGGCCGCTGCGCGTTGAACAGGTGGGTGACCATCCGGGCGCCGCGATCGGCCGCCTCCGCGACCTGCCGGGCGATCGCGTCGCTGTGCCCGACGCTGACCAGCACGCCGGCCGCGGTCAGCTGGCTGATCGCCGCCATCCCGCCGGGCCGCTCGGGCGCCAGGGTGACCAGGGCGAGCACGTCCTCACCCGCTGCCAGCAGCTCATCGACCGCGGCCGGGGTGGCGGTGGTGATCCATGCCTCGTTGTGCGCGCCGCGGCGGCCCGGCGCGATGAACGGGCCCTCGGCGTGCACCCCGAGCACCCGGGCGCCGCCCCTGGCGGCGACCGAGGGCAGGAAGCCGGCGGCCGACCGCAGCGCCGCCGCCAGCTCTCCCGGCGGCGCGGTGATGAACGTGGGCGCGAATGCCGTGGTCCCGGTCTGCGGCAGCCGGCCCGCGATCAGCGCCCACCCGTCCGCCCCCGCCGTCATCAGCTCCACCCCGTAGTAGCCGTTGACCTGCAGGTCGACCAGCCCGGGCAGGAGCATCCCCGAGCTGAGCTCGACGTCGGGCGGCCGGGCCGGGCGGCCCGGGCCGACCTCCTCGATCAGGCCGCCGGCCACCCGCACGTAGCCGGGCGCGAGCACGCCCGCCCCGGCGGTAGCCGGGATCACCCGCTGCGCCGCGATCAGCATCTCGGAGGGCTGCAGCACAGTCTCCTAACCGGCCTGACGGCCTCCTGGCAGGCCTGACGGCGCGACGGCCAGCAGCGACCGGATTTCCCGCGCTACCCAGGCCGGGCGTTCCATCATCGCAACGTGGCCGGTCCGCGGCAGCACCACCACCCTGGACCGGCTGAACACCCGGGCCGCGCGGGCCGCGAGCAGCGGGTTGACCAGCCGGTCGTGACTGCCGTGAATGATCAGCGCCGGCCCGGCCACCCGGGCGGCGTCCCGCCACAGCGAGCGCGCACCCGGGCGCATGTACTCCACCACCAGCCCGCGGGCGGCGCGGACCAGCACCCGGTTGGCGTAGTCGACCTGGTCGCGGCGGCTCAGCTCGGCGATGTCCTCGATCCGCCGCTGCGGGTGCCGCGACTGCGGGTCGAAGTAGATCCCCTTGAGCATCAGCTCGCTCCTGGCCTGCGCGGACGCGCGCTGGGACCGGGTCACCAGCCACGGCCCGAGCGCGGGCGATGACAGCAGGGTCACCCGCAGCGGCAGCAGCCGCGGCCGCAGGTCGGGCAGCGCCGGCGAGATCAGCGTCAGGGTCCGCACCAGGTCGGGGCGGCGGGCCGCGACCCGGGTGCAGACCGCGCCGCCGAGCGAGTTCCCGATCAGGTGCACCGGCCAGTTGCCGCGCTTCTCGATCAGGCCGGCCACCGTGGCCGCGAGCGCGTCGATCGAGTAGTCCTCATCGTCGCGGGGCGGGGAGAAACCGAACCCGGGCAGGTCGAGCGCCTCGCAGGCCAGCGCGGGCCACGGCTGGCCGGCTGGCGGCTGCTGCCGCAGCAGGTCCATCAGGTCCGTCCAGTTGGTCGACGAGCCGCCGAGCCCGTGTACCAGCATCGCGGGCTCCGCGCCCGGCAGGGCGGGCGCGGCACGCACGAAGACCTCGCCGGTGCCGTAGGAGGCGAGCTTGCCCGGCCAGACTGGGACTGGATCGGTCATCAGGGTCAATATTACTTGCCAGTATCAGCCGGCACCTGCGGCAGGACGGTCAGCTGGCGCGGCTGCGGGACTTGGATTTCGCCGCCGGGGCTTTTGTCCCCGCTGATTTTCGCGTTCCGCTCTTCTTCGCGCCCCCCGCGCCGCCGTCACCCCGGCTCTTGCCCGGTCCCTGGGCAGCGGCCAGGCTGGCCTGCAACGCGTCGGTCAGGCTGGTCGGCTCGCCGGCCGCGACCTCGCCTTCCTCGGGCTGCATGACCTCGCGGCCCTCGACCTTGGCGTCCACCAGTTCCTGCAGCGCCTCCCGGTAGTTGTCGTGATACTCCTCCGGGTCGAAGTCGGTGCTCATCGAGTCGATCAGGGAGGCGGCCATCTTGAGTTCCTGTGACTTGATGTCGATGTCCTCGTCCAGGAACGGGAACGAGGCGTCCCGCACCTCGTCGGGCCACAGCAGGGTCTCCAGGACCAGCACCCCGTCCCTGACCCGGAGCGTGGCCAGCGACTCGCGCTGGCGCAGCGCCACCATCGCGAGCGCCACCTTGCCCGACTGCTCCAGCGAGTCGCGCAGCAGCACGTAGGCGCGCGACCCGGTCGCCTCGGGTTCCACGAAGTAGCTGCGCGACAGCAGGATCGGGTCGAGCTGCTCGGCGGGCATGAAGTGCAGCACCTCGATGCTGCGGGTGGTCGGCAGCGGCAGGTCGGCCATGTCGTCGTCGGTCAGCACCACCATCTCGCCGCTGGGCAGCTCGTAGCCCTTGGCGACCTGCTCATAAGGGACTTCCTGCCCGTCAATGGAGCACACCCGGCGGAACCGGATCCGGCCGCCGTCCTCGCGGTGAACCTGCCGGAAGGCGATGTCCTTCTGCTCGGTCGCGGCGTACAGTTTCACCGGGATCATGACCAGCCCGAAGGAGATCGACCCCTTCCACATGCTGCGCATGGTGTTTGTCTACCCCCTCAGATCGGGACTTGATCCACGTTGAAACGAGCAGCGTTGCCCGGATTATTCTGTTCGGCAATGTGTTCGATGAAGCAGGCCGGCAAGGAGTACCTCCATTATGAGTGACATGAGTATCGAACGGCCTGAGGCGGATTCCGCCGAGCAGGACCAGGACGCGGCACCGGGCGGCGCCGACCAGCAGCGCGCGGACGTTCCGTTCGAGGCCGACGCGGCGGACGCCGCGGATCAGGGCAGGGAAGTCGAACCCGGCGACGACGACTACCGCTGAGCCCCGGCCGGCGGCCTGCCCCGCCGGGCGTCCGGATACCGGGCCTGGCGGGCAGGCGGTCGTAAGATAGCTGCAGGAACAGCACGTCACTGGCGCAGGATAAGCGCCGGAAGCCGACATTTCGGAGTGTCTCGTGACAGCAACGCCGGAGGCGAAGTCGGCCAGCACCCGGCTGCCGAGACCGCTTAGGCGCAGGCAGCTCCTGGGCGCTGCGCAGGAAGTGTTCGTCGCGCAGGGTTATCACGCGGCGGCGATGGATGAGATCGCCGACCGGGCCGGGGTCAGCAAGCCGGTGCTGTACCAGCACTTCCCCGGCAAGCTGGAGCTGTACCTCGCGCTGCTCGACGAGAGCGCCGAGGAGCTGGTGAAGATCGTGCACGAGGCGCTGTCCTCCACGACCGACAACAAGCAGCGGGTGCACGCGACGTTCAGGGCGTTCTTCGACTTCGTGGCCAGCGGCGGCGAGGCGTTCCGGCTGGTTTTCGAGTCGGACCTGAGCAACGAGCCCGCGGTCAGGGAGCGGCTTGAGGCGGCGATGCGCGACTGTGCCGAAATGATCAGCCAGTTCATCCACGCGGACGCTGGCCTTGATGACGCCGAGGCGCACCTGCTCGGCATGTCCCTGGTCGGGATGGCGCAGGTCAGCTCGCGGTACTGGCTCAGGAGCGGGCGGCCCATCCCGAAGGACGCGGCCGAGCAGCTGATCACCAGGCTCGCCTGGCGCGGGATCAGCGGCTGGCCGATGGCAAGCTGAGAGGAGCCGGGTGGAAGTCAAGGTCGGCATCCAGTCCGTGCCGCGTGAGCTGGTGGTAGAGACCGAGGCGTCGTATGAGGACGTCGAGCGGTCGCTGCGGGCGGCGGTCAGCGAGGAGAGCGTCTTCGTGCTGACCGACGTCAAGGGCGGCCGGGTGCTCGTCCCGGCTGACAAGATCGCCTATGTGGAGATCGGCGGCCCCGAGCCGCGCCGGGTAGGGTTCGGGTCCACCATCTGACCGGCCCGCGCCAGGCCCTGGTCCGTCAGCCGGGCCCGTCTGTCAGCTAGCCCGCCGGTCAGCTCGCGAGGCCGAGGGCAGTCATCCGCTCGGCGTGCGCGTCGGTCAGGCTGGCGAACATCCGGCCGATCTCGCCCAGCTGGGTGACCGTCCCCCCGGCCAGCAGCCGGGCCAGCGGTTCCCGCTCCGCGGCGACCCGCTGGGCCTGGCCGAGCGCCTCGCCGACCAGCCGCCTGGCCCACAGCGCCAGCCGGCCCGCCACCGCGGGATCGGCCTCGACCGCCGCCCTGACCTGGGCGACCACGAACTCCGCCTGGCCGGTGTCGGCGAGCACCTTGAGCACCAGCTCCCGGGTCTCCGCATCCAGCAGCTCGGCCACCGCCCGGTAGAAGTCGTGCGCTATGCCGTCCCCCACGTAGGCCTTGACCAGGCTCTCCAGCCAGTCAGCCGGCCTGGTCCTGGCGTGGAACGCGTCGATCGCCGCGACGAAAGGCGAGATGGCCTGCTCCGGGTCGGCGCCCATCGTCTCCAGCCGGCCGCGCAGCAGCTGGAAGTGACCGAACTGGGCCACGGCCATCCGGGCCAGCGCCTCCTTGTCGGCCAGCCGGGCCGCGAGCGCGGCGTCGTCAGACAGCCGCAGGAAGGCGACCAGGGAGGCGTAGGCGAGCAGGCCAAGCAGGTCGACGACGCCCTCGGCGTCCGCGCCGCCGGCCCCGGCCGGGGCTGGCCGGCTGTCCCCGGCATCCATCTCGTCTCACCCCAACGCAGCGTAACAAGGCGTCATGCGCCCGGTGCGGTACGTGCCTGTCCACCGCGACAGCGGTGTTGCTAGACTGCATCACAATCCGCGTCACGGAATGCGGCAACCCCGAAACGTGTTATACCCCAGAAATAAGACAGAAATAAGGCACGGCCGGGAGTATTGACTCTCCCGAGCGCTGCGCTCGACTTTTTCCGCGCCCGCCGCGACGGCCCTGAGTTCGCGCGGGAGAGGTCAGACTGCCAGCCCGCCACGTGGCGCACGGCGCTACCGCGCCGCGCAGGCGGCGGGCCACTGATGGAGGCGGAAGCCCTGACAACGGACACATGGAGCATGCCGAGCGTGCCGGAAGACGGCCCCGCGATGCCCCGCACACTTACCACTGACACACCTGATTCAGCCGAAACCAGCCAGCTTGCCGCCGAGGCGGCCGAGGCCGGCGCGAAGACATTCCGCGATTTCGGCGTCGCCGAGCCGCTGTGCGCCGCGCTGGAGGCCGCCGGGATCACCCGCACCTTCCCGATCCAGGCGCTCACCCTGCCGATCGCGCTGAACGGCGACGACCTCATCGGCCAGGCCAGGACCGGTACCGGCAAGACGCTCGCGTTCGGCGTCCCGCTGCTGCAACGCCTCGACCCGGCCGCGCAGCGCACCCCCTGCGCGCCCCGGGCGCTGGTGGTCGTGCCCACCAGGGAACTGGCCATCCAGGTGGCCGAAGACCTGCGGATCACCGCCGCGCGCACCGAGGCCAGCATCGTCACGCTCTACGGCGGCCGGGCCTACGAGCCGCAGATCGAGGCCCTGGCCAGCGTGGACATCGTGGTCGGCACCCCAGGCCGGCTGCTTGACCTGGCCCGCCAGGGGCACCTGAAGCTGTCCAAGGTGCAGGCGCTGGTGCTGGACGAGGCCGACAAGATGCTGGACCTCGGCTTCCTGCCGGACGTGGAGAAGATCCTCCGGCTCACCCCGCCAGCCCGGCAGACCATGCTGTTCTCCGCGACGATGCCCGGCGAGGTGGTCACCCTGGCCCGGCGGCACCTGAGCCGCCCGGTGCACGTGCGCGCCGAGCAGCACGACGAGCCCGCCCTGGTGCCCAGCACCGAGCAGCACGTCTTCCGTGCCCACCAGATGGACAAGATCGAGGTGCTGGCCCGGGTACTGCAGTCGCAGGGCCGGGGCCTGACGATGGTGTTCTGCCGGACCAAGCGGGCCGCCGACCAGATCGCCGGCGCGCTCACCACCCGCGGCTTCGCCGCGGCCGCGGTGCACGGCGACCTGGGCCAGGGCCAGCGCGAGCGGGCCATGCGCGCGTTCCGCACCGGCAAGGTCGACGTGCTGGTGGCGACCGATGTCGCCGCCCGCGGCCTGGACGTGGACGACGTCACCCACGTGGTGAACTACGAGTGCCCCGAGGATGACAAGGCCTACCTGCACCGGATCGGCCGGACCGGCCGGGCAGGCCGGGACGGCGTCGCGGTGACGTTCGTGGACTGGGCCGACACCCACCGCTGGAAGATGATCAACGAGGCGCTGATACTGGGCATGCCCGAGCCCGCCGAGACGTACTCCACCTCCGAGCACCTGTACGAGCGCCTCGGCATCCCCCGGTCAGCCACCGGCACGCTGCCGCGCGCGCAGCGCGAGCGGCTCGGGCTCGAGGCCGAGGAACTGGAAGACATCGGCGAGACCGGCAAGACCCGGACCGCGGCGCGCCGCGGGACCCGCGGCCGGCCGGCCGCCGGCCCGGGCAGCGCCGGCCGCGCCGCCGCCGGCCGCGGCGGCCGGGGCCGCGGCGGCAAGGACCGGGCCGCCCGGGAGCACTCCGGCGCGGGCGAGGCAGCCAGGGACGGCCGCTCCGGCCCTGGCGCGGCACCCGGGGACGCCGAGCCGCGGCGGGTCCGCCGCCGGACCAGGGCAGGCGCCCCGGTGCTGACCGGCCCGGCCAGCGCTGACCAGGCTCCGGGCGACCGGCCGCACGCTGACGAGAGCCCGGCGGACGGGCCGGCCAGGACCGGCCAGCAGGCCGCCAGGCGGCGCCGCCGTTCGCGCTCCAAGGCTGGTCACGACGCGAGCCAGGCGGCCAGCCCGGCGACCGAATCCGCGTAAAAAGCCTAGAATTAGGCTGAGTCTGGCTGGGTAGGCTGCCTGTCCGTGAGTACACCAAGGTCACTGGACCTGCCTGACGTGGCGCGTCCCGTGACCGTTCACACCCCTCGCGGGGCGTTCGCCGCGCTGCAGGCGCGGCCCGCCAGCGGGGTGTGCGAGCGTAAGCCGGCCATCCTGGTGCCCGGGTTCACCGGGAGCAAAGAGGACTTCATCCCGGTCCTCGAGCCGCTGGCTTCGGCGGGCCGCATCATCACCGCGATCGACATGCGCGGCCAGTACCAGAGCGGGCCGGCCCCGAGCGGGTCGGGTTACACCCCGGACGAGCTCGCCGCCGACATCGCCGCGGTGGCCGAGGCGGTCGCCCCCGATGACGAGGGCGTGCACCTGCTCGGCCACTCACTCGGCGGGCTGATCGCCCGGCACGCGGTACTGGGCCGCGCCGCCGAGATCGCCTCGCTGACCCTGCTCAGCTCCGGGCCCGGCAGCATCAGCGGCCCGCGCCGCGACGCGCTGCTCGACATCCTGGCCCTGCTGACCGGCCCGGATTCCGCGGCTGACCTCGCCGGGCCCGACACCGCCGGGCTGCGGGCCTGGTCAGACCGGCTCTGGGAGGAACGCGGCGGCCCGCAGGCCCGGGCCGAGGGGCTAGCCGGGCATATCATCGACTTCCTGCGCGAACGGCACCGCGCCAACAGCCCGGCCGGACTGGTCGTGATGGGGAACTACCTGCTCAGCTGCCCGGACCGGACCGCGGAGCTGGCCAGCGTCAAAGGCCTGCCGATCCTGGTCATGTACGGCGAGAACGACGACGCCTGGCCGCCGCAGGCGCAGGACCAGATGGGACGGCAGCTGAACGCCCAGCGGGTCTGCATCCCCGGCGCCGCGCATTCGCCGGCCATCGAGGCGCCGGAGACCACGGCCAGCACGCTGACCCTGTTCTGGAACAACGCCGAGGAGGCCGGCCGCCGCCGCCGCCGCGGCCTGGAGGCCGACCTGTCCGGCCGCTAGCCCCGGCTGGCTAGGCCGCGCCCGGGCTGGCGGCATCCGGGCCGGCCGGCCCGGCGGGCGGGCCCGCGCCGGGCGCGTCCCCGAGGTCGCCCAGGCCATCCCAGGGCAGCCGGGACGGCGCCGCGGCCAGCCCTTCCGGGCAGTGCCCGCGGTAGTCACACCACCCGCACCAGGAACCGAGCCGGGGCGGGAACACCTCATCGCCGCGGCCGGTGTCCGGCTCGGACCGGTACCGCTCGTCCGCCTCGCCGCACTCGGCGGCGATCGCCTCAGCCCGGCCCAGCTGCCTGGCCAGCGACTGCTCGGTGTGATCCCAGCCGAGCACCCGGCCGGTGGGCAGGTGGTGCAGCTCCACCCGCAGGCACGGCCGGCGCATCACCCGCTGCGCCGCGAGCGCGTACAGCGCCAGCGGCAGCGAGGTCCTGGCGTCGTCGACGGTCAGCAGGTGCCTGCCGGTCTTGTAGTCGACCACGACCAGCTCGCCGCTGCCGTCGTGGCGGGGCCGGTCATCCAGCCGGTCAATCCGTCCCGAGATGGTGACCAGGTCGGTCCTGGTCGCCACGGTCCGCTCGATCCCGGCCGGCTCGCGGGCCGGGTCAAGCCCGCTGACGTACCGCTCGACCATGGCCCTGGCCCAGTCCCTGACCTGCAGTGCCTGGGCCCTGGACGCGAAACCCTCGTCGATCCAGCCCCGCTCCGCCAGGTCACCGGCGGCGGTCACGGTGCGCTCCCGGCGCGGCAGCCGCCACCAGCCCGCCAGCGCGTTGTGCACGCTCGCGCCGAGGCTATTGTGCGCCCACGGCGGCCCCTTGGCGGGCGGCGGGCGGTCCAGGTAGGTCATCCGGTACCGGCGCGGGCAGTCCAGCCACGAGGCCAGCCTGGACGGGGTGCAGGCATACAGCCGCCGCGGCATGCCTTCGAAGCCAAGCTGCTCCACGGTCACATCTTGTCTCGGGGGTATGACAGTCAGCTAGCCCTGGTCATCCTGTGACCGCGCGGCCTCTTCCTCCGCGAGCTTGAGCAGCGCCGCGTCCGGGCCGGCCGCCACCCAGGAGTCGAACCGCTTCTCCGCGGCGGCGACGGTGAGCTCGGCGCCGTGCCCGGGCAGCACCCGGGTCTGGCCGGGCAGCGTCAGCACGCTCGCGCCGATGGAGCTGAGCTGGCGGCTGAAGTCGGGGAACGAGCCGTCGTGCGGCACCGGGCCGCCCGGCCCGAGCGAGTCGCCGGTGAAGATCACGCCGAGATCCTCGCAGTACAGGCACACCGATCCGGGGGTGTGCCCGGGCGTGTGCAGCACCTCGAGGGCCACGTCGGCGACCTCGAAGATGCCGCCGTCTTCCATCTCGATCTCGAACTCGCCGGTGTGCACCTCGCGCCAGGCCACCTTGTCCAGCGCGTGCAGCGCCACCGGGGCCTCGTCTTCGGCGGCCACCGCCAGCGCGGCGGCGGTGTGCGCGGCGTGCCCGTGGGTGCAGATGACCGCGAGCACCGCCCGGTCGCCCACCTTGGCGGTCACCGCCGGCCCGTCATCGCCGGGGTCGATGACGATGACCTCGTCGTCGTCGCCGATGATCCAGGTGTTGACCGCGGCGGTTACCTGGTCGATCCGCGCCTCCATGCCGGCCTGCCTTCCCTCACCTGCCCGGGCGACATCATCACCCGCTGACCGGTGCGGCGCCTGGAGCCTGCGCGATCAGCCGCTGATAGTTTTCGGCCGCGATCGTATCGCAGCCCAGCCGATATCCGGTCAGTTCCCCGTGATCGTCGCTTCCGCCGGAAACAATCAGGTCAAGGCTGGCCGCGAGGCCGCGCAGGTGGTCGCGTTCAGCCCGGTCCTGACTGGGGTGGTCGACCTCGATCCCGGCCAGCCCGGCCGCGGCCAGCCCGGCGATCGCCTCGTCGCTGAGCCGGCCGCCGCGGCCGCCTGCCCGCGGGTGCGCCAGCACCGTCACCCCGCCCGCGGCCCTGATCAAGCCGATCGCCGTGGCCGGCTCCGGCGCGTACCTGCGCACGTACGCGCGCCCGCCGGTGCCGATCCACTCCGGGCTGAACGCGTCCGCCGGGCCGGCCACCACCCCGGCCTGCGCCAGCGCCCTGGCGATGTGCGGCCGGCCGACCACCCCGTCCCCGGCGATCGCCGCCACCTGGTCCCAGCTGACCGGCGCGCCCAGTTCCGCGAGCCTGGCCACCATGGCTCTGGCCCGGCCCGCGCGGCTGCTGGTGATCTTCGCGCGCTCGGCCGCCAGCGCGGGGTCGGCCAGGTCGAACAGGTAGCCCAGCAGGTGCACGCTGTGGCCGCCGAGCCTGGCCGACAGCTCGATCCCTGGCACCAGGGTCAGCCCGGCGGGCAGCGCCGCGCTGGCCGCGGCGATCCCGGCGACGGTGTCGTGGTCGGTGAGCGCGATCACGTCCAGCCCGGCGGCGCGGGCCCGGCGCATCACCGTTGCGGGCGGGTCGGTGCCGTCCGATGCGGAACTGTGGCTGTGCAGGTCGGCGCGCACACCGGCTGACCTTAGTCAGGCAGCAGCGCGGACCGCTCGCCGTAGGGCAAATCCAGCTCCTGGCCCGGGTCGCGCAGGTCCCTGAGCGCGAGCGGCTCGGCCAGCAGCAGCCCGGCGGTGTCGGGGAACAGCACCAGCCAGAGCCAGTGCCCGAGCACCGCGCCCGCGTAGACCGCCCGGTGCGGCGCGTCGACGTGCCACAGCGGGAACTGGCGGTTGCTGTACCGGACGAACGCGTGCGGCTGGCAGGCGGTGAAGCCGCTGCCCGGATCGAGGCCGGGCAGCCCGGCGAAGCTGGCGCCGAGACCGAGCCCGGCTTCCTCGGAGATGATCAGCATCTCGCCCGGCCCGCCGAACGGGTTCGGGCCCGACAGCGCGACCACGCAGCCCGGCGTGCTCACGCAGGCCCCTGCCCCGGCGGCCGCGCCGCCAGGGCCGCCGCCCGCCGGGGCGGCGAACCCGGACACCAGCCAGCCCGCTGGCAGCGGCCACGGCATCCACACCGGCACCGCCGCGGTCCGCAGCAGGTCAGGCAGCTCCTGGCCGGTGAGGGTCGCCGCCATCGCTACTGAAACTGGTCGCTGGCTGACTTCACGCCTCTTACCGTGCTCGGCGGGCGGCACCCTGTAACCACCCGCAGCGGGTGGTGTAACCGGCCGCCGCGGGCCGCCGCGGCCGGTGTCCCGCGCGGCGATAATGAGAGCGTGACTGACCAGGCGGTGCCCTGCGTCGGCGCGCTGATCAAGGATCGCGCCGGGCGGCTGCTGCTGGTCAGGCGGGGCCGCCCGCCCGCGGCGGGGTTGTGGTCGCTGCCCGGAGGACGGGTCGAGCCCGGTGAGTCCGACCAGCAGGCGGTGGTCAGGGAGATCGCCGAGGAGACCGGGCTGCGGGTGCGCTGCGGCGCCCTGCTCGGCAGCGTCACCCTGCCGTGGCTGGCCGGCCGGACCGCGGCGGTGCGGGACTACCGGGCCACGGTGACCGGCGACGGCCCGGCCGCCTACCAGCTCGCCGCCGGGGACGACGCGGCCGACGCCCGCTGGGTGGACCGGGCCGAGCTGGCCGCCCTGCCGCTGACCGCCGGGCTTTTTGAATTGCTCCAGCAATGGGACCCGCCGCCGCGATAATAACCCCCGCGTTTATGCTTGCCTGCGGGCCGGGCATAGCCAATTATTATCACGGCCAACGGGGGCAAATACCACAATGTCAGCCTCGGATAAGCGTGGCCGGCGATGAATCGCGGCACCAGGCGCCGGCTGCTGATCGCGCTCGCGGTGGTGGTCGTGGCGGGGCTGGTGGCCGGGACCGACGGGTGGATCGTGCGGCATTTCGGCGCGCACGCCGCCAGCGACCAAGGGCCCGATAACTACCTGAACGCCATCGCCTGCCCGGACGCCAGCACCTGCTGGGCGGTCGGCCAGCGCGCCAGCACCCGTGGCGGCAACGTCGCATCCGAAGAGCGCCACCAGCTCATTGAGCAGGAAACCGGCGGCCGGTGGCACCAGGTGCGGCCGCCGCGGGCGCCGGTCGCCGACCCGGGGCTCACCAGCATCACCTGCCCGGCGGCCCGCGACTGCTGGGCGGCCGGCGGCAGCAGCACCCACGGGTCGGCGATCATCGAGCACTGGGCCGGCCGGGACTGGGAACTGGTCAGCTCGCCCCGGATCCACGGTGCGCAACTGGAGAGCGTGGCCTGCGCGGCGCCGGATCTGTGCTGGGCGGCCGGCGGAATGCAAAACCGGCGGAATGTCACCAGAAATATCCTGGAAGAGTGGAATGGCGCGACCTGGCGCAGCATTACCGCCGTGCCCGGCGGATTGCAGCCGGTGCTCTTTTCCTGCCCGGTGTCCGGGCATTGCCTGCTGGTCGGCCTGCGGGCGGGCCGGGCCGCCGCGGCCCGGTATGACCGGGGCCGGTGGAGCACGGCCGCGCCGCCGTCCGGGCTGTCGCCAGGCCGGGTTCCGGCCCAGCTGGCCTGCTCGGCGGTCAGCGCCTGCCTGGCGCTGACCCCGGTCCCCGGCGGGGCTCGCCGTGGCGCGATGCGCACCCAGGTGTGGAACGGCCGGTCCTGGACCACCGCGACGGCGGCCGCGGCGGCCACGCCGCCCTATCCGGCCGGGCTGGCCTGCGCCGGCCGGGCGGGCTGCTGGCTGCTCGGCGCGTCCGGCTCGCTCGCGCCGGTCGCGGCGCGCTGGCAGGACGGCCGCTGGGTCAGCGCGGCGGCCAGTTCGGGCCCGGCCACCGGCTACCTCGGCGACCTGGCCTGCGCGGCCCGGTGCTGGGCGGTCGGCGGCCAGTCGGTCCGGCTCGGCGACGGGAGCTTCTACTCCCACCCGCTGATCTCGCCGGTGATGCCGTGACTCAGCCGCGGGCCGGCGGCTCGAAGCTGGTCCCCGGCCGCAGGCCGGCCGCCCGGCCGCGGGCCGCGGCCACCTCGGCGAGTTTCCTGGACGCCTCGTCGATCATCTCGCCGTCCAGCATGGCCGCGCCGCGGCCCTCCACCCGGGTGTAGTAGTCGTAGGCGGCGAGGATCAGCTCGGCCCGGTCGTAGTCGTCCTGGCCGGGCGAGAACGCCTCGTTCACCACGTCGATCTGGCCCGGGTGCAGCACCCATTTGCCGTCGTAACCCAGCGCCGCGGCCTCGGCCGCGGACCGGCGCAGCCCGTCGAGGTCGGCGATGACCGCGTGCGGCCCGTCCACCGCCTGCAGCCCGCGGCTGCGCGCGGCCACCAGCATCCGCATCTTCGGGTACCCGAACGCGTCCCCGGCGTAGCCCGGCGGCGGCACTCCGATCCGCAGCGAGCGCATGCCCACGCTGGCCATGAAGTCGGCCGGGCCGAAGACCAGCGCCTCCAGCCGGGGCGACGCGGCGGCGATCTCGTCCACCGCGGCCAGCCCGCGGGCGTCCTCGATCTGCGCCTCGATCCCGGTCTGGCCCGCGGGCAGCCCGGCGGCCTGCTCGGCCTGGCCGAGCAGCAGGTCCAGCCAGTGCACCTGGGCGGCGCCGGACACCTTGGGCAGCACGATCACGTCCAGGTGCGGGCCGGCCTGCTCGACGATCTCGATCACGTCCCGGTGCGCCCACCGGCTGGTGGCCCCGTTGACCCGCACCGCGCGGACCTTGCCGCCCCAGCCGCCGGAGGCCAGCGCGGCGATGACGTTGCGGCGGGCGGCGGGCTTGGCGTCCGGCGCGACCGCGTCCTCCAGGTCAAGGAACACCTCGTCGGCGGGCAGCCCCCGGGCTTTCTCCAGGAACCTGGTGCTGCTGCCCGGCACGGCGAGCACCGAGCGCCTGGCCCGGCTGCGCTGCGTCATGGCCGCACCGGCGCTTCTCGTAGCATGGACACCATGACCTCCCCGCCAACGCTGTCGACGCCGCCCACGGTCGATCAGGTGACCCGGGCGCTGTCCGCCGTGCTCGACCCGGACATCCGCCGTCCCATCACCGACCTCGGGATGGTGAAGAACATCGAGATCGCGGCCGACGGGACCGTCCGCGTCGAGGTGTGGCTGACGGTAGCAGGCTGCCCGATGCGCGACACCATCACCAGCGAGGTGTCCGGCGCGGTCAGCGCGCTGGACGGGGTGGCCAGGGTCGATGTCGGCCTCGACGTGATGAGCGATCAGCAGCGCCGCGACCTGCAGGCCACGCTGCGCGGCGGCAAGCAGGAGCGGGAGATCCCGTTCGCCAGCCCGGCCTCGCTGACCAAGGTGTACGCGGTGGCCAGCGGCAAGGGCGGGGTCGGCAAGTCCTCGGTGACGGTGAACCTCGCGGTCGCGCTGGCCGCGGCGGGCCAGAAGGTCGGGCTGCTGGACGCCGACATCTACGGGCACTCGGTGCCGCGGATGCTGGGCGTGACCGGCCGTCCCACCCAGGTCGAGCAGATGATCATGCCGCCGTCCGCGCACGGCGTGCGGGCCATCTCCAGCGGGATGATGAAGCGGGGGAACGAGCCGCTGCCGCTGCGCGGCCCGATCCTGCACCGGTTGCTGCAGCAGTTCCTCGCCGACGTGTACTGGGGCGACCTGGACGTCCTGCTGCTGGACCTGCCGCCGGGCACCGGCGACGTCGCGATCTCCGCGGCGCACCTGGTGCCGGGCTCGGAACTGATCGTGGTGACCACGCCGCAGATGGCCGCCGCCGAGGTCGCCGAGCGGGCCGGTTCGCTGGCCACCCAGCTGCACCAGCGGGTGGTCGGGGTGATCGAGAACATGGCGTACCTGCCCTGCCCGCACTGCGGTGAGCGGGTGGAGGTGTTCGGGGCCGGCGGCGGGCAGGCGGTCGCGGACGCGCTGACCAGGATCGCCGGAACTCAGGTGCCGCTGCTGGGCGAGGTGCCGATCGAGGTGCGGCTGCGCGAGGCCGGCGACAGCGGCGTGCCGCTGGTGCTGTCCCATCCGGACAACCCGGCCGCGCAGGCCCTGACGAAGATCGCCGGGACGCTGGCCAGCCGGTCCAGGAGCCTGGCCGGCCGGCCGCTCGGCCTGACCCCCAAGTAAGCGGCCCAGCGCAACCCGGATGACAGCCAGCCGCAGGCCTATCCGGGAACGAAGCGAGAGCCGGACGGCACGACCTGGCCTGGCAAGCCGCTGTCGCCGGACCTTCTAGGTGGCCTCGGCGTCGTAGGGCGGGCTCTCGCCGTCGGCCAGTACCGGCGCGGCCGTTGCGCTGGCCGGCCTGCCTGACCCGGTCCCGTTGACGACCGCCCCGCCTGCCCCGGCCGCGCCCACGACGGCGCCGCCGCGGGTGTCGTGGTCGCTGTCCATGACGTCGTCGATCAGGTGCTTGCGGACGAAGTTGCGCGGGTTCAGGTCGTTGACGTCGAAGTTCCTGAACTCGGGGCCGAGCTGGTCAGACAGGTCATTCCTGGCGTTGTCGGCGATCCGGCGCAAGTCACGCAGGGCCCGGCCGGCCTGCGAGGCGATCTTCGGCAGCTGGTCCGGCCCGAAGATGACCAGCGCGAGCAAGGCAAGCACCAGCAGCTTGGGGAGTGACAAGTCGAGCACAGTGCGCTCCAGCACTCGGTGGGACTACACGGCGGTCTGCTGACTTCAATCTAGACGCTCCCGCCGCTGGCCGCGAATGTGCTGTGTGCCACGTTTGGGCCGGCCACGCCGGGCCGGCCCCTGGCGGCTCAGGATTCGGCTGCCCCGAGGGTGAGGGTGGCGGTGTGGCTGACCCCGTTGCGGGTGAACCGGACGGTTACCCGGGTGCCTGGCGCGAACGAGCGGATGGCGTCCAGCAGGCCGGTGGAGTTGCTGATCCGCTGGCCGCCGAAGCTGACGATGACGTCGCCGGGCCGCAGGCCCGCCCGGGCGGCCGGGCCGTGCGGGCTGATCGCCGGCCCGCTCGCCCGGTGCCGCCGGGCGATCTGCGCGCCGGCGCCGCTGTAGGCGGAGCTGATTTCCGCGCCGATGATCGCGTGCGTGGCCCGGCCGGTCCTGATCAGCTGGGTGGCGACCAGCCGGGCCTGGTTGATCGGGATCGCGAAGCCAAGACCGATGCTGCCGCCCTGGTTGCCGGTGAGCGGGTTGCCGCCGAGAGTGTCGATCGCCGAGTTGATCCCGATGACCTGTCCCTGGCCGTTGACCAGCGGGCCGCCGGAGTTGCCCGGGTTGATCGGGGCGTCGGTCTGGATCGCATCGAAGAACACCTGCGGCGAGCCGGCGGCCCCGCCGGAGCTGCTGCTCGGCTGCACCGGCCGGGCGAGCGCGCTGACGATCCCGCTGGTCACCGTGCCGGCCAGGCCGAGCGGCGAGCCGAAGGCGATGACCGGGTCGCCGACCCGGACGCTGCCGGAGTTACCCAGGGCCAGCGCGGGCAGCCCGGTCCCGGAATCGGCCCGGATCACCGCGATGTCAGAGTAGGGGTCGGTGCCGACGACCTTGGCCGGCACCGCCTTGCCGCCCTCGAACACGACCTGCAGCGCGGCGTGCCGCAGCTGGCCGTCCAGCGTGATCACGTGGTTGTCGGTGATGATGTAGCCGCCCTTGATGACGAACCCGGAGCCGGTGCCCTGGGTGCCGTTCACCTTGATCATCACCACCGAGGGGAGCACCCGGGAGGCGATCCCGGCGACCGAGTCCGGCGGCCGGTCGGTCACCACGGGCGGGACCGCGCCGAGGCTGAACCCCGGGTCGAGGCCGGCTGGCGACGACGCCCTGGACTCGATGTACCCGCCGACCAGGCCGCCGGCCAGCGCGGCGGTCAGCGCGGTGGCCACGATGGTCAGCGCCAGCCGGGACAGCAGCCGCCGCCTGCTCCGCCGCCCGGTCAGGCCCGCGAGCGCGTAGTCCCCCGGCAGCAGCGGATCACC
The DNA here is from genome assembly GCA_036558005.1 of Streptosporangiaceae bacterium. Lineage (GTDB taxonomy): Bacteria > Actinomycetota > Actinomycetes > Streptosporangiales > Streptosporangiaceae > DATBGO01. The sequence continues at coordinate 12,711 of DATBGO010000122.1, read as the reverse complement.
TGTCGCCGCCAGGCCCAGCTCGCCGTGCTCACCAGGGCCGGCCAGGCCCTGCTCGCCGCGATCACCCGGCCCGCTGCGCTCACCCCGGTCAGCAAGGCCGGCCAGGGCGCCGCGGCCGCCGTCGTCGCCCGGGCCGGCCGGGCGGCCGGGCCCGCCGTCCTCACCCGGGCCGGGGGAGGCCACGACCGGCCGCGGCGCGGCGGTCAGCTGCCAGCAGGCCTTCGCGAGGTCAGCCGGGTACGGCGGCACGACCGGGCCCGCCAGCTCCCGCCGCTCGCCTGGACGGGCACCCGCCCCGGGGCGCGGGCTGTCCGCGCCGTCAGGCGCGAACCCATCGGACATCGTCTGCCTCCCCGGTGCGACCGCATGTGAGGAACTGCCCGTGGCTGTCCTTCTGCTTGCATATCTCCCCCGAGAATGGGCGGGATAGGCATAATCAGCGCCGCTGGTTGGCCGCGGAACCGGGTGATGTTTGCTGATCAGGCGTCAGCGGAACGGGTTGGCCCAGGAGATCATCCGGCCGAAGCCGCGGCTGAGCCGCCGCCAGAATCCGGGCCCGCCCTGGCGCGGCAGCGCCGCGACCGCATCGCTGACCGTCGCGCCCGGGGCGTCGGCGATCAGGGTGAACTCATAACCGCCCGCGGACCACGCCAGGCTCCGGTTACCCGAGCCGGCCGCGTAGGCCGGGTGGCCTTGCACCGACACTGGCCGCCAGCCGGGCATCTGGGCCGGAAGGACCCCGTGCTGCACGAAAAGCGACAGCACCGACAGGCCGTCGGAGTAGGACAGGTCGACCACCGCGCCGGACCCGGCCGACGACCGGTCGGCGGCGAACAGCGCCAGGTTGCCAGGCAGCCGGGCGGGCAGCGGCCAGCCGCTGGCCCGCAGCGCCGCGAGCCCGGCCGGGCCGAGCTTGGCCGTCCACGGGCGGGCGGCCGGCACGGGCATGCTGGCCAGGCTGCTCGCCCCGACCGTCAGGTTGATGAAGGCGTCCTCGCTGACCACCCGGGCGCTGGTGTCGAACAGCTCGCGGCGCAGCGGCAGGCTCGTCGCCTGGTCCAGCCAGAACCTGGCCGCCAGGCTGCCATCGGGCCTGCGCACCTCGACGATCCTGGCCAGGTGGCCGCCGGCCTGGCCGTGTCCGGCGTACACGACGTCGTAGTTGGCCTGCATCAGCCTCAGCAGCCGGCCCGAAACGCCCAGGATCGGCTCGATGTCGGGCGGGACCTGCTGGCCGGGCGCGCTCGGTGCGCTGTGCCGCCCGGCCGGGGTGGCGGCCAGCTCCCCGCCCGCCTGGCCGGCCGTGCTGGCCAGCGTGCCGCGGCCGGGCTGGTGCCACACCTGCACCACCGACATGACGGTCCCGGCGTCATCGTCCCAGGCGGTGGTCTGCACGCCGCGGTAGGAGATGCTCTGGCTGGCGGCCGCGGCCGCTCGCAGCAGCCGCAGGCCGGTACCGATCCTGGCCCGGCGCCCGGACCTGGTGGCCGGGCTGGGCGGGGCCTGAGCCCGGTACGCGAGGCCGGGGATGGGCAGCCCGCCCGGGCTGGCCCGCCTGCCGGACGGGCGGGACGGGGAGTCGATCAGGGCCAGCGTGACGATGGCCGAGCCCAGCAGGCCGAGCACCACGACCACGCTGGCGATCCGCCAGGGGGAAAGCCGGGAGCTCACGGCGCGGGCAGCGACGCGTTCCGCCCGGCGCCCAGTTGATGCCGGGCGGCGCCGCGCACCTGCAGCGGCCGCAGCGGCTGGGCTGCCGGGACCATGCCGGTCGTGAGGTCATACTGCGCCATGAACGAGTCGACGGGCGGGGTCACCCGCGGCGCGGGCGGGCTGCCGCCGCCGGCCGCGAAGGCCGCGCTGCCCACGCTGGCCAGGAACACCGCGCTGCAGCCCAGCGCGATGTACCAGGCTGGCCTGACCTCGCGCCCGCTCCGCCCGGCCGGCATCGCGGCCGGCCCGGCGTAGCCGCCCGGCCAGCCAGCACCCGCCGCGAACGGGCTGCCCGGCCGGGCCAGGCCCATCAGCCGCCGGGTGAAATCCGAGTCGGCAGGCGACCCGGTGCCTGCCTCGCCCAGTGCGCTCATCCGCCGTTTCAGCGTGCGCAGCGCGTTGGCCTCGGTCCGGCACAGGTCACACCGGGCCAGGTGGACCAGTGCGCGGTCGCGTTCGGTGTCGTCGAGCTCTCCGTCGATCAGGGCGGAGAGGCGGTGTCCCAGATGGTTCATGCCGGGCCTCCCGGCGCTAGCCGGGCCTTCGGGTGGCGGGGGCGGGGCAACGCCACGGTTACCGTGCTGGTGTGCCGCGGCCGGCGGTGCTCCAGCGCCGCCCGCAGCTGCGCCCGGCCGCGGTGGATCCTGCTGCGCACGGTTCCGAGCTTGATGCCGAGCGCGTCGGCTATCTCCTCATACGACAGCCCCTCGATGTCGCAGAGGATGACCGCCGCGCGGTACTCCGGCGCGAGGGCCTTCAGCGCGGCCTGGATGTCGTCGTCGAAGTGCCGGTCGTCGAACGCCTGCGCCGGCGTCGGCCCGGTGCTGCTCAGCCGGGCGGTCTCATCGCCGAGCCCTTCGAACCTGATCCGCTGCCTGCGCCGGGCCATGTCAAGGAACAAGTTCGTGGTGATGCGGTGCAGCCAGCCCTCGAACGTGCCCGGGGTGTAGCTGGACAGCGACCGGAAGACGCGGACGAACACCTCCTGGGTGAGGTCCTCGGCGTCGTGGGTGTTGCCGGTGAGCCGGTAGGCGAGCCGGTACACCCGGGCAGAGTGATCCCTGACCACCTCGTCCCAGCTGGGCGGCACCCACTCAGCTGCCGACTGCAGCGGCGTCTCCTGGTCCACGCCTTCCCCCTTCCGCAGCCTTTAACAACTCCATTGTGCGCTTGCTTCCTTGAAGTTGGCTGTGACAGGGCTGACTGGTTGGTCACTGACCGCATCAAGGTCGTAACAGGCGGCAAAACGGGCCAGTCCGGTGCCTGGCCTGTCCGCGCAGGTTGACGCCTCGCTAACCTGAACGGCCGGGCCGCCGCGGCTGGTTCCCGTTTCGGCGCACGGGCCGCTAGGCTGCCGGGCAAAGCCGGAAGGCACCCAGGAGGCAACCATTACCAGCGCCGAGGCCACCCAGGCCTACGTCGACGGATTCCTTCCCGAGGATGAGCCACTGCTCACCGCCCGTAACAACGCGGCCGAGGTCGGCGGCGCCACCCCGGCCGGGCCGGTGACCGGCGCGGTACTGCGCTTCGTGGCCTCGGCGACCGGCGCGCGGGCCGTGGTGGAGATCGGGACCGGCTGCGGCACGTCCGGGATCTGGCTGCTGCGGGGCATGCGCCCGGGCGGGGTGCTGACCACCGTTGACGTCGAGCCCGAGCACCAGCGTCTGGCCAGGGCCGCGTTCCTGGCGGCCGGCTACCCGGCCGGAAGATACCGGCTGATCAGCGGCCGGGCACTGGAGGTGCTGCCCAGGCTCGCGGACGGCGCCTACGACCTGGTGTTCTGCGATGCCGACCCGCAGGAGTATCCCGACTACCTGGAAGCCGCGATGCGGCTGCTGCGCGCTGGCGGCATCGTGGCGTTCAACAGCGCGCTGGGGGATGACCGGGCGGCCGATCACGCTTATATCGGGGCAGATGCCATCATACCCGACATCACCGGGCCGGGCGCGACTGCCGTGCGCGAGCTGTGCGAGCAGGTCAGGACCGACGAGCGACTGATCCCGTTGCTGCTGCCGGTCGGGGACGGGCTGCTCACGGCCGTCAAGCGGCCCGACTAGTACGGCCGTGAAGCGGCCCGGGTAGCACCGCCCGGTCCTGCTGAGCCCGGTACTAATGAGCCCGGTACTGAGCACCGTGCTGGCTGGCCTCACCCGCCGACCGATTTGAGTGCTTCGCCCAGTGCCGCTGCCTCGTCCGGGGACAGCTCGACTACCAGCCGCCCACCGCCCTCAAGCGGGACACGCATGACGATGCCGCGGCCCTCCTTGGTGACCTCAAGCGGACCGTCGCCTGTCCGCGGCTTCATCGCCGCCATCCTGCATCCCCTTCCTGCCTGGGGGCCGCACGGAGCCTCGTCGAGGCCCACGACACCGGGACCGGTGCCCTGGCGGGACCAGCCAGCCACAACCATGTCGATCAGTATCTCTATTATCCAGAGTTCCGGCCCGCGTTGCTAACGATCAGCGTTCCCGCGCGGCAGCGCCCGGTGCCAGGCAACACTGGGAGCGTGGACGCGCGCTCGGCCCTGTTCGATCTTTACGGCGATCACCTGCGCTCCCGCGGCGCGCGGGCACCGGTCGCCGCGCTGGTGCGGCTGCTGAACCCGCTGGGGATCAGCGAGCCCGCGGTCCGGACCGCGGTGTCCAGGATGGCCCGTCAGGGCTGGCTGGCGGCGGTGCGGCTGCCCGCGGGGGCCGGCTACGCCCTGACCCCGCGGGCGGTGGCCCGGCTGGACCAGGCCGCGGAGCGGATCTACCGGCGCGTGCTGCCGGACTGGGACGGCAGCTGGCACCTGCTGGTGGCCGAGCGGGTGCGGGACCGGGCTCGCAGGGAGCGGCTGCGGGCCGGGCTGACCTACCTCGGCTACGCCCCGATCGGCGACACCACCTGGATCAGCCCCCGCCGGTCGCCCGAGCTGGACGCGCTGCTGCAGGCCGAGCGGGTGCGCGCGGAGCGGTTCGACGCCCGGCTCGACGGCGACGCCCGCGGCATGGCCGCCCGGGTGTGGGACCTCGACGGGCTGGCCAGGTCCTACCGGCGCTGGCTGGCCATGGCCGGCGCCCTGGTGGCCCCGGTGGGGCAGGATACGCCGGACGAGGCGGTCTTCGCGGCGCGTAGCGTTCTGGTTCATGAATGGCGCAAGTTCCTGTTCTCCGACCCGGGACTGCCAGCTGAGCTGCTGCCGGGGAGCTGGCCAGGACATGCCGCCGCGCGCGAGTTCGATACCGAGTCGGCCAGGCTCTTGCCTGCCGCCTCCCGTTTCGTGGACTGTTGTCTGCAGGCAACCTAAGGAGATGACTCGTGGCTGACAGCGTGCTGTGCGATCTCGACGGCGCGGTAGCAACCATCACGCTGAACCGCCCCGCGGCCAGGAACGCGCTGACCGCGCAGATGAAGACCGAGCTGCTGGGCGCGCTGCGCGAGTGCGGGTCCGATGCCGCGGTCCGCGCGGTCATCCTGGCCGGGGCCGGGCATTCCTTCTGTGCCGGGCAGGACCTGCGCGAGCACGCCGGGCTGCTGGAGTCGGGCGAGCCGCCGACCGACACGGTGCGCGAGCACTACAACCCGATCATCACCATGATCATGACGATGCCCAAGCCGGTCGTCGCGGCGGTCAACGGGGTCGCCGCAGGGGCGGGCGCGTCGCTGGCGTTCGCCTGCGACTTCCGGATCGCCGCCAGCGACGCCAGCTTCCTGATGGCGTTCGCGCGGGTGGGCCTCGGCGCCGACTCGGGCGCGTCCTGGACACTGCAGCGGCTGGCCGGGGCGGCCAGGGCGGCCGAGATGCTGATGCTGGCCGAGCCGGTCAGCGCGGACCGCGCGCTCAGCCTGGGCATCGTCAACTCGGTCGCGCAGCCGCAGGACCTGGCCGCGGCCGCCGGGGAGCTGGCGGCCAGGCTCGCCGCCGGCCCGACCCTCGCCTACGCCGCGATCAAGGAAGGGATCGCGTTCGCGGCCACGCACGACCTGGCTCAGTCGCTGGAGATGGAGGCGCAGCTGCAGACCCGGCTCGGCCGCACCCGCGACCACGCGGCGGCCACCAAGGCGTTCGTGAACAAGCAGCAGCCCAGCTATCAGGGCAGCTAGCGGGCTGAGCTGGTCGCGGCGACCGGGGCGCGCAGTTCCTCGTGCGCGCAGACCACCCGCTCGGCGATGTCGACCAGGTCGGCGAGCGGATAGCGTTCATACTTGCCACCAGGCCGCCGCCAGGACGCGGTCCCGCCGTGGCACCACACGGTCAGGTCGCAGCTGACGGAGAGCACCGACATCCCGGCGGCCGACTCGTCCGCCCGGACCAGCCGGCTGCCCAGGCCGCGGTCGGCGAGCATCGCCTCAAGCTCGCTGACGGCGTCGCCGGCGCTGTAGGACGGCCGGTGCACCCGGGCCAGGCCGCTGCCCGGCGGCACCCGCAGCGCGAACCACACGGCCTTGCCCGGCACCTTCCAGGAGCCGAGCCTGCCGCGGGTCAGGTGCGCGCCCCACTGGCCCGCGGACAGCCCGGCGACGACCTGCAGGCCGCGGCCGCTGGTCGTCTCGTAGGTCCGCGCGTTGATGTCGGGCAGGCTGCCGTTCTCCCAGCCCTGGTCGGAGTCGAAGATCTTGCAGATCAGCTCGCACCGGGCGCCTTCGCCGCGGGCGTACATCCAGAACTCGGGATAGCCGCTCAGCGGCCGCTGGGTGCTGGAGCCGAACTCCACGTTCCCCTCGGCGTGCAGCGTGTTGGCGGCCAGTTCGCTGGCCATCGTGATGCCGTCGTGCACCAGGTCGACGGGCAGGTCCAGGCCGGCCACCGACTCGCGGAAGAACCTGCGGGCCGCAGCCGAGCACGTTGGGTCGAGCGGGAGCGGCCTCGCGAAGCACCCCCCGGCGCGAATCCCGGCTTCCACTAGCCGCGACGATCCTGCGACCTCAACCGCAGCCGCGACCGGCGCGGCCAGCAGGCCGCCGTCGGCGGCCGGCCTTCCGCGTGGATCTGCGCGCTCCGGCCCGCTCTCGGCCGGCGACGGTAGCATGCTCCTCCGCCTTCCCGAGTTAGGTACCTGTGAAACACAGATTATGAGTCGTTTGGTCGTCTTCGCAATGGCATCCGCTGAAATGGTGCCCATAAAGCGATCTGCTCACACACGTTCCGGGTCCCCGGACCATCACAGGTGTAGTGTTCAGATCGCGGCGGGCGACCGCCCGGCTACCCGTCGCGGCTTGAGACAGGCAGCGCGGTGGAGGAGCCACCGGGGTGCAGCCCAGCGGCGTCCTCCATCGCGCGCCACGGACGAGCCCGGTACGGGCCAGTCCATTACATCCGGTCAGCAACGTTCGGTCAGCTCAATCCTCTGATCAGCCCGTAGGTCAGCCGGCCGGGAAAACGACGTCCAGGTCATAGCGACCCGACTTGAGGTCGGCCAGGAAATCGGCGAAGACCGCCTGGCTGACGACGTGAGCACCGCCCTCTGGGCGCTTGCTGTCACGGACAGCGACGACATTGCCCAGATTGGATGCGACTTCAACGCAGCCGCCATTGGCTGCATTGCTGCGGCTGGCCTTGCGCCAGGCAGCTTGAGACAGGTCAGTCATGCTCACTCCAGCCGTTCTGCGAATTGCTTGAGGTAGATCGTGGTATCAGCGGGCTCAAGCGCCGCGTCGACCGTCCGGTCGAAGGCTTCGACGTACCGTGCCACTTCCTCGCTATCGCTCACCTCCTGGATCATGTAGTCGGTCTCGGTGTAGACCAGGCTGGGCTCACCGCCGGGGAAGTCAAAGATGTTGATCGTCGAGAACACGCCCTGCGGCGGGCCGTCGGCGAAGCGCTGCAGGTAAAGCTGGATGCCCGGGCGGATGCTCAGGTCGGCGAGGTGGGCAAGCTGGTCGCGGCGCTCGGCCCGGCTGCCCCAGCGGTACATCAGCGACGCCTCGGTGATGACCGCCTTCAGCTTCGGGGTCGTGTCGTCGCCGCGGTTGAGAATCTCCTGGCGGCGCAGCCGCGACTCGACCGCCCTGCGGCGCCAGACCGGTGACCGCGCGCCGGTGCGGACCAGGGCGTCGACGTAGTCGGGCGTCTGCAGCAGGCCAGGCAGCACCAGCGGCATGAACACGCGGATGCTGGACGCGTCGCTCTCGAACCCGGCGAACTCGTTGTCGAACACCTCAGGGTAGTCGCGCCACCAGGGCCGGGCCCGGGCCCGCATCGCGAGCTCTTCGAGTTCCTCCTGCTCGGCGGGCTCCACCTCGTAGATCCGCAGCAGGTCCCTGATGTCACTCATCTCCGGCCGCCGCCACTGATTGGCCTCGAACCGGCCAACCTTGCCGCGACCCCAGTTCAGCATGTCGCAGACGTGGTTGGCGGTGTAGCCGCGCTCGATCCGCAACTGGGTCAGACGGCGAGACAGCCTGCGCTTGGCCACAGTGGCCCCGTAGGCTTCATCGCTCATCTGCCGTCTCCTCTGAACGAGATGTCACTTTTAGCATAGCCCTGATTAAGTTGTGAATCACAAACTTTGTCCTTAACAATCGCGTATACGTAAGGCCACGGGTGAGCCGATCCGGCAGCGGGCGCGCCTCAGCGCATCCAGGCCGGTCAGGCCCCTCTAGCCCGCGGTGACGTCGAACTCGCCTTTCCTGGCCCCATCCAGGAAGCACTCCCACTCATGACGGTCGAACACCAGCACCCGGCCGGCTGGGTCAGCGGCAACCCGCATGAGCACCCATTCGCCGCTGATCAGCGCCGGCTCGCGAACAAATGCCACCTCAATGGCATCCTCGCCCGCTCCGGACCGGGCCCATTCCTGCGCGTCCGGGTCGACGCCCAGGTCGGCCACGGTGGGCTTGGTCATGCTCGCTTCGCTACCGCGCAGTAGAGCCAGCGCGAGCCGTCGCTGTCGGCCAGCTTGGGGTCGACCGCGCCCCAGGTGCCGACGAAGGTGAGCTCCGGCTTGGCGTCCTCGTAGGGCGGCATGATCTCCAGGCCGTCGAAGAACCGCGCGATGTCGGCCTTCGAGCGCAGCTTGACGTTCTCCGGTATGTGGTCGAACAGCTCGGTGCTCTGCTCGACGGCCTTGCCGGGCTTGCTGTCGGAGGTGAGGTGCGACAGCGCCAGGTAGCTGCCGGGCGCGAGCTCGGAGACGTAGCGGGCCACCAGCGCGTGCGGGTTGTCGGTGTCGACGACGAAGTGCATGACGGCGGTGATCAGCAGCCCGACCGGCAGGCTGAAGTCGATCAGCTCGCGCAGCTCGGCGTTGTCCAGGACCTCGTCCGGGCGGCGCAGGTCGGCCTGGACGAACCGGGTGCTGTTGCCGCCGGTCAGCAGCGCCGCGGCGTGCGCGGCGACCATCGGGTCGACGTCGACATAGACGACCTTGGCATCCGGGGCGGCCTTCAGCACGACCTCGTGCGTGTTGCCCTGGGTCGGCAGCCCGGCCCCGATGTCGACGAACTGCCTGATGCCCTTCTCGGCCATCCACACCGCGGCCCGCTGGTGGAAACCGCGGTTGGCCCAGGCGCCCTCGGGGACCTCGGGTACCGCGTCGTACATCCGCTTGGCCATCGCCCGGTCCGCCGCGAAGTTAGCTGTGCCGCCGAGGTAGTAGTCATACAGCCGGGCCGTGCTCGGCGTCGTCGGGTCGACGCCAGGGGGGGCCTGCTCGGCCTCAGACATTGTCGCCTCCAGGTTGTTCTCACCAGTCTGGCACGCCCGCTCAGCTTCAGGAACCTTGCCACATACTGACCCGCTAGCCCGAACTTGCCCGGGATTAAGCCACTTTAGACCCCGCCTCGTGCTGCCCCGGCTGTTTAACACGGTCTCACCCTTCACACCCGCCACGCCGGTAACATCCGGCCAGGTGATCGTCGACGACGCCGCACGCCTGCATGGCCGCGTAGGCGGTGACTGGCCCGGTGAAGCTGAATCCCTGCCGCCGCAGTTCCTTGGACAGCGCCTTCGACTGCGGCGTCCAGGGCGGCACGTCCGCCAGCGTGACCGGCGCCGCCGCCTGCCCGCCCGCGTGCCGCCAGACCAGCGCGGCCAGCCCGCCGGGCACCTGGAGGGCCGCGCCGGCGTTGCCGATCACGGCCTCGATCTTGGCCCGGTTCCTGATGATGCCGGGATCAGCCAGCAGCCGGGCCACGTCATCCGGGCCGAAGCCGGCCACCTCAGCCATCTGGAAACCCCGGAACGCGGAACGGAAATTCTCCCGTTTACGCAAGATCGTGAGCCAGGACAGCCCGGACTGGAATGCCTCGAGGCTGAGCCGCTCGAACATGCCAGTGTCGTCCCGCACCGGGCAGCCCCACTCCTGGTCGTGATAGGCCAGGTACTCCTCGCTGCCCACGGCCCATGGGCAGCGCAGCCGCCCGTCCGGCCCGGCCACCGCCCCGGTTTCCCTGTCGCTCACCCCGGCTCGCCCTCACCGCCGGACCCGTCCCCCGCCGGCCCACTCTCAGCACCCTGCTCGTCGTCCTCATCAGCCCCCAGCCGCGGCGGCGAACTAGATTGCCCCGCCGGACTACGCTGCCCCGCCGGACTACGCTGCCCCGCCGGACTAGCCTGCGGCGCGGGACTGCGCTGCGGCTCAGGACTGCGCTGCGGCGCCGGGCTCCGCTGCGGCGCCGGGCTAGCCTGCGGAGCCGGACTACGTTGCGGCGCGGGACTGCGCTGCGGAGCCGGACTGCGCTGCGGCGCGGGACTGCGCTGCGGAGCCGGACTCGGCTGCCCCGCCGGACTGCGCTGCGGCTCAGGACTCCGCTGTGGCGCGGGGCTACCCTGCCGCGCCGGGCCCCGCTGCTGAGGCGGCCCCGCCGAACTCGCCCGCACCACCGGATCCGCCTCCCCACCCGCCCCAGCCTGACCCGCCTGGCCCGGCAGACCCGACGACGCTCCCGAGCCCCCCAGCCCGGCAGGGCCGACCTTCGCGCCCGAGCTCCCGTGCGGCGCCGGACTCGGCGCAGGCCCAGTACCAGGCTTGACCGGCCCAGCCTGCTCAGCCGCGCCGGCCTGCGGTGACGAACTCGCTGGCAGGCCGGAGCCTCTCAGCGGACCCTGCCCAGCCGGCTTCGGCGGCGATGCCGGACCCCGCCGCGGCTGCGGACTCGGCTCTGGTGGCGCACTCGGCGGAGATATCTCCCACGGCGGACCCCCCTGCCCCGCCGCCGACCCTCCTGGCGCGGCCGAACCCGCTCGCCCGCCCGCGCCTGCCTGCGGAGCGCCAGCTTGCCCGGCTGCGCTGGCCGGCTCGGCAGCGGCCTGCCCAGCCTGGTTCCGCCTCCCGCGCAGGCCCCGCTGTGGCACCGGCGCAGAACCGGCCGCCGGGTTATCTGATCCTGCCGCCGGACGCACCCACGCCGACCATGGTCCTTCCCTGTCGATATCAGCCTGGCCGCCCTGGCTGGCCATCCCCCGCTGCAACCGGCTGACCCTAGGCTCGCCGCCCGCACCGAACCCGGTTCCCGCCGCCCCGCCCGCCGTTGGCGGGCTCCCAGCATGGTGCGTGCCCCCCGCCGGCGGCGGGCTCCCAGCATGCTGGGTGCTCCCCGCCGGTGGCGGGCTCCAACCTTGCTGCGTGCTCCCTTCCGGTGGCAGGCTGCCCGCTTGCTGCGTACTCCCTGCCTGCGACGGGCCCGTCCCCTGCTGCGGACCGGACCCGGTCACGTGCTGCGGGGCTGCCCCAGGCCGCGAACCAGGCACCGGCCCTGACCCGCCCAGCAGCCGCCACGGCTCGACGGCAGGCGGCATGGCCAGCCCGGGCGCGCGGCCGATCTCATCCGCCCGGCCACCAGCCAGCCGCCCAGGACCCTGGCCACCAGGGAACTGATCTCCCGGCCCCTGGCTACCTGGAAATTGACCGCCCGGACCCTGCCCGCCCTGGCTCGGCCCGCCTGGCGCCCGGCCGCCGGCCCCAACTGGACCAGCGCCTGCCGGCCCGGACCCGGTCGCCTCTCTCAGCTCGCTCAGCTCCCGGCGCAGCGTCGCGATCTCGACGTCGCGTTCAGTCACCGTCTGCGCGATCCGGTACAGCGCCTCGTCTGTCGCCTGCACGTTGTATCCCCACAACGCACCCGGCGGCCGCAGCAGCGCCACATCAGCAGCGGTCTCGATGTCCGGGTTGAATGGCGGCCGGTCTGCCGGGAATTCCACCAGCTCGCCGCCACGCCCGACGGCGACGACAACTATGCCGACGACGATGACGACGGCTACGACGAGCACAACTACAGGCACAGTATGAATCGTGCCATGCTCGGGCGCATGGTGTTGCGCGCCGCGGGCCCGTTGCCGCCCGGCACAGGCCTGATCGCCGTGGCCGATGACCTCGCCGCCGCGGCAGCGGCCGTGCAAGCCGGGGCCGACCTGGTGGACCTCGGATCCGCGCCAGCATCGGTGATCGCGCAGTTCCGCGCGAGCCACCCGGACGTGCCAGTCTGCGCCGACGTCCCGCCCGCCGACATAGTGCGGGCCGTCTCCGCAACCCTGCCCGCCAGCACCATGCTGATCTGCGCCGACATCGAGTCCGCCCAGGCCAGCGGCCACCCCGCCGCCCTAACCCTCGTGGCGGCCCTGCCCGCCCAGGTGCCCGCCATCGTCCAGGCCGGCCTAGCCGCGCTCGTCGACGTAGACCACGCCGCCAGCCTGGCCGCCGCCAGCTCCACTACAGCCACCCCCACCCCGCCAGCCACCCTCACCCTGCCAGCCACCCTCACCCCGCCAGCCACCCTCACCCCGCCCACCACCAGCATCCCGAGGGCCGCATCCCCCGCATCCGCCGACCCCGACAGCACCGACGCCGCCGACGCCGGAATCGTCGCGCTGGCCGCGCTCAGCACCTGGCTAGGTGCCCGCGCCGTCCGCACCCGCCACCCCGCTCACGTCCGCCAGGCCCTGGACATGACCGCATCCATCCAGGGCTCGCGCCCGCCGGCCAGCACCGTACGCGGCCTCGCCTAAGGCCCCGCCCCGCTACACCCCCTCTGCCACCCCCACAGCACCCCACAGCACCCCCGCAGCCCGCCCACAAT
>DATBGO010000121.1:0-2695 GCA_036558005.1 Streptosporangiaceae bacterium | reverse complement strand
GACATGGGCCTTAAACGCCCTCAGCTGCTCGTCCCAGTGCGCCTGGACCTGATCCAGCCAGGCCCGTACGGCCACGACCGATTCCCGGCGGAGCCGGAAGACCCGCACCCGGGCGTCGCGGGTGCCCCGCTCGTCGGTCACGATCCCGGCCGCCAGCAGCACCCGCAGGTGCTTGCTCATGGTCGGCGCGGGCACCCCCGCCGCGGCGGCGAGATCCCCGGCCCGCTGCGGCGACCGGCTGAGCGCCTCCACCACCCGCAACCGCGCCGGATCCGCCAGCGCCTGCAGCACCGCCGCCAGCTCGCTCCCGCCCGTGTCCGCGCCCCGGGCCGGACCCACGACCCCGGCGGCGCCAGCGCCCGCGACCGCACTGCCCGCGCCGACATCCTCAACCATGCGATAAATTATTTCCAAATTAAGAAACTATTGTCAAGAACCCCAACCTACTGCGTACCCCGGACGGCGCTGGGCCTCCCCGCGCAGGGCCGCGCCACATCGGCACGCGGGATGTGGCGTCCAGGTGCGGCGGCGCCACTGCCAGTCGGGCAGCACCAGTTCCAGCGTGCCGTCCGCGGTCACCGGCACGGTCCCCGGCCGGTCGAGGAACGCGAGCGCCTGCGCCGCGGCCAGCGTGGCGGTCATCGCGGCGAGCACGGTGTCGCAGGCCTGCGGCCGGATCCGGGTGAAGGTGGCCTGGGCCAAGATCTTCGGCCATTGCGGGTCGACCTCGGTCTTGCGCAGGTCCACGCAGCTCAGGCAGGCCGAACGGCCCGGCCGTACCAGCGGTCCCACCACGCCGATCGCCTCCCCGGTGCGCAGCGCCAGGTGCGGTACCCGGTCGCGGAGCAACTGGCCGGTCAGGCCGGGCAGCGTCGGCCCGGTCAGGATCACCAGGTCCGGGACGCTGCCGTCGTCGCCCGTCCTGACCTCGGGCGCGGCACGCTCGACCGCACGGGCGGCGCCGTCCTGCCGGGGCGAGCCCAGGTCGGCCAGGATCAGCCCGGCGGGGGCCAGGTCGCCCGGCTCGGCCGGCTCAGGATCGGCGCAGCTGACGTGCCCGACGCCGGAGGCGGCCAGGAAGCTGGCCACGCACGCGCCGGTCCGGCTCGCGCCGTGCACGCGGACGTAGGCGGCCCGCCGCCGCGCCAGCGTCCGCGCCCCGCCGTCCCCGTCCGCGTAGGCCAGCGAGGCGGTGGCCAGTTCGGGTGCCAGCCGGGCGCGCAGTTGCTCGGGGAGCGAGGCGTGCATCCGGGCCGGGAAGTCGTCGAGCACGCCCGCCGCGGCCAGCACCGCGAGCACGCGGCCGGCCGCCTCGGCCGGCACGCCGTACGCGGCCGCTGCGGTGATCACGCCGTCGCGGTCGCGGCTCCCGTCGAGCAGGCTGAGCACGGCCGCGGTCTGGCCCAGGCCGCCCACCGCGACCGCCCGCCGCGGATCCACCCCGAACTGCAGCGTCTCCCGGTCCCGCCACACCGGCAGCAGCCCGGCCTTCAGCGCTGGCCTCATGGCCACATGCTGACACCGCGGTGTGACATTTACGGCGCGGCGCCTACTGCCGCGGGTTGTCGTCCTCGCCGTTACTCAGCATCTCATTGTTCAGGGGCACCGCGGACAGCACCAGCGCGGTGATCACCGCGGCCAGCGGCAGGACCGGGACGACGCGCGGCACGGTCGCCATCAGCAGCCCGCACAGCAAGGCCCCGGTCGCCAGCCCGATCAGCACGCCGAACCTGCGCGTCCGGTGCTGCGTTTCCTGCCCCGGCTTGGCCAGCGAGCTGACCAGCCCGGTCAGCGTGCCGGTGAGGAACGTGGTGGACACGTTGCTGAGTCCTAGTTCGTTGACCGACGTCGACTGCACCCCCATCGCGGCCGCGGTCACCGCGAGCAGCACGTACTGCACCGACCCGGCCGGCCGCCCGCCGGTGATCTCCCAGCCGGCGGTGAGCCCGGCCAGCAGCACGAGCTCGGCGAACAGCGACCAGTTCACGTGCGCGGGCAGCACGCTGTCCCGATTGGCCTCCTCCGGCTTGCCGTTGCCGTGCACCTTGAAGCCGTGCGCGACCCAGGTGCCGCAGGCCACCCCGGCAATGTAACCGGCGATCGAGACCGCGGTATGGGCGAACAGCGACACGGACCTCTCCGCCGCGGCGAGGCCCCAGAACACGATGTTGCCGGTCATGACGCTGGTGAAGACCCCGCCCAGCCGGTTGAAGGCGGCCACGTCGGTCGCCCCGGATCCGAACGTGAGCGCGATCAGGATCAGCGTCATGATCTGCTGCCTTGGCCTGCTGTCCACCCTTAAGGTTCTACACGCACGGACCGCGTCCAGGATGGCGCATCCGGTGCCGCCTCGCCGAGCAGGCCGACCACGACCCGCATGCCCTTCGGGGCCGCCGCGGGCCACGGCGTGTACCCGTCGGTGAGCACGACCGTGACCGCGGGCCTGGGCCGCAGCGCGGCCGCCGCGCCGATGCCCGCGCCCATGTCGGTCCCGCCGCCGCCGACCAGCTCGACCTGGCGGGCCGAACTCACCCGCTGCGCGGGCGCCACCGCAGTGTCGCAGGCCAGCACGCGGACCTGCCGGGCCAGCCCGAGCGCCCGCAGCAGCCCCTCCACCTCGGCCAGCACCATCGCCAGCAGGTCCTCGGTCATGCTGCCCGACGTATCGCAGACCACGGCCACCTCGGGCACCGGC
>DATBGO010000120.1:0-7057 GCA_036558005.1 Streptosporangiaceae bacterium | reverse complement strand
GGTCAGCACCCACAGCCGAGCATCGATTCCCGCGTCACCCAGCGCCTGCACCAGCACCTGCGTGCCTGCCAGGCCGCCAGCCAGCAGCGGATAACCCGGCAGCGGCGCCTCATCCAGCGCCAGCAGCGAAACGACACCGGCAACGTCGCCCGGCTGGCTCAGCCGGGCCTGGGTGAGCTGGTCTGCCAGCGTCTCCCGGTCAAGCTCACCGTGGCCGGTTTCGACGACCTCCACCTGCGCGCCGCGCGCCACCAGTGCCTGTACCAGGTGCCCGGTCTGGCCCGCGTCCTGGCTCACCGCCAGCCAGGTCCCTGGCAGCATCGCCGGGCCCGGCTCGGTCACCGGGAGCCACGAGGCGCGGTACCGCCAGTCCTCGTCGCGGCTGTCCGCCGGGACCGCCGCGGCGGCGACCCGGGCTGGCTGTGGCCAGTACCGTTCCTGCTGGAACGCGTACGTCGGCAGGTCCACCCGCGTTCCGCCGCCCAGCACTGTCGTCCAGTCGACCTGGATACCGTGGACGTGCACCCCGGCCAGCACCGACAGCAGCCGCCGCGGGCCGGCGTCCTGGCGGTCCAGCGTCCCGGTGACCAGTACGGCCGAGGTCGTCGCGTCCTCGGCGGTTTCGCCGACCGCGGTGGTCAGCACCGGATGCGGAGATAGCTCCGCGAACATCCGGTACCCGTCCCCGGCCAGCGCCCGGACCGCCTCGTCGAACCGCACCGTCTGCCGCGCGTTCGCGAACCAGTACCCGGCGTCCAGTTCCGGGCCGTCCATCCACCGGGCGTGCACGGTCGAGAACAACCGGACCTGGCCCTCGGCCGGCCGGATCGAGGCCAGCTCGGTGGCGAGCACCCCGGCCAGGTCGTCGACGCCGGCCGAGTGCGCCACGAAGTCGCTTTCCGGGATGCGCCAGCGCAGCACGTGCCGCGCCGACAACTCCGCCTCGAATTCGGCCAGCGCGGCCGGCTCGCCCGATACCACCGTGGCCGCCGGGCTGTTCACCGCGGCCACCGACAGCCGGTCACCCCACCGTTCCAGCAGGTCCCGCACGGCCCCGGCCGGCATGACCACCGACACCATCGCGCCCTGGCCGCCCAGCCCGGACAGCGCCCGGCTCCGGACCGCTACCACCTGCGCGGCGTCGTCGAGCGACAAGATCCCGGCGACCGTCGCGGCCGCGATCTCACCCTGGCTGTGACCCAGCACCGCGTCCGGGGTGACCCCGGCCGCCTGCCACACCGCGGCCAGCGACACCATCACCGCCCACAGCACCGGCTGGACCACATCGGCGGTGTCCAGGCCCGGCGCGCCGGCCGCGCCCGCGATCACGTCGGCCAGCGACCAGTCCACCCACGGGGCCAGCGCACGTTCGCACTCGGCCAGCCGCGCCGCGAACACCGGCGAGCACGCCGCCAGTTCGCGGCCCATGCCGGCCCACTGGGTTCCCTGGCCGGGGAACACGAACACCACCCGGCCCGGTCCGCCAGCTGGCACCGTCCCGGTCACCACGTCGCTGGCTGGCTCGCCGGCCGCCAGCGCGCCCAGAGCCGCCGTGAACCGGTCCGGCCCGGCCGCGATGATAACGGCCCGGTGCTCGAAGACCGTCCGGGTGCGGGCCAGCGACCAGCCCAGGTCGACCGGGTCCAGCCCTGGGCGGGCCGCCACGTGCTCCCGCAGCCGGCCCGCCTGCGCCGCCAGGGCCGCCGCGCTGCGCCCTGACAGCACCCACGGCACCCACCGCTCGCCGCTGCCGGCCAGCACTGGCAGCGGCCCAGGGATCTGCGGGACCGCGGGCGCGGGCGGTGCGGGTTCCTCCAGGATGATGTGCGCGTTGGTGCCGCTGATCCCGAACGCCGATACCCCGGCCCGCCGCGGGCGGCCGTCGGCTGGCCACGGCCTGGCCTCGGTCAGCAGCCGCACTGCCCCGGCTGTCCAGTCCACGACCGGGGAAGGCTCGTCCGCGTGCAGTGTGCGCGGCAGTGTCCGGTGCCGCAACGCCAGCACCGTCTTGATGAGGCCGGCCGCCCCGGCCGCGGCCTGGGTGTGGCCGATGTTGGACTTCACCGACCCCAGCCACAGTGGCCGCTCCTCTGGCCGGTCCTGTCCGTAGGTGGCCAGCAGTGCCTGCGCCTCGATCGGGTCGCCGAGCGTGGTGCCGGAGCCGTGCGCCTCGACCATGTCGACGTCCCGCGCTGACAGCCCGGCGCTGGCCAGCGCGGCCCGGATCACCCGCCGCTGCGACGGCCCGTTCGGCGCGGTCAGCCCGTTGCTGGCCCCGTCCTGGTTCAGCGCGCTGCCGCGCACCAGCGCGAGCACCTGGTGCCCGTTCCTGACCGCGTCCGCGAGCCGCTCCACGACGACGATCCCGGCGCCCTCGGCCCACCCGGACCCGTCCGCGCCGGATCCGAACGACTTGCACCGGCCGTCTGGGGACATGCCGCCCTGCCGGGAGAAGCCGACGAACAGTGCCGGGACCGCCATCACGGTCACGCCGCCGGCCAGCGCCAGCGCGCATTCCCCGGACCGCACCGCCGCGCACGCCAGGTGCAGGGCCACCAGCGAAGAGGAGCAGGCGGTGTCCACTGTCACCGCGGGTCCTTCCAGCCCGAGGGTGAAGGCCACCCGGCCGGACAGCACGCTGGTCGCGGTCCCGGTCACCAGATAGCCCTCGGCGGGGCCGCCTGCCAGTTCGGTCCCGTACCCGGCCCAGAACCCGCCGGCGAACACGCCGGTCCGGCTGCCGCGCAGCGAACCGGGGTCGATGCCGGCCCGCTCCAGCGCCTCCCAGGAGGTCTCGAGCAGCAGCCGCTGCTGCGGGTCCATGGCCAGTGCTTCGCGCGGGCTGATCCCGAAGAACGCCGGATCGAACCCGGCGACGTCGTGCATGAATCCGCCGGCCCGGACGTAGGAGGTCCCGGCGTGTCCTGGGTCGGGGTCGTACAGGGCCTCGGTGTCCCAGCCCCGGTCCGACGGGAAGGCCCCGATCGCGTCGGTGCCCGCGGTCAGCAGCCGCCACAGGTCCTCCGGGCTGTTCACCCCGCCGGGGAACCGGCAGCTCATGCCCACGATCGCGATCGGCTCGCCGTCAGCAGGTGCCAGCACGGCGGGCGCCGCCTCGTCGGCGTCGGCCGCGGCCAGGTCGCCGAGCAGCCCGGCCCGCAGGTGGCCGGCGAGTACCGCCGGGGTGGGGTAGTCGAAGATCAGGGTGGCGGGCAGCCGCAGCCCGCTCGCGGTGGTCAGCCGGTTCCGCAGCTCGACCGCGGTCAGTGAGTCGAATCCCAGCTCGCGGAACGAATACCCGGGATCGATCGCCTCGGCGGAGGTGTGCCCCGCCACCGCGGCCACGTGCGCCCGGACCAGGTCGAGCAGCACCTTGTCCCGGTCCGCGTCCGGCAGCCCGGCCAGTTGCCGCCGGAGCGCATCCGCGGCTCCGGTGGCACCGGCGTCCCGGGTTCCCGCGGCCGGGCGGTCCCGTCCAGGGATCCTCGGGGCCAGTTCGCGCCACAACGGCGGCACCGGCTCACCCCGGAACGCCCGGGCCCGCAGCTCCGCCACGTCCAGCCGGGCCGCGATCAGCAGCGCCTCGTCGCGGCTGGCTGCCGCGTCCAGTAGCGCCAGGCCGTCGGCGGGCGGCAGTGCCACCAGCCCGCCCCGGCCGATCCTGGCCAGGTCGGTCTCGGTGAGCCCGCCGGCTAGCCCGCTTGCTCCCGCCCACAGGCCCCAGGCCAGCGAGAGGGCCGGAAGGCCAGCCGCCCGGCGCGCCGCCGCCAGGCCGTCCAGGAACGCGTTCGCCGCCGCGTAGTTGCCCTGGCCGGGCCCGCCGAAGCTGGCCGCGGCCGAGGAGAACAGCACGAACGACCGCAGGTCCAGGCCTGCGGTCAGGTCGTGCAGGTACCAGGCCGCGTCGGCCTTGGGGCGCATCACCGTGTCGATCCTGGCCGCGGTCAGTGACCCGGTGACCCCGTCGTCCAGCACCCCGGCGGCGTGGATTACCCCGGTCAGCGGGCAGTCCGCCGCAGCGGCGGCTAGCACGGCGGCCAGCGCGCCCCGGTCGGCGGCGTCGGCTGCGCACACCCGCACCCCGGCTCCTGCCGCGGCCAGCTCGGCGGCCAGCTCGGCGGCCCCCGCGGCGGCCGGGCCGGACCGGCTCAGCAGCACCAGCCGGGCGGCTCGCCCGGAGCCAGCCAGGTGCCGGGCCACCAGACCGCCCAGCATTCCGGTGCCGCCGGTGATCAGGACCGTCCCGCTGGCTCGTTGCGGCGGGCCTGCCGACTCCGCCGGGGGGGCTGGGTCCGGCTCGCCGGCGGGGTGCGCCAGCCGCCGCCCGTAGGCCGCGCCGTCCCGGACCGCTAGCTCCGGCTCGCCGCTGTCGAGCGCCGCCGCAAGCAGGCGCAGGGCGCCGTCCGTGCCCGTCGCGGGCAGGTCGGCCAGGATCAGCCGCCCTGGGTTCTCGGTCTGCGCGGACCGGATCAGTCCCCAGGCCGCTGCCCCGGCCAGGTCCGCCACCTGGTCGCCGGGGACCGCGGCCACCGCCTCGCGGGTGACCACCACCAGCCGGGCCTGCGCCAGCGGCTCGGCGGCCAGCCACGCCTGGACCAGCTCAAGCAGTTCGCTCACCGCGGTGCGGGCGGCCTGCGGCACGTCCTTGTCCCCGGCCCCGGCGCCGGCCCCGGCCAGCACCATTCCCGGGGCCGGCTGCCCGGCGAGCACCGCCGCGGTCAGCGAGCCCACATCCCGATAGCCGCGCACGCCGGCGCCGGCCGCGGCCAGCGCTGCCGTCAGGTTCAGCTCGTCCGGTCCGAGGACCGCCCACGGTTCCCCGGGCGGTCCGCCGCTCGCCGGGATCGGGCGCCACGCCACGCTGAACAGCGACCCCCGGGAGGCGTCCCGGTCCTGGCGCAGGGCCCGCGCCGGGACCGGCCGCGACACCAGCGAGCCAACCGACACCACCGGCGCGCCAGCCTCGTCCGCCGCCACCATGGACCAGCCGCCGCCGTCGACCTGGCGCAGCCGGGCCCGCAGGGCCGACGCGCCCGCCGCGTGCAAGGTCACCTCGTTCCAGGCGAACGGCAGCATGATCTGCTCCGGCGGCCCGCTCACCCCGGCCAGCCCGGTCACGTGCCACACCGCGTCGAGCAGCGCCGGGTGCAGCCCGAACGCGCCGGCGTCCGTGCTGGCGCCGGCCGGCAGCACCGCCTCGACGAAGACCTCGTCGCCGCGCCGCCAGGCCGCCCGGAGGCCCTGGAAGGCCGGCCCGTAGCCGTATCCGCCCGCGGCGAGCCCCTGGTACAGCCCGGTGACCTCGGCCGGCTCGGCTCCCGGCGGCGGCCACACTGCGAGCTCGCCAGCGGTCTGCGCGGCCGGCGCGGCCGGCGCGGCCGGCGCCAGCAGCCCGCTGGCGTGCCGGGTCCATGGCACGTCTGCCTGGGCCTGCACCGGCCGGGCCCATATCTCGACCGGACGCCGTCCGTCCTGGCCGGGGGCGCCCGCCACGACCTGCACCTGCACGCCGTCGTCAGGCAGCGGCAGCGGTGTTTCCAGCGCCAGTTCCGTCAGCTGCCCGCAGCCGGCCGCGTCCCCGGCCACGACCGCCATTTCCACGAACGCCGTCCCTGGCATCAGGACCGCGCCGCCGACCACGTGATCGGCGAGCCAGGGGGCCGACCGGACCGATATCAGCCCGGTCAGCACCAGGCCGTCTCCGCCGGCCAGGTCCACCGCCGCGGCCAGCAGCGGATGGCCCACCACGCCAAGCCCGGCTGACCGGACGCCGGCCGCGGCCGCGGGCCAGGCCCAGTACCGCTGGTGCTGGAACGCGTAAGTCGGCAGGTCGACCGGCCGCCCGCCGCCGAGGACCGCCGGCCAGTCCACCGCCGCCCCGTGCACATGCGCCCGGGCCAGCGCGGCCAGCACGCTGGCCGCTGCGGGCTGGTCTGGCCGCAGCACCGGGACGAACACGCCGTCCCGCTCACCCAGCGCGGCCGGGCCCAGCGCCGACAGCGTCCCGTCCGGGCCGATCTCCACGAACACCGAGATCTCCTGCGCCGCCAGCGCCATCACCGCATCAGCGAACCGGACCGGCTCCCGCGCCTGCCGCGCCCAGTAACCCGCCCCCGGCTCGGTCACCAGCTCACCAGTCAGCGCCCCCGCCCACGGGATCCGCGGCGCGGCGTACGCCAGGCCCCCAGCCACCTCAGCCAGCTCATCAAGCACCGGGTCCATCCGGTGCGAATGGAACGCGTGACTGACCCGCAGCCGCCGCACCCGCACCCCGCGGCCCGCGAACACCCCCGCGACCTGGTCTACCGCGTCCGCGTCACCAGAGACCACCACCGACGCCGGGCCGTTGACCGCCGCCACCGACACCCCCGTGATCCCCTCCATTGCCTCGGTGACCTCGGCTTCAGTGGCGGCGATCGCGGTCATGGCACCGCCGCCGGGCAGTGCCTGCATCAGCCGCGCCCGCGCCGCCACCAGCGCGCACGCGTCCTCCAGGGTCAGCACCCCCGCCGCGTACGCCGCCGCCACCTCACCCACCGAGTGACCCGCCACCGCATCCGGGGCGACCCCGCATGCGGCCAGCAAGGCGACCAGCCCGGCTTCCACCGCGAACAACCCGGCCTGCGCGTACAGGGTCTGGTCCGCGCGCTCATCGCCGGCACCGCCGTCCCCGGCGCCAGCGTCACGGCCGAGCACCACCTCGGCGACCGGCACCCCCAGCTCGGCTTCCAGCAGCGCGCAGGCCCGGTCGAACGCTTGCGCGAACACCGGGGAGCACGCGTGCAACTGGGCGCCCATCCCGGCCCGCTGACTGCCCTGCCCCGCGAACACGAACCCCACCCGGGCCCCGCCCGAAGGTGCTATCCCCGTCAGCACCCCGCCGGCCGGCTCCCCGGCCGCCACCGCCGCCAGCCCGGCGATCAGCTCCTCCCGGCCGGCGCCGGTCAGCACCGCCCGGTGGCTGAACGCCGACCGGGTGGCGGCCAGCGACCAGCCCACATCCGCCACGTCCAGGTCCGGCCGCGCCTCCGCGAAGCCGGCCAGCCGGGCGGCCTGC
>DATBGO010000119.1:0-2218 GCA_036558005.1 Streptosporangiaceae bacterium | reverse complement strand
GGCGCTGCGGCACGGGCTGCTGCCGCCGACGCTGCACGCGGCCGAGCCGTCGCCGCACGTGGACTGGTCGCCCGGCACGGTGCGGCTGCTGACCGAGCCGGTGGACTGGCCGCCGGGCGAGGACCCGCGGCGGGCCGGGGTCTCGGCGTTCGGGATCGGCGGCACCAACGCGCACATCATCCTCGAAGAAGCCCCCGATGCCGCCGCCGAGCCCGACGATGCGGGCGAACCCGCGGAACCCGGCGAGGCTGGCGAGGCTGACGGAGAGCACGAGCGGGCGCTGCCGGTGCTCGCTCCCGTGTTGGCCGCGTGGCCGGTGTCGGGCCGGAGCGCGGCCGGGCTGGCGGCGCAGGCGAGCCGGCTGGCGGCGCACCTGACAGCGCGCCCCGAACTCGACCCGGCGGACGTGGGCTGGTCGCTGGCTGCCACCAGGGCGGTGCTGGAGCACCGCGCGGTCGTGACCGGCGCCAGCCGCCAGGAACTGCTGACCGGGCTGGCCGCGGTGGCGGCGGGAGAACCGGCCGCGGGCGTGGTCACCGGGTCGGTGCCGGCCGGGGGCGCGGGCCGGGTGGTCTTCGTGTTCCCCGGCCAGGGCAGCCAGTGGGCCGGGATGGGCGCCGAGCTGGCGGCCTGCTCGCCGGTGTTCGCGGCCCGGCTGGCCGAGTGCGGCCGGGCGCTAACACCCTACGCGGACTGGGACCTGCTGGATGTCATCGGCGGCGCGCCGGGCGGGCCGGCGCTGGAGGCCGCCGAGGTGGTGCAGCCGGCGTTGTGGGCGGTGATGGTGTCGCTGGCCGCGGTGTGGCAGGCGGCCGGGATCATCCCGGACGCGGTGCTAGGCCACAGCCAGGGGGAGATCGCCGCCGCGACCGTCGCCGGGATCCTGTCGCTGGAGGACGCGGCCCGGGTGGTGGCGGTGCGCAGCCGGGCGCTATCCGGGCTGGGCGGCCAGGGCGGGATGGTGTCAGTGGTGATGCCCGAGCCGGCGGTCCGGGAACTGCTGGCGCCGTGGGATGGGCAGCTGTCGGTGGCGGCGGTGAACAGCCCGGCGGCGGTGGTGGTGTCGGGGGAGCCGGGGGCGCTGGCCGAGTTCGAGGCGGAACTGTCGGCCCGGCACGTGCTGCGCTGGCCGGTGCCCGCCAGTGACTTCGTCGCCCATTCAGCCCGGGTCGAGACGCTCGCCGGGCTGCTCGCGGGCGAACTCGCCGCGATCGGCCCCGAGGCGGCCGTGGTCCCGTTCTTCTCCACCGTGACCTGCCGGTGGGCGGATGGCCCGGAGCTGGACGCCCGGTACTGGTACGACAACGTGCGGCAGACGGTGCGGTTCGCCGACGCGACGGCGGCGCTGGCCGGCGACGGGTACCGGATGTTCGTCGAGGTGTCCCCGCATGCGGTGCTGACCACCGGCATCGCGGAGACGATCGAGGCGGCAGGCGCGGAGCCAGGACTGGTGACCGGGACGCTGGACCGGGAGGACGCCGGGGCGCGGCGGCTGCTGGCGGCGCTGGCCGCGGTGCACGTGCACGGGCGCCGGGTCGACTGGGCGGCGGTGCTCGGCGCCGGGCAGCGGGTCGAGCTTCCGACGCAGGCGTTCCAGCGGCAGCGGTTCTGGCCGCAGGCCCCGCAGCCCGCGCCGGGCGGCGACCGGACCGGGACCGGGACAGCGGCCGAGGCCAGGTTCTGGGCCGCGATCGAGGACGGTAACGCTACGACACTGGCCGGCATCGGGTTGGCGGGCATCGGGCCGCCCGGCGAACCGCGCCCGGTCAGCGAGGTGCTGTCCGCGCTGGCGGCGTGGCGGCGGCGGGAGCAGGACCGGTCGGTGACCGGAGACTGGCGGTACCGGGCCAGCTGGCTGCCGGTGACCGAGCCGGCCCCGCCGGTCTTGTCGGGAACATGGCTGGCGGTGGTGCCGGCCCGGCCGGCCGCCACGGAACTGGCCGGCTGGTGCGAACAGGCCCTGGCCGGCCACGGCGCCCGGATGGCGGTGGCCGAGGTCGCCGCCGGCGAGCTCAGCCGGGAGGCGCTGACGGCCCGGATAGGCCAGGTCCTGACCGGGCTGCCGGACCCGGAGATCGCCGGTGTCGTTTCGCTGCTGGCGCTGGATGAGGCGCCGCTGCCGGGTTATCCGCTGCTGGCTGGCGGCCTGGCAGGCACGCAGGTGCTGGTGCAGGCGCTGGGTGACGCGGGAATCGATGCTCGGCTGTGGGTGCTGACC
>DATBGO010000118.1:0-4084 GCA_036558005.1 Streptosporangiaceae bacterium | reverse complement strand
GGCCGGGCAGGGCGTGTCGGTGTTCGTGGAGATCGGCCCGGACGGGACGCTGTCGGCGCTGGGCCCGGCCGCGCTGGGCGAGCGGGACGGCGTGTTCGTCCCGGTGCTGCGGCCCGGCCAGCCCGCGGTGGCCGCCGTGCTGGCCGCGCTGGCCCGGCTGCATGTGCGCGGGGTGGCGGCGGACTGGGGAACGCTGCTGGGCCCTGGCCGGCGGGTGGAACTCCCGACTTATGCGTTCCAGCATCAGCGGTACTGGCCGCAGGCGGTGACGGCCGGGAGGCCGGCCCGCGACGAAGCCAGCGGTCCGGCCGCGGCTGCCGAAGCGCGGTTCTGGGCGGTGGTCGAAAGCGGCGACCCGCAGGCCCTGGCCGACCTGGTGAAGGTGGACGGGCGGCGGCCGTTCGGTGAGGTGCTGCCGGCCCTGGCTTCGTGGCGGCACCAGGAGCAGGACCGGTCGCTGACCGGAGGCTGGCGGTACCGGATTTCCTGGGCGCCGGTCACCGAGCCTGCCCCGGCCGCGCTGCCGGGGACCTGGCTGATCGTCGCCCCGGCCGGACCGGACCCGGACGGCCTCACGGCCAGGTGCGAACGGGCGCTGGCGGCCCGCGGGGCCCAGCCAGTCGTCATCCAGGCCCCGGCCGGAGCGGACCGGGCAGCTCTCGCCGCGCAGCTCAGCCAGGCCTCCGAAACCGCCGCGGCGGCCGGCGTGCTCTCCCTGCTCGCGTTCAGCGAGGGCCCGGCAGCGCGATTCCCCGCGCTACCCGAAGGCCTGGCCCAGACGATGACGCTGACGCAGGCGCTGGGCGACGCCGCCATCGGCGCGCCGTTGTGGGTGCTGACCAGCGGCGCGGTAGCCGCCGGAACCGGTGACGCGCTGACTCGCCCGGTGCAGGCCCAGGTCTGGGGACTGGGCCGGGTGGCGGCCCTGGAACACCCGGACCGGTGGGGCGGCCTGGTCGACCTGCCGCCGGCCCTCGACGAACGCGCGGCCGCGCGGTTGTGCGCGGTCCTGGCCGGGTGCGGTGAGGACCAGGTCGCGATCCGCGGCGCCGGAATCCTGGCCAGGCGGCTGGCCCGGGCTTCGCAGCCGCGCGCCGACCGGACCTGGCAGCCACCTGGCAGCGTGCTGGTGACCGGCGGCACCGGAGCGCTCGGCGGGCACGCCGCCCGCTGGCTCGCCGGACGCGGGGCGCCGCGGGTGGTGCTGGCCAGCCGGTCCGGCCCGGCCGCACCCGGCGCCGCCGCGCTGGCGGCGCGGCTAGCCGCGGCGGGCACCGGGACCGAGGTGGTCGCCGCGGACGTGGCCGACCGGGGCCAGGCGGCCGGGCTGCTGGCCCGCACCACCGCGGCCGGCCCCCCGCTGACCGCGGTACTGCACGCCGCGGGGCTCGGCCAGGACACCCCGCTGGCCGACAGCACCGTGGCCGAACTGGCCGCGATGACGGCGGCCAAGGCGGCGGGCGCGGCGCACCTGGACGAGCTGACCCGTGACCTGCCCCTGGAGCGCTTCGTGCTGTTCTCCTCCATCGCCGCCACCTGGGGCAGCGGACTGCAGCCGGGCTACGCGGCGGCGAACGCGTTCCTGGACGGGCTGGCCGAGCACCGCCGGGCGCAGGGACACCCCGCCACGTCGGTCGCGTGGGGGCCGTGGGATGGCGGCGGGATGACCGACCGGGAAGGCGCGGCCCAGCTGCAACGGCGCGGGCTCACGCCGATGGACCCGAACCTCGCGATCCAGGCCCTGAGCCAGGTCCTGGACAGCGGGGAAACACAGGTCACGGTGGCGGCCGTCGACTGGACGCGATTCGCGCCCCCGTTCACGCTCCGGCGCCCCAGCCCGCTCATCGAGCAGCTGCCCGAGGTCCGGCAGGCCCTGGCCGAGGCAGCCGCCGGCGAGGAGGCCGGCCTGGCGGGCGACGGCCGCACCCTGGGGCCGCAACTGGCAGGCCTGCCGCCCGCCGAGCAGGAACGGCTGCTGGTACAGCTGATCCGGGCCGAGGCCGCCGCGGTGCTTGGCTATTCCTCTGCCGGGGCGATGGAGGATCTCGGGGCCGACCGGGCTTTCCGTGAGCTGGGCTTCGACTCGCTGACAGCGGTGGAGCTGCGGAACCGGCTCAGTGAGGTCAGCGGGCAGCGGCTGCCCGCCACGCTGATCTTCGACTACCCCACCCCGGCCGACCTGGCCGCCTACCTGCGGGCCGGGGAATCCCAGCACCAGGACACGCCAGACCAGCTAGCCGCCGAGCTCGACAGGCTCGAGTCCATCTTGTCGCAAGCCACCCCCGACGAGGCCACTCGTGACCTGGTGGCCGGCCGCCTGCAGGAATTCCTCGCTAACTGGAGCGATCCGGCCGGCCAGCAGGAACGGCAATCGGTCGCGCAGAAAATCGATGCCGCGACGGACGACGAGATTTTCAGCTTCATTCATTCCGAACTCGGGAGATCTTGAGTGGCCAGCGAAGAGGCTCTGCGCGATTACCTGAAATGGGCCACGACTAATCTGCACGACGCGCGCCAGCAGCTGCGCGAGATAGCCGACCGCAAGCACGAGCCGGTCGCGATCGTCGGGATGAGCTGCCGGTTCCCCGGCGGCGTCGCCGACCCGCAGGGCCTGTGGGACCTGGTCGCAGCGGGGACCGACGCCGTCTCCGGGTTCCCGGCGGACCGCGGCTGGGACCGGCCCGGGCTGTACGGCGCGGACCCCGGTGACCCGGACGGCCCCTCCTACGTGCGGGCCGGCGGGTTCGTCTACGACGCGGCGGAGTTCGACCCCGGGTTCTTCGGGATCAGCCCGCGCGAGGCGCTGGCCATGGACCCGCAGCAGCGGCTGCTGCTCGAGACCTCATGGGAAGCGCTCGAGCACGCTGGCATCACCCCCGAATCGCTGCGCGGCAGCCCGACCGGGGTGTTCGCCGGCGCCTCGGCGTCGGGTTATGTCGCCGACGGGTCGGTGGCGGCCGAGGGCTACCTGATGACCGGGACCGCGGGCAGCGTGATCACCGGGCGGGTGGCGTACGTGCTCGGCCTGGAGGGCCCGGCGGTGACGGTGGACACCGCGTGCTCGTCGGCCCTGGTGGCGCTGCACCTGGCGTGCGCGGCGCTGCGGTCCGGCGAGTGCACGCTGGCGCTGGCCGGCGGCGTGATGGTGATGGTCAGGCCAGATGTCTTCGCGGAGTTCTCCAGGCAGCAGGGGCTCGCGGCGGACGGGCGGTGCAAGTCGTTCGGCGCGGACGCGGACGGCACCGGCTGGGCCGAGGGCGCCGGCATGCTGGTGGTGGAGCGGCTGTCCGACGCACGGCGGAACGGGCACCAGGTGCTGGCGGTGGTGGCCGGCAGCGCGGTCAACCAGGACGGCGCCTCCAACGGCCTGACCGCCCCGAACGGCCCGTCCCAGCAGCGGGTGATCCGGGCCGCGCTGGCCAGCGCGCGGCTGACCGCCAGTGACGTGGACGCGGTGGAAGGGCACGGCACCGGCACCGTGCTGGGCGACCCGATCGAAGCCCAGGCGGTGCTCGCCAGCTACGGGCAGGGACGGCCAGCGGGACGGCCGCTGTGGCTGGGCTCGCTGAAGTCCAACATCGGCCACGCCCAGCAGGCGGCCGGGGTGGCCGGCGTGATCAAGATGGTGCTGGCCCTGCGGCACGAGGAACTGCCCCGCACGCTGCACGCCGCCGAGCCGTCGCCGCACGTGGACTGGTCAGCCGGGCAGGTGCGGCTGCTGACCGAGCCGGTGCCCTGGCCAGCCAGCGACCAGCCGCGCCGGGCCGGGGTGTCGGCGTTCGGCATGAGCGGCACCAACGCGCACGTCATCCTGGCCGAGGCGCCGCCCGCCGAGGACGGCGCGACAGCCGGACAGGACCCGGCCGGCCCGGCCAGCTCAGCCGGCCCGGCAGCGACGGTGCCCGCGCCGCTGGCGGAACGACCGCTGGCGTGGCTGGTGTCCGGGCGGACCGCGGCCGGGCTGGCGGCGCAGGCCGCCCGGCTGGCCGGCTTCGCGGAGGCGCGGCCGGACCTGGACGTGGCGGATGTGGGCTGGTCGCTGGCCGCCACCCGGTCGGCGTTCAGCCACCGGGCGGTGCTGACC
>DATBGO010000117.1:0-21876 GCA_036558005.1 Streptosporangiaceae bacterium | reverse complement strand
GACCGCGAACCCCAGCCGCCGCTGCAGGTCCTTGATCTGCACCATCAGCGAGCGCTGCGCGACCAGGTCCAGCGCGCTGGTCGGCTCGTCCATGATGACCAGCCCGGGGGTGAACAGCAGCGCCATCGCGATCATGGCGCGCTGGCGCATCCCGCCCGACAGCTGGTGCGGGTAGCTGTTCAGGTGCACCGCGTCGATGCCGACCATGGCCAGCACCTGCGCCGAGCGGGCCGCGACCTGCTGGCCGGAGGCGATGCCGTGCGCCTTCATCACGTCCCGGAACTGGGCGCCGATCGAGGTGGTCGGGTTCAGCGCGGTCATCGCGCTCTGCATCACCACCGACAAGTCCCGCCACCGCACCGCGGCGAGCTGGGTGTCGGTCAGCCCGACCAGGCTGCGGTCGTTGAACATCACGCTGCCGCCGGTGACCGCCGCCGGGTGGCTGAGCAGCTGGGCGATCGCGAACAGCAGCGTGGACTTGCCGCAGCCGGACTCGCCGACGATGGCGAGGAACTCGCCGCGGCCGACGTCGAAGCTGACCGAGTCGACCGCGCGGACCTGGCCCTGGTCGGTCGCGTACTCGACGCTCAGGTCGCTGACCCGCAGCTGCGGGCCGGCCCCGGGGCTCACCGGGTCACCTGCCTGGCCCTGGCCCTGCGCACCGGCCGCAGCGCCGGGTTGCCGATCTCGTCGAAAGCGTAGTTGAGCAGCGCGAACGCCGCGCCCAGCAGGGCGATGCAGGCGCCGGGGACGATCGCCCACAGGTACTGGCCGGTCTGCAGCGCGGCGTTGTTCTCCGCCCAGTACAGCATCGTGCCCCAGCTCAGCGAGTTCGGGTCGCCGAGCCCGATGAACTGCAGCCCGGCCGCGGCCAGCACGTTGTAGACGGCGGTGCCGAGGAACGTCGCCACGATCAGCGACGTCATCGTCGGGATGATCTCGGCGAAGATGATGTACCCGCGGCGCTCGCCGCGGACCCTGGCGGCGGCCAGGAAGTCGCTGCCGCGCAGCGACAGCGCCTGCGCCCGCAGCTGCCGCGCGCCGTAGGAGTAGCCGGTGACCACCAGCACCGCGACCAGCGCGACCAGGCTGCTGCGGGGCAGGTACCCGACGATCACGATCAGCAGCGGGAACGCCGGGATCACCAGCAGGATGTCGGTGATGAGGTTGAGCGCCCCGTCCCAGAACCCGCCGAGGTAGGCGGCGGCGACCCCCATCAGCACCGACAGCAGGGTGGAGACCAGGCCGGAGGCCAGCGCGATCACCAGGGTCTGCCGGGCCCCCCACACCGCCTGGGCGAACAGGTCCTGGCCGTAGGCGGTGGTGCCGAGCAGGTGGTGCAGGGACGGGCCGAGGCTGCGGCGGTAGGCGAACGCCTCGGGGTCGTCGCGGGCGATGACGCCGGGAAAGGCAGCGAGCAGGCAGAAGAACGCGAGGATCACGGTCCCTGCCGTCGCTTTCCTGCTCGACCGCACCGCGCGCCAGATCCGGCTCAGCGCCTGCGTTCCGGCCAGGCCGGGCCCGCCGCCCTGGCCGGCCAGCGGCTCGGGCCCGGTGCTGCCGGGCCCGGCGGGGATCCTGATCGCGGCCACCTGGCTACCCCGCCGCCCTGGTGCGCGGGTCGAACAGCGCGGTCGCCACGTCCGCGATCAGGATCGCGATCAGCACCGCGACGGTGATGAGCAGGAAGAGCGCCTGCATCAGGGCGAAGTCCTCGTTCTGCACCGCCTGCAGCAGCAGGTAGCCGACACCCGGGTAGGAGAACACGTACTCCACCAGGATGGCCCCGCTGACCACGAAACCCAGTGACATCGCGAAGCCGGACAGGTTGGGCAGCATGGCGTTGCGCGCGGCGTAGCCGAGCATGATCCGGCGGCCGGCCAGGCCCTTGGCGCGCGCCATCCGGATGTAGTCCTCGGCGAGCACCGTCACCATGTTGTTGCGCATGGTCAGCACCCAGCCGCCGATGGAGGTGACCAGGATGGCGACCGCGGGCAGCACCGCGTAGCGCAGCACGCTGGAGATGAACGGCCAGCTGAACCCGGGGGTGAGGGTGTTGTCGTAGGCGCCCGACGGCGGGAACCAGTGCACCTGGTTGGCCAGCAGCAGGATCAGCATCATCGCGATCCAGAAGAACGGGATCGATGAGGTGATCACGAACACCGGCGGCAGCACGCCGTCCAGCCAGCCGCCGCGCCGCCAGGCGCCCACGATGCCGATCAGGGTCCCGGCCGCGAACGCCAGGATGGTGGTGATCCCCACCAGTCCCAGCGTCCACGGGATCGCGCCCGAGATGACCGTGCTGACCGGCACGCCGGTGACGGTCAGCGAGATCCCGAAGTTGCCCGTCGCCATGTCGCCCAGGTAGCGGACGTACTGGACGAGCAGGCTGGCGTGCGCGTTGACGCCGAAGGCGTTCTCCAGCGCCGCCAGCGCCCGCCCGGTGACCCGGCCGTGGTACTTGGCCATCATCGCCACGGCCGGGCTGCCTGGCATCAGCCGGGGCAGCAGGAAATTCAGCGTCAGGCACGCCCACAAGGTGACGGCGAAGAACCCCAGCCGGCGTAGCGCGAACCTCATCCGGTCAGCTCTTCGGCCTCAGGTGCAGCAGGACCCAGCCGAAGTCCGGCGAGAGCGCCGGCCCTGGCTGCGCGTAGGGATCCGCCTGGGTCGCCCAGCCGGTGAACTTGCCGGTGTTGTATTCATACCAGTCGACCGACTCGGTCAGCGGGATGACCGGGACCTGGGAGAGCATCACCTGCTGCAGCTTGTTCACGATCTGGTGCTGGGCGGCCGGGGTGGCGGCGGTGGCGTAGGAGTTCAGCAGCGCGTCGGTGGCCGGGCTGTTGTACCGCTCGTAGTTCGACGACGCGGACTTGCCGACCGGCGCGGAGTTAGCGCTCAGCAGCAGCTGGCGCAGCTCGTAGTAGGGCGCCGGGCCGCCGTTCTCGTAGTAGAAGGCCAGCTGGTAGTGCCCGTTGAACAGGGCGTCGTTGAAGGCGTTGTCGGACAGGTTCTGCACGTTGACCGCGATGCCGGCCGCCTTGAGCTCGGGCACCACCACGGCGAGCGAGGCGACGAAGTCGGAGTAGTCGCCGACGTTGATGATGGTGAACGACAGCGGCTTGCCTGACTTGCTGACGAAGATGCCGTTGCTGCCCCGGTGGTAGCCGCCCGCGGTCAGGATCTGGATCGCCCTGGCCGGGTTGTAGCCGTAGTCGTAGCTGGCCGCGCCGGCGGCGTTATACCAGGACTTGAAGGTGGGGGTGACGATCGCGGTCTGGTTGGCGGCGGGCTCGTAGCCGTACTCGCCGATCTGGGAGACCTTCTTCCTGTCGATCGCGTAGGCCATGGCCCGGCGCACCGTCAGGTCGGACAGCAGCGGGTCGGTGAGGTTGATGAACAGCGAGTTGTTGGCGGTCGGCGGGAACCAGTAGCGGTTGTCGGCGCTCTTGCTGGCGTAGAACCGCTGGATGTC
Organism: Streptosporangiaceae bacterium; assembly: GCA_036558005.1. GTDB lineage: Bacteria > Actinomycetota > Actinomycetes > Streptosporangiales > Streptosporangiaceae > DATBGO01. The sequence continues at coordinate 18,398 of DATBGO010000117.1, read as the reverse complement.
AGGGATGAACTGGTTGCCCCACTGGGCGGTGCCGTCGGCCAGCTCGGTGTTGGCCGGGGTGTTGGAGGTGAACGCCGGGTACAGCACCTTGGCGACCTTCGGCTTGCCCGGCTGCCAGTAGTGCTTGCTGGCGGCGTAGGTGATGTTCTGCGGGGTGCAGGCGCCGATCGTGTAGGCGCCGGTGCCCACCGGCCTGGGGTCGTTGTAGGTGACCGGGTTCTTGATCGAGGCCCAGATGTGCTCGGGCACGATCGGCGTCTGGTCGGCCACGAAGTAGAAGTAGGTGGTGGCCGGCACCTTGAAGGTCATGACCACCTGGTCGGACCCCTGCTGGGTGACGCTGCTCAGCACCGTCCAGGACGCGTTCAGGTCCAGCGCCGGGTACTTCTTCAGCAGGTTGAAGGTGAACACCACGTCGGCCGGGGTCAGCGGCTTGCCGTCGGCCCACTTGACGCCCTTGCGGATGGTGAAGGTCAGCACCTTGTCGCCGTCGCTCCAGGCCCAGCTGGTGGCCAGCCAGGGCGAGGCCTTGCCGCTTTGCAGGCCGTTCACGAACGCGAGCGGCTCGTAGACCGGGCCGGCGGACAGGTTCGTCACATCCGGGTTGAACGGGTTGAACTGGCAGGTCCAGGTGCCGCCGCTCACGTTGGAGATGGTGAGCAGGCCCGACGGGCCGGCCGCGGATGACGAAGACGAGCCGCTGCTGCAGCCGGCCGCCAGCAGGCCGGCCGCGAGGATGGCCCCGATGACACTCTGGCGTCTCATGGCATAACCCTTCGCAGATTGTTGGTGTGCCGCGGGGCGTCATCGGGCGGGCCGGCGCCGCGTGCGGCGTCGACGGCCAGCGCGACGGCACCCAGCAGGGGGGCGTCGTAGGGGAAGCGGGCCACCACGAGTTCGGGCGGGAACGGCACGCCGGCGCTGAGCGCGCGCTGCAGGCCCGGCCTGATCCGGTCCCAGGACCTGACGATGCCGCCACCGACGGCGATTCGTACCGGGTTGAGACATATCGCCAGGTTAACGACGTGATAGGCGAGTTCGTTGATGAAATCGGTCACCAGCCCGGCCAGCCGGTGATCGTCCTGGCCGGCCTGGAACACCGCCCCGGCGCTCGTCCCGCCCGGCTGCAGCCCGGCGGCCCGCCTGGTCAGCGCCTGCCCGCTGACCATGTCCTCCAGCGGGGTGCGCTGGTCAAGCGCGAGCCCGACGTCGGCGATCGCGCGCAGGTTGTAGCCGATCTCGCCGGCCGCGCCGTCGCCGCCGGCCAGCACCTCGCCGCCGATCACGATGCCGGCCGCCAGCCCGGTGCCCAGGTTGAGGAAGAGGGCGGGATCGCAGCCGGTCAGGGCGCCCCAGCGCGCCTCGGCCCGCGCGGCGGCCTTGGCGTCGGTGGTCATCCGGACCCGCGCGCCGGGGAAGGCGGCCCGCAGCGCCCGGCCCATCGGCAGCTCGCCCCAGCCGTCGATGGCCGGCGCCAGCTCGACCCGGTCATCGAACGGGATGCCGAACGTCGACACCCCGACCGCGGCCAGTGCCCTGCCGGGCGCGGCACTATCCAGCAGCCGCTTCGCGGCCTCGATGCCGCGGTCGAAGCTGGCCTGCGCGCCGAGCTGCCCGTCGCTGCTGATGGTGGCCGAGGCCAGCCGGGTCCCGGTCAGGTCGCAGGCGGACGCGGCGATCTTGGTGCCGCCGAAGTCGAGCCCGAGCACGACGGGGACGTGGCTCATGCGTACCTGCCTGGCGGTGCGGCGTCTGGCGGCGGGTGCCTGCGGCAGGGCCCGGGCTTTCCCGCTATTAGTTAGGACAGTATCCTAACTATGTGAGGGCCACAAGACCGGTGCCCGGCGGCCTGCCCGCGATGCGGCAAGATGGCTGCGGAGGTGGCCGGTGACGACCATGCCTGCTAGCCCGCGGGGCGATCCGCCCGACGGCGGGCCGCCGACCGGCCCGGCCGCTGGCCAGCTCGGCCGGCTCGCAGCCCGGCCGCAGCTGATCCGGGCGCTGAACGAGCAGCTGCTGCTGCGCCACATCCGCGCGCTCGGGCCCTGCTCGCCCGCTGAGCTGGCCCGGGTGTCTGGCCTGTCCAAGCCGACCGTCTCGCTCGCGCTCGCGGGCGTCGAGCGCTCGGGCCTGGTGCAGGCCGCCGGGCAGCGCACCGGCGTGCCCGGGCGGCCCGCCCGGCTGTACGAGATCAGGCCCGAGGCCGGGTTCGTGCTCGGCCTGGACCTGGGGCACCAGTACCTGCGCGGCGCGCTGGCCGACCTGACCGGCGAGGTCCGGGCGAAGCTGACGGCCAGGAGCCGGGCCTCGGGCATGCGCGGCCGGGTGACCGAGCTGGTCGCTCTCGCGGACGCGCTGTGCGGGCAGGCCGGCCTGGCCCGGGCGCAGATCACCCAGACCGTGCTCGGCAGCCCGGGCGTCTACGACCCGCGCCGGGACGTGATCGCGCTGGCGGGCGGGCTGGCCGGGTGGGACCGCCCGGCCGCGCTGGCCGGGCTGCGGGCCGAGTTCGGTCCTGACCTGGTGGTCGAGAACGACGTGGACGCCGCGGCCCTGGCCGAGCGGGCGCACGGCCACGGCCGGGAGTTCGCCAGCTTCGCGTTCGTGCACGTCGGCACCGGTGTCGGGATGGGCCTGGTGCTGGAGGGCCGGCTGCACCGCGGCGCGCACGGGGTGGCCGGTGAGATCGCCTATATGCCGATCTCGGAGGGTACGGGCACCGATGAGGCCGATGCCCGCAAGCGCGGGCCGCTGGAGGCCGCGGGGTCAGCCGCCGCAGTGGTGCGGGCGGCCCGGCGGGCCGGGATGCGCGGCTCGGTGTCGGCGCGGCGGGTGTTCGCGGCGGCCGCGGCCGGCGACGCCAGGGCCGCCGCGGTGGTCGAGGGGGAGGCGCGGCTGCTGGCCAAGGCGATCAGCGCGGTGGTGACCGTGGTCGATCCCGAGCTGATCGTGCTGGGCGGCGGGATCGGCCAGGCACCCGGTTTCGCCGCGGCGGTGACCGCGGGGCTGCGCGAGTTCGCGCCGGTCATGCCGGAGGTGCGGGTGAGCGCGCTGGGGACCGACGCGGTCGTGGACGGGTGCCTGGCCGAGGGCGCCGAGCTCGCCTGGAGCCGGCTCACCGCGCTGCTGCCCGCCGCCGACAGCGGCTCGTAGCCGGCGGTCAGAGCTGGGGCTGCGGCTTGAAGAAGGCGCTGGCGTCCTTGCGCCACAGCAGGATGACCGAGCCGAGGCCGACCAGCCAGACCACCAGGTAGATCAGCACGCCGACACCGACGCTGAGCCTGCTGACCTCCAGCAGGATCAGCAGCGTGTAGATGGCGAACAGCACCGTGCCGGTCATCCTGGCCCAGCTCTGGCCGCGCCGGACCCCGAGCGCGCACAGCACCCACAGCAGCACCGCGAGCGCGACGAAGCCCAGCTGGAAGTTCACCGCCGCGGAGATCTCGCTGCCGGTCAGCTTCGGGTTGCTGGTGCGAAGCGCCGACTTGGCGCTGCTGATGGTGGCCACGCCGATCACGAACAGGATCGCCTCGATGACCGCCCCCGCCCACATCAACTTAACAGCGTTAAGGACTGAGCGAGGGGCGGCGGGCCTGGGCTCTGGCGGGCCCGGCGAGCCAAGCGGCTGCCCGGCCGACGGGTAAGGCTGGTATTGCTCAGACATCGTCGCTCCTCACGCCTGTTGGTAACCAGCATGACGCGCCGTCGGGCCGGCCGCGTAGCCGAGTCGGTTGGACTGTAGCGGACCAGGGCCCTGGTAGTCCTGTTTGCGCGCGCTGACGAGGGGGTAGTGAAACGGCGTTTTCCCGCGACGGTTACGATCCACGAACCAGGCGAGCCCGGCGGCGGCCGGCCGGCTGAGGCCGGCGAGTATGCTCTTTTGCTTCGCCTGTGATGTCGCGGCGAGGGGCTCGCCGTAAAAAGTGCTTAACGAAATACCCACCCTCAGCGGGACGCTGGCTAGCCTGGCCCGCAGGCAGATCGCGACGAGAGGTTGATCGAGTGAAAACAGTCCGGTCGCAGCAGCGGGCGGCCAATAACGGAGGCGACGCCTTCGATAGCGAAGACCTGCGGGGCGACCGGCAGATCCAGTGCGAGGTGCTGGTCGCCCTGGCCGAGTGCCGCAACCACCGGAAGTGGTTCGCCGGCTTCGCCCGCCCTTACCTCGGCGATCACCCGATAGAAATAGGCAGCGGCCTGGGTGACTACGCGCTGGAATGGATTCCCCAGGTGCAGCGGTTTACCGCGACCGAAGCGGACCCGGCGTTGTTCGCCCAGCTCAAAGAGCACATGGCGGAGTACCCCAACGTATCGGTGGCGCAGATGATGCTGCCGACCTCCGAGCGCGGGACGCACTCGTGCCTGATCTCGTTCAACGTGCTCGAGCACATCGACGACCACGTCGGCGCGCTGCGGAGCATGGCCGGGCTGGTCCGCGACGGCGGCCACGTCGTGCTGGTGTGCCCGGCGTTCCCGTTCGCGATGAGCCCGGTCGACATCGCCACCGGGCACGTGCGGCGCTACACCAAGGCCACGATGCGCCAGGCCCTGACCGAGGCCGGGCTGGAGATCGGGTCCGTCACCTACGCCAACTCGCTGGGGCTGATCTGCTACTACGCCTTTACCAGCCTGCTGCGCAAGCAGCCGTCAACTGGCGGCACGATGGCCATCTACGACCGGGTCGTGGTGCCGGTCGTCCGGTTCGCCGAGCGGCTGATCGGGCACCCGCCCTTCGGCCAGTCGGTGGTCGCGGTCGCGCGGGTGCCGCGGCGGGCCGGCCGCTAGTCACCAGCCTGGCCGGTACACCGACACCCCGTCAGCGCGGTAACTGAACCGGAATCCGGCCCCGGTCAGGTAGCTGACCGCGCCGGGCCGGTGCTGCCAGACCAGCGCCCAGCCGATCCCCATCCTGGCTGCGTCCGCCCGGGCGGACGCCAGCTGGGCGGGGGTGCTGGGGTGCCCGTGCTGGGCGGCCGCGAGCCGCAGGTAGAACGGGTGCGCCCGGATCGCCCTGACCGCCGGCTCGGGCACCCACGCGGTGTAGGAGATCGCCCGCGGATGGCCGTCGCTGGTGGCCAGCAGCTGCTCCTGCGGGATCAGCCCGGTGCCGAACCGCGGGATGCCGCCGCGCAGCCCGTACGGGACGTCGACCACGATCGAGCCGGACCGGTCCGCGGCGACCGGCCGGTCCAGGGCAGGCAACGTGGTCGGCATGGCGCCCACCCCCGGGCTGCCCGACCAGCCCGCCTCGGCCAGAGCGGCCACCGCGGCCACCGCGGCCAGCGGCCTGGCGTGCCCGCTGAGCCAGTCCACCGCCGCGCCGGCCAGCACCGCCGCGCCGGCCAGCCCGGCCAGCGCGAACCGGTCGGCCTCGCGCAGCCCCGACAGCCCGGGCAGGTGCACCAGCCAGGTGTAGGGCATCAGCCAGGACATCCTGGCGCCGTGCCAGAGCCCGGGCAGCGGGACGTGGGCCCTGGTGCCGATGATCAGGCGCGGGCCGAGGGCGAGGACAGCGCCGCCCGCCCACAGCAGCGCCAGCCAGCGCAGCGGCCAGCGCCGCCAGCAGGCCGCCAGCCCGGCCAGCGCGAGCAGGGTCAGCACCGCCCCGAACGTCACCACCCCCTCGGCCGGCGCACGGTAGCTGTAGCCGGATGTCAGCGCGCCCAGCCCGAGGTCGCGCAGCCGGGGCGACGGCGCCACCAGGGTCGGCAGCCCGACCGCGTACAGCCGGTAGGTGCGGGCGAGCAGGCCGGGCCTGATGGCGGCGCCGCCGGCCAGCGCCTGCTGGGCCATCGCGACCAGCTGCGGGCTGGCCACCAGGCCGGCCGTCAGCGCCGCCAGCCCGGCCCGGGCGAACCGCGCGCGGGCGGGCCCGCGGCGCAGCAGCCAGGGCAGCAGGATCACCGCGGCCAGCCCGGCCGCGAGCACCGCCGACTCCTGGTTGACCAGCGGGCAGGCGCCCAGCACCAGGCCGAGGACCAGGCTCTGCCGGATACCGGGCGAGCGGCGCAGCCGGACCGCGGCCTCGATCGTCATCGGCAGGAACATGGTGCCGAGCGCCACGTTGAGGTGGTACCAGGCCTGCCAGGTCAGCATCGAGGACAGCCCGAACAGCGCCCCGGCGCCGATCGCGCCCGCGCGGCCCAGCCACAGCCTGGCCGCCCGGTACATGACGTAGCAGGCCAGCCCCGGGGTCACGATGGCCAGCAGGGTGAAGGCCGCCGACGGGCCGAACGCCAGCGTCACCGGGGTCAGGATCAGCCCGGCCAGCGGGATCGTGGTGTCGAACCCGAGCTGGACGCCGGCCGGCGCCGCCAGCTGCGTGGTGAACCACGGATTGCCCAGGTGGGTGACCTGATGGGCGAGCCACTGCAGGCTCCACACGTAGTTGGCCACGTCCCTGGTGCGCGGCAGCCTGCCGGTGAGAAAGGCGGCCCGCGGCCAGGTCACGGCGATGCCCGCGGCCAGGTAGGTGGCCAGCAGCGCCAGCTGGCCGGCCGCGGCGCGGCGGGCACGCGGCCGGGCGCCGCCGCGCGCCGCCGCCCCGCCCGGCGCCAGCTGCCCGGCCATGTCGGTACGTCCGCTCACCGCTGCTACCCCCCGCTACTGGCTTGCGTTCCCCGCGCGGCCCAGCTCATGCGCGGCTTGTGTGCGTTAAGTAAGAAAACGGATGCGCTAAGTAACTATCACGGATTGCCCGGCGGCGAAGCTGGGCAATGATCGGGATTAGACGTCCGGTCCGTTCTCAGCCAGCACGGCAGTGCTGGTCAGAAGGCAGGGAGATTTAGACTGATTCCCCGATCTTGCAGTTCGGTGGCGACAGCGTCGAGTAGCGTGGTCGCCGGTGTAATCGTTACGATCCGGCTGTTTGCGATCGGCGACATCGGCACCCGGCGATGACCAACGCCATGCAGGGACAACACTCACAGTCACTTGGAGACGAACGGCGCATGCTGACACGGCGCACCACTGCGAGCGAGGTCTATCACGGTCTGCGAGAGGCACCCGACACCGCCGAGATAACCAGCGCGGCCCGCGAGGCGTTTGCCCGCAGTAACCCTGATGTCAAGCTGGAAAGACTCGTCATCGTCATCGCCGCCTACAACGAGGCGAGCAACATCGGCACGGTACTGGACGAGATTCCCGATCAGATCGCTGATGTGCCAGTCTCCCGGCTCGTCGTCGACGACGGCAGCAGCGACGCCACCACCGAGGTGGCGCAGCGGCACGGCGCCCTGGTCTGCACGCTGTCGGCCAACCGCGGTCACGGGGTGGCGCTGCGGCTGGGCTACCGGATCGCCCGGGAGGCCGGCGCGGAGTACATCGCCACCCTCGACGGTGACGGGCAGTGGGACCCCGCCGACCTGCCGGCCATGGTCAGGCTGCTGGAGGAGGGCGATGCGGACTTCGTGGTCGGCTCCCGCCAGCTGGGCCACACCGAGAACACCGACCAGTTCCGCAACCTCGGCGTGCGCTTCTTCGCCGCGCTGATCAGCAGGCTCACCCATACCAGGCTGACCGACACCTCCAGCGGGCTGCGCGCGATGCGGGCCGGCATGACCGCCGCGGTCCGCCAGACCCAGCCGCAGTACCAGACCTCCGAGCTGCTGATCGGCGCGCTCCTCCAGGGCTTCCGGGTCGCCGAGGTGCCGACCACGATGCGCCAGCGGCTGTCGGGCACCACCAAGAAGGGCGACAACCTGTTCTACGGGCTGCGCTACGCCCGGGTCATCGGCCGCACCTGGTGGCGAGAGCGCAAGTACGCCGCGCGCACCCCGGTCCAGCGGCCCGCGCCGCAGGCGCCCGGCGAGTCGCTGGCGGCCAGCCAGGTGCCCACTCGCACCATCTCGACGACCTCGGCCACCACGTCGATGTCGGCCAGCCAGCAGCCGAGCGGCCCGCCCGCCAAGACCCCCTGAGGCCCGCGGTTACAGCCTGATCCCGAGCAGCGCGTCCGCCGCGTCCCTGACCAGCCGGGCCCCCGCCCCGGGGCTGGCCGAGGCGGGCCCGGGCTTGCTGGCCACCGCGCCGGCCCAGCCGTCGATGACCGCCAGCGCGCCCGGCGCGTCCAGGTCGTCAGCGAGCCGGTCCCTGATCAGCGCGAGCGCCTGCCTGGCCGGGTCCTCGTCACCGCCGGGCCCTGACACCGCGTGCCGCCAGCGGGCCAGCCGGTCCTGCGCGTCCCGCAGCCCCGGCCCGGTCCAGTCCCAGTCCGTGCGGTAGTGATGGGCCATGATCGCCAGCCTGATCGCCATCGGGTCGGCCCCGCCGTCCAGCAGCCCGGAGACGAACACCAGGTTGCCGCGCGACTTGGACATCTTCTCGCCGTCCAGCCGCACCATGCCGCCGTGCGCGTAGCACCGGGCGAACACCGGGCCCTCGGGCCCGCGGGCGCCGCCGTGGGCCACCCTGGCGTGCGACGCGCTCATCTCGTGGTGCGGGAAGACCAGGTCGCTGCCGCCGGCCTGGACGTCGAAGCTGACCCCCAGGTACCGGGTGGCGATCGCGGCGCACTCGACGTGCCAGCCGGGCCTGCCCCGGCCGAACTCCGACTCCCAGGACGGCTCGCCGGGCCTGGCGGCCAGCCAGACCAGCGGGTCCAGCGGGTCCTTCTTCCCCGGCCGGCCCGGATCCCCGCCGCGCTCGGCGGCCAGCGCCAGCATCGTCTCGGGGTCCAGCCTGGCCACCGTGCCGAACGCCGGGTCAGCCGACCGGGCGAAGTAGATGTCACCGTCCAGCTCATACAGCGCGCCGTGCTCGGCCAGCACCCGGTTGAACCGCTCGATCTCCGCCAGCGCCTCGACCGCGCCCACGTAGTGGGCCGGGGGCAGCACCCGCAGCGCTTCCATGTCGCCGCGGAACAGCGCGATCTCCCGGCCGGCCAGCTCCCGCCAGTCCTCGCCGTCCCTGGCGGCCCGCTCCAGCAGCGGGTCGTCGACGTCGGTGACGTTCTGCACGTAGCGGACCTGAAGCCCGGCGTCGCGCCAGGCCCGCACCAGCAGGTCCCAGGCGAGGTAGGTGGCCGCGTGCCCGACATGGGTGGCGTCGTAGGGGGTGATGCCGCAGGCATAGATGGTCGCGGCCGGCCCCGCTGCCGCGGCCACCAGCTCGCCGCTCGCGGTGTCCCTGATCCGGGTCTGCGGGGCCTGTCCGGGCAGTTCAGGAACGCCCGCGGCGCGCCAGGAATCCATGCGGCCCAGGTTATCGCTGCGCCGCGGGAGCCCGGAGTGCTGGCCTGGCCTGCTCGAACGCGAACGCGAAGCCCAGCAGGGCCTGCTCGCTCCAGCGCGGCCCGGTGAACGACACCCCGACCGGCAGGCCGCGGACCAGGGCCGCGGGAACGCAGACCGACGGGTAGCCCGCCACCGCGGCCGGGCTGGTGGTCCCGAACGAGTAATGATCGCCGAGCACGTGATCGGTCAGCCAGGCGGGGCTGCCCGACAGCGTGAGGACCGCGTCCAGCTGATGCCGGCCCAGCGCGTCATCGAGCGCGCCGCGGGCCAGCCGGGCCGCCTCGGACCTGGCGGCGAGGTAACCCGGGTCGTCCGGGTCACCGCTGGTGGCTTCCGCCCGCTCGAAGATCTCCTGGCCGAAGTGGGCCAGCACCCGGCTGGCGTTCTGCTGATTGAAGGAAATCAGCTCCTTGAGGCTGGCCGGATGGCTGCCGGGCAGCGCCGCGAGATAGGCGTTCAGGTCCCGCTTGAACTCGTGCAGCATCGCGGTCATCTCCGGGCCCTCGATCTGGCCGGCCCCGGGCAGCTCCACCGGGTCGGCCACCTCGGCGCCCAGCGACCTCAGCAGCGTCACCGCCTCGTCCAGCACGGCCGCGGTGATCGCGTTCGCGGACTTGGCGCCGCCCCGCCAGATGCCGACCCTGGCGCCCGCCAGCGCGCCCGGGCTGAGCCGGGCGGCGTAGTCAGCCGGGCGGGCCGGCCCTGCGCTGGTCGCCGGGTCGTCAGGGTCGGGCCCGGCCAGCGCCGCCAGCAGCACCGCCGCGTCGGTGACGCAGCTGGTCATCGGGCCCGCGGTGTCCTGCGCCAGGGTGACGGGGACGATCCCGGACCGGCTGACCAGTCCCAGCGTGGGCTTGACGCCGACCAGCCCGCAGGAGTTCGACGGCGAGATGATCGACCCGTCGGTCTCGGTCCCGATCGCCGCCGGGGCCATCCCGGCCGCCACCGCGACCGCCGACCCCGAGCTGGATCCGGACGGGTTGCGGCCCTCGCCCCACGGGTTGACCGCCTGCCCGCCCAGGGTGCTCCAGCCGCTGGTCGAGCTGGTCGAGCGGAAGTTCGCCCACTCCGACAGGTTGGCCTTGCCCAGGATCACCGCGCCCGCGGCCCGCAGCGCCCGCACCAGGAAGGCGTCCGCGCGGCCTGCCTCCAGCAGGGCCGGGGAGCCGGCCGTGGCGGGCAGTTCAGCGGTGCCGATGTTGTCCTTGATCAGGATCGGGATGCCTTCCAGCGGGCCACGGGCCGCGCCGCCGGCCCGGACCTGGTCGCTGGCCCCTGCCTGCCCGGCGGCCGCCTCCGGGGCGACCGAGATGACGGCGCGCAGCCGCGGGTTCAGCTCCTCGATCCTGGACAGGTAGAAGCTGGTCAGGGTGGCGGACGTCAGCGTCCCTGCCGTCATGGCGTCCTGGAGCGCGCCGATGGTCGCGCCGCGGGCGGCGATGCCCGTGCCGGTGACCATCGCGGAGCCAGGTTCTGCGTGCGACATGATCGAACAATAAGGGAACCCGTCCGGCCCGGCATATGCCGGATTGGGCGGCCGCCGGCCGCCGCGTCGTCCCCGGGGCGGGCGGGGTCCGTAGACTGCGGCAGATGACGATGCGCATGGGCCGCCTGGACGCGGTGGCCGCACTCAGCCGGCCTGACCTGCTCGGGCCCAGCGTGGCGGCCGCGCTGGCCGCGCTGGATGGCAAGGTCGACGTCGCCGCGGTGGGCGTCGCCGAGATCGATCCCGGGCTGGCCGACACCGCCGCGTTCTGCGAGCGGTACCAGGTGCCGCTGGCCGAGTCGGCCAACTGCGTGCTGGTCGCCGGGCGGCGCGAGGGCGAGACCAGGTACGCCGCGTGCATGGTGCTGGCCACCACCAGGGCCGACGTCAACGGGATCGTGCGGCGCCAGCTCAACGTGCGCAAGGCGTCGTTCGCGCCGATGGACGACGCGGTCGCGCAGACCGGGATGGAGTACGGCGGGATCACCCCGATCGGGCTGCCCGCGCACTGGCCGGTGTTCGTGGACGAGGCGGTCGCCGCGGCCGGCCGGGTCGTGATCGGCAGCGGGGTCCGGCGGTCCAAGCTGACCCTGCCGGGCGAGGCGCTCGGCCAGCTGCCCGGCGCGAGCGTGCTGGCGGGGCTGGGCCGCTAGGCGGCCCCGGCTGCGGTCAGGGCAGCCAGGAGACGTGGCCGTGCAGCGCGGCGTAGCCGACGAACGCGACCGCGTCGATGAGAGCGTGCGCGATGATCATCGGGGTGACCCGGCGCCACCGGAGGTACAGGAACCCGAAGATCAGGCCCATTACCGCGTTCCCGAGGAACCCGCCGAGCCCCTGGTACAGGTGGTAGGAGCCGCGCAGCAGCGCGCTGAACACGACCGCCTTCCACGGGGTCCAGCGCAGCTCGTCCAGCCGGTGCAGCAGGTAGCCGAGGACCACGATCTCCTCGAGTATCCCGTCGTGCGCGGCGCTGAGCAGCAGCACCGGTATCCGCCACCAGACGTTCGGCAGCGACTCGGGCACCACGTTCAGGCTGATCCCGAGGTGGAACGCGGCCAGGTACAGGCCGAGCCCCGAGCCGCCGATCAGCGCGGCCAATACCGCGCCGCGCAGCGTGTCCCTGGCCGGCTGGCTGGTGTCCACGCCCAGCGCCGATGGCGGTTCGCCGGAGCTAATGACCAGGTAATAGACCAGGACGACCGGGACCAGGGCCTCGGCGATGCCGACCAGCTGAAGGACGAGATCAAGCCAGTGATTGGCGGCCAGCGACCCGACCAGGAGCGCTCGCTGGCTGCGCAGCGCCGGCCGGGCCAGCAGCGAGGCGATGAGGCTGAGCAGCGCGTTCAGCCCGCTGGCGCCGAGTGACACGGCGAAGACGACGAACAGCTCCCAGCGGATCTGCCGCGCGGGCGGCGGCACCGGGCTGGCCTGCTGCCAGGTTGTCACCTCAGGACTCTAGCGGGGGCGGGCCGGCGATTTGGCGGCTGGGCTCGCTAACGCACCGTATTCTGCACACTACTCGTATGCCAATAGCTACTGGGCGTAACGCGAACTGCTAGCATCCGCTGTGTGCTAGAAGCATTGGCGAAGATGCTGCCGGTTCGCAATCCGGGGAAACAGGCCAGCCAGCGGGCCGGCCTGACCCCCGCGACCGGAGTGGCCGGGGACGCCGCCGGGCCCGCCGCGCTGCGGCCCGGCGAGGTGACCAGCCCCAGCCCGGCGGGCCCGCCGCCCGGCCCGGCCGAGCCGCCGAGCCCGCCTGGCCCGTCCAGCCCGCCCGGGGCGCGGGCCAGGCTGCTGACCCCGGCCGCCCTGATCATCACCGTCTTCGCCCTGGTCGCGCTCGGGCTGCGGCTGTACCAGCTGGCCCGGCCCGGGTTCTTGCTGAGCGTGACCGAGTATGACGACGGGCCCTACTTCGGCAGCGCCGTGCGGCTGGTCAACGGCTCGATCCCGTACCGGGACTTCCTGCTGGTGCAGCCGCCGGGCATCACCTTGCTGATGACCCCGGCCGCGCTGCTCGGCAAGGCGGCGGGCAGCACCGACTGGGCGATCGCCATCGGCCGGCTGATGACCGTGGCCGCGTCGGTCGCCTGCGTGGTGCTGGCCGGCCTGCTGACCCGCCACCGCGGCGCGATCGCGGTCGTGGTGGCGTGCGGGCTCACCGCGGTCTACCCCGACAGCATCCAGGCCGCGCACACCGTGCTGGTCGAGCCGTGGCTGGCGATGTTCTGCCTGGCCGGCGCGCTGGCGATCTTCGACGGCGACCGGTTCACCACCAGCACCCGGCGGCTGGCCTGGGGCGGGGTGGCGTTCGGGTTCGCCGGCGCGGTCGAAGTGTGGGCGATCTTCCCGCTGGTCATCATCGCGGCGGCGATGCTGCGCCAGCCGCGGCAGGTGATCAGCTGCCTGGCCGGCGCCGCGGCGGGTTTCCTGGTCCCGGTGCTGCCGTTCGCCGCGGCGTCGCCCAAGGGGTTCTACGACGGGCTGGTCACCGCGCAGGTGGGCAGCCGGGTCAATGCCGCGCGGGTGCCCAGCTGGTACCGGATGAAGGAGATGACCGGGCTGTCCGGCATCCACATCGCGCACTCCACCGCGTGGCTGGCCGCGCTGGCGATCGCGCTGCTCGTGCTGGTGCTGACCGGCCTCGCCTGGGCGGTGACCCGGCAGCTGCCGACGCTGCTCGAATGGTTCGCCCAGGGCTCGGCGGTGCTCATCGTCGCGGCGTTCATGTGGCCGATCCAGTTCCACTACCACTTCGTGGCGTTCCTCGCCCCGTTCGTCGGGCTGGGCATCGGGCTGCCCGCGGCCCGGCTGCTGCGGGGCATCGCGGCCGGCCGCAGGGCGCGGCCCGCCGCCGGGCCGGGCCGGGACGCGCTGGCGGCGCGCTGGCCGGAGTGGGGCGCCGTCGCGGTGGCCGTGATCGTGCTGGCCGGCTTCACCGCCAGCCAGGCCAGGGCGATATCGCGGCTGGAGCCGCACGTCCAGTACTCGACGATCACCCGGGTGCGCCAGCTCATCCCGCCCGGCGCCTGCGTGGTCACCGACCAGGCGTCGCTGACCATCACCGCGAACCGGTTCGTCTCCGGCCAGCCCGGCTGCCCGCTGCTGGTGGACTCGATCGGCACCGACTACGCGCTCTCGCACGGGCGCAACCCGCTGACCGGGGCGGCCCGGTTCCCCGCCCTGGTGGCGGTCTGGCGCAACGCGCTGGCCCGCGCCCAGTACGTGTGGCTGTCGGGCCGGGAGGCGCACCGGGTGCCGTGGACGCCTGCCCTGATGGCGTACCTCAGTCAGCACTTCACCCAGATCAAGGGCCACGGCGTCGAGGGCGGGGTGTTCCGCAGGGACGGCCTGCCCGGCCCGCGCTGACCCTGCCCGGCCCGCGCTGAGCGGCCTGGGCCGGGTGAGCCGGGCCGCCGCCGTCAACCGGCAGTGCCCGGCTGTGAATAACCCGGCCGGGTCCACAGGCTGCGCGGCTAACGGCTCGCCGAGGCAGCGGGGCCAGCCCGAGCCTGGGTTCATGACAGCGACCGATCCCGCGGGTGATGCGGCCCCGCGCACCCGAATCCAGCCGGCCAGCCCGTCGGTGGCCACCTCCGCGGCGCCCGGCGGCACCCCGCGTGTCCGGGTGGACACCCTGCCCGGCCTGCTTGCCGTCGTGCCGTACCTGCTCGGCTTCCACCCGGCCAGCAGCCTGGTCATCATCGGCGTCGACCCGCCGCGCGGCCGGGTCAGGGTCACTTTCCGGTTCGACCTGCCCGACCCGCCGGACCCGGCCGCGGCGGACCGGCTGGCCGCGCACGCGGCCGGCGTGCTCAGCCAGCAGCGGATCAGCACCGTGATCGCCGTGGGGTACGGGCCCGGCACGCTGGTCACGCCGGTCATGGAGCGGCTCAGGCCGGCCATCGCCGCGGCCGGCGTCACGCCGCGTGACCTGGTGCGGGTGGCCGACGACCGGTACTGGTCCTATCTCTGCGCCGACCCGCGCTGCTGCCCGCCGCAGGGCACGGCGTTCGACCCGGTCGCGCACCCGGCCGCGGCTGAGCTGACCGCCGCCGGGGTGCCGGCCTACCGCGACCGCGAGGCTTTGTCCCGCACGCTCGCGCCGCTGGCCGGCCCGGCCGCCGCGGCGATGCGCGAGGCCACCGCCCGCGCGGAGGCCCGGGCGCGGCAGCAGGCGGGCGGCGGCCAGCCCGGCACCGCCGCGGCGGCCCGGCACTGGCCGGCCAGGCGCCGGTCCGTGCAGCGGGCGATCGCGGCCTACCGGGGCGGCGGCCAGGTCACCGACCCAGGCGAGTTCGCCTGGCTCGGCGTCGTGCTGGCCGAGCTGCCGGTCCGCGACGACGCCTGGGCCCGGATGGAGTTCGCCTACCGCGATGCGCACCGGCGGCTGTGGACCGACCTGGTCCGCCGGGTAGCTCAGCCTTACCTGCCGGCACCGGCCTCGCTGCTGGCGTTCACGGCCTGGCAGTCCGGCGATGGCGTGATCGCCAGCATCGCGCTGGACCTGGCGCTGGCCGCTGACCCCGGCTATTCGATGGCGCTGCTGCTCAGCGAGGCGATCGAGTCGGGGCTGCCGCCGTCAGCGGCCCGGCTGCCGATGACGCCGGCCGAGGTCGAGGAGAGCTACCGGCCCGCGGCCGGGCCCGGGCCCGGCTAGCCGCCAGCGGCCGCCGGCCGGCTGACGATAAACTTTGCGGGCCGTTTGTCCAGTCCAGCGCTGGTCTTGCCGATGGCGCCACCGGAGTGGTCGCCTAGAGGCCAGGCTCAGCGAGTACAGGGAGGGCCCGGGTGGCCGGAGTAATCGCGGGCAAGAGCCAGCGCGGACACCAGGCAGCTGACCCGGTGGCCGCGCACCGGGCCGCGGTCGCGCGGCTGCGGTCCGACTACGCCGCCATCGCGCCCGGCAGCCCGGTCCGGCTGGCCAAGCGCACCTCGAACCTGTTCCGGTTCACCAGCGACGGCGCGGCGGCCGGGCTGGACGTGTCCGCGTTCGGCCGGGTGCTGCGGATCGACCCGCAGGCGCGCACGGCGCTGGTCGGCGGGATGACCACCTACGAGGATCTCGCCGCCGCCACCCTGCGGCACCAGCTGATGCCGTTCGTCGTGCCGCAGCTGAAGACCATCACCCTCGGCGGCGCGGTGACCGGCCTCGGCATCGAGTCCAGCTCGCTGCGCAACGGGATGCCGCACGAGTCAGTCACCGAACTGGAGATCCTGACCGGGGACGGCCGGGTCGTGACGGCCGCCCCGGGTAACGAGCACGAGGCGCTGTGGCGCGGTTTCCCTAACTCCTACGGCACGCTCGGTTACGCGCTCTCGCTGACCATCGAGCTTGAGCCGGTGCGGCCGTTCGTGCACCTTCGGCACTTCAGGTTCACCAGTCCCGAGGACTGCATGGCGGCCGTCGCCGCGATCGCCGCCGACGGGGTGCTGGCCGGGCACCGGGCCGACTTCGTCGACGGCACGGCGTTCAGCCTGGACGAGATGTACCTGACCGTCGGCTCCTACAGCGACGTGGCGCCGTGGCTCAGCGACTACACCAGGGAGCGGATCTACTACCAGTCCATCCGGGGCCCGCGGGAGGACTTCCTGACCATCGCCGGCTACCTGTGGCGATGGGACACCGACTGGTTCTGGTGCTCGCGCCCGTTCGGGGTGCAGAACCCGGTCATCCGCCGGGCCTGGCCGCGCCGGTACCGCAGGTCGGACGTGTACCGCAGGCTGGTCGCGTTCGACCGCAAGCACCAGTTGTCGGCGGTGCTGAACACCCGGCGCGGCCGCCCGGGCAGCGAGGACGTCATCCAGGACGTGGAGATCCCGGTCGAGCGGGGCGCGGAGTTCCTGCGGTTCTTCGCCCGCGAGGTCGGGATGAGCCCGGTCTGGATGTGCCCGCTGCGGCTGCGCGGCCAGCGAACCTGGCCGCTCTACCCGCTGCGCCCCGGCCAGGTGTATGTGAACTTCGGCTTCTGGGGCACCGTCCGGCTGCCCGCGGGCGCCGCGGACGGCTACTACAACCGTCAGATTGAGGACCAGGTCAGCGCCCTCGGCGGGCAGAAGGGACTGTATTCGACGTCGTTCTACTCCGAGGCAGAGTTCTGGGCGCACTACAACGGGCCGGACTACGCCCGGCTCAAGCAGGAGTATGACCCCGAAGGCAGGCTCGCCGGGCTGTACCAGAAGTGCGTGCGCCAGCGATGACCGGCCGGCCGCGACGAAGGAGAGGGCCATGGCACTAGCCGACGTGTTCGAGAAGATCGCCGGACCGGACGCTCCCGTCGAGTTCCGTGCTTACGACGGAAGCAGGGCAGGGGCCGACGGCTCACCGGTCCGGATCACGGTGAAGTCGCCGAAGGCCGTCTCCTACCTCGCGCAGGCGCCTGGCGGGCTCGGGCTCGCCCGTGCCTACGTGTCCGGCCACATCGACGTGGACGGGGACATGTACACCGCGCTGGCCAGGATGACCAGCGCGCAGCGGATGAACCTGCCGGTGACCGAGCGGCTGCGGATACTGCGCCAGCTCGGCGGGGTCGGGCGGCTGGTGCCGCGGGTCCAGCCGCCGCCGCAGGAGGTCCGGGTGAACCGCCGCTGGCTCGGCGGGCGGCTGCACTCCAGGGACCGCGACGCCACCGCCATCTCCCACCACTACGACGTGTCGAACACGTTCTACGAGTGGGTGCTCGGGCCGTCGATGGCCTACACCTGCGCCTGTTACCCGCGCCAGGACGCCACCCTGGAGGAAGCGCAGGCCGCGAAGTTCGACCTGGTCGCCAGGAAGCTCGGGCTCGGGCCCGGCCAGCGGCTGCTGGACGTCGGCTGCGGCTGGGGCGGCATGGTGATGCACGCCGCCCGCGAGTACGGGGTCAAGGCGCTCGGGGTCACGCTGTCGCAGCAGCAGGCGAGCTGGGCGCAGCACGCCATCAGTGACGCCGGGCTGTCGGACCTGGCCGAGGTCCGGCACCTGGACTACCGCGACGTGGCCGAGACCGGCTTCGACGCGGTCAGCTCGATCGGGCTGACCGAGCACGTCGGCCGGGACCAGCTGCCGGGCTACTTCGCGTTCCTGCTCGGCAAGGTGAAGCCGGAAGGGCGGCTGCTCAACCACTGCATCACCCGCCCGGACAACCGCACGCCCGGCCGGGTGACCGGCGGCTTCATCAACCGGTACGTGTTCCCCGACGGCGAGCTCGAGGGCCCCGGGTTCCTGATCACGCTGATGAACGACACCGGCTTCGAGATCAGGCACCAGGAGAACCTGCGCGAGCACTACGCGATGACGCTGACCGCCTGGTGCGCCAACCTCGACGCGCACTGGGACGAGGCGGTCGCCGAGGTCGGCGAGGGCACCGCGCGGGTGTGGCGGCTGTACATGGCCGGCTCCCGGCTCGGCTTCGAGCAGAACCAGATCCAGCTGCACCAGGTGCTCGGCGTGAGACTCACCCCCGACGGGTCCGCGGGCATGCCGCTGCGCCCCGACTGGGACCGCTCCGCCGCCCAGCTCACCACCCCCGCCTGACCCCTCCCGCACCCGTCCCGCGGGACCCCGCGCCCGTCACGCGGCGCCGCAACGGATGCGCTGGCCGCCGCTGCCGAAACAGCGTCAGCTCTGGGCCAGTGCTGCCATATCCGATCCGCACGGGCCTAACTCGATATATGTCGGGTTAGGGGTGAGCGCT
>DATBGO010000116.1:0-7235 GCA_036558005.1 Streptosporangiaceae bacterium | reverse complement strand
CCCCGGCCGGCCCCACTGCTCGCGGCGGCAGCCCGGCTGAGCAGTCAGCCGTCGCCTACGCGCTGAGCCAGGGCGTGGTGCTGGTGGCGCCGGCCGGCGACAACGCCGCCACCGGGAACGCGGTCAACTACCCGGCCGCCTATCCCGGCGTCATCTCGGTCGGCGCGTTCAACAAGGCCACCGTCAAGTCCGCGTTCTCGATCCGGCAGCCGTACGTGAAGCTGACCGCGCCCGGCGACGGGGTGCTGGCCGCGACCCTGCCGCACGGCTACGCGACCATGAACAGCACCAGCGCGGCCAGCGCGATCGTGTCCGGCATCGCCGCGCTGGTCCGGGCCGAGTACCCGCAGCTGTCCCCCGGCCAGGTCACCCAGGCACTGGAGCACGGCACCGCCTTCCGGCCGGACGGCAAGACCGGGGTGGGTTCCGGGTTCGGCACCGCGGACGCCGCCAAGGCGCTGACGGCCGCCGCGACCATCGCCGGCTCCGGCGCGGTCCGCGGCGGCAGCGGCGCCGTGCCGCGGTCGCAGCCCGCCGTGCCAGCCGTCCCGCCGACCCGGGCGAATACCACCTCGAAGGTGGCCAGGGACGCGCTCATCTCCGCCGCCGTGCTGTTGCTGCTGCTCATCCCGATCGGGCTGCTGGGCCTGGCCAGGCGGCGGCGCGCGGGCCAGGCGCAGGCCGCGCGCGGCCGGCCCCGGTACGCGGGGAATGCCGCCCGCGGGCACCCTCAGCCTGGCTATCTCGCCGCGCCGGCCGGCCCCGGCGGGCACGCCGCCGGCCGGCGGCCGCAAGCCGCACGGGCCGGCAGCCCGGGGCGGTCGGCATCCCCGGCGAGCGCGCCGGCGCACGGCGGCCCGGCGGGCCAGCCGGGCAGTTCGGTGTTCACCATGCCCGCGCCCGGCCAGGCCAGGGCCGGCGGCCTGGGCAGTCCAGGCGGGGCGGCGGGCGGGCTGAACGCCGGAGGGCCTGGCGGCTTCTCCGGGTCCAGCAGCTTCACCGGGCTGAGCCCGCGGGCGCAGCCGCCCGCTCCGGCCCGGCCGAGCGCGGCCGGCCAGGCCCCGCCGGCCCAGCTGCTGTCCGCGGTGCACCGCCCGGCCGCGAGCCGGTCGCCGAGGGTCTCCGGCTCGCCCCCGTGGGAGCCAGCGCCCGAGCCCGACAGCGAGCTGCCGTGGGCGCACGTCCCCCCGCCGCAGCCGCACAGCCAGCCGCAGCACGGGCCAGAGGCGGCACGCGGGGCTGAGGCACCGCGCGGCCCTGGCGCCCTGCCGCGGCGGGCTGTCCCCGGTTCGGCCTGGGGCGCCGGGAACGCGCCGGACAGCCCGGCCGGGAACGCCGCCGCGGCTGCCTCCGGCAGCGGTGCCGCGGCCGGCGGTGCCTCTGCCGCTGCCACGCCCGCGGGCGGTGCTGGCGCGACCACGCCGAGTGGCCTGCCGCGGCGCGGCGCGGAGGCCGGCGGCGAGGCTGACTCGCAGATCTTCCTGTGGAACCCCGGTGCCACCACCGACACCTTCCCGGCCCTGCCCGAGCGCGGCCGCCCCGGAGGGGCCGGCCAGCAGCGCGGCGACTCAGGCTGAGCCCGCCCTGGCGCCGGGCTCGCGCCGCCCGTTCGCCGTCGCGGCGGCGATCTCCGCCTTCCGCACCGAGGCATACACCGGCACGTACTCCTGGCCGGACAGCGCCTGGATCGCCTTCATCACCTCGTCGGTGACCGCACGGCGCTCGCGCGCACCGGTGCCCTCATAATGGCCGAAGGTCAGCGGCTCGCCGATCTGGATCCGGATCCGGTTGAAGCGGGGTACCCGGCGCCCGGGCGGCAGCACCCGGTCGGTGCCGACCATGGCGACGGGCACGACCGGTACCCGCGCGTGCAGCGCGAGCCAGCCGACCCCGGTCCGGCCCCGGTACAGCCGGCCGTCCGGGGACCGGGTGCCCTCCGGGTAGATGCCGAACAGCGAGCCGGCCCGCAGCAGCGCCAGCGCCGAGTCCAGCATGTCCTGGGCGGCCCGCGCCTCGCTCCGGTCCACCGGCAGCTGCCCGGTGCCGCGCAGGTAGGCGCCGGTGAGCCGGTCGACCAGCCCGGTCTTGGTGAAGTACTCGGACTTCGCGGCGAAGGTGACGGGCCTGCTGACCATCAGCGGCAGGAACACCGAGTCCACGATCGACAGGTGATTGGAGGCGAGGATGGCGCCGCCCGAGGACGGGATGCGGTCCGCGTTGAGCAGTTGCGGGCGCCACAGGCCATACAGGAACGGCCCGGCCAGCAACCTAGACAACCGATACTGCACGCGCCCTCCAGCTGCGGTCGTCCACCCGTGACGGTCAGCGGCACGTCACAGCGTAACCCGCGGCTGGCCCGCCGATGCGGGCCCGGGAGCGGGCTCGGCGGACCGGACCCCGGATACGATCACGATCGCCAGCGGCAGCGCCAGCGGCAGCGCGGCGGCCGCCACCGTGATCCCGGAGTCGTCGGCCAGCCAGCCCAGCAGCCCGATCAGCCACATCGCGGTCAGCGCCGGCCGCAGCAGCGGGGCCAGCCGGTAGGCCTGCGCCAGCGGCCGCAGTCCCAGCCGGGCCGGCCAGGCCAGCAGGGCGCCCGCCCCGATCACCACGAGCGGAATGATCGGGCTGAACACCGTCGTGGTCAGTGAGCCGACGTTCGCGCTGACCTTGCGCTGCAGGATCCCGCCCGCGCCGCCGTGCAGCACATGCCCGACGAACGCGCCGATGTCCGACGGGCCGGTCCCCGGGACGAAGTAGTTGACCAGCGCGAACGCGGTGACCAGCAGCAGCCCGCTGACCACGACGGCCAGCACCCGGCGGGGGCTGAGCCGCACCCCGGCCACCGCGGCCAGCACCACCAGGAACGCGGGCACCATCGCGATCGTGCCGCCGACCTTGGCACCGAACGACGGCCAGCCGGACGCGATCACGGTGAACAGCGCGACCCCGGCGGCGGCCAGCACGGCCGGCCGGCGGCCGCGGCCTGCCAGCGCGCCGCCCGCCCAGGTGGCGGCCAGGATCCCGGCGATCCCGTACACGCCGAGCGCGTTGTTGCCGACCCCGTAGAACCGGCCGGCGGTGAGCACCGACAGCCCGAACGGGGTACCCAGCTGCAGCCGGGAGCCGGTCATCACGTCCAGGCCGATCACCGCGACGGTGACCGCCCCGATGAACCCGGGCGGCCCGAACGGATCGGCGCGCCACGGGCCTGCCAGCGCGATCGCGGCGATCACCGCCGCCCAGCCGAGCGCCATCGCCTGCAGCAGCAGGGCCGGGTGCGGCAGCAGCCACCACGGGACCAGGCTGGCCAGGAACGTGCCCGCCGGGACGGCGCCGGCGCACACCCCGGCCACCCGGTAGGCGGCGGCCCGGCGGCGGCGCTTAGCCGGGCCCCGGAGGGCCAGCGTGATCAGGCCGAACACCAGCCCCTCGCCGAACCCGAAGGCGAGGAAGAACGGCGCCAGCGTCGAGCGGTACACCTGCGCGCCGGTGTCCTGCCCGGTCAGGCCGCGGACCGTGGCCGCGAGCGGGCCGCGGCGGGCGGCGGTCAGCTGCGAGCCGACCACCGCCGCAGGGACCGGCCTGCCGCGCCAGCGCAGCACGCTGGGCGTCAGGTCGGTGATCAGGGTCAGGCCCGGATGCCTGGTCGCCGCCGAGGCCAGCTCGCCGCGCGCGTACCCGGGGCCGCTGACGATGATCGCCCGCAGCTGCGCGGCCACGTCGTCGCCCAGCCCGGCGACCACGACGATCGCCCCGGCGGGGGCGGCGCCGATGACCTGGCCGGCCGCCCGGTCGGCAGCCCGCAGCGCGGCCGCCCTGGCCGGCCCGCCCGCCGATCCGGGCCCGGCGCCGGGCAGCGCGGCGAGGCTGACCACCGCCAGCGGGCAGTTCCTGATCGCCGAACGCCAGCCGCCGGCCAGTCCCGGCAGGTAATCCCCGACCCGGCCGCCCGGCCCGGCCAGCGCCAGCGCGGCGCCGGGCCCGACCGCGCCGGCACAGCGCCCCGGGCCCGCCGCGGTGGCCAGCAGGCCCCAGTCCGGGTCGTAGTGGAACCGCTTGTTGTAGCCGGCCAGCGCGGGCATCGCGGGCACCCGCGCGGTGCCGCCCCCGGCGGGCGTGACCGCGGGCAGCGGCGGGCACGGGCCCGATTTCGGCCGCGGGACGGCGGCGCGGGCCGCCGCGTTGACGGTCAGCCAGGCGTCGGCCGGGCAGGTGCGGGTCTGCACCGCGGTCACCACCAGCGAGCCGACCGAGCCCGACCCGGCCAGCCGCCACAGCGCCGGGGTCGCCGGCCCGGAGATGTCGCTCCAGCGCAGCCCGGGGATGCCGATCAGCACGACCGGGTGCGGCCGCGCTCCCGGCGCGCCCGCCGCGGCTTCCTGGCTGGCCCGCGCGGGCTGGCCGGGCAGCGTGGCGGCCGCGCCGCCGAGCACGGCGGCGGCCAGCAGCAGCGACCCGGTCAGCCTCGATAGCACCCGTCAACGGTATCGGCCTGCCAGCGGCTGGCTGGGCGGATGCCGGCCAGGACGGCAAGTTTCGGGCATCGGCGGACACGGCCCGGGCCGGCCCTGTAGAAAGCTACTGGCCCGCGCGCACCGCCAGCGAGGCCGGCGGTGCCGCCGGGCGAGCCTGCTGACAGCACAGGCTGGTCAGCCGGAGGCCAGACCAGCTGCGGACGGGTGAAGAGCAGACCTGCGCGTGATGCTGACCAGACGAGTGCGGAGTGTGCGATGGCTGCGCCGCGGGACGGCGGCTTAGCAGATGCTGGCGTTCATCCTCGAACTGCGGATCCTCTTCCTGCACGGCCACGTCTATCCGTTCGCGCTGCTGATGGTCCTGATCTGGGCGCTGTGGGCGATCCGCGCGGTGCTGGCCCGGCGGTACCGGCCCTGGCTGCTGCCGTGCTACGCGCGGGCGTCGGTGCTCATCCCGGTGGCCGCGGAGGAGCCCGAGCTGTTCAGCGAGGTGCTGCGGCGCATCGCCCGGCAGCAGCCGCACGAGATCCTGGTGGTCATCAACGGGCCGAGGGACCTGGCGCTGGAGCAGGCCTGCGAGGCCGTCGACGGGGTCATCTGGACCTGGACGCCCACCGCGGGCAAGCGGAACGCGCTGCGGCTGGCGATCGAGCGGGCCACCGGGCACGTCGCGGTCATCGTGGACTCCGACACGCTGTGGACCCCCTCGACACTGCGCGAGCTGGTCAAGCCGTTCCGCGACCCGGACGTGGGCGGGGTGACCACCCGGCAGCGGATCTTCTGGCCGCGGCGGTCGGTGCTGACCAGGTGGGCGGACTGGCTGGAGACGGCCCGCGCGGAGTACTCGCTGCCGGCCATGAGCGTGCTCGGCACCGTCGGCTGCCTGCCCGGCCGGACGATCGCGTTGCGGATGGACGTGCTGCGCTATGTCCTGCCCGAGTTCCTGACCGGCCGGTTCCTGGGCATCTTCCTGGAGGTCTCCGACGACAGGACGCTCACCAACCTGGTGCTCAAGACCGGGTTCCGTACCGTCTACCAGTCGACCTCGCTGGTGTACACCGACGCGCCGGCCAAGCTCAGGAAGCTGATCCGGCAGCAGCTGCGGTGGGCCAGGGGCTCGCAGTACAACACCCTGCGGATGCTGCCCTGGATGATCAGGAATGCCCGGCTGCTCGCGCTGTTCTACCTGGCTGACATCGTGATCCCGTTCATGCTGATCGCCTCCGCGGTCTCCTGGGCCACCGCCGACGGGTCGACCATCAGCCCGTACTCGGTGCTGCCGCTGCCGGCCGGGCACTGGCTGGGCGGGCTGGCGCTGATCGCGTTCGCGGTGCTGATGACCGTGCTGTCGGTGTCGGTCCGGTTCGGCAGGCACTTCGCCTACAAGCCCGCCGACCTGCTGTACCTGCCGTTGTTCACCGCGATCAACACGCTGCTGCTGATGCCGATCCGGGTGGCCGGGTTCATGCGGATGGCACACGACTCGGGCTGGGGCACCCGCGGCAAGGCCGGCTACGCCGGGACCAGGTCGTTCAACCCGCAGGTGGCCATCCCGTACGCGCTGACCGCGATCATGCTGGGGGTGGCGGTGACGACCCGTGTTTAGCCGCCACCTGTACAACCGGCACCGCGGCCGGTCCAAGATCAGGCTGCGGGCCTGGACCGCGCTGACCGTGCCCGCGCTCATCGCCTGCAGCGCGTTCGCCAGCGGGGCGCTCGGGCGGCTGACGCCGCGCTCCTGGCAGCCCATCACCGGCCCGGTGTACTCCACCGACGACGCCACCCCGCAGCTGGCGCGCATCCTCGGGGTCGCGCTGACCGGGCCGCAGCTGCCCAAGTGGGCGGGGCTGACCGGGGTCAGGCCACAGCTGCTGATGAGCTTCCAGAACTGGTGCGACCGGCCCTCGCCAGCCCGGCTGCTCGCGCAGGACAAGGCCGTGCACGTCACCATGGCGCTGATCACCTGGGACCCGTGGTGCCCGACGCCGCGGGGGCTGCCCGACCGGATCGAGGGCAGGCGCCAGCCCGCGTTCTCCAACGCGGCCATCGCGTCCGGCCGGCTGGACCGCTACATCCGCAGCTACGCCGACGCGGTCAGGGACTCGGGGCTGACGGTGTACATCAGGTACGCGCACGAGATGAACGGCACCTGGTATCCGTGGCAGTGGAACCCGCGGCTGTACATCAGGGCCTGGCGGCACGTGGTCACGATCTTCGGGCAGGAGCACGCGGTCAACGCCAGGTTCGTCTGGTCGGGCCTGTGGCCGGCCGGGCCGGCCAGCGCCACGGCGGTGAAGCACCTGCTCGCCTACTGGCCGGGCCGGTCGTATGTCAGCGACATCGGCACCACCGCGATCAACTTCGGCGCCGACCACCGGCACCCGGTCAGCCAGCTGACCCCGATCATCGCGACGATGCACAAGCGGCTCAGGATGCCGGTGATGCTCACCGAGGTCAACACCGAGTACGCCGGGCGGGCCGGCTGGATCCGCAGCCTGGCCAGTTACGCCGCGCGGACGCCCTGGCTATCGGGGATCGTCTGGTGCCAGCTGCCCTCCTACGGCGCCGCGCACCTGGACACCGGCGACATGAGCTGGCAGCTGGCCGCCGACACCGGCGGCAGCAAGGCCGCTCTACGCACGCTGGCCGCCACCATGAACAAGCCCGGCTAGTGCGGTGCTTGTGTGGGGGGTGAGGACCAACCCCCCACACCCCCCGGTGCGGTGCTTGTGTGGGGGGTGAGGACCAACCCCCCCC
>DATBGO010000115.1:0-1830 GCA_036558005.1 Streptosporangiaceae bacterium | reverse complement strand
CTTACCCCGGCTGACGCCGGGGCGGTCTGTTTTCTGTGGCACTGTCCCGCGGGTCACCCCGGGTCGGCGTTACCGACCACCCTGCCCTGTGGAGCCCGGACCTTCCTCACCGGGCTTGCGCCCGGCGCGACCGCCCGGCCGGCTCACCCGTGCTCAGGATACGCCGACCGCCGCCGGCCCGGTGTAGCGAACCGAGCCGGCGCCGGCGAACAACGCCAGCGATTCGATCGCCGCCGCCACCGAGGGACCCGCCATCGACCCGGCCGAACCCTTCTCGGCGAACACTCCCTCCACCACGAGTTCACCCCGCTTCCGGTCCATCCGGGGTGCCACCCGGCCGATCAGCCGCTCCCCCGCCAGCACCGGCAGCACGTAGGAGCCGTAGCGCCGCTTCTGCTTCGGCACGTAGATCTCGTTGCGGTAGGCGAAATCCCACAGCCGTTCGGTCCGGTCCCGGTCGCATATCAGGTTGTCGAACGGGGACAGCAGCGTGGTTCGCGGCCGCCAGGGCTCGTCGAGCAGGCCGAGCGCGTCGCGGTGCACCCACCACTGCTCGCTGCCGCCCTCGACCCTGACCGGCCGGGCCCAGTCCGCGCGCTCCAGGTCAAGACCGGGATACCGGCCGATGGTGAAGTGCCGCTCGACGTCCCGCGCCCGTGCGACGCCCAGCGCACGCAGCGCGTGCCCGGCCGCCAGGGTCACCGCTTCCTCCTGCGGCAGGTCCCGGGCCTCGGGAAAGTCGGCCAGCCCCCACAGCCGGCGTAGCCCGTCCCGGCCGGCGACGGTGATCACGCCCTGCTTCCACAGGGTGTCCAGCATCCGCTCCACGTTCCGGCCGTTGGTCCAGCCGGTCGAGGTCCAGCTCACGGCGGCGCGGTCCTCGATGGCGTCGCCGGGCAGCGGCCCGGCGTCCCGTAGCCGGTCCAGTACGTACCGGCGGAAGTCCTCGTTCGCCGCCAGCCAGTTCCGCATCGGCCGGTTCTCGATGGTGCGGTACGCCCGCATCATGACGCGGTGGATCGGGTAGTCCTCGGCCAGCACGATCGAGGCGGCGTGCGCCCAGTACTCGAACAGCCAGCGCTCCCGCCACAGCAGCGTGTCCAGGTCGTCCCGGTCGAACCCGCCGAGCCTGCTCCACAGCACCAGCAGGTGGCTGCGCGCCACCACGTTGACCGGATCGAGCTGCAGAACCCGCAGCCCGCGCAGCACCTGCCGCATCCCGTCGATGCCCGCGGCCGGCGGCGGCCCGGCTAGGTGCTGGCTCCCGACGGCCAGCCGGCGTGCCTCCCCCAGGCTCAGCACGAGGTCGTCCGCCACGCCCCCATTCTCCAGGATCCAGGTACCGAACGGGCAGCGGTTCTGCCCCGCCGCCAGCCGCGCCACATTTGGCTGCGCGCCCGGGCGAACGCCAGGCCCGCGGCCAGGCAGGCGAACGGCAGGACGGGGAGCAGGTAGCGATAGTCGAAGTCGGCCACCGCGATCGGGAAGACCAGCAGCGCAATCGCGGTCGCCCAGGGCAGCATGCTCCCGGCCCGGGGAGACCAGGCCAGCACGGGCCAGCGGCCCGGGCGCCGCCGGATCCGCAGCACCCCGCCCAGCCCGGTGAGCAGGATCAGGCCGAACAACGGCCCGTAGGTGTAGAACACCCGCTGGTACCCGTCGATCAGGATGGCGACCGGCCGGACGACGCGGCTCGGGGTGGCGTGCCCGTACTGGACGGCGTCGGAGTAGGCGTCGCCGCCGCGCACCCAGGTGTGGACCGGGATGGTCCATGGCGTCAGGTGGAAGTAGTACAAGTACACCGTGCCGGCGCTCGGGTAGTCCGCCTTC
>DATBGO010000114.1:0-30178 GCA_036558005.1 Streptosporangiaceae bacterium | reverse complement strand
GCAGGCGTTCAGCTCGATCACCGCGCCGGCCGGCGGCGGCCCGTGCGGGGCGGCCTGGTCCGGCCCGGCCTGGCCCGGTCCGGACTCGTGCGGGCCGGCCTGGTGCGGGCCGGCCGGGTGCAGCGGCGCGGAGATGTCGGCCAGCCGGACGTCGATGCCGCACACGTCCAGCCCGGCGGCGGCCGCCGCGCGGCGGCACATCTCAGCCACGTCCTGGTGCACCAGGCCGGTCACGTCCCTGCTGGTCCCGCCGGTGGAAAGGTTGGCGTTGCGGCGCAGGGTGACCAGCTGGCCGAGGGCGGGCACCGAGCCGGGTTCCAGGCCCTGGCCGGCCAGGTGGCTGACCGCGGCGCCGTCCAGGCTGATCCGGGTGAGCTCGCGGGAATGCCCGCTGCCGCGGCGCGGATCGGCGTTCGTGGCGGCGACGAGCTCGCTGACCGTCGCGCTGCCGTCCCCGGTCACCGACGCCGGGCGCAGCTCAGCGGCCGCCACCATCCGGCCGTCGACCACCAGCACCCGGTAGTCGCTGCCGGGCACGAACGCCTCCACGATGACCGCCGCCCCGGTGGTGCTGGCCTGGGCGTACCCGGCCGCAGCCTGCTCCGCGGTGGCCGCGATCGTCACCCCGGCGCCGTGATTGCCGCTGCGCGGCTTGATCACCACCGGGCTGCCGAGCTGGTCCAGCGCGCGGACCGCCTCATCCGCGCTGGCCGCGACCAGCCCGCCGGGCACCGGTATCCCGGCGCTGGCCAGCAGCTGCTTGGTCAGGACCTTGTCCGAGGCGATGTCCACCCCCACCGCGGAGGTGCGGTCGGTCAGCGCCGCGCAGACCAGCCGCCGGTGGCAGCCGTAGCCGAGCTGGAGCATGCTACGGCCGCCGATCCGGCGGACCGGGATGCCGCGGCGGCGGGCCGCGGCGGCGATCGCGGCGGTGCTCACGCCGAGCCGCTCGCGCTCCACGTCCGCCGCGATCGCCGCCAGGCCGGCACCCAGCTCAGGGCGCCGCCCGGCGATGACGTCGTGTACCGCGCTGATCGCCAGGGCGAGCAGCGCCGCGGGCACCGGCGAGTCCTCGGGCTCGTCGGCCGGGCACTCCATCATCACGTCGTAGCGACCGTCGGGGCCGGCCCACATCGTCCGGCCCAGGCACACCTCGCGCCCGGCCAGCTTGGACAGCTCCAGCGTCACGTGCTCGGTGACGTGCCCGTAGTAGGTGCCGCGGGCCATCGCGGCGAGGAAGCCGCCGGGCTGGCCGGCCGCGCAGTGATGATCAGCCAGGCCGGGCAGCAGCCCGGTCAGCCGCTGCGCGAAGCCAGCGCAGCCGGTTGTCTCCTGGCCGGTCAGCTCGTCGAGCTCAAGCCGCGCGACGCTGACCGGCTTGCCGGTGAAGATATTCGGCCCGCTAACGTGGCGCAGGTCCATAAGCCGCACATCTGCTCCTTGAGCTGCTGGTCGTTGCTGCTACCGCGGTCAGTACCGGTCGTGCGCGGGGCCGATGGACGGGGAGCGCGCGGAGATGTCGAAGACACACCCGGCCGGCAGCAGGTGCAGCCGCACGCCGAACAGCGTGATCGGGTCGTAGTCGCCGGCCGCGTGCACGACGGTGGCGCCCTCGGCGTCAGCGACCGTGGCCACGCCCGCGCCGAGCACCTCGAAGCTGAGCCCGTCGACCAGGATCGCGGTGTTCACGTCGATGCCGACGCCGAGATGATCGGGGTCCGCCGCGACCGCGCTGAGCAGCCTGGGCAGCCGGCCGCGCTCACCGAAGTGCATGTCGATGAGGATCCGGGGGGCGAGCCCGAGGCCGGGCCCGGTCGACGCGGTGGCGGCCGACACCTCGGGGCCGTGGCCGCCCAGGATCATCATCCGGCCGAGCGCGGTCGCCCCGGCGCTGGTGCCGGCCACCAGCAGCCCGGCGGCGTGCCGGTCCCGCAGGATGTCATTGGTCCGGGAGCCGACCAGGGTGCGCAGCCGGGACTGGTCGCCGCCGCAGAGGAAGACGCCGGTCGCGTCGGTGAGCAGCCGGGCGGCGGTGTCGCTGTCCGCGTCGGACCTGCCGTGCAGCCGCAGTTCCCTGACGTGATCCACGCCGAGCTTGCGGAACACCCGCTTGTACTCGGCGGCGACCTCGTCGGGCCGTCCGGTGGCGGTCGTGACGACGACGATCCGAGCCTGGTCGCCGCCGCAGAGCTCAGTGAACCGCTCCAGCAGGCCGGCGCCGCAGAACTTGTCCTCTGCGCCGCCCATGATCAGCAGGCGGCCTCCAGGTCTCCCGTCGTCCACGTCCTCGCCCTCGTCCTGGACCGAGCGCCGGTCCGTGACGCGTGGTGTACCCGTAGTAACTAACAGTCAATCGGAGGACACAGATCGTGACGACAGGACGATGTACGGCGTGGCGGGACAAAGCCGGTGATGACCGATCAGGACGGGTTGCCTGGCGAGTCCCGGCCCGGGTCGGGCTGGCGCCGCGCCCGGCCGCCGTGCCGCGGCGCAGAACGCGGCCTGGACAGCTCCTCAGGCAGCTGGAGCAGCGGGTTCGACGCGCTGGCCACCACGTCGGCGGCGATGTCGATCACCCGCCGGCCGCGGTTGCGGGCCGCAGACCTGAGCTGCTCGAACGCCTGCCGCGGCCGGATCCGGTGCCGCTCGGCGAGCACGCCGATCGCCTGCTCGACCCGGATCCGCGCGATCAGCGCGTGCTGCAGCTGGCTGATCGTGGCGCGCAGCCGGCTGGCCTCGTCGGCCGGCCCGCCGCCCGGCTCCTCGCCGGCCAGCACCGGGTCAGCCGGACCGGCCTGTGCCGCGACGGCCTGTGCCGCGACGGCCTGTGCTGCCCCGGGCTCGGCCGCCAGCAGGTCCGCGAGCACCATCGCGCAGGTCAGGTCCGGCAGGTCGTCCGACCCGACGCGCCAGCCATCGGCGGTGCGGCGCAGCACCGCGTCCTCGCCCGGCGCCGCGCCGCCGGGCGAGGACGGTCCGGCCTGCGCAGCCGGGGGCTGCGGCCGGATTGCCGTTTGGCTGTGATCCTGAGTCATCAGGTAACGGTGAGTTCCTTCAGGTGATCGCGAA
Source organism: Streptosporangiaceae bacterium (assembly GCA_036558005.1). Classification (GTDB taxonomy): domain Bacteria; phylum Actinomycetota; class Actinomycetes; order Streptosporangiales; family Streptosporangiaceae; genus DATBGO01. Next base: position 27,109 of record DATBGO010000114.1, on the reverse strand, counting down.
CCTGCGCCAGTGACGGGTTCGTCATAGCGCTCCCATCAGGGAAGACTAGCGTCGGGACGGTCTGGAAGCCGCCGTTGACGCTCATCACGTAGTCGGCGGCCCGCGGGTCCGCCTCGATGTCGACCTCGGTGATCTCGATCCCCTCGCGGGCCAGGGCGCTCTTCAGCCGCCTGCAGTACGCGCACCAGCGCGTCGTGTACATCGTCAGGGGCTGCGTCACGAGCCCTCATCTCCTTCCGAGAAGCAATGCCGCAGACTACTAACGCGTTACCCGTCCGCCGGCTTCCCGGTTGCGGCCTGAATGATGTCAGCGGGATGCGCGAGGATGGCGGCGGAAAAGGAGGCCCCCCGAGGTGCGACCACCCGACGCCGCGGCGGCGGCAGGCCCGGACGCCGTGCTGGCCGAGCTCGACCCGGAGCAGCGGCAGGTCGCGCTCGCCGCCAGGGGGCCGGTCTGCGTGCTGGCCGGCGCCGGGACCGGGAAGACCAGGGCGGTGGCGCACCGGATCGCGTACGCGGTGGCGACCGGCGTGGTGGACCCGGCCCGGGTGCTCGCGGTCACGTTCACCACCAGGGCGGCCGGCGAGCTGCGCGGGCGGCTGCGGCTGCTGGGCCGGACGGCCGCCGCGGACAGCGGGATCGAGCGGGTCCAGGCGCGGACCTTCCACGCGGCCGCGCTACGGCAGCTGACCCACTTCTGGCCCGCCGCGGTGGGCGGCCCGCCGCCGCGGGTGCTCGACTCCAAGATCACCCTGGTCGCCGAGGCGGCCCGGCGGCTGCGGGTAACGGCGGCCCTGGCCGAGCTGCGGGACGTGGCGGCGGAGATCGAGTGGGCGAAGGTCACCCAGGTGCGGCCCGACGATTATCAGCAGGCCAGCGCCAAGGCGGGCCGGGCAGGCCCGCTGCGCCCGGCCACCATCGCCCGGCTGTATGCCGGTTACGAGGAGCTGCGGGCCGAGCGCCACCTGGCCGACTTCGAGTCGGTGCTGGAGCTCACCGCCGCGATCATCGCTGACTACCAGCCGGCCGCCGCCGCGATCAGGGCCCGCTACAGCTACTTCGTGGTCGATGAGTACCAGGACGTCAACCCGCTGCAGAAGCTGCTGCTCGACGCCTGGCTCGGGGACCGCGACGACATCTGCGTGGTGGGCGACCCGCGGCAGACCATTTACTCCTTCGCCGGGGCCACGCCCGGCTACCTGACCGGGTTCCCGGCCGAGTTCCCGGACGCGGCGGTGATCAGGCTGGTCCGCAACTACCGGTCCACCCCGCAGGTGGTGATGCTGGCCAACCGGCTGGCCGGCGGTGACCTGGTGGCGCAGCGGGCGGGCGGCCCGCAGCCGGAGTTCACCGAGTACCCGGGTGAGCAGGACGAGACCGCCAGCCTGGCCAGGACCGCCGCCGGCCTGATCCAGGACGGGACCCCGGCGAGCCAGATCGCGGTGCTGGTGCGCACCAACGCCCAGACCCCCGCGATCGAACAAGCGCTCGCCGCGGCCGGGGTGCCGTTCGTGGTCAAGGGCACCGAGCGGTTCTTCGACCGGGCCGAGGTCCGGCAGGCCATCGCGCTGCTGCGGGCGGCGGCCCGGTCGGCGTCGGCGACGGATGAGCCCGCCGCCCAGGTCCGGGCGGTGCTGTCCGGGATCGGGCTGACCAGCCAGCCGCCGGGCGGGCGCGGCCAGGCGAGGGAGCGCTGGGAGTCGCTGCAGTCGCTGGCCCAGCTCGCCGCCGGGTTCTTCGCCGCCGCGCCGGGCGGGACGCTCGCGGACCTGTGGGCTGAGCTCGCGCACCGCAGCGCCATCGGGCAGGCGCCAGCCATGGACGGGGTCACGGTGGCCTCGCTGCACGCCGCGAAGGGCCTGGAGTGGGACGCGGTGTTCCTGCCCGGGCTGACCGACGGCACCATCCCGATCGTCTACGCGCAGAGCGAGGAGGCGATCGCGGAGGAACGGCGGCTGCTGTACGTCGGCGTCACCAGGGCCCGCCAGCGGCTGCAGCTGTCCTGGGCGCTGACCAGGACCGACGGCCGGGCGGCCCGGACGCGGTCCAGGTTCGTGGCCGAGCTGACCAGCCCCGGGCGGCCGGCGGTGTCCCGGCGCGGCCGCCGGGACACGGCCGGCCAGGGCGGTGTCCCTGGCGCGGCCGGCGCCGATGACCCGGTGCTGGCCCGGCTGCGGGACTGGCGCAAGGCGCTGGCGGCCGAGCGCGGTGTTCCGGCCTACGTGATCTTCAGCGACGCGACGCTGCGGCGGATCGCCGGGCGGCGCCCTGCCACCGCGGGCGAGCTGGCAACGATCCCCGGTGTCGGGCAGGCCAAGCTGGACCGGTACGGTTCGGCCGTGCTGGCGTTGTGCGCGGAGCCGGTATCGCGTGCCGGAGGCTAGGGCGGTGCAGCCGAGATGAGCAAGGCACTCGATGGCGTGGTCGAACTGCTCGACCTGGACCAGATCGAGGTCAATATCTTCCGCGGGCGCAGCCCGGAAAACGAGCGGCGGCAGCGGGTCTTCGGCGGCCAGGTAGCCGGCCAGGCGCTGGTCGCGGCCGGCCGGACCGTCCCGGCTGACCGCCCGGTGCATTCGCTGCACGCCTACTTCATCCGGCCTGGTGACCCCACGGTGCCGATCGTCTACCTGGTGGACCGGGTGCGGGATGGCCGTTCGTTCACCACCCGCCGGGTGTCGGCGATCCAGCACGGCAAGACGATCTTCACGCTGTCGGCGTCCTTTCACCACGGCGAGCCCGGCGCCACGCACGCCACGCCGATGCCGGAGGTGCCGCCGCCGGAGTCGATCGAGCCGACCGCCGACCGGATGGAGAAGATCTTCGGCGCGCAGGTTCATCAGTTCTTCCACCAGAACCCGATCGACATCCGGCACGTCGGGCCGCTGACCTTCGAGGCGGCCAAAGACCCGCGGCTGCGCCGCACCAGCAGCATGGTCTGGCTGCGGGCCGACGGTGAACTGCCCGACGACCCGCTGCTGCATGTGTGCCTGATGACCTACGCCTCCGACATGACCCTGCTCGACTCGGTGATGCTGGCGCACGGGCTCACCTGGGCCGACGGCCGGACCAGCGGGGCGAGCCTGGATCACGCGATGTGGTTCCACCGGACGTTCCGGGCCGATCGCTGGCTGCTGTATTCGCAGGAATCGCCGTTCGCCGGCGGCGCCAGGGGACTGGCCAGGGGGCAGGTGTTCAGCAGCGACGGGGACCTGGTTGTCTCGGTGGTGCAGGAGGGGCTGATCCGTACCAGTGTGGACGCGCCCGTGGCGGGCAGCTGACCAGCCTGAATAGCTACCGGAAAGTTACCGGAAAATGAGTTGCCCGGCGTGAGCGCCGGTACATAGGCTTCTGCCATGTTCAACGGCCTGACGATGCTGCCGTAAGGGAGGTGCCCAGGATGGCCAATTCAGTCACGTACACGCGGACCGCCGCTGACTCGCGGGGTCGCGCTGCCATGGGCACGTTCCCGGTGCGCGGCGTCGTGGCCTTCGAGCCCGTCAGCACTGGCGCGTGCACGCGCCACCGTGCTTTCTGGGCGGATTGTGTCAGCACCAGCCGTGGGGTCAGCCCCGTGAGCGGCGCGCTCGGCCTGCCGGCGGCGCACGGCACGATCCCCGGTCAGCCGACCCCGATCAAGCAGCACAACGCATACAAGACCCGTACCGCCGCCGTCGCTGGTGGCGCTCTGGGCTCGCACCCTGCGAGGGAACCGAAACCGGTCTAGGACAGACCGGCCAAGATCCCCAAAGGCCGCGGACCCGGAAACGGGCCCGCGGCCTTCGTCATGCAAGGCCACCGTTTTGTCAGACGCGTGAGAGACCGTAAGACGAGCAGAGAGGGGATCACGATGTACTGGCCCGGTACCACCGCCGGATTGAGCGGCTCGGCGGGGTTCGAGGCAGCGTCCGCGCAGCTCGCGGCGACCACCATAGGCGGGACCGCGGTGCTGCCCGGTCCGGCAGTCACCGCCGGCATCCCGGGCAGCCGGGAGCTTCCCTGCGCCAGCGACCCAGAGCTGTTCTTCGCCGAGTCACCAGCCGACGTGGAGACCGCGAAGGCGCTGTGCCAGGACTGCCCGGTCCGGCTCAGCTGCCTCGCCGGGGCACTGGAGCGCCGCGAGCCATGGGGTGTCTGGGGCGGCCAGCTGTTCTTGCGCGGCGAAGTGGTGCCGCGCAAGCGCCCGCGCGGCCGGCCCAGGAAGTCCGACGTAGCGGCCTGAACGAGCCCCCAGGCAGGCGGCCGCCGAAGCCGCCAGCCAGTGACAGACGAAAGACATGATCAAGGAACGGCGGTGCACACCATGTATCTGACCAGTGAGCTGGCCAGGGAGCAGCAGAACTCGATGCTCGCCTCGGCCACCGAGATGCGGCAGGGCCTGCGGATACGAGCGCTGGCACGGGCCAGGCGCCGGGCCACGCGCGCGGCCCGCGACCTCGCCATCGCGCGCAGCGAGACGGACCGGTTGCTGGGGGAGCTAGCCGCGGAGCAAGAGTCCTGACCCGGCCATGGCTAGCCGGGTAGGACCCGTCACGCTGATCAGGGTCCGGGAGGAAACGACGCCTCCCGGACCCTGGTCTTTTGATTACGGGGTGAGCCCCCCGCCGGGCGCCTCGCTGGCCGTCAGCTCAGCCGGGGCCAGGTCCGGCGGGCCGGCCTGTGGTCCGGCCAGGTCCGATCCGGCCAGGTCCGATCCGGCCAGGTCCGGCGCGGCCAGGTCCGGCGCGGCCAGGTCCGCGCCAGCCAGGTCCGGCGTGGGTTCATCCAGGTAGCCGGGCATCCACCGGAGCACCTCGGCGCGGAACGCGCCCTCACATTCCAGCTGGCACAGCACGCCGATCCCGGCTGTCGACACCCGGTGGATCAGTACGTAAGACGGCGGCAGATTCAGCCGCCTGCCCACGGACGCAGATCGCATGTCGGTGATCCGGGTCGCCTCGCCGCGCATCCACTCCCGGCTGAACTTGAAGGTCTCCACCCGGGACGGCTCGGCCAGCGGCGCCAGGTAGGCGCGCAGCGCGCGGAGGTCCACGCTGACCCCGCGGCGCAGGAAGCCGTGCTCCCTCAGCAACTGCTCGACGGTCTCGATCCCGGTGTCCTCGTGCACCAGCCGCAGCAGCTGGCCGAAGAATGAGGGAAACCCGTCGGGCAGCCGGTCCACCGCGCCGAAGTCGAGGACGCCGAGCCTGCCGTCGGGCAGCAGGCGGAAGTTACCCGGATGCGGGTCGGCGTGCAGCAGCCCGACCCGGGCCGGGCCGGAGAACAGGAACCCGACGATCAGGAGCCCGGCCCGGTTGCGCTGCCCGGTGCTGCCGTGCGCGATCACCTGGGACAGCGGCGTGCCGTCCATCCAGTCGCTCACCAGCACGTGCTCGGTCGCAGTGACCACGTGCGGGACGTAGACGTCCGGGTCGCCGGCGTAGCAGGTGGCGAACGCCTCCTGTGCGGCTGCCTCCAGCCGGTAGTCGAGTTCCTCGGCGACCCGGGCGCGCAACTCGTCCAGCAGCGGCCCCACTTCCAGCCCGGGCATCAGCACGCCGAACAGCCGGCCCACCCGGCTCAGCTGGGTGAAGTCGCTGATCAGCGCCTTCCCGGCACCCGGGTACTGGATCTTGACGGCGACGTTGCGGCCGTCTCGCCAGATTGCACGGTGGACCTGGCCGATGGACGCGGCCGCGGCCGGGGTGTCATCGAACTCGGCGAAGTTGTCCCGCCAGCCGAGGCCGAGGTCGGTGGCGAGCACCTTGTGCACGCTGGCCGCGGGCAACGGGGGAGCGGACTCCTGCAGCCGGGTGAGGGTGGCCCGGTACGGCCCGGCCAGGTCCGGCGGCAAGGCGGCCTCGAAGATGGATAGTGCCTGCCCCAGCTTCAGCGCACCGCCCTTGAGCTCGCCGAGCACCCGGAAGATCTGCTCGGCGGTGCGCTGCTGGATCTCGTGCGCCACCAGCTCGGCGGGCTTGCCGCCCAGGCGCTTGCCGAGCCCTAGCGCGGTCCGCCCGGCCAGCCCGACCGGCAGGGTGGCAAGCTTCGCCGTCCGCGTGACGGCCCGACGGGGCAGGTCATTCATGATCTCATTGTCGGCTACCGGGCCCGGTCGCTGCCACAGTCACAGGCCGGATGTGGCGGCCAGGTCCGGCGGCGCCACTGCCAGCCAGGCAGCACGAGCTCCAGTGTCGCGTTGGTCACAGCGGCTGGAATCCCTGCCCCGTCGATGAAAGCGAGCGCCTGGAAGCTGGCCTGGGCGGCCACCGCGGCCGCCAGCGGCGCGTCGCAGGCAGCCGGAACCGGCTCGCGGCCGGCGAGTTGGGCGGCTATGACCGGCCATGCCGGATCCCGGTCGGTCCTGGCCTGGTGCAGGCAGCCCAGGCAGGCGGTGCGGCCAGGCAGAACCAGCGGGCCGACGGCGCCGATCGCCTCTGCGGCCGCCGCGCTCAGGTGCGGCGTGCCCGCCCGCATCAGCGCCGCGGTCAGCTCGGGTCCTGGCTGACCGGCGATCAGCGCGAGGTCGGGCAGCAGGTCGCCAGCCGGGCCCGGGCCGGCCGACACCCGCCCCACCCCGGCCGCCGACAGCAGGCCCGCGATCGCCGCGCCGACCGGTCCGCCGCCGTGCACGCGGACCAGCGCGGCGCGGCGGCGGGCGAGACTCCGGGCGCCGCCGTCGCTGTCGCGGCGGGCCAGCGAGACGGTGGCTAACTGCGCCGCCAGCCCGGCCGGAACCGGCTGGCCGAGCGCGCGCAGCGTCCCGGCGGGGAAATCGTCCAGCACCCCGGCCGCGGCGAGCAAGGTGAGGATCTTGTCGGTGAGCGGGGCCGGGATGCCGCACTCGGCGGCGGCCTCGACTAACTGGGCCCGGTCCCTGCTGCCGTCAAGGAGCCCGATCACCCGGGCCGCCCCGGCCATGCCGGTCAGCGCGACGGCGCGCCGCGGATCGATGCCGATCTGCACGGTGTCACGGTCCCGCCAGATCGGCAGCAGCCCGGATTTGAGCGCTGGTCTCACGGCCGCCAGCATGCCAGCGCGGGCCGACATTCTGGCCACCCCAGGAACCTGGCCATTGCCGGGAATCTTGCTGACATTGCCGCGATCGCGGCCCGCGCGACGGGCCGGAAGCTGACAGGAGTCCCCAGGCACGGGAGCCACACCTAGAAACAGTCACCGCCTCCCCGCCAGGCCGTTCGCCCCCTTCCCCGGAAGCGCCCAAATCCTCGCGGCCCGGGGACTCCTGTCAGGCGAAGTTAGGCCGCAGCGCCGCGCTGGTCAACACCGGCTTGTGGACGGCCTTGTGCAGAACATGGGGAAGGCACGGAGTGTCTCTGTGGACGAACGCGCGAAATAGCTGTGAATTCTCCCGGTGATCGGCCATCGGACCACGTCTATGCTGGTAAGACGTCGTCCACGTGCTGTGGACGGCAGAATGCTTGCCAGATGGTGGCACGGCGGTCTTTTTCCTGGCCGGCGAGAAAGGCTGGCGGGCTGTGCGGGTATGCGTGATAGGCGGCGGGCTGGCCGGGTCACTGCTGGCCTGGCGGCTGGCCGGGACGCCCGGCATCAGCGTCGACCTGGTCCCAGGCCGGTACCGGGACAGCGACGCCACCCGGGTCTCCGGCGGCATGGTGCGGGCCTACGAGCCAGGCGGCGCCCAGCGTGAGCTGGCCATCGCCAGCCTGGCCGAACTGCTGGCCAGCCCGCTGCTGCGGGAGTGGGCGGGTTACCAGCAGACCGGCTTCGTGTACCTGCCCGGCCCGGACGAGGACCTGGCGGCCGGGGTCGGCGAGGTGGAGCGCGCGCTGCCCGGCTCGGCGGCCGTGGTGCCGGCCGCCGCCGCCTTCGGCGGCCCGCAGCGCGGCCCGGACGGCGGCCCGCCCGGCGGCAGCGCGGTGGTCGAACGGCAGGCCGGCTTCATCTCGCCGGACGGGTTGCGCGCCGCGGTGCTGGCCGACCTGGCGGGCCGGCCCGGCGTCACGCTGCTGCCCGGCTCGGCCGGCCGCGTCGAGGTGACCGGGAACGGGCAGGTGCGCACCGTGGTGGACGGCTCGGCCCGCGAGCATGACGCGGCGGTGCTGGCTGGTGGGGCTTGGACGGCGCGGTTGCTCAGCCGCAGCGGGCTGCCCGCGGACGGGTACCGGACGAAGTCGATTCAGGCCGGCGTTTACGCGGCGGGGGAATGGCGTCCCATCCCGTTCAGCGACGAGGTAACCGGGCTTTACGGCAAGCCGGTGGACGGCGGCGGGCTGATGCTCGGCGTGCCCACCACCGAATGGGACGTGCCGCCCGGGCTGCCGCCGGTGACGCCGGCCTGGCACGAGCAGGCCGCCAGGCTGGCCGCCGCCCGGTTCCCGCTGCTGCGGCTCGGGCCGCTGCGCACCGAGGTGACCGGCGCGGACTGCTACTGCGACCCGCCGGTGCTGATGCTGCGCCCGGTCGCCGCGGCCGGGGGGATGTACACGTTCACCGGCGGGTCGGGCGGCTCGGTCAAGACGGCGCTGGCGGCCAGCAGCCGGGCCGCCGCGGCGCTGGCCAGCCGCGCGGCGCGGGACCTGCCCGGCTGACGGGATGACGCTGCCCGGCCGGGCCGTGCGCCCCTAGAGCGCACCGCCATGACGGCAGTACACTTCGGGAAGTTTCACCCGCGTTGAATGGCCCGCACACAAATGGCCGGTAAAACCGCCGGACTTTCGGAGGAGGTTGGCCACCGCGTGGATGCCGTCAGCCCGCTGCCCGCCAGCCCAGCCATTAGCTCGAGCACTGGCTCAGCCGCCGGGTTAACCGCCGCCAGGCAGGCCCGGGGCCGCCGCGGTCCGGGCCGCCGCGGTCTGGGCCGCCCGCTCGCGGCAGACGCGGGTCCGCCGCGGTGACGGCACCGACCGCGACCGGGGCCACACCGGAAAAGGAACGCGACGACGCCGGCATCTGGATCACCCTGCGCGAGTCGCCCCCGGCGGTTAAGGCGCTGCTGGCTGGCGTGTTCGTGAACCGGCTCGGCGGGTTCCTGCAGATCTTCCTGGTCCTGTTCCTGACCGACCGTGGCTTCAGCGCGGTGCAGGCAGGCACCGCGCTGAGCATCTACGGCGCCGGGGCGGTGCTGGGACTGGTGATCGGCGGCGCGCTGAGCGACCGGCTCGGACCGCGCCGGGCCGCTCTGCTCAGCATGGCGGGCACCGCCGCGCTGACCCTGGCCATCCTCTACGTCCACAACTATCTCAGCCTGCTGACCGTGGTCGCGCTGGTCGGCGCCGTGGGCCGGGTCTACCGGCCGGCCGCGGCGACCTTGCTGTCGCTGCTGACCCCCAAGCACCGGCAAGTGATGATCTTCGCCATGTACCGGCTGGGGCTGAACCTGGGCACCACCGCGGCCCCGCTGATCGGCGCGGCGCTCATCTCGGTGTCCTACAACTTCCTGTTCTGGGGCGAGGCGGTCACCGCGCTCGGCTACGCGGTCATCGCCGCGATCGCGCTGCCGAAACGCGGCGTCCAGGTGGAGCCGGATCAGTCCGCCGCCAAGCCGGGCAAGCGCCGGTCCGCCGGCGGGTTCGCGGCCATGATGGCCGACGGCAGGTACCTGCTGTTCCTGCTGGCGATGCTGGTCAACTCCGTGGTCTACATCCAGTACGTGGCGATCTTGCCGCTGGCCATGCGGGCGGCCGGGCTGGCCACCGTGTGGTACGGCGCGGTGGTGGCGCTGAACGGGGCGATCGTCATCACCTGCGAGCTGCTGATGACCAAGATCACTCAGCGGCTGCCGGCCCGGATCGTGACCATGTTCGGATTCACCCTGCTCGGCGGCGGGATGGCGGTCTACGCCCTGCCGTGGGGCGCGGCGATCTTCGTGATCGGCACGCTGGTGTGGTCGCTGGCCGAGATCGTGGCCGGCCCGACCATGTTCGCCTACCCGGGCATCGCCGGCCCGGCGGCGCTGCGCGGCCGGTACATGGGCGCGGCGCAGGCGATGTTCGGCCTGGGAACCGCGATCGGCCCGGCGGCGGGCGTCTGGGTCTGGAACGCCATCGGCAGCCCGGTCTGGCTCTGGTGCGGGGCGGCCTGCCTGATCGGCCTGGCGGCCGCCTGGTGGGGGATCCGCCGTTCCGCCACCGACCCCGAGCCCGGGCCGGCCGCAGGCCAGCCCGCCGCAGGCCAGCCCGCCGAGGACCAGCCGGCCGAGGATCAGCCTGCTGCGAGCGCTCCGCCGCCCGCTGGCGTTCCGCCTGCCAGCGCGCCAGCCGGGCAGGCGGCCGACGCGGCCGACTGAGGGTCAGCCCTGCTGGTGGAAACAGCAGGTGGCGGTCGCCCCGGTGGCCATGTTCACCACGCCGCCGCCCGGTTCGGCGCTGCCCCGGACGAACGCGCCCGCGTAGCCGCCGGTGCCGAGGAAGATCCCCCAGGTCAGCGTCCACGGCTCCAGGTCAGGCCCCGGCCCCGCCCCGGCCGGGAACAGCTCGGGCTCGGGCCGGATCCGGCGCTGCAGCACATACGGGCCGTCCATCGCGGCCTTCAGCTGCCTGGCCCACTCACCTGGCTCGGTCAGCCAGCCGGGGACCACCCCGCTGCCGCCGTGCAGCGAGACCGGCTTGAGGATGAGTTCCTCCTGCTGCGCCATGGCGTAGTCGCTGAGGTCAGCCTGCTGCCCGGCCACGCTGACCGGCCCGGAGCGCACGAGCCGCGTCCACGGCAGGATCCGGTCCAGGCTGGCCAGTTCGGCGTCGCTGAACGCGGCCCGGCTGGACTCGTCGGACAGCAGGGCCAGCGCGCCCTTGCTGGCGTACAGCTCGGCGTCCATCGGGGCGAACAGCCTTACCTCGCCGCGCTCGGCGGCGCGCAGCAGCGGGTCGATGAGCGCCGGGCCCGCCGGGTCGAGCAGGTCCTCGACCATGAAGATCCGGTAGATCACCTGGACCGGGCGGTGGTCCAGCCAGACCCGCCCGCCGGAGACCGCGAGCTGGCCGAGGTGGCAGGGAACGACCTCGATCCCGTAGCCGGCCAGCTGCCTGGCACTGTGCCAGAGCCGGGGCTCCAGCGTGGCGAACGACGCGGGCCAGTCCGCCGCCGCGATCAGCGCGCCCGACCCCGGCTCCAGCCCGCACTCGGCCAGCAGCGTGCTGACCAGCGCGCCCATCGTGTCCGCGTGCGCCAGCCGGTGCGCGGCGGCGAAATCCGCCAGGAACGGCTGCGCCAGCCAGGCCTGGTTGAGCAGCGCGTTGTCCAGCCCGCCGATCGCGGTGCCCATGTTGATCTCCATGGCCTGGAAGCCGGCGCCGGCCCGGTACAGGTCAGCCCGGCACATCCTGGTCGGCGTGCCGCCGCTGCCCCGCGCGATGGCCGCGACCTGGACCTCCGGCATGCCCGCCGCGCGGGCGAACGCGGCCAGGTCGCCGCCGAACAGCCGGCCGGGCAGGCTGGTCAGCGCCGCGTGCAGCTGGCTGACGTCATCCCGCAGCCTGCTGAGCTCGTCCTGTTCCAGGAACACCGGCCGGCTCAGGCAGCGCCCGGCGTAGCTGGTGGCCGCCAGGTCGACGCGGCCGGCCGCCAGCCCGGCCAGCTCGCTGGCGGGCCCGGGCCGGGTGGCGGCCTGCGCCAGGTAGCTGGCGGTGACCGCGTTCGGGGCGGCCATGGTCAGCCGCTCCCCGGCTCGCCTGCCAGCACGGCGGGGCGGCCGGCCGCGGCCGCGGCGAGCAGCTGCGCGACGCACCGGTGCGCGTCGAAGATGGGCCGTGACCACACCCGCGGCGAGGGCACCAGGTTGGTGTAGAACACCGCGCCCTCGCACAGCGGGCCCAGCATCCACAGCCGCCGTTGCGGGCGGCCGCTGGCATCCAGCGGATGCTGGTCGCTATCCACGTCGACGCCGCGCACGTGCACGCTTCCTGGCCGGTGCCTGCGGATCCAGCCCGCCCGGCGCAGCGAGCTGATCAGCGCGCTGGCGGACAGGTCCACCTCGGGCCAGGAAGCATGCCCGGCCACGACCCAGTCGGCGGCCCGGCGGCAGGGCACCGCCAGCCGGGACGAGGTCACCGTCCACTGCCCGGCCCGCTGGTCCCAGGCCACGCCGGGCGCCGGGCCGAACGGCGCGGCCAGCACGCCCGCCCGCATCAGCGCGAGCAGCTCGGCGTGCCGCTCATACTGCGGGCCGACGACCGCCCGGTTCAGCTGCGGGATGACCCGCCGGTTGTACTCCTCCAGCGAGGGCCCGGTCAGCCCGCCGTAGTCGGCGGCATAGCGGAAGGTGTCGCGCAGCTCGCGGAGGATATCCAGGGCCGCCTTGACCGGGCTGCGGGTGAACCCGGCGAGCCCCTCGGCCAGGTCGGCGCTGATCACGCCGGCCAGCCAGCGCTGGTAGGCGGCGCTGCCGGCCAGCCGCATCCCGGCCGAGCCGTCCAGCAGCCCGGCCGGGTCGAACCGGCCGTGCCTGGCGTCCAGCTCATCCAGCGCCCGGCCGAGCTGGCCGCGCCCGGCCGCCTGGCTCAGCTGCCCGCGCAATTCCGGTTCCGCGCCGGCCAGCCGGGCCTCGCACCGGCGGTAGCCGACCCGCATCTCGGTGAGCACCAGCGGCAGCACGTCGGTGTCGAAGTCCAGCGGCCCGCGCCGGGCCGCGCGCAGCTCGTCGATCGCGGTCCTGGTGAGCGCCAGCGGCTCGTACCGGGGGCCGAACTCCACCACCAGCGGCCTGGCCCGGCAGGGCACGCCCGAGCGCGAGTACAGCAGCAGCCGCGGCTCGCGGCCGCTGGGCTGATAGCGCAGCCCGGCCTCGCCGGCGCTGAACCGGCCGCCGCGGCCCACCGTCAGGCACGACATCAGGTCCATCGCGGACAGGCCGAACCCGCTGATCGCCACCGTCTGGCCGGGCGCCACCTCCCGCACCCGGTCCGGCAGCGGGTAAGGCTCGCTGATCATCGCGTGCCCGCCCGGCGCGCCGGGCCCGGGGCTGGCGTTGGCGGTGTACCCGGTGGTCAGGAAGGCGTACCCGGCCCGCAGCGTGCTGCCGTCCGACAGCGTGAACGCCAGCTCGCCGCTGGCCGTCCGGTCCGCCGCGACCGCCTCGGCGCGGTGCAGGACCAGTCGCACGTGCCCGGGCGCCCGCTGCCGCAGCTGGCCGAGGAACCAGCCCAGGTACTCGCCGAGAATCCGGCGCGGCAGGAAGTCGGCGGGCCTGATCGCCCGGCCGGAGGCGCCGACGGTGAACCCGTCCGCGGCCAGCCTGAGCCCCCGGCTGGTGACCCACTCGTGCAGGCTGGGCCCGGGCGCGTCCACGTCAGCGCCGACGGTGCAGGCGTCGGGGAACATCGACACCTGCGCGCAGGTGGTGTTGAGCAGCAGGTAGTCGGGCTGCCCGGGATCGTGCACGCCAGCGCCTGCGCAGCTGGGGTCGACGAGGTCGACCCGCAGCCGGCCGGCCGCCGGGCCGGCCAGCTTGGCCAGCGTGATGATCCGCTCCAGCACGCTGAGCCCGCGCGAGCCAAGGCCGATGATGGCGATCCTGGTGTCCGGCGGGGGACCGGGCTGGTGCCCGTTGCGGGGCGGCCCGGTCACCGCAGGGAGCCTTCCGCCGCGGCGGGCGCGGGCACGATCTGCGCCGCCAGCGCGCGCAGCCCGGACTCGGCCGCGCCGGCCGCTGCGGCGGTGTCGTGACCCGCGCCGATCACGTACCCGAGCCGGTCCCGGAACGAGTGCCGGACCGTCACCTGCTGGCCGGCCGTGGCGGTCAGCCCGACCTCGGTCACGCCCGGCAGTTGCCGGGCCTCGTCCACGCCGGTGATCCCGGCCAGCTGCCCGCATTCGCCGGCGATCAGGAACCGGATGGACGCCGCCGCCGCCCGGGCCGGCCGGACCGCCGCATCCTGGCCCGCCGCGGCCGCCACCAGGTGGAAGATCATGTCGATCCCGGTCGCCTCCTGCACCATCCGCGGGATCATCCCGCCGGCCAGCCGGGGATTGACCTCGACGACCACCGGGCCCGCCGGGGTCAGCCGCAGCTCCACGTGCGCCGCGCCGTGCCGCAGGCCGAGCGCCGCCAGCGCCGCGGCCGCGCACTGGCTGACCGCCGCGGCGCCGGCCGCGGCCAGCGGGGCGGGGAAGTCGTGCCCGGTCTCCACGAAGAACGGCTCTGGGCCCAGGTGCTTCCTGGTCACCCCGACAACCTGGTCGCCGAGCAGCTCCACCGAGTACTCCGGGCCGGGCAGGTACCGCTCGACCAGCACGGCCGGCTGGGGCGGCAGGCCGGTCGCCGCCTGGTCGGCGGCCAGCACGTACCGGGCCGCGGCGGCGGCCTGCGCCAGGCTCCCGCACCGGCGGACCCCGATCGAGCCCGAGCCCGCCACCGGCTTCACCACGACCGGCAGCCCGATCCTGGCCGCCGCGGTCACCGCCGCCTCGGGACTGTCGGCGCTGGCGAAACCGGGGCCCGGCAGGCCGGCCGCGGCCAGGCACTGGCGCTGGGACCGCTTGTCCCGGCACCGGCGCACGGCGGCCGGGTCCGGATGCGGCAGGCCAAGGGCGCTCGCCGCCTCGGCGGCGGTGGCGATGAAATACTCCGAGCTGCTGAGCACGCCGGCCACCGGCCCGGGCAGCGCCGTGCAGGCGGCCAGCACCGCGGCCGGATCGGCGGTGTCGGTCAGCTTGCTGTCGATCTGGTCGGCCCGGACGTAGGGGTAGCGGTCCGGGTCGCGGGCCAGCATGACCGGGCGCAGCCCGAGCCGCCGCGCCGCCGCGGCGAACAGCCGCCCCGACCCGGTCGTGTTGCTCTCCACGAGCACCAGCCACCGGCTGGTCACGCCCGCCCCCGGTCTGGGCTGGCGGGGCTGGCCGCGAGTGCGGCGACCGCCGCGGCCAGCGCGGTGCTGGCGCCGGCCGCCGCCTCGCGCAGGCCGCACAGCCACTGCCGGTGCCCCGCCCATGCCTGCGCCGCGGGCTCGAACGCCGCCGCGAACGCGCCGGGCCCGCCGCCGTGTACCTGCTCGCGGACCAGCGCCGCCAGGTCCAGGCCGGAGCCGTCCGGGCTGGTGCCGTCCGGGCTGGTTCCGGCCAGGCCGGTCCCGTCCAGCCAGCCGGGCGGGCCGAAGGCGGCCAGGTCAGCCGAGCCCGCCTCGATCGCCCGGCGGACCGCGTCACCAACCATGTGGTGGGCGGTGCGGAACGGCACGCCGCGCCGGACCAGCCGGTTCGCCACCGCGGTGGCCGCGGTGAAGCCCTCCCTGGCCCGCTGGGCCATCCGGGCCGGGTCCGGCCGGGCCCCGCTGACCAGCACCTGGCACAGCAGCACGGCCTGCTCGGCGGCGGCCAGCCCGGGCCACAGGGCGGCCACCGCCTCGGTGCCCACCTCGATCGAGTTGGTGAACGGCGTCGCCGCCATCGCGGCGGCCGCACCGGCCCAGGCGCCCAATGCCTGGGCCGGCTTGGCCTTCACGTGCTCCAGCAGGAACGCGTTGCGCTTTTGCGGCATCGCCGAGCTGCCGCCGACCAGGGCGTCGGGGAAGGCGATGAAGCCGAACTCGGCGGTGCTCCACAGCTGCAGGTCGGTCGCCAGCCTGCTCAGCACGATCGCCAGCCCGGCCGCCGCGCCGAGCAGCCGCAGCGGGACATCGCGGCTGGCCACCGCGTCGAGTGCGTGCCTGGCCGGGGCGCCGAAGCCGAGCAGGCTGGCGGTGCGGGCCGGGTCGATCGGCAGGTCGGTGCCCGCCACCGCGCCCGCGCCGAGCGGGCAGGCCGCCAGCCCCGCCGCCGCGGCGCGCAGCGCGTCGATCTCCCTGCTCACCGCCGTCGCCACCCCGAGCAGGTAATAGCCGTAGGTCACCGGCATCGCGGCCTGGTAGTGGGTGTAGACCGGCGTCACCACCTGCTGGTACGCCCTGGCCCGCGACAGCAGCACCGCCTCCAGCCTGGCCGCCTCCGCGCCGAAGCGGGCGAGCCAGTCGCGGAACCGCAGCCAGGTGATGGTCGCCTTGAGATCGTTGCGGGAGCGCCCTGAGTGCAGCACCCCGCCGGTGCCCGGGCCGAGCTGCTCGATCAGGTAACCCTCGTACATCAGGTACAGCCCGCGCGGGGCTGGCCGGCCCAGCAGCGGCGCGAACCGCTGCCCGGCGAGCTGGTCCATGCAGCGCAGCAGCCGCCCGGCGGCCGCCGCCGGGATCAGCCCGCGCTCGGCCAGCATGACCAGGTGTGCCTGGTCCACCCGGATCATCAGCGGCAGCTCGGCGTCGATCTCGGCCTGGGACAGCTCGCCGTAGATGACTCGCCTGGTGCGCGCCCCGAGTGTCGCGGTCAGCCGCCCGGTCTGGCTCACCGGGCGCTCACCGGCGCGCCGCCTGGCGCCAGCACCTCGGCGTACGACCGCCGCGCCCAGTCGTAGCCGGTCCATGATCCTTCCGGCCGGGCCGGGTCGCTGACCAGCACCGGCTCGGCGGGCACCGGCTGGCCGAGATGGCCGCGCTCGTGCAGCCACTCGTCGTTGTAGACGGTGTCCTGATACCGGTAGCCCTCGTCGGGCATCAGCACCACGGTGAGCGCGCCCGGGTTGGCCCTGGCCCACCACCGGGCGGTCAGGAAGGCCGCGCCGCTGGAGGGCCCCATGAACAGGGCGTGCTGCCGGTGCAGCTGCCTGGTCGCCGCGTAGGCGGGTGCCGCGGCGCACCAGTACACGCTGTCGAAGACGCTGTGATCAAGGTTTCCCGGCATCATGCTCATGCCCAGGCCGCGCAGCTCGCGCGGCCCGTCGGCGTGGCCGAACAGCACGCTGGAATGGGTGTCCACGGCTATCGCCCGGCATTCTGGCAGCACCGAGCGCAGGTAGGTAATGGTGCCGCAGGTCGAGCCGCCGGAGCCGACCGGGCCGATCAGGCAGTCGACCTGGCCGAGGCTCTCCAGCAGCAGTTCGGCCACCGCCGCGTACGAGCGCGGGTTGTCCGGGTTGGTGTACTGCTCTGGGCAGAATGTGACCGGATATTCGTCCCGGATCTCCGCTAGCCGCTGCAAGCGGGCGGCCTGAAAGCCGCCCGGCATCGCTCTCGCGCTGGCCGGGACGCGTTCCACCACCGCGTTAAGATCAGTAAGCCGGCGATACAAGCGCTCATCGATCACCGGGTCGCTGACCAGAATGAGCCTGCGGTTCATATGCACCGCCTGCATGGCGAGAGCCAGCCCGAAAGTACCTGACGTCGTCTCGACAATCACGGTGCCCGGCTCGAGTGCGCCCTCGGCTGCCGCTTTGCGCAAGATGTACCGGGCCGGAATCATTTTCATTAAAGTGAAGCAGGCGGCGTACAGATTGGGCTCGATCCGGATGAGCCGGGGAATCTGGTAGGCCTGTGTCGCCTCTTCGTAACCGCTGCGAATAGTCATTAAGCAGTCACCTTCGCGCCGGTGGCCGGGGAGTTTGCGGGAATCGGCAGGCCAGCCCGCGGTCCGGCCCCGATGACCGCCGTTATCGGCATTCCGGCCGCCTCGATCGCGCTCACGCAGGCGCGCACCGCGTCCGGGGTTCCTGGCTGCCGCGGGTCGAAGATCAGCCCGGCGACCGTGCCGCTGTGCGCGACCTGGACGCCGCAGCCGCCGCGGGCGGCGCACAGCTCCAGCAGGAAGTCCAGCTGAGGCTTGGGCAGGTACCGCTGGCTGACCCGGGCGCTGGCGGTCGCCACCCGGCCCAGCAGCGCGACGTCACCGGTTCCGACCGCCCGGCGCAGCGCGGCCCGCATCACCCCGAACGCGGCGGCCTCGCGATCGTCATAGTCGGCTGGCTGCAGGCTCAGCGTGTCCACCCCGGCCCCGGATCCGGTGTCACAGCCGACCACCGTCAGCGGCGGCAGCCGGTGGCCGAGCGTCTCCAGCACCGCGCCGTCGCGGTGGGCGAACAGCACCACCCGGTCATCAATCATGATCGAGTCCGAGGCGCACTCGGCCAGCACCGCCAGCCGCCCCACCTCCTCGCCGGACAGGCAGGTGCCGTAGTAGTCGGCGATGGCCCGGATGGTCGCGGTGACATCGCTGGTCGACGAGCCCATCCCGCGGCCCAGCGGGATATCCCTGGAGATGTCGACCTGCCCGCCCTTGGCAGGCGCCGGATGGGTCGTGGCGAACTCGCGCAGGGCCAGGATGGCCGCGCGCCTGACCTTGGTGAGCTCCGGGGTCCCGACCACGCCCAGGTGCGCGTCGCTGGGGTAGAAGACGGCATGGCTGCCCAGCCCCGGCAGCGGCAGGGTCACCAGCGCCCGGCGCAGCCGGCCGGCGGCGTCGGTGAACACGCCCTGCAGCAACTCCCCGTGGTGGGCGGGGGCGTAGCCGATGCCGAACCGCCCGGGCGCCCGGGTACGGTCATCGCTGGCTGAGCCGCGCTCTCGTAAGTCCCCCAACGTCGTCAGGCCTTTCTCCCGCCACTGGCGGCAGGCTTAAGAGCAGTCCGGCGGGCGGAATTAATCCAGCGTTTTCCTGACGGTGAAGACCAGGCTCTCGTGGTCGTGCTCGTAGGTCCGGTATTCGGCGTGACCCGGTTCGTGCCAGCTGGCCAGGTCAACGGATTCCGCGGTCATGCCGACCGAATCAAGGAGCGCGGTGACATCGTCCCGGTCATAGAAACGGCAGTAGAAGTCGAAGTGGTCGATATATTCTTTCGGCCTGATCTGCCGGATATCCGGATCAGAGGTCTGGCAGTCGTTCATCGTCCACATATTGGCGACCAGGCAGCCGCCCGGCCGGACAATGCGATACAGCTCCTGCAGCGCGTCGCTCGCATTGGTCAGGTGACCGAGCAAATCCCAGCAGAAAACCCCGTCGACGGAATTGTCAAGGAGCCCGGTGTCGAACGCGTCCAGTTTCATGAAGACGGTTTTTTCCCGGATGCCCGCCCGCTCTGACACGCCATCGGCGATCCGCATCGCCTTCTGCGAGGTGTCGCCGGCGAGCAGGATCGGGGCGGCAGCAGCCAGTGGCGGGAGGTTCCGGCCGTCGCCGCAGGGCAGGTCGAGCACCACGGCCGCCGAACGCTCTGCGAACTTTCGTGCGGCAGTTTCCGCGTACGGAACCGGCGGATCGCCCCACAGGTTCGCGTGGTCCTTCAGGCTGGTAGTGTCGTAGGCGTCATTCCACAATGGAATGGCCGCCGCGTCCCTGCCGGGCTCAGCAGCATTCACGAATGCCTCCGTAGAGAATCAGGCCGGTCGCTCAGAGTGAATAGCACGCCGTTCGCATAATGCCGCCGGGGCGGCCGGGTACGGACGCCCGCCAGAACGCCCCCCGCCCCCCTCCGGTTAGCAGAGCTGTTTGTGGCCACGGCATGGACAGACCACCTGCTTGGGTAAGTCTGCGAGCAGGTTATCTGGCGTCACGTTTCCCCGCAAGACCCATCCTGAAGCGCCTACATCATGCCCGTGCCATTCTCATGGGTGACAGCGTGAAGAGGCCGTCGTATACTCCAGTCGCGACACTGCCGGGGCTTCCGATTGGCTATTTAGCTAGCCGGGATACACCGCGCAGCAGCAGAGGGGCGGGTGAATGTTTTATGCGCTGAGCCATTCCGTCACACGGCTCACATCGTGCTCATGGGTTCCCCAGAGCCACCGTTCGTCCCGTCGGTAACCCTCGTATCAGCCTCACCGCCCGGGCCCGCCCCGTGTGGTCTCGCCTGCCGCGCATCGCTCGCGCGCACCAGCATCCAGGCCCAGATCAACCCGGAGGACACCATGCGCTGTTTCGCCAGTGAATTGGCGGAGTCCTATCCCGTCGGCGCCGTCGACGTCGCCCGGTGGGAGCAGTACTCGCTGGACGGGACGCTGCCATTCCAGGCCATGTGGTACACCGTCCCGCCGGGCGCCAGCAGCCCGCGCGACTGCCATCCCGAGGTCGAGCTGTCCATCGTGATCAGCGGCACCGCCTCGGTGGAGACCGGCGGGCAGGTCACCGACGTCGGCGCCGGGTCGGCGTTCTTACTGGACAGCGAAGAGGCGCACGTCATCCACAACCGGTCAGCGGGCACGCCGCTGCTGGTCTTCTCCAGCTTCTGGATGCCGGCCGGGGCCGCGGCCGCCGGCCAGGCCGGCCAGGAACGGGACGGCGTCTCGTGACCGGCGCATCGGGGGATGTCACCGTCATCGTCATACCGCAGCCGACGGTCAACGGCCCGCTGCACATCGGCCACCTGTCGGGCCCGTACCTGGCCGCCGACATCGCCGCGCGGGCTGCCCGCGGCCGCGGCGAGCGGGTGCTCACCCTGGCCGGGGTCGACGTGCACCCGAACTACGTCCTGACCAAAGCCGAGATACTCGGCGAGGACGTGGGCGAGATGGTCGCCCGCTACCGGGCCCAGATCATGGCCGCCTTCACCGGGGCGCGGATCGGCTACGACGCGTTCCTGGACCCGCAGGACGCCGCCTACCAGCAGGCCATCGCCGGGATGCTGGGCGAGATGGTCGCCAACGGCACCGCGGTGATGCGGGAGGTCACCCTGCACCAGTGCGCGGACTGCGGCCGGACCCTGCACCACTCCTACGTGGTGGGCAAGTGCCCGGCCTGCGGGACCGGGGCGAACGGCACCTCGTGCGAGGGCTGCGGCGGGTTCACCTCGGCCCAGACGCTGGTGTTCGCCAGTTGCGCCCGGTGCGGCGGCAGCCCGCTGCCGATGCGGGTGACCGTGCCGGTGCTGCCGCTGGAGGACTACCGGGACCGGCTGGTCACCGAGTGGCTGCAGGCCGAATGGCCGATGCGGATGCGCACCGTGCTGGCGCAGTACCGGAGCGCGCCGCTGCCGGACTACCCGCTCGCCTACCCGACCAACTGGGGCATCGAATGCACCGGGCCGCTGGCCGGGATGCGGGTGGACTTCCCCGCCGAGCTCGGGCTGAGCTACCTGTACGGGCCGGCCCAGGCGCTGCGCCCTGACGCCGCGAACCTGGCCGAGCGGGTCGAGGCCTGGCGCGAGATCGAGGGCATCTGGCACTTCAACGGGATGGACAACACGTTCTACTTCGCGATCTTGTACCCGGCGATCCTGGCCGCGGCCGGGGTGCCGTCGGCCAAGGCGCGCGGCGCGGTCGTCAACGAGCTCTACCTGCTGGACGGCCTGAAGTTCTCGACTAGCCGCAACCATGCCCTGTGGGCCGATGAATTCCTCGCCGAGCAAGACCCCGAGATGGTCCGGCTGTACCTGTCCTGGGACCGGCCCGACCGGTACGAGACCAACTTCACCCGCGAGTCCTACCAGGCCTTCTGCGACCACGTCCGGCCGCTGCTAGACGGCGGCCAGCCCCGGGCCGGGGCACTGCCAGGGGCGCTGGCCGCCGCCGAGCTGATGCGCGCCGAACGGGCGCTGCAGCTGGCCAACTTCGATTCGGCGCTCGCTGTCCGCTGCCTGGTCGCGGCCCTGTCGGCCGGGACCGGCGGCAGCTCGCTGGCCTTGGCGGCGCTGGCTGGCCGCCGGCCGCCTCCGCACGCCCGCTAGCGCGGCCAGGGCACGCCGCAGCAACACTCGCACAATCCCGCCGGACCAAGAAAGGTCAGCCATGATCAACGTCAAGGGTGACGGCGCCGCTGTCCCGGTCTTCCACACCGTAGGCATCGGCGCAGGGCCAGCGAACCTGAGCCTCGCCGCGTTGTTCGAGTCCGCCACCGACCAAGAGATAGCGCTGTTCGACCGCCAGCCCGAGCCGTCCTGGCACAACCGCCTGCTGCACTCGGGCGTGCGGATGCAGACCTCCTGGCTCAAGGACCTGGTCTCGCTGGTCGACCCGCGGCACGAGCTGACGTTCCTGAACTACTTAGTCACCACCGGCCGGATGTTCGCGCTGCTGAACTCGCAGTTCGACTTCATCCCCCGGCAGGAGTACGTCAGGTACCTGGCCTGGGCCGCGGCCCGGATCAGGAACGTCAGCTACGGCGTCACCATCGAGCGGGTGTCGTTCGAGCGCGACAGCTTCGTGGTCTACAGCGGCGGCCAGCCGATAGCGCGTTCCGAGCACCTGGTGATCGGGATGGGCAGCGCGCCGGTCATCCCGGACGAGCTGGCCGGGCTGGACCCGGACCGGGCCTTCATCGCCGACGAGCTGGCCGAGCGGCTCGGCGGGATGGACGCCGACCGGCACGCGCCGGTCGCGGTGGTCGGCGGCGGCCAGACCGGGATGGAAGCCACCCTGATGCTGCTGCGCAGCGGGTTCACCGACGTGAAGTGGCTCGGGCGGCGGCTGTGGTTCGACACCATCGACGACTCGCCGTGCGCCAACGACGTGTACCGGCCCGCGCACCTGGAGTCGCTGCAGCGGCTGTCGCTGCCCACCAGGCGGCGGGTCATCGAGGGCCTGAACCAGACCGGCGACGCGCTCACCCCCGGCGCGATGCGGCTGCTGTACCAGGCCAACTACGACAGCATGCTGGCGCTGGGCCGGTTCCCGGTGATGCTGTACCCGGCCCGCAACGTCACCTCGGCCACCGACGGCGGCGGCGAGGTGGTGCTGAGCTGCCAGACCCCGGGCCGGCGGGAGGAGTACCGGGTCCGGAACGTGATCATCGCGACCGGCCGGGAGAACGTGCCGGTGCCGCTGGATGACAGGCTGCGCGAGCGGGTCGAGTTCGCCGACGACGGTGACCTGGTCGTGGAGCCGGACTTCTCGGTCCGCTGGAAGGGCTCGAACGGGCACCGGATCTACGCGCTGAACCGGGCCAGGTTCAGTCACGGCCTGACCGACGCGAACCTGACCCTGCTGCCGGTCCGCGCGGCTATCGTGCTCAACTCGATGTTCCAGCGGGAGATCTTCGATATCAACGACGAGCTGTGCGCGGTCGACTGGGGCTGACCCGGCGGCCGGCGCAGCCCGGCACCCGCGCCCACCCTCCGGCGAAAGGCTGGCCCGATGACCACCGCTGACGCCGTCCCGGCCGCCCCCGACCAGGACGGCAGGCCGCTGCTGCTGGTCATCGGGACCGGCGGCCGGGACTACCGGGAGTACCTGCTGCGCTCGATCGCCACCAGGTACCGGCTGCACCTGTTCCTGGCCGCCGAGCCGGACTGGGAGCGCGAGTACGCGGCCGGGTGGAGCGTGCTGGCGGGCATGGCCGGCACCATCGACGCCACCGAGATGATCGAGGCCGCCCGCGAGCTGGCCGGGCGCGAGCCGGTGGCCGGCGTGCTCAGCTGGGACGAGGCCCGGGTGCTGCAGAGCGCCAAGGTCGCCGCGGCGCTCGGGCTGCCAGGCGGCGACCCGGACATGATCATGCGGTGCCGGGACAAGCACCTCACCCGCGAGGCGCTGGGCGCGGCCGGCGTGCCGCAGGCGGCCTCGGTGCTGGTGCCTGGCCCGGCCGAGGCGCTGGCCGCGGCCGGGCAGATCGGCTACCCGGTCGTGCTCAAGCCCAGGGCGATGGCGGCCAGCCTGGGCGCGGTCCGGGTCGACACCCCCGCCGAGCTGACCGGGCAGTTCGCCTTCGCCCGCGACACCACGCTGCCAGGGGCCTGGCGGTATGAGGTGTCGGTGCTGGTCGAGGAGTACCTCACCGGCACCGAGATCAGCGTAGACGCGGCGGTGCACCACGGCGAGGCGCTGGCGATGTTCGTGGCCCGCAAGGACGTCGGCTACCCGCCGTATTTCGAGGAGATGGGTCACCTGGTGGACGGGGCCGACCCGCTGCTGTCGGACCCGGAGTTGCTCGCGGTGGTGCAGGCCGCGCACACCGCGCTGGGTTACACCGACGGCATGACGCACACCGAGCTGAAGCTCACCCCGGCCGGGCCGAAGATCATCGAAGTGAACGCGAGGCTCGGCGGCGACCTGATCCCCTACCTGGGGATGCGCGTCACCGGCATCGATCCCGGGCTGGCCGCCGCCGCGGTGGCTTGCGGCCAGCGGCCGGACCTGACCGCCTGCCGGGCGCTGGCCGGGGCGGTCCGGTTCTTCTACGTCGAGCACGACGACACCGTGATCGGCTCGATCGACTTCGGGGGCGGCCCGCTGCCCCCGGCGGTGGACCGGGCCGCGGCGATGGCCGGGCCAGGGGATGTGGTTTCCCCGCCGCCCCGGGGGACCTTCCTCGGCCGGGTCGCGTTCGCGACCGCGGTCGCCCCGGCCGCGGCGCAGTGCCTGGCGGCGCTGGACGCCGCGCAGGCGGCGCTGCGGGTGCGCCCGGCCGGCCAGCCCGCGGCCGCTGGCCAGGACCGGACGGCCGCGGCCGCCGCGGACATGCACGGATTAAGGACCGGCAAAGCAGCCCGATAAACCAGCCCGATAAACCAGCCCGACAAACCAGCCCGATGAACCAGCCCGATGAAGCAGCCCGAAGAAGCAGCCCGAAGAAGCAGAGAGCGAGCAACCCCATGCAGCGCTACGCGGTGATCGTCGACCCGCTCGGAACCGGGCAGGAGTACGCGGCCGAGTTCGGCGCGGCCGGCGTCGAGCCGGTGGCGGTGCTCTCGCTGGCCGAGCCGCCGAAGATGTACGCGGCGTCCTGGCATCCGGAGAACTTCCGCCGCATCCACGTCTTCGACGGCGACCTGGCCGCGCTGGCCGATTTGCTGCGCGGCTACCAGCCGCTGTGCGTGATCCCGGGCGCGGAGATGGGGGTCGAACTGGCCGAGGCCCTGGTCGAGCTGGTCGTCCCCGGCACCGGCCACCTGCCCGGGCTGGCGCCCGCCCGCCGGGACAAGTGGCAGATGGCGCTGGCCATGCACCGCGCCGGGGTGCCCTACCTGCGCCAGACCTGCAGCGCCGACCCAGGGCAGATCGAGCGGTGGCTGCGGGAGACCGGCCTGGCCGGGCAGCGGATCGTGCTCAAGCCACCCAAGAGCGTGGGCACCGACAACGTGCACATCGTCCCCGAGGGCGGTGACTGGCGGCCGTTCTTCGGCCAGATCTACGGCGCGCTGAACACCGCGGGCGGTTACAACGAGGCGGTGCTCGCCGAGGAGTTCGCGGCTGGCACCGAGTACATGATTGACAGCTACTCGGCCGGCGGCAGGCACGGGCTTGTCGACGTCTGCAGGTACACCAAGCTGCAGCGCGGCGACCGGATCGGCATCTACGACCTGGTCGACTTCCTCCCGCCCGGCCACCCCGACGTGCAGGTGCTCTGGCCCTACACCCAGCAGGTGCTGGACGCGGTCGGGATGCGCAACGGCTGCGGCCACACCGAGGTGATCATCACCGCGGACGGCCCGCGGCTGCTGGAGGTGGCGGCCAGGCCGGCCGGCGGCGGCCACCAGATGATCACCAAGCTGGCGACGGGCACCAACCACATCGAGCGGACCGTGGCGCACCGGGTGCGCGGCGAGTTCAGCGCCGGCTACGAGCTGGTGCAGCACGTGTGCAGCGTGGTCATATCCGCGCCGCGGGCCGGGATCTGGCGCAACGCCGAGATCTTTGACGGGGTTGACCAGCTGGGCACCTACTACGCCAAGTACTTCGCCGGCGGCACCGGCGACTGGGTGCCCGCCAGCAACGACATCTACACCTACCTCGGCTGGGTCGTGCTCGCCTCGCCGGACGAGCAGGCGATGGCCGCCGACTACCGGCGGATCAAGGAACTGGAGAGCCAGATCAAGATCGACCCGGCCGAGCGGGCGCCGTCCCCGGCCTAGGGCCCGGTCCCGGGACTGTCGTCGCCGCTGTCGTCGTCGCTCTCGCCGCCGGCGCCGCTCTGGCCGGCCGCTTCGAGGCCGGAAATGTCCAGCTCAGGATGGCCGCGCACGAAACCGTCCGGATCGTCGAGATCCTCAGCGGTCGGCAGCAGGTCCGGGTGCGCCCAGACCGCGTCCCGGCCGCTGACCCCGCGAGCCTCGGTCAGCCCCTGCCAGATCGCCGCCGCCTCGCGAAGCCGGCGCGGGCGCAGTTCCAGCCCCACCAGGGTGGCGAAGGTGCGCTCGGCCGGGCCGCCGGTGGCCCGGCGGCGCCTGATCGCCTCAGCCAGCGCGCCCGCCTGCGGCAGCCGGCCGTCGGCCGCGGTGCCGACCACGGCGGCGACCCACCCCTCGACCAGCGCCAGCATGGTCTCCAGCCGGGCCAGCGCCGCCTTCTGCGCGTCGGTGTCCTCGGGCTGGAACAGGGCCGCACCCGACAGCGCCTCGTTCAGCGCCTGCGGGTTGGCCGGGTCGATCTGCGGCATCGCCTCGCGCAGCGCGGATGCGTCCACGGTGATGCCGCGGGCGTAGTCCTCCACCGCGCCGAGCAGCCGCGCCTTGAGCCAGGGCACGTGCGCGAACAGCCGGTGGTGCGCGGCCTCCCGCAGCGCCAGGAAGAGCCTGACCTCGTCCTCGCTGACCGACAGCCCCGCGCCGAACGCGGCCACCCCGGCCGGCAACAGCGCCGCCGTGCCGTCGGGGCCCAGTGGCAGGCCCACGTCGGTCGAGCTGACCACCTCGCGGGCGAGCGCGCCGACCGCCGACCCGGTCTGGCCGCCGACCATCATCCCGCCGATCCTGCGCATCATCTCGCCCAGGCCCGACAGCGCGCCCAGCCCTCCGGTCAGCGCCGTCATCGCCGAGCGCATCTCCGGCGGCAGCTCGTTGCCGAGTTCCTCGGGATCCTCGGCGAGCATCCCGCCCATCGCGTCCACCGCGCGGGCCGCGATCGGGTCGCATAGCTTGGACCACACCGGCAGGGTCGCCTCGACCCACTCCGACCGGCTCCACGCCTGCACCGAGCGGATCCCGGTCGGGAACGAGGCGGCGTCCTCCAGCCACAGGTCGGCCAGCCTGATCGCCTCGGTCACCTTGTCCCGCTCGACCTGCAGCACGCTCGCGTCGCCCTTGGCCGCGACGGTCTGCCTGGCCACGTTCTTGGCCAGGTCCCAGTTCACCGGGCCGCCCTGCCAGGACATCAGGTCGGCGAACTGGCGCAGCGCCTCGGCGAACTGCTGCGGGTCGCCGAGCGGCCCCAGCGGACCGCCCGGCCCGCCCTGGCCGCCGCCGCTACCGCCGCCGGCCGCCCCGCCCCCGCTACCGCCAGCACCGCTGCCGGAACCCGGCGAATCATCACGATCCTTGTCCGGGTCGCCAGGCAAGCCGAAGCCGAAGGGAGGATCAGTCATCTTTGCTCCCTCTCAGGCAGGATGGTAAGGGTCATGTCCGCCAACGTTATCCCGGGAGCGCATCACGGTGACCAACCGAGACGGCCAGGTTCGCCAAGGGCAGAGTGCCGGAGGCAGGCCTGGGGCT
>DATBGO010000113.1:0-37605 GCA_036558005.1 Streptosporangiaceae bacterium | reverse complement strand
CAGCGAATCGAGGAACATGACGCCCGCACAGACCGACAACCAGCGCACGCCATAGCTCCGGCCACAAGAACACCGGCGTGGGCTCAGCGGAGTCCTCTATACGGCCGAGACGACCTAGCCAGATGGTATCGCCAGTCGCATTCGCGAAGGTTCAGACGAAATTTACCCAGGCACCTACCGCGTCCGCAGCGGCGGTGCAGACTCAGATCGATCCGAGCCGGCTTACGCCTAGGCCGCTGCCTCGAAACGCTAACCACAGCCCCAGGAATTGGGGCACTGGGAAGGCGGTGTTATTGTGAGCCCCCTGAATCCGTCAGTCTCAGTCCTACGGACAGATAAATGACAGCGAGGATGATGAGGGCACTAACGACCTCACCGACATCGTCGATAAATCCATGCAGGAGTTCGTTGCGTTCGTTAAATCCAGCAACGCTGGCAAAGAAGGTATGCAGGAACCTGAACCAGGACTCATCTATCCCAAGATTGGCAAGCACAGGCAGCAAGGCACCCAAGCCCAAGTATTGACCTGGTTTCTTCCGGCGCTGCGTCGCGTATACGGGCATGTTGCACTGCACAACAATGCGGCGGACGAGGCCTTCGACTTTAGGCATGAGTGTATATGCAGAACCCTCGAAGTCACCTGCAAAGTGACGGAGAAAGGCTCTTGCCAGAGACCTCGACATGCCTTGTGGAACGTGGCCGCCTTGACTGAGGAACGTCACCAGGTCATCTTCTGTAACCGGCCCCCACTTGGACCAGATGCGACGTAGAGCCTCAGTTACTAGTGGTCCTCGTAGATCCAGTGAGAGACGCTCTTGCTCCGCTAGTCGCCACTCGTCTCGTTCTTCATCACTCGACGCAGTGAACCGAGGCAGCCCGTCGCCGCCTATCCGCATAGGCGTTAGCAGATGGTAAAGAGGGGCTTCTGTGCGTATTTGATCGACTAGTTCGTGATTGGATGCGATGTTGCCGGTAGGCGGGTCAAGGCAGATCAGCCTTTCAAATGCATTCTGCCACGAAGGCGCATCCGTAAAAAAGGCGAGATATCGCTCTATCTCTTCAGTCGGTATTTCTATGCTGAATTTTCTACGAACTAGACCAAGCTCATCCGGGTTAGTTGCCTGGAGCTTTCTCGTAACCTTAGCTGCGAGATCTGTTAGCCCGTAGGCATGAGCCTTTTGGGCGGCCGATTCGAGGTGCGCCAACCGAGCAATTCCGTTGCTCTTGTCAGCCTCAGCGATCCATCCTTCAACGTTCTCGCGCTGTAGGCGTGCCATAGCTTCGGGATCTCCCCGGGCCTGCCGCAATTGAAGAGATATGATGTCCTCTGTATGCCAAATGTCTCCCTGGAAAATCAGCCGTGCCTGAGAGAGGAGGTTAGCTAGTTCGGGGACTGTGGCGCGATCGTCCGAAAGAGCGTGAAGCAGCCGATGAGCTACGCCTGGCGCTGGATGGTCATTCTCCATGCACTTTGTAGCGGCGTTGACCAAAGAGGTGATCGCGCGTTGAGCCAAAGAGTCATCTCGGATCTTTCTGGCCAAGTCCAGCGCGCGAATAAGCGCGCCAGCTGCTCCCAGTTCCTGGCGGCCGTCGGATACTTCACGACTAGCACTGAAACCTTCTTCCCCAATTAGCAAGTAGGCTTCAATCGCATGTCTGGCTACTTTTCCGCGAATCCCCCAACGACCTTCGAAGCAGAGATCATTCAGGCGTGCACGGACTAGTGGTTTCGTGGCCTGAGTGCCCACCGCCTCCCACAGGGCTCCCGTTTCGGCTGGCAAATCCTTAATTGGCGGCGGAAACTTAGTCCCATTCGACCGCTCGACTACGGGTCCAAAGTAGCCCGGGGTGCTGCCCTTCTTCTTTTCACCGGTCATGTAGTGAAAAGCCATCGCAACATTGCCCAGGGGACCACCTTTGTCCTCTTCGCTCAGCCCGAGGCGGTCTGGAAGGTCCAGGGGGTCCACTGCCTCAACGGCGGCATCGTCCAACCGGCCTGCCAGTTCGGAGACCAACTCTGGGTCAGGGTCAGCGCTCAACGCCATCGCCCCATCATCCTCTGTGCCTTGCGGCGGTAGCCACTGCTTTGCGGCTGACGACGCCGAGGAGCCAACCTGTAAGCGGCATGCGACCAGGCCGGGGGATGCGGCGGTAGGGTAAGGGTGCGGTTACTTCAGTGTCCCAAACAAGGTGTAGGTTGCCGATGCGCTGGCCTCCCGCAGGCCGATTTACCCTTACTCGCGCGGTCTACCCAGGAGCCAAGGAGGCCCTGGAATGTCGCGCCCGAAAACACAAAGGCCATCGCGTTCTGTACTGCTCTGGACACTCTATGTAATACTAGTGCTGACTGCAGCGGTTGCCCTCACACGGCTACTGATCGGCGGTTGGCTCGTCAACCTCGGTGCTACGGTGCTGCTCTGGCGCGTGATCCGGATGCTACTAAGCCTCGCGGCAGGTAGGAACCAGGAGTACCGGCCGACGACGCAGCACGGCACCCGCACACCTGCCGCACAGCAATCCAACCCGCCGTGCGGTCGCTGTGCGGCCCGGTAATCACTAGCTGAGCCTGTATGCAGGGAGCGGCCCTGCGGGCCGCGCGTCTGCGCCGCTCCCGACCTCACCCCCACCCCAAGGGGACCCCGAGGCTGAGGTCGGGAGCGGCGCAGACGCAAAAGACATACGAGCCTACGGCTCGGCGGGGGAAACCACGGAGAAACCATGCCCACACCCCAGGTTCCCCCGAGGTTTCCCCCGCACCCCCATCCTCACCCTCTCCGAACCCGCCCAGGGCCCCGCTACGCGGGGCCAACGGGGGTACAGGCAGTCACCACGCCAAGGCGGAACACCAGCCGGACAAGACCGAAACCATTGCACTGACAGTCACCACGCCAAAATGGAAGCTAAGCCGGCCAGGCCCAAAGGATCGCGCAGGGGCAATCACCCCAACGAGGAAGCCAGGGCTTAAGGCCAGGGCCGAATACTGAGCTCTACGCGCTTGGCCAACTGTCCGCACCAGCCCGGTTAGGAGCCTAAGCACGGAACGTACTTAAGGGGTTGGCCGCCCTTGCACTAGGTAGCGCAGGACGGCCGTTTCCCCGGCCCTGGATACGTCAGCCAGGAACATCCGGCGTGCCGCCGATTGCGGAAGGCGGACGCCAGGGCTAACGAACCGGGGCGCTGTCTGGTCGCCGACGAAGAAGCCGCCGATGGTGACGTGCAGCTCGTCGGCCAGATCCGCCTGTAGAAACTGGGTGTGGACGTGCTCGCCGCCTTCGACCATCAATCGCCCGATGCCGCGGGCGCCGAGGTCATCGAGCATCGTTGCCATCTCCACCTCTTCGCCGAGCGAGACGATAATGGCGAGATCTCTGAGCGTCGTACGAAGCTCGTTGGCCGCACTGTCCGGGCAGTAAACGATCTTGTTGCCGTCCGTTCCCCAGATCCGCAGGTCAGGGCTCAGTTTCCCGCCACGGGTGAGGACGACCCGCAGCAGTTCTCCGGGCAGCCCTCGCGCTGCGCGGGCTGCCCGGCGAGCGTCTGACTTGACCCGCAGGCGCGGGTTGTCGCGCCGCAGCGTTGTCGCGCCGACCAGGATCGCGTCGCATCCCGCGCGCACCTCATCGACGCGGTCGAGGTCTTCGGGACTGGACAGGACAAGTCGCTGCGGGCTGGAGTCGTCAATGTAGCCGTCGATGGACTGCGCGACAGACAGCAGCACGTAGGGGCGAGTCATCAGCCAAGCAGCCCTTCTGGGTCAGGGGCGAGGTTTCCTGCCACGAGGAGAATGCCGCAGGATGCCAGCCAGCGCATCTCGCAGCACCGCCGTTGCCTGGGCGGGGGCTCGCGCCGTGGCAGCGTCGAGAAGCCGCAGCTCAGTGAGAATACGCCCGGACGCAGTTGCCTGGTAGATCGTTGCCGCGCGTAGCCCGGCGGATGCCGCCTGGTCCAGGTCGCCGCTCCTGGCTTGGGCGACTGCCAGCCGAGCGAGGTAGACCCCCTTGTCACGCCGCAGCTCTGGCGGGATGCCATCAATAGCGCGAGCGAACAATCCGGCAGCATTCTGGTGGTCACCGAGGGCGGTCAGGCAGCGCGCGCGCTGAACCCCGACATAGCCTGTGGTCAGCCATGCCGCCCACGGGGCACCGGGATCGTCTTCGGGCCGTTCGGCGATGTCGTGTGCCCGGTCGAGTGCCCGCAGGCTGGCCGCCGCATCACCCGACAGTGCATGACCGTGGGCTTGGTAGGCGGCTCCCGCAGCCGCGAGCCTGGTGCTGTCTTCTGCCATTCGCGCTGCCGCGTCAGCCAGGTCAACAGCGCTGGCCGAGTCGTGCATGTCGCCGGCAAGCTGGCTCTTGCGAGCAAGGGTGAACGCGGCCCATTGCCGGTCGTCGGCCATATGAGCCCATTCGAGGGAACGATCGAGCCAGTACTGGGCGTCCCGGAACTGGGTGCAGTCCTGGTACAGCCACGCGAGGCTCTCGGCGTAGCGTGCCTGCATGCGCAGCAGTTCCCGGCTGTCCGAGCCGCTCCGGCCGTGACGCATCCGGGCGATCAACGCGACATGCCGCCGGACGAGCGATATTAGATTCCGGGGACCGAAGAGGTTGTCGGACTCGCTGATAAGCCCACGGAACCGGTCCAGGTGCTCGACCGGGTGCACATCGTCGCTGTCTAGCGCCGGCAGCGGCACCACCGGGTGTCCCAGGTCGCCAGGGTCGGGCTCGGCGGTCAGCTCGCGGTGTCCGGCAGCGGCGATCAGTTCACCCCCGGCCCCGAGCAGGTCGTCCAGAGTGGCCGCGCACTGGAGTGACGCGCGTTTCGCACCGGTACGCAGGTTGGAGATGTGCCCAGCTGTGTAGTTCGACATGCGTGCCAGCTCGTGCACGCCAACACCGCGCGTCCCCATTAAGCGCGCCAGCGCTTCACCGAAAGCACTCATGCCCCACGTGTACCGATCGCGCGATGTCGTCTGGGGTACCTATAGCCGGTATTCCAGTTTTCCATTCCGGACAACAACTACAGGTTACGCCTGATGCACGGTTAGCTACCTCGTATCCGCATCGGTACGTGCGAGGAGGACGAGTGTGGAACGGCAGGGGGCCCATCCGATGAGTGACTCGCGTGCCGTCCTGCCACAGGGGCGGCCAAGGAGTGACGTAGTTGGCCGGGATGAGCTTGCGGCCCTGTGCGAGGAGTTCCCGCAGTTCCGGGTGTGGCGTGAGGATGGTATTGGCCAGGTCCGGTATGTGGCGTGCAGCCGTGGGCTGGGCCAGCATCCGCATACGGTCGTGACGGCGGATGCGGGTGAACTGCGCGCAGTGCTCGGCGCTGCTGAGGACACTCGCCCGGCTGAGAGCCGCCCGGCTGGTGCCAGGCTGCGGCGGTTTGACCCGGATGTGGCGCACCCGGCGCGTGTCTACGCCTGCTGGCTGGGGTCCAAGGACAACTATCCGGCAGACCGTCAGGCCGCTGAGGAGGTCGCGGCGCGCCGTCCGCAGGTGGTGGCGAGTGCGCGGGCGAACCGGGCGTTCGGGACGCGGGTAGTTCGGTTCCTGGCCGGCCAGCGGGGGATCACCCAGTTCGTTGACATCGGGGCGGGTTTGCCGGCTGCCGAGGCCACCCACCAGGTCGCCCAGGACATCACCCCCGGGGCGCGGGTCGTCTACGTGGACAGCGACGCGCTGGTACTCACCCATGCCCGCGCGCTGCTGACCAGCAGCCCCGAAGGCCGTTGTGACTATGTGGACGCGGACCTGCGCGACCCGCAGGCGATCCTCCATGAGGCGGCGCGGACGCTGGACTTCACCCGCCCGGTCGCGGTGCTACTCCTGGCCATCGCGCATTTCCTGGCCGACGCGGATGACCCCGCCGGGGTGGTCGCGGCCCTGGCTGCTGGTTTAGCGCCGGGCAGCTTCATCGCGATCTCCCACCTGACGGCGGACTTCGCGCCCGAGCAGGTGACCGCCGGGGTGGCTGCGTATAACGCCCGGGTGCCGGCCGGGATCACCGCCCGCAGCCACGCCCAGGTCAGTGCGTTGTTCGATGGTCTGGGGCTGGTGCCGCCGGGGGTGGTGCCGGTGACCGAATGGCGGCCCGGTCATTCGGGCTGGCCCGGTCACGGCGCGGACCTGTACGCCGGGCTGGCCGTGGTCAGGCGGCACAGGTGACCAGCGGACAGCTAGATGATGATGCGGCCCGGTGGCGGGAGGCGACGGCACTGCGCGGCGAACACCCCCAGTGGGTGGTGATATGGCTGGCCACGGTCAGCCGGTTCCGCGCTTACCGGCGGCTGCCCGGCGCGCGCCGCGACACCGCCCTGACCGACCCGACCGCCGCCGGGCTGGCCAGCCAGATCACCCGGGCCGAGCAAGCCGCCCGGTCACCAGCCGCACCCAGCGACCAAGCCATGAATGATCCGTGATCACCGGGCTTGCCGTGATCGTTTCCCGTTAGCCCCCGCGCAGCCCTTGCTGCGCAGTGTGAAGGCCCGGCGTGTAGTCGCCAAACCGCCGCCGGGCCTTCGCCTCACTACTGAGAGGTGGTTCCTAGTATGCCCCCCATTGCTGGAGCCCTGCCCGGCACCGGGCGATTCCCCTCCCGCCGCGCGGTCCTGGCCGGCGCGGCCAGCACCATAGCGGCCGGGCTGATGGCCGGGTGCGGCACCAGCACCCGCGCCGCGCCCGCCGCTGTGACCGGGCGGCGAGGCGGGGTGCTGCGGGTCGGGCTGACCGGCGGCAGCGCCAGCGACACCCTCGACCCCCACCAGGGCCTCAACTACCTCGACACCGCCCGGGCGCAGGCCCTGTATGAGCCACTGGTGCAGCTGGATGCCGACGCCGGGATCGAGTACGTGCTCGCCAGTCAGATGAGCCCCCGTGACCCGCTGGCCACCCAGTGGGTCATCCGGCTGCGCCCCGGCGTTCAGTTCCACGACGGCCAGCCCCTCACCGCGACTGATGTCATCTACACGATGCGGCGGATCATCACGAACAAGTACTCGGCTATCAACGTGCTCGGCCCGGTCGACCCCTCGGGGATCAGGGCACTGGACAAGCACAGTGTGCTGGTGCCGATGACCCGCCCGTTCGCCACCTTGCCCGAGCAGCTCGCCGGGATCCTCACCGCCCAGATCATCCCCCACGGGCTCAACCCCGCCGCCGGTAAGCCCAACGGCACCGGACCCTTCCGGTACCACAGCTTCACCCCAGGGCAGCGCAGCACCTTCACCCGCAACCCCCATTACTGGCGGGACGGGCTGCCGTGGGCAGACTCCCTGCAGATCCTGGACTTCCCCGACCCGGTGTCGCTGGCTGACGCGCTGCGGACCGGGGTCATCGACGCCGCCGGGACGCTGGACGGCCCGCAGTTCACCAGCCTGGCCACCACCAGCGGCATCCACGCCGTCGCCTCCAAAGCAGGAACGATCGTGCCGTTTACGATGCGGACCGACCTGGCACCGTTCAGCGACGTGCGGGTCCGGCAGGCGCTGCGGCTGGCCGCCAGCCGCCCCCAGCTGATCGACTCGGCGCTGGATGGGTATGGCACCCCCGCCTCCGACGTCTTCTCCCCCTGGGATACGGAATATGATCATGCGCTGCGCCGCGAGCAGGACATCCCCCAGGCAAAGCACCTGCTCAAGCAGGCCGGGCGGGAAGACCTGCACGTCCAGCTGGTCACCTCACCCATCGCGACCGGCGCGGTCGCGATGGCCACCGTGCTGGCCGAGCAGGCCGCCGCCGCCGGGATCACCATCAGGCTGCGGCAGGTGGACCCCGGGACGTTCTTCGGCCCCCAGTACCTGCAATGGCCGTTCGCCCAGGATTTCTACAGCTACTCGCCGTATCTGGTGCAGGCCACTTTGTCGATGCTGCCCACCAGCCCGTGGAACGAGACACACGAGGATAACCCCGGCTACATCAGCCTGTACCACCAGGCCAACGCCACCTTGAACACCGCGGCCCGCAAACAGATCGCCTACCGGATGCAGCAGGACGACTTCACCCAGGGCGGGTACATCATCCCCGCGTTCGTGGACACGCTGGACGCCTACAGCACGAGGGTGACCGGCTACCGGGAAAGCCGCGTCGGGCAGCCGGTCAACGACCTGAACTTCGCGACCCTCGCCCTCACCTAGCCAGCCCCCACGGTCAGGGCCGGCCACGGCCGGCCCTGACGCACCCGCTTGTCAGGAGTCATCTTTGGTGAATCTCATCGTGCCCGGTGCCGGGGACGGGGGGCCGGGCGGGCTGCTGGCCCTGGTCGCGGCCGGGCTGGCGGCCCGGGGCGTGCCCGGCGGGTACTGCCATCAGGAGGACGGGGGGTGCCTGCTGCGGGTGACCGGGCTGGCGGGCCGGCACTGCACGGTGATCGCCGATGACAGCGGGTACGTGCTGGCCGACTGCTGGCCGGCCGGGCCGCGCTGTCCTGATCCGGCCGTGCTGGCGGCCACCGTGATGCGGGTGCTGGGTGACCGGGAGGACTGGCAGCCTGGCCCGCCGGTCACTGACCCGGACCTGGCGCTGCTGGGGCGGGTGGGGCTGGCGTTGCGCGCGGGCGGGCTGGCGGTGCGGCTGGACGTGCAGGCTGATGAGCGCAACCTGGAGGTCTGCGCCCAGGTCGTGGTCACGTCGGCCGGGCAGCCCGGCCGGGGCCAGGTGCGGATCGGGGACGACGGCGCGCTCTCGTGGGAATGCGACACCCCCCATCCCGGCCAGCAACAGCAACAGGCGGAGCGGATCGCCGGGATCGTCGCCGCGATCATCGCCGGCACCTGACCCGGCCCGGCCCGGGGGTCGGGCAGGCAAGAGGTCGGGCCGGCAAGAGGGGTACGTGACGTCCCCCCAGGGCAGCCAGTTCCGCTGCCGCCGGGTCATGACCCGGGGCTGGCCGGGCCTGCTCGCCCCTGGCAAGCCCCTGGGAGGCCCGCGCCAGGGTTCCGGCGCGGACCAGCAACAAAGGAAAAGGGGACAGCGGGCGGGCCGGCTACGGGCTGGACTGAGCCAGATGCGGGCTGGCTTAAGTCACCACTCTGCCCCGCCCGCCCCCAGGCAGCGGGCAGCGCCAGGCAAAGCAGGCTCCCGGGGGGGGACAGCACCACGATCATGGCAAACTCCGGCTGGGCGACGCCCCGCGGTGCGTCAGCCGGCTGGAATCAGCGCCACCGAGACGCCGCCGCTGAGGAACGAGTCGTGCAGCACGGCCCGGACCGCCCGGACGCCGGGGGGCAGGTCGAAGTAGAGGCTGCCGGCGACCGAGTCGCCGGGGTTGACCTGGTCCAGGTAGACCTGATCGCCGGGGCTGTTGCCGATGATGTCGGCGCGGGTGTCGGCGGAGAACCGGCGGCCGCTGGCGTCGTAGACGTACTGGGCGGCGTCGGTCAGCGTCTGCGCCACGGCGGCGATGTTGGTGACCCGGACGGCCAGGACGGTGTACTCACCCTGGGCGGCGCGGCGCAGCAGGCCGGTCCCGGCGCTGCGGGCGTGGCCGACCCGGGTGATCACGAACTGGAACTTGCCGTCGCGCACCTTCGACCCGATGTGCGGCCCGGCGGGCGGGCGGGCCGTCCCGGCAGCACTGCCCGATCCGGCACGGCCTGAGCCGGCACTGCCCGAGCCGGCACTGTGGCCGGCCGCGCCGCCCGACGCCGCGCCGATCAGGGCCAGCACGGCGAACATCGCGGCCAGGCCCAGCAGGAGGTTGCGCACCGTGTGGCTCCTGGCCGGCTCGGGAGGGCGGTACTGCGGGGCCCCGGGCGCCGGGTACATAGCAGCCGCACTGTACCAGGGCGGGCATGCCTGCCGGCGGGGTCCGCGGCCCTGCCGCCGGGCCCGCGGCCGCGGCGGCAGATGCTGGCCGTCTGGTGCCTAGCAGGTGATGTCGACGGTGACGAGGGCGCCGGGGCCGTCGGATTCGCTGGTCGCCTTGCCCCGCAGGTGCGCGGCCTTGGCGCCGTCGGACAGGTCGAACGTGCCGCCGTCCACCAAGTAGGTCTTGCCGTTGAGAGTCAGCTGGATGGTCCCGCCGCCCGAACTGGTGTTGTTGACCGCCACCGAGTCCACAGCCGGGCCCTTGTACACGCCGTACTGCGTGATCACGCCGGCTGAGGCGGTCCAGACATTGTCGCCCGGGACGGAATGGCAGTCCCCGCCCACGATGTCCTTGCTGACCGAGCCGACCCGCACATGGAACTTGGCCGTCCCGCTGCAGAAGACATCGACCACGCCGGTAACGGCGGGGGTCAGGCCATGGCTGCAGCTCGCCGCCCCGGCGGCCGGGCTGCCGCCGGCCGGGCCGCCACTTCCTGAGCTGCCGCCGTTCGAGCTGCCCGCGGCCGGGCCCGCAGCGGCGTCCGTCCCGCCTCCGCCGCTTGCCGCTGAGCCGCCGCACCCGGCGGCGAGCAGTCCGGCCACGATGATCAGCGGAACGCTGCCCGCGGCCCTGGTCTTACGCCTCACGGATACTCCTTCCCCGGCCGCCCGCCGCGGGGCGGCTCCTGCTCCCGGGCCTCGCTGGCCCCGGGTATGGTGACGGCCGGCTCAACGGACATTGCCGAGGATCAGCTTCGCCAGCGCGATCATGCGGAATTCCTTGAGCTGGCCCGGGCCGATCTCCACGTAGACGTCGCCCTGGACCGCGGCGACTACCTCGTCGGTGCCGTTCTGGAACCCCTTGACCGCCGAGTCGCCGAGACCGGGCACCGGGGTGAACGAATAGCCGCAACCGCCGCAGAAGCCCTGCCGCTCGCTGAACGGCTTCTTCTGCGCCTGGGTGATCGCGTACTCGGCCGCGGCAGTCTTGGTATCGAGCGGATTCGTCCCGACCACGAGGGCCACGTCTTCCTGGGCCCCGCCCCTCGGGGTGTCGAAGTCGTAGCGGCATTCCTCGTAGCCGCGGAAGGCAAGGGCCGACTGCGTGTCGGGCATCGAGGTTGACACCTTGAAGCCGACAGCCTCGCTGATCTCGTCCAGCGTTACCGCCGAGTCCGGGCTGGCCGAGGCGAAACCGCCCTGCTCGGTCACGCTGGTGCAGGCCACCGGCCGCGGCAGTCCGGAGGCCGTCGGTGAGGGCAGCGCAATCGCCGACGGCGGGCCCGTCGCCGCCGGTGCCTGCGCCCGGGCTGGCCGCTGCTGCCCGGCTGGCCCGGCCGAGCCGCAGCCTGCCAGCACCAGCACCAGCACGGCGCTCAGCACGACCGGGCCCCGCACGACCGGGCCCCGCGCGACCGGGCCCCGCGCGACCGGGCCCCGCACGACCGGGCCCAGCGCGGCGGGCCGCTTGTCCTGTCCGTCGTTCACAGCAGGTGATGCTGCCCTGGCCCGATCAGAATCTGTTCATGGTCGGTGCAGCGGCCGGTTTAGGATCGCGAAGATGG
Organism: Streptosporangiaceae bacterium; assembly: GCA_036558005.1. Classification (GTDB taxonomy): domain Bacteria; phylum Actinomycetota; class Actinomycetes; order Streptosporangiales; family Streptosporangiaceae; genus DATBGO01. The sequence continues at coordinate 26,234 of DATBGO010000113.1, read as the reverse complement.
GCCTGAAACTGCGGCTTTTGGGGCCAGTGGAGGCCTGGGACGGCGACCGGAGAATCGGCCTGGGACCGCGCAAGCAGCGGCTGGTGCTCGCGGTCCTCGCGCTGGAGGCCGGCCGCCCGGTCGGGGTCGAGCGGCTGGTGGACCTGGCCTGGCCGGCCGATCCGCCGCGAACCGCCACGCACGCGATCCGGGTCTGCGTGTCCGCGCTGCGCGCGGTCTTCCGCGACGTCCCCGACCTGGACATCAGGCTGCAGGGCTCGGGGTACGCGCTGGTCACCGACCCGCTGGACATCGACGTGCACCTGTTCAGGTCGCTGCTGGCGCAGGCGCGCGGGATCGGGGACGACGCCGCGCGGGTGGCGCTGCTGGACCGTGCGCTCGGGCTCTGGTCGGGCCCGCCGCTGTCGGGGATCGGGCCGCCGCAGACCCAGCAGCAGCTCTGCGTCGGGCTGGAGGACGCCAGGCTGGGGGCGACCGAGGACAGCATCGACGCGCGGCTGCGCCTTGGCCGCCATCATGAGCTGCGCGGCGAGCTCGCCAGCCTGGTCACCGCGTACCCGCTGCGGGAGCGGCTGACCGGGCAGCTGATGCTCGCGATGTACCGGGACGGGCGGCCGGGTGACGCGCTGTCGGGGTACCGGCGCTACCGGGAACGGCTCGCCGACGAGCTCGGGCTCGACCCCGGCCCCGCGCTGCGGCAGCTGGAACTCGCCATCCTGCGCGGCGACGAGGCCGCGCTCGCCCCGGCGCCGCCAGCCGCTGACGGCCCGGTCCCGGCGCAGCTTCCGCCCGCCGCGGCCGGCTTCGCGGGCCGCACCCGGGCGCTCGCCGACCTGGACCAGCTGCTCCCCGGGCCGCGCGCGGGGACCGGGCCGCCGCCGGGGCGCATCGCGGTGATCGCCGGCACCGCTGGGGTCGGCAAGACGGCGCTGGCGGTGCGCTGGGCGCACCAGCACCGGGCGGCGTTCCCTGACGGCCAGCTGTATGTCAACCTGGCCGGCTACGCGCCGGGCTCGCCGATGCCGCCGGCCCGGGCACTGGCCGGGTTCCTGCGCGCGCTGGGCATCCCGCCCGAGCGGATCCCGCTGGAGGCGGACGAGGCCGCGGCGCTGTACCGGAGCCTGCTGGCCGACCGCCGGGTCCTGGTGGTGCTGGACAACGCCTGCGGGGCCGGCCAGGTCCGCCCGCTGCTGCCCGGCGGGACCGGCTGCCTGACCGTGATCACCAGCAGGGACCGGCTGGCCGGACTGACCGTGCACGAGGGGGCACGCACGCTCAGCCTCGGCGTGCTGCCACCCGATGAGGCATACGCCCTGCTGGCCGGGCTGCTCGGCACGGCCAGGACCGGCCAGGACCCGGTGGCCGTCGCCGAGCTTGCCGCGCTGTGCGCCTGCCTGCCGCTGGCCCTGCGGATCGCGGCCGCCCAGCTGATCCGCCATCCCCGCCAGCCGGTCGCCGGCCTGGCCGCCGAGCTGCGCGAGGGCAACCGGCTGGCGGTGCTGTCGGTGGCCGGCGACGAGCAGTCCGCGGTCCGCGCCGCGTTCGGCCTCTCGCACGCGGCGCTGGGACCGGCCGCCCGCCGGATGTTCCAGCTGGCGGGCCTGCACCCGGGCGCCGACCTGACCGAGCCGGCCGCCGCCGCGCTCACGGGCACCACCGCGGCCCGGGCCCGCGCGCTGCTGGCCGACCTGGCCAGCGCGCACCTGGCCGACGAGCACGAGCCGGGCCGGTTCGCCCTGCACGACCTGCTCCGGCTGTACGCGCGCGAGCGGGCGGCGCAGGAGATCAGCGCGGCCGAGCGGGCGGCGGCCACCGGCCGGCTGTACGGGTTCTACCTGCGCTCGGCCGACGCCGCGGCCCGGGTGCTGCACCCGAACATGCAGCGGCTGCCCGCACCAGGAGCAGGAGCAGGCCCCGGCCCCGGCCCCGGCTCAGGCCCCGCTGACGACGACCCGGCCGGCGCCCGGGCCGAGAGCGTGGTGTTCACCGCGCACGCGGGCGCGCTGGCCTGGCTGGAGGTAGAACGCCCCAACCTGGTGGCCATCGTCACCGCGGCCGCCGCGCACGGCCCGGGGGAAACCGCCTGGCTGCTCGCGGACGCGCTGCGCGGCTACTTCTGGATGCGCCGCTACGCCGGTGACTGGCTGACCGTCGCCGAGTCCGGGCTGGCCGCGGCGCAGGCCGGGCCCGACCCTGGCGCGATGGCCGCCGCGCACCTGTCGCTGGCCCAGGCCAAGCGGTGGCTGGCCAGGTACCCGGCCGCCGCCGGGCACCTGACCGAGGCCAGGGAGCTGGCCCGGCAAGCCGGGTGGCGGCAGGGCGAGGCCGCGGCGCTGGGCAGCCTCGCGAACGTGTACCGCGACCAGGGCCGGCTGGCCGAGTCGGCCGAGCACCACCGGCAGGCGCGCGACATCTACCGGCAGACCGGCGGCCTCGGCGGCGAGGCGACCAGCCTGGGCAACCTGGGGAACGTGCTGATGGAGCTGGGCCGCCTGCCCGAGTCGATCGACTGCCTGACCCGGGGCCTGGCGATCTACCGGCAGATCGGCGCCCGCCACGCCGAGGGCAACATGCTCAACAGCCTCGGCTGCGCCTGCGTCATCCAGGGCCAGCTCGGCCCGGCCCGCCAGCACCTGGACCAGGCGCTCGCGCTGCACCGGGAGACCGGCAGCAGGGAGGGCGAGGCCGACGACCTCAACAACACCGCCGAGCTGCACCTGGACGCGGGCGAATACCAGCTCGCCGGGGAACTGGCCGGCGCCAGCCTCAGCCTGGCCCGCGAGTCAGGCGACCGGCGGATCGAGGTCGACGCGGGCAACACCCTCGGCGCCCTGGCCCGGCTGACCGCCCAGCCGGCCGCCGCGCTGCGCCACCATCAGGACGCGCTGCAGCTGGCCAGCGAGGCCGGGTACCGGCAGGGCGAGGCGGCCGCGCTGACCGGCCTGGCGCAGGCGCGGGCGGGCCTCGGCGACCGGGCCGGCGCGCTCGCCGCGATCGAGCAGGCGCTGCGCACCACCCGGCAGACCGGGCTGCGGGTGCTCGAAGGCCACGCGCTGACCGCGCTCGCCTCGGTCACGCTGGACTCCGGCCAGGCCGCCCGGGCCCGGCAGGCCGCGGCGCAGGCGCTGGCCGTGCACCGGGAGACCGGGCACCAGCTGGGCCAGGCCCGCGCCGAGGCCATCCTGGACACCGCGCGCGACGCGCAGGCCGCCCGGCAGCCCTGACGCCGGCCGGCCAGCCGCGCCCGGTCAGCGGGCCGCATCGGCCAGCACCCGCAGCATCCTGACCTGCGACCGGTCCAGCCGCCGGACCGCGAGCCCGCCCAGCCAGCCCGCCAGCGCCAGGCCGGTCAGCACCCCGGCGGGCACCGCCGCCCAGGTCAGCCAGTCCTGCCGCCAGGCCTGCCCGGCCACCAGGATCGCCGCAGGGACCGCCGCGGTCAGCGCGACCGCCAGCAGCGCCACGTGGACCTGCAGCGACCAGGCCGGCGTCGGGCTGCCGGTCTCGTCCAGCGGCTGGACGCTGACCACGGAGGTCAGCGGGGCCAGCCCGGCCGACCCGCCCAGCAGCGCCGGCAGCACCGCGAGCACCCACGGCCACGCGCCGTGCTGCCCGCTCAGCGCGGTGCCCCCGGCCGTCACCGCGATCGCGTACGGCGCGACGATCAGCAGCCAGGCCGCCTGCCGGCCGCGGATGTCGGCCCGGGCCGCGCCCGGCGTCATGACCGTCAGCCAGAAGCTGGTGCCATCCGACCCGTACAGGTTGCAGGCGCACGCCCCGGCGATCCACGCGGTGGCGATCCCCGCGTACGGCAGCAGCAGGGTGGTCCCGCTGGTCAGCCGCGGGATCGCGCACGCCGCCGCGCCGACGGTCAGCGCGATCAGCAGGCAGGTCAGCCGGACCGGGTCGCGCAGCCAGATCCGCAGTTCCTTGGCGGCGACCGCGCCTGCCGGGGTCGCGGGCAGCAGCCGCCGCCCGCCCGCGTGCCGGTGACCCGCCCTGGCCGGCCGTCCCGCCCCGGCCATCCGCCGCGACAGCACCCAGGGCCAGCACCCGGCCACCGCCCCGGTGAGCGCGGCCAGGCCCGCCAGGTACCCGGCCGCGGCGGGCCAGTCCGCCCTGGCGGCCGCCTCGACCGCGGCGGGCCCCCAGCCGGAGGGGAGCGCGCGCAGCCCGGCAGCGAGGTACGGCGCCGACCCGCGGCGCAGGGCCGAGACCAGCACCGGCAGCAGCGTTCCGGCGACGGCGAGCGCGCTGATCGCCACCGCGACGACGATCGTGCCGGTGTCGTGGCCGCGCCGCGACCCCGGGCCGAGTGCCGCCGCGGCGGCCGTCCCCGCGACGCTGGACAGCGCGAACAGCAAGATCACCGCGGCCGCGCCGGTGGCCGCGGGCCCGGCGCCCAGCCGCGCGCCGAACGCGATCAGCGCCGCGAACGCGATCGCGATGAACAGCCCGGCCGGGTCCAGCGCCCCGGTCACGAGCAGGCTGAACGCGAGCCGGCGCCGCGACAGCGGCAGCAGGCTGAACATTTCCGGCCGCAGCACCGGATCGCCGGCCAGCGCGGCCTGCGCGACCCGGCCGCCCAGCCACAGCGCGAACGCCAGCGCCAGCACGCTGGTCCCGGCCGCCACGCTCGGGTAGCCGGCCAGCCCGAGCCAGCCCGTGCCCAGCGCCGAGGCCAGCACCAGGACGGCCGTCGCGATCAGCGCGGCCTGGTTCGCCCTGGCCAGCTGGTGCCTGACGATGGTGCGGCGCAGCCCGGTCAGCAGGTGAACCATGACAGCCCCCGGGCCGGCGCCGCGCCGACCAGCTCGGCGAACGCGCTCTCCAGTGTCTGGCCGCCGCGGACCGCCGCCAGCGTGCCGGTGCGCAGCAGCCGCCCGCTGGCTAGCACCGCGACGCGGTCGCACAGCTGCTCGACCAGCGCCATCACGTGCGTGCTCATGACGATGGTGCCGCCGGCCGCGATGAAGCCGTCCAGGATCGCCCGGACCTGTGCCGCTGACACCGGGTCCACCGCCTCGAACGGCTCGTCGAGCACCAGCACCTTCGGCCCGTGCAGCAACGCGGTGGCCAGGCCGATCTTCTTGCGCATGCCGGTGGAGTAGTCGGCGATCAGGGTCCGCTCGGCGTGCCGCAGGTCCAGCACGTCCAGCAGTTCCCCGGCCCGGTCGCTGACCTGGCGCGGCGGCATCGAGCGCAGCAGGCCCAGGTAGCTGAGCAGCTCGCGGCCGGTCAGCCGCTGCGGCAGCGCGAGGCCGTCGGGCAGCGCGCCGGTCAGCTGCCGGGCCGGGCCTGATCCGGCCCTGGACCACACGTCCTGGCCGTAGACGCAGGCGGTGCCGCGATCGGGGCGCAGCAGGCCGACCGCCATCGACAGCAGCGTGGTCTTGCCCGCGCCGTTGGGGCCGACCAGGCCGAGGAAGGTGCCGGCCGGGACGGTCAGGGTCACGTCGCGGACCGCGGCGATGCCGCCGAACGACTTGGCCAGCCCGGCGATGGTGAGCGCGGGCGGGGGCGCCGCGGCGGCGGCGGGGCAGGCTGCCGGGCTGGGCGCGGTCATGCCAGCACCGCCCGCTCATACAGCCGCAGCAGCTCGGCGCCGTACCCGGCGACGTCGAAGTCCGGGTCGGCCCGCAGCAGCACGGACAGCTCGTCGATGGAGGCGCGCAGGGACACCGCGGCCACCTGCGCGCTGAACGCGCCGAACTCCCCGGCCGCCTGGCCGTCGGCCAGCAGGCGGCGCAGCCGGGCGACGGCCTGCCGGTTGCCCTCCTCGTAGGCGCCCGGCTCGGCGCGGCCCGGTGGCAGCCCGTTCACGATCTCGGTGAAGGCCAGGATCTTGCGACGGTGCGCGCTGATGTAGTCCAGGTTGGACCTGACGTAGGCGCGCAGCGCCTGCAGCGCCGAGCCCGCCGCCTCGATCCGGGGGCGCATGTACGTGCCGGCCTCGGCGAGCACGTGCCCGACGACCTCACGCAGCAGCTCGTCCTTGCTGGTGAAGTGGTAGGAGATGACGCCCTTGCTGACGCCGATCCGGTCGGCGATCGCGCCGATCGACGCGGCCGCGAACCCGCTCTCGCACAGCACGTCGATCGCGGCGGCCACGATCTGCTCGCGCCTGGCCTGCTCGATGAACGACCGCCGCCCGGTCGCGGTCCTCGCCATCACCGCTGGTCCTCCCTGCGCTCGTCTAAGTACGCTCATCTAATTTTTAGTACGTTCGTACGAATATCGCAACCGCGATTCGCCGCAGGCCCCCGGGTGGTGCCGGCCGGCCGGGCCCGCGATGATGTCCGGATGGCCGGTGTGGTGCTGTTCGCCCGGGGCGGGACGATCTCGATGGCAGGCCGGGACGAGCACGGCGTGGTCCCCCGGCTGACCGGGGCTGACCTGGTCAGCGGGATTGCCGGGCTAGAGGCGTTCGAGCTCGACGTCAGGGACGGCGCGGCGGTGTCGAGCGCGGGCCTGTCGTTCGGCGACGTGCTCGACCTGGCCGGCGCGGCGTCCGAGGCGGTGGCGCGGGGCGCCCGCGGCGTGGTGCTCGTCCAGGGCACCGACACGCTGGAGGAGACCGCGTTCCTGGTGGACTCGGTGTGGCCGCACGACGCGCCGTTCGTGCTGACCGGCGCGATGCGCAACCCGACCCTGGCAGGCCCGGACGGGCCGGCCAACGTGCTGGCGGCGGTCCAGGTCGCCGCGTCCGGCGCGGCCCGCGGCCTCGGCGCGCTGGTGGCGTTCAACGACGAGATCCACGCCGCCAGGTACGTGCGCAAGACGCACAGCACCAGCACGGCCACCTTCGCCTCCAGGGACGCGGGCCCGCTCGGCCGGGTGGTCGAGGGGGTGCCGCGGTTCCTCACCCGGGTCCCCCGCCGCACCGTCGTCACCGGCTTCACCCGCGACCGGCTGGCCGCCACCAGGGTCGCCCTGTACACCGCGACGCTGGACGACGACGGGCTGCTGCTGCGCCAGCTGGCCGGCACCCACCAGGGGCTGGTGGTCGCCGCGTTCGGCGTGGGTCACGTCCCGGCCGCGCTGGCGCCGGTCTTCGGCGGGCTGGCTGAGGTCATGCCGGTGGTGCTGAGCTCGAGGACCGGGTCAGGCCCGGTGCTGGCGCGGACCTACGGCGCCCCCGGCTCGGAGACCGACCTGGCCCGCCGCGGCCTGATCAACGGCGGCTTCGTGCACCCGTATCAGGCGCGGGTGCTGCTGCGGCTGCTGGCCGCGGCGGGCGCGAGCCGGGCCGCCATTGGCCAGGCTTTCGCCGGGCTGGGCTGAAACGGCGCATAAAGCATTTCCGGGCGAGCTGAATACCGCCCCTGGGGCCGATTGCGGGCTGTTGTCCGGCGGATTATGTCGGTCTAGCCTTACTCGTAGCCATTTCCTGAGGGGTGGACCGTGAAGCTTGCCCGTGACACCTGGCTGATCTTCCAGCGGCACCTGCTCCTGCTGAAACGCTCGCCGGTCCAGATCGCATTCAGCCTGGCGATGCCCGTCACCTACCTGGTGATTTTCGCGCCGATGCTCAAGATCGCCCTGGGCGCGGCCGGGGCCACCAGCTACGCGCAGGTGTACCGGCTCTACGTGCCGTCGCTGCTGACGATCATCGCCGTGATGGGCGGGGTGTTCACCGGCTTCGGGCTGCTGGCCGAGATCCGGTCCGGGATCATCGAGCGGGCCAGGGTCACCCCGGTCAGCCGGGTCGCGCTGATGCTCGGCCGGGCGCTGCGCGAGGTGGTGACGCTGCTGGTCCAGTCGCTGATCGTCACGGTGCTCGCGCTGCCGTTCGGGCTGCGGGTGCAGCTGGGCTTCCTGCTGCTGGCCTACCTGCTGCTCGCGCTGCTGTCGCTGATGGCGGTGTCGGTCTCCTACGGCGTCACGATGCGGCTGCGGAACGAGGCCGCGCTCGGGCCCAGCCTCAGCACGGTGACCCAGCCGGTGATGCTGCTGTCGGGGGTGGTGCTGCCGCTCACCCTCGCGCCGCTGTGGCTGGTCAGGATCGCCGACTTCAACCCCTTCTACTGGGCGACGAACGGGATGCGGGCGCTGTTCGCCGGCCAGGCGGCGGCCTCGTCGGTCTGGGAGAGCCTGCTGATCGTGGCCGGGCTGACCGCGCTGGCGATGACCTGGTCGGTCCGGCTGTTCGCCCGCGCCACCCAGTAGCGGCCGCCCGGGCGGCCGGAGCCTGGTAGCTGATCGTCGACGACATCGATGCATGAGGGGCACATGATCTCAGTGGCAGTGGTCGACGATGACCAGATGCTCGACACGATTACCGCCTGGCTGCGCTCGGCTGAGGGAATATGGCTTTCCGCCACCGCGCACGCCATTGATGAGCTTTTTGTGGCTGGTGATATGGCTGATGTGGTGGTGCTCAGCCTGTCCCTGGCCGACCGGTCCGACCCGGTCCGCAATGTCCGCCGCCTGGTCGCGGCCGGCTGCCGGGTGCTCGCGCTGGGCGCCGCGGTATCGGCTGAGCTGGGCCGGCGGGTCGTGACCGCGGGCGCGAGCGGCTGCCTGACCAAGGACCGGGACCTGCACACGCTGGTCGCCGCGGTCCGCCAGGCCGCCAGGGAATCCGCCCGGCCAGACCCGGCGGCCGGTCCCGAGGCCGGCCCCGACCAGGGCGGCGCCCGGCCGCGGCTGTCCCCGCAGGAGCGGATCATCCTGATCGCCTACGCTTCCGGCATGACCCTGGAGGCCGCAGCCCGCCGCGCCGGGGTGCGGCCGGTCACCGCGAAGAACTACCTCGCCCGGGTCAAGGAGAAGTACCGGCTGGCTGGCCGGCCGACGTTCACCAAACTGGACCTGGCCGCCCGGGTGCGCGAGGACGGGCTGGCCGGCTAGCAGTGCCCCGCCGCGGGCCAGAGCGGATGGCCAGTTCCTCAGAGCCAGCTCCTCAGAGCAGGGCCAGTTCCTCGGCGAGGTCGGCCAGCCCCAGCGAGCCGGCCGACAGTGCCGCCATGTGCCACGCCTTCAGGTCGAAGTCGCTGCCCCGGGCGGCGCGAGCCGCCCGCCGGCCCTCCAGCCAGGCCCGCTCGCCGACCTTGTAGCTGATGGCCTGGCCGGGGGCGCTGAGATAGCGGACGATCTCGCTGTCGATGAACGCCTCGTTGCGGCCGCTGTGCATGATGAAGAACTCCCGGCCCAGCGCGGCCGTCCACCGCTGGCCGGGGGCCAGCGGCGAGTCCGCGGGGATGACGAGCTCCAGGTGCATGCCGATGTCCGCCACGACCCGCATGGCGCGCAGCATCTGGGCGTCCAGGTAGCCGAGCCTGGCACCCGGGTCCGACAGGTAGCCGAGCTCGTCCATCAGCCGTTCGGCATACAGCGCCCAGCCCTCGGTGCACGCGCTCACCCCGCCGATGCTGGTCTGGTACATCGACAGCTGGCTCGACACCTCGGTCCACTGCGCGTACTGCAGGTGGTGACCGGGGACTCCCTCGTGGTACCAGGTGCTCACCAGGTCCCACACCGGGAACCTGGTCCGGCCCAGCGTCGGCAGCCAGGTGCGGCCAGGACGGGAGAAGTCCTGCGACGGCGGCGTGTAGTAGGGCGCGGCCGCGCTGCCCGCGGGCGCGAGCCTGGCCTCGACCACCCGCATCCGCGCGGTCAGGTCGAAGTGGGTGCCGTCCAGGTCATCGACCGCCGTGTCGGTCATCTGCTGCAGCCACTGCCGGATGCCCTCCTCGCCGTCGACGACCTCGCCGTGCTCGTCGAGGTGCCGCATCGCCTCCACCGCGGACGCGCCGGGCCGGACCAGGCCGGCCTGCCGGCGCATCTCCTCCCGCAGCTCCAGGTACTGCGACCAGCCCCACGCGTAGGTTTCCGCCGGGTCGATGTCCGCGCCGGTCCAGCTGCGCGCGCCGACCCGGTAGCGCTCGGCGCCGGCCCCGTCCCTGACCCCGGCCGTGCGAGGCAGGTAGGTACCGGCCAGCCAGTCCCGCAGCCCGGCCAGCGCCGCGGTGGCGTCCTGCGCCGCGGCCTCGAGCCTGGCCTGCAGCGGCGGCGAGACGGGCACGCTGGCCGCGCCGGCCACGAACCCGGCCGCCCAGCCGCGGCCGTCCGTCGCCGCGGCCCACTGGTCCAGCTGGCCGATGAACGTCTGCGCCTGCAGCGGCGCGGCGACCAGGCCGCGCCGCAGCCCCTCGGTCAGCGTCGCCCGGTAGCCGTCCACCGCCTGCCTGACCCGGCCCATCCGGCCCGCGATGTTGGCCCAGTCGTGCTCGGTGGCGGCCGGCATCATCAGGAACGAGCCGCGGACAGCCTGGACCGGCCCGAACACGTTCGACATGTCGCACAGATCGGCCCCGGACTCGCTCTCGGCCAGGTTCGAGCTCAGCCGCTCGCGCAGCAGCCGGGCGCAGCGCCGTTCGTCGCCGGCCGGCTCGCCGCCGCGCTCGGCTTCGTCCAGCCTGGCCAGGGTGCGGCGGTCGAGCTCGTCCCTGGCATCCTGCCCGGCCGGCGAGAGATCGGGCAGCTGGTCGGCGGCGATGTCCAGGCCGAGCCTGGTGGCCAGCACCGGCTGGAGCTCGGCCAGCGCCAGGACGTAGGAATCGGCCACGTCGCGGATCGTCCGGGGACCTGACGGCGCAGCGCTGCGCGTGTCATCGGGCATAGCCCTATCTTCTCCTGCCCGGTGCCCGGCTCGCGCCCAATGCCGCCGGTTGTCCCGGTTCGCCGGCCACCCGTGGCCGCCGCCGGCCCGGCGGGCGCTGGATGCCGCCGGTCTGGCGGCGCCCGTTGGGGCTGGTCACAGGCTGGCGGTCAGCAGCCGGTAGCCGCCGTCGAATTCCTGCTGGCTCAGCAGCCCGCGGTCCCACCGGCACCGCCCTGGTGCCGTCGAACGCCGCCGCCTCCGGCAGGTACTCCCGCACGGTATGGCCGAGGGCCGCCCTGGCCGGCGCTACTGCCCGGCCGCGATGACGCGGCATGATGGCCGCATGGCCGAACTGATCCTCCGCAACGCCCGGCTGGCCGGGCAGGACACCCTCACCGACCTGGGCATCGACCAGGGCCGGATCGTCACCATGGCGCCCAGCGACCCCGCGCCCGCCGGCCCCGCGGGCGCCGGCACCGCGGCCGGGGATGCCGAGATCATCGACCTGCACGGCAGCCTGGTCACGCCGCCGCTGGTCGAGCCGCACATCCACCTGGACGCGGTGCTCACCGTCGGCCAGCCGCGGCCGAACCGGTCCGGCTCGCTGTTCGAGGGCATCGCGGTCTGGGCCGAGCGGGTGGCCACCCTCAGTTACGCCGACGTCCAGTCCCGGGTGCGGCAGATCCTGCGCTGGCAGCTGGCCAGCGGGGTGCAGCACGTCCGCAGCCACGTCGACGTATGCGACCCGGATCTGCGCGCGCTCCGGGCCCTCGTCGACCTTCGTGCGGAGTGCCGCGGGCTGATCGATATGCAGCTTGTAGCGTTCCCGCAGCAAGGCATTTTCAGTTTCGATGGTGGCGCTGAGCTGATGCGCAAGGCCATCGGGCTGGGCGCCGACGTGGTCGGCGGGATCCCGCACTACGAGCTGACCCGCGAGGACGGGGTGGAATCGGTCCGGTTCGCGATGGCGCTGGCCGACGAGCACGGCCTGCGGGTGGACATCCACTGCGACGAGACCGACGACGACCATTCACGGTTCGTCGAGGTGATGGCGGCCGAGACGATCCGGCGCGGGATGGCGGGGCGGGTGACCGCGAGCCACACCACCGCGATGCACTCCTACAACAACGCCTACGCCTCCCGGCTGATCGGCAACATCGCCAGGGCCGGGCTGCACATGGTGACAAACCCGCTGGACAACTCGGTGCTGCAGGGCCGCTTCGACACCGGGCTGGTCCGGCGCGGCCACACCAGGGTCAAGCAGCTGCTCGAGGCCGGCGTCAACGTGTGCGTCGGGCACGACTCGGTGATGGACCCATGGTACCCGCTGGGGTACGGCGACCCGCTGCAGGCCGCGTTCGTGCTGGTGCACCTGGGCCAGATGTCGGGCGACGGCGAGCTTCGGCAGCTCATCGAGATGATCACCGCCAACCCGGCGGCCGCGCTCGGGGTGCCTGACTACGGCCTGCGCGCCGGCGGCCCGGCCGACCTGGTCGTCTTCGACGCGCCGTCGGAGGCCGACGCGCTGCGCCTGGTCGCGCCGCGCACCCTCGTGCTGCGCGGCGGGAAGGTGGTCGCCAGGACCACCCCCGCCCGGCACACGGTGATCTGGGACGGGACCGAGGAGAGCGTGCGCTTTTTCCGGAACGGCAACGGGTAACACCGGGGCGCCCCCGCACCGGCAGGCGCCCCGGTCGGCACGTGCAGAGCCGGCCGCGGCCGCTCAGTCGGCCGGGACCGCGACCTCCTCGCCCGGGATCACCAGCGTCTCTTCCCTCGCGCCCTCGCCCTGCAGCTTGAAGAACGCGGTGTACAGCAGCGCCGACAGCACGAACCCGACCTCGAAGGCGATGTCACCGAAGTGGCCGTTGTGCTTGGGCACCAGCCCGACATAATCGGTCTGGTTGGCGAAGAAGTAGATGGAGACCGCGATCGAGATCGCCATCGCGGCGAATCCCGCCCACGGCCGGTGCTTGCGGTCGAACAGGAAGCCGTCGACCCGCTTGCCCCGCCGCAGGAACTGGTCGGCGAAGAACACGCCCAGCCACGGCCCGATCCAGTAGGCGATGACCAGCAGGAAGTTGTTGTACTTGGAGCCCGCGTCGTGCAGCCCGGACAGCGCCAGGAAGAACCCGACCACGCCGAACACCAGCGCAACGATGGCCCGCCGCAGCGCCAGCGGCAGCTTGACGCCCAGCGCCAGGAACGACATCGAGCCGGAGTACACGTTGAGCGCGTTGGCGCAGATCGCGCCCAGCGCGATGGCCAGCAGCGTGACGTCGGCGATGCCCGTCGGCAGGTGCGCGGTGAACCCGGCCGTCGGGTTGTCGGCGAACTTGTCCACGCTGGTGACGGTGGCCGCGGCCGCGCCGATCACCTCCAGCAGCACGCAGGACAGGAAGACGCCCAGGGCCGCCCACAGGCCGGCGGCCCGCCGGTTGGTGTCCCTGGGCAGGTACCTGGTGTAGTCACTGGCGTAGGGGTTCCAGCCCGCGGCGTAGCCGAACGCCGCGCCGAGGGTGATCAGGAACCCGCCGGGCACGCCGGCCACGTGCGCGCTCGGGTGCGCCTTGGTCGCGATCACCACCGAGGCGATCGCGAACACCACGACCAGGAACGGGAACGACACCCGCTCGAACATGTGCACCAGGTTGTGGCCGAAGAACGCGACCGCGATCTGCAGCACCACGATGATCAGCAGGCAGATTTTAGAGTTCCAGCCCAGCAGCGCGTTCAGCGCGAACGCGCCGCTGACGCTGTTGACCGCGAACCAGCCGACGCCGGCCACCACGGCGTTGATCCCGGCGGGCAGGATGTTGCCGAGATAGCCGAACCCGATCCGGGACAGCACCATCTGCGGCACGCCGAACAGCGGCCCGCGGGCGGCCAGCGCGCCCATCGACAGCGAGCCGAGCGCGGTGCCGAGCACGATCGCGAGCGTGGCCATCCAGAACGACTGGCCGAAGAACCAGACCCCGATGATCCCGACGAAAATGGTGGCGAACTCCATGTTCGGCGACACCCAGGTCCAGAACTGCTGCAACGGGGTGCCATGCCGGTCGCCAAGCGGGATGAACTCGGCACCGCCCGGTTCCACCGCGGTCACCCGGTCGCCGTAGATGCCCTCGCGTACCTCGGCCTCGATGACCGCGGCCGCCGCTGGACTCGATTCGGTCACTTGCGGTCCACCCCCTCAATAGGTGTAAATGCCTGCATGTTAACCAGGCCGGACGCCGCAGGCTATGGCTGCGGGCCGCCGGCCCGCGGCAGGCTTGCCGGAAGCCCGCATGACGCCCGCATGACGCCCGCATGAGGCCCGCGTGACGCCCGCGGAGGAAGGACGGCACATGCCGCTGATCAGTGAGTACCTGGATTCATCCGGCCGGGACGACGTCCTCGGCGGCGGCGCGCGCCGGATCCCGGTCAGCACCCCGGCCGGGGAGTACCAGGTCTGGGTGAAGCGGACCGGCAACAACCCGGCGCTGCGGCTGCTGCTCCTGCACGGCGGCCCGGGCGCCACCCACGAGTACCTGGAGGCGTGCGACAGCTACCTGCCGGGAGCCGGGATCGAGTACTACTACTACGACCAGCTCGGCTCGGGGTTCAGCGACCAGCCGGACGAGCCGTCGCTGTGGGAGGCCGGCCGGTTCGCCGACGAGGTGGAGCAGGTCCGCCAGGCGCTGGGCCTGGACCGGCGCAATTTCGTCCTGTACGGGCACTCCTGGGGCGGCATCCTGGCGATCGAGTACGCGCTGCGTTACCAGCAGCACCTGCGCGGCCTGGTCATCTCCAACATGATGGCCAGCGTCCCGGAGTACAACGCCTACGCCGAGCGGGTGCTGATGCCGGCCATGGACCAGGCGGCGCTGGCCGAGATCAAGTCGCTGGAGGCGGCCGGCGACATCCACAACCCCCGGTACATGGAGTTGCTGACCGAGCAGCATTACGTCCATCACGTGCTGCGGATGCCGGCGGCCAGCTGGCCCGATCCGGCGCAGCGCGGGTTCGCCCACATCAACGAGGCGATCTACGTGTCGATGCAGGGGCCGAGCGAGCTTGGCATCGCCGCCGGCGCCAAGCTCGCCCACTGGGACCGGACCAGGGAACTGGCCAGCATCGACGTGCCTGCCCTGGTGATCGGCGCCAGCCACGACACGATGGACCCCGCGCACATGGAGATGATGGCCAGCCGCCTGCCGCGCGGCCAGTACCTGCACTGCCCGGACGGCAGCCACATGGCCATGTACGACGACCAGCTAACCTACTTCGCCGGCCTGATCGACTTCCTGGCCAGCCTGCCCGGTTAGCGCCCGCACCGGGTCAGCACGTGCCGCTCGTGCGAGTCGGAGTACCGGCACCTGGCCTCCGTCGTACCGCCCGCGGTCTTCAGCGTGGCGGTGTCGCCGGTGTTGTTCCAGATGTACCAGGAGTGGTTGTAGTACCGGTTCGCCTGGGTGGCCGCGCCGTGGCCGGTGTGGATCTTCACGTAGGCATGCGCCTTGAGCGTGAACGACCCGAACGTGAACACGTGCCCGGCGGTGTCGCGCAGCGTCCAGCGGGTCATGGTCACAGATTTGCTGGTCGTGTTGTGCAGCTGGACCCATTCGTGGTTGAGGCTGGCATTCGACCCGGTGTCGCTGCCGGGAGAGTTGTAGTAGATCTCCCAGATCGCGACCCGCGGCCGGGCCGCCTGCGTACTGGCCTGGACCGGCAGCTGAGAACTGAGCGCTAACGCGGCACCGGCGGTGACCAGGGCGGCTACGGAAAAGGCAGCCTTGAACATTGCTAATCCCCCCAATGGATAAGCGTCGGTTTGCTGCTGGTGAGACGCGGCGGCAAGAATCCCGGTTGTCAGGATGGTCTTATGAGAGTGGTATTCGCAGGCAGCGGTGACGCCTTCGGCAGCGGCGGGCGGCTGCAGACCTGCATTCACCTGTCAGAGCGCGGGCAGGCGATGCTGGTGGACTGCGGCGCGACCAGCCTGGTCGCGCTGAAAGCCCAGGGGCTGGACCCGAACCGGATCGGCGCGGTGGCGGTCACGCACCTGCACGGGGATCATTTCGGCGGGCTGCCGTTCCTGGTTCTCGATGGCCAGTTCTCCCGCCGGCCGGCGCCGCTGCTGGTGGCCGGGCCGCCGGGGACCAGGGCCAGGCTGGCCGAGGCGATGGAGGTGCTGTTCCCTGGTTCCAGCACCGCGGCCAGGCGGTTCCCGGTCGAGGTCACCGAGCTGGCCCCCGGCGGGGCGCCGGCCAGGATCGGCGCGGCGGTGGTGCGCGGCTGGGAGGTCGAGCATCCCAGCGGAGCTCCGCCGCTGGCCCTGCGGGTCGAGTTCGGCGGCGCGGTGTTCGCCTACTCCGGCGACACCCAGTGGACCCCGGCCCTGCTGCGCGCCGCCGACGGCGCGGACCTGTTCGCCGCCGAGGCGTACACGTTCGGCCGGCCCGTCCGCTATCACCTGGACTACCAGGAGCTGCGCGACCACCGCGGCGAGATCCGCGCGGGCCAGATCGTGCTCACCCACATGTCGGCGGGCATGCTGGCCGCGCTGGCCGGCAGCGAGTTCCCCGCCGCCCATGACGGCCTGGCCATCGACCTGTGACTGGCCGGATGCTGACCCGATTGTCGGCTCTGGTCCGCGCTGTGCGACGGCGCTACAGTCAGGCGCCATGAACGCCGACCCGCAGGCGCACCGCCAGGAGTTGCTAGGCGTCTTCAAGATCACGGCCGCGGATATCGAGGCCAACCGGCAGGGCCAGCTCGGCCCCGGCCAGAAGCGGCGGCTGCGCCAGCGGGCTGCCAACGCGGTCCTCATCATGCTGGGGATGATCGCGGTCTTTGTCGCGATCATTGTCGCCGTCGCGGCCAAGCCGCTGCGGCCGGTGCAGTGGGTGCTGATCGTGGCCGTGATCGCGGCGGGCCTGGCCGCGGCCTTCTACCAGGGCCGCCGGCTGCGCGAGGCCCTGCGGGCAGGCACGGTAGAACGCTACGCCGGCCCGGTGCGCACCAGCATGCGCGGCCGGACCGGCTGGTGGCTGACGGTCTCCGACGAGTCGTTTCACCTGCCGGTCCGGTTCTGGCACGTCGGGACGAGCCTGCGTTACCGGGTCTACGTGGCTCCCGCGGCGCAGCTCATCGTCGCGATGGAGCCCGAGCCGGGGCCGCGGCTCAGCCTCAGTGCGCTGCTGGCCACGCCGATCACCTTCACTCACACCGGTGACGAGCTGCGTCCGTTCCGGGCTCAGGTCGACGGCGTCACGCTGGACGTTCAGGTCAACGATTTCCCGGCCCACCCGCCGTACTCCGTGCTCGCCGATGGCAGCCGCATGGACGACCTGGACGACTGGCCGCCTGCCTGGACGAGGCCGTGACCCACAGCACCAGGGCTCGCCGCCTAACCCGGCCCGCCCGCCGTGAGGTCCTTGACCATTGTGTCGGCGTCCTTGTCACTGGAGTCCACGATCTGGAACCCCTCGGACAGGTACAACCGCCGCGCGAAGTTCTTCCGTTCGACCGACAGGCTGATCCGGCCGATGCCCGCTGCGCGGGCCTCCGCCGCGATCGCCCGCAGCAGCGCCCGGCCCGCGCCCTGGCCGCGCCACCGGCTGACCACGCCGACCGTCAGTTCCGGCACGTCGCTGGCGACGAACCCGTATCCAGGATCGGCTTCGGTGAAGAAGCGAAGCCAGGCCGCGCCAGCGGGCTCGCCGTTAGCCTCGGCGATCACGCCGAGGTCGGTCTCACCCGGCCAGCCCGCGATGTAATGCGCTGTCCAGGGTACCGAGAGCACCCGCTTGCGGCTGCGTTTACGCCACTCGGGTGACCAGTTCACCGCTTCTACCAGCATGTCGGCCATGAAGTCGCCGTCGCAGGCCAGTGCCCGCCTGATGACCCAGGGCCGTCTGTCAGCCACCCCGCGAGATTACCCCCGGCCCCGCGAGCACCGGATCCCGAAAACCAGTTATCCACAGCCCGCCGACGAGTCCGGCGAACAGCCGTTGATAGTCGATAGCCTTTTCGAAGCAGATGATCAGTCGCGCCGGATCGCCGGACAGGAAGGAAACGTGGTGGCCATCAGCCCCGCTGAACCCGAAGGGCCCGACGACCCTTCGGAACCCGGCGCGGGCTCGTCACACGGCAGTCCGGCCGGCCCTCCGCTGCCTGGCCCGGTAACGGCGGGGTTCACCCACCGCGACCCCGGCCAGCAGGGCACCGGGTTCGCGGCAGGCGGCGATGCCGACACCATGGATCCCGGCCCGGCTCTCGCCGCGCTGACCGCTGACGCCTGGACGACCGGCTTAGCCAGCCTGGACGACGACGAGCTGGCCGGCCTGCTGTGCGCGTGGCGGCGGATCTCGTCCTGGGCGGCGGCCGGGGAGGCCGCGGCCGTTGCCGAGCTGGCCCGCCGCCGCGCCGCCGCGAGTGAGCGCGCGATCGAGCACCTCGACGATGAGGTGGCCGCGCTGCTCACCCTGACCTGCCGGTCAGCGGGACGGCTGACCAGCATCGCGGCCAGCCTGGACCGGCTTCCGGGCACCTCGGCGGCGCTGCGGACCGGCCGCATCGACTGGGCCAGGGCGACGGTCATCGCGGAGGAGACGATCTGCCTGACCCGCTCGCATGCCCGCGCGGTCGAGGACCGCGTGCTGCCCGCCGCTGCCGGGCAGACGACCGGGCAGCTACGCCAGGCCGTTCGCCGCGCCATCCTCGCCATCGACCCGGCGGCCGGGATCAGGCGCCGCCAGGAAGCTGAGAAGGATGCCCGGGTCGAGACCTGGACCGAGTCCGCTGGCACCTTCGCGCTGGCGGGCCGGGACCTGCCGCCCGGTCATGTCATCGCCGCCGACGAGCGGATCAGCGCCCTGGCCAAGTGGCTTAAGCGGCACGGCGCCGAGGGCACGATGGCCCAGCTACGGGCCCGGGTGTTCACCGCCCTGCTCACCGGCCAGCATCCGGACACCCTCCTGCCCGATCCCGGCGAGCCTGACCCCCGTACGACCGCAACCCCAGCCCCCAGCACTGGCGCGGGCTGGCCGGATGGCGGGAACGCGGGCTGGCCAGCCGGGCTGGGCGGCTCGGTGAACCTGACGATCCCCCTCACCACCTGGCTCGGCCTCACCTCCGACCCCGGCGAGGCGGCCGGCCTAGGCGCTATCGACGCCGGAACCTGCCGCGACCTCGCGACCGCCCTCGCCCAGAATCCCGGCTCGCGCTGGTGTGTCACCATCACCGGCCCCGCTGGCCGCGCCATCGCCCACGGTTGCGCCCGCGCCAGCCCCGGGCCTCCGCCCCAGGTCAGGCCACCCGGGCCAGGGGCGGAGGCTCAGCCTGGACGGCCCGGCACCAGGCCACCAGGCACCGGCCCTCCCGGCACCGGCAGCCCGCCGCGCACCAGCAGCCCGCCGCGCACCAGCAGCCCGCCGCCGCGGAGTGAACCGCCCGCCGCCAGCTCCGGCGACGCCTGGGAGTGGCTGGCTGCCATCCAGGTCACCGGCCTGGAAGCCGGCCCCTGCACCCACGCCCGCGAAACCTTCGGCTACCACCCAAGTCCCGCGCTGCGGCACCTGATCACCATCCGCGACCGGGTCTGCTTCCACCCGTCCTGCCGCCGCCCGGCGGTCCGCTGCGACCAGGACCACACCGTCCCCTACGACCAGTCGGGCCGCACCTGCGAGTGCAACCTCGCCGCGGGTTGCAGGCGGCACCACCGGGCCAAGCAAGCCCCCGGCTGGTCCCTGGAACAAGTCCAGCCAGGCCGCTTCACCTGGACGCTGCCCAGCGGCCGCCGTCTCGTCACAGCCGGCTACTACCCCGGCTAACCCGGCGCCCGCCGCTGCTCAGGGCAGCCGCCATTGCTGGTTGGCTCCGCCGTTGCAGGTGTAGATCTCCAGCTGGGTGCCATCGGTCAGGCTGAACCCCGGGTCGTCCAGGCACTTGCCCGAAGCCGGGTTCACCAGGGTGCCGCTGACCGCGTTCCACTGCTGGCCCCCGCTGCCATCACAGGGGTCCAGCTCGATCAGGGCCTTGCTGGCCTGGCTGGCGCCGTGGACGCTCATGCGGGCGCCGCCGTCCTGGAGCGTGCCGTCGCTGCCCGCGATCCAGCCCTGGCCGGCGCTGCCGTCGCAGCTGGACAGCACGACCTTGGTCCCGGGGGCGGTGGCGCCGCCGAGCGCGGCCACGCACTTGCTGCCGCGGTACCCGGAGACGATCGGGCCGGCCGACCCGGGAGTGACCCCGGCGGGATCACTCGCCCCCGACACCCCGGCCGTCGTCCGGGCCACCACCGAGACCTGGTAGCTGGTGCCCCCAGTCAGCCCGGTGATCGTGCAAGACGTCGCGGTGGCCGAGCACCCCGCGCCACCCGGTGACGCCGTCGCCGTGTAACCAGCCAGCCGCCCGCCATCCAGGCTCGCGGGAGCCATCCAGGACACGACCGCGCTCGTCGCGCCGGGGCTGACGGTAACCGCGGACGGCGCCTGCGGCCCGGCCAGCACCGGCACGTCACTTGACCCGGTCAGGCCGTGCCGGCCCAGGTCACCGCGGGTGTTGTCACCCCAGCAGTAGGTCGCGCCCCTGGAGTCCGCGGCGCAGGTGTGGAAGTAGCCGGCCGTGATCTGGGTCAGGTCGCGGCCAGCCAGCACGCCGCTGGCATCCACCGCCACCGGCACGCCCGAACCGGCCGTGCTCGCGTCGCCCAGCTGCCCGTCGCCGTTCGCGCCCCAGCAGTAAGCCGCGCCCGTGGCGCCGACCGCGCAGGTGTAGTTCCCCGCGCCGGCCCCGATCTGGGCGAGCTTCCGGCCTGCCAGCACCCCGCTGGTGTCCACCGCCACCGGCACGCTGGAGCTGGCCGTGCTGCCGTTCCCGAGCTCGCCGTTGCTGTCCAGCCCCCAGCAGAACGCGGCGCCGGCGCTGGTCAGCGCGCAGGCCTGATACTCGCCGATGCCGAGCTGAGTGAGCGCCTGCCCGGCCAGCACGCCGCCGGTGCTCACCGCGACCGGGCGGTTGCGCGCAGTAGATGTGGTGGTGCCGTCACCGTCCTCGCCGAAGGTGTCATCGCCCCAGCAGAACGCGGCGCCAGCCGAATCCAGCACGCACGTGTGGCCGGTCGCCGCGGCCTCGATCTGGACCAGGGTCTGGCCAGCCAGCACGCCGCTGGTGTCGACCGCCACCGGGACGCTGGAGTCGGCGTAGCTGCCGTCACCGAGCCCGCCCTCGGCATTGAGGCCCCAGCAGTAGGCCGCGCCGGTGCTGTCCAGCGCACAGGTATAACCGTCGGCGGCGGTGATCTGAGTAAGCCGCTTTCCGGCCAGCACCCCGCTGGTGTGGACAGGGACGGGAACGCTAGAACTCGCGGTAGTCCCGTCGCCGAGTTCGCCATCCTGGTTCCTGCCCCAGCAGTAGGCCGCTCCGGCGCTGGACACCGCGCACGTGTCAGTGTCGCCGGCCGCGATCTGGACCAGGGTCTGGCCGGCCAGCGCCCCGGTGCTGGTGACCGGCACCGGGATGACCGAGCCGGTGCCGGTGCTGCCGGTGCCGAGCTCACCGTCGTCGTTGTTGCCCCAGCAGTACGCGGCGCCGCCCTCGATCGCGCACGAATGATCGCCGCCAGCTGAGATGGAGACAGCTGAGACCGGGCCGGCGGAAACGGCGGAGCCGGCGGAAACGGCGGGGCCGGAGACGGCTGGCCGCGCCGCGGCAACGGCAGGGCCTGGTGCTCCGGCCACGGCGGTCAGCCCGGCGGCTAGCCCGGCCTGGACAGCGGATAAGAGTCTCGGGCGCGCCCGCACCGTACTGGTTCGCATGGCCCTACCGTCCCTCCGTCACGGCCCTCCCCGTCCCGGCCGTCTTCCCGTGCTGCTTTCCGTCGTGGCTGCCGCTCAGCCGCGCACTCGGTCCGGCACGGCGCCGCCAGTCAGGGCAGTCAATCAGGATGTTAATACCGTCAGCAGTCGCCTGAGCACATTTCGTGAGCAAGCAAGGAGCGCCGGTCCGCTGCCCTCAGCCGGCGGCCCGGGCACCCGGCCCGCGGTCGCTGGCTGGCCAGCGACGACCGGACTAGTCTCCCGTCATGGGCCAGAAGATGCCGCTGTTCCCGCTTGGCACCGTGCTCTTTCCTGGCCTCCTGCTTCCGCTGCACGTGTTCGAGCAGCGGTACCGGCAGCTCGTCGCGGACCTGATGGAACGGCCCGAGCCGCGCGGGTTCGGGGTGATCGCGATCCGCAAAGGGCGGGAGACCGGGGTGGACGGCATCTCGGGGCTGTATCAGATCGGCTGCACGGCGGTGCTGCGCAAGGTCAGCAAGCATCCCGACGGCAGGTTCGACCTGATCACCCTGGGCGGCCGGCGGTTCCGGCTGGTCAGCCTCGACTACTCCAGACCCTACCTGCAGGGTGAGGTGGAGATGCTGGCCGAGGAGGCCGGCGACCCCGCGGCCGCCCAGCTCGCGGCGCGGGCGGTCCGGCAGTCGTTCCGGTCCTACCTGGACGCGCTCAACAGCCAGGGCGCGGCCCGGGTGAGCATCCCCGAGCTGCCGGACGACCCGGCTGCGCTGGCTTACCTGGTCGCCGCCTCGATGATCATCGATCTGCGCGACCGGCAGCTGCTGCTGGCGCAGCCCGACACCGTCTCCCGGCTCGGCACCGAGCGTGCCCTGCTGTCCAGGGAGACCTCGATGCTGCGCTCGCTCAGCTCGGCCCCGGCACCTGAGCTGCGCAACTCGCCCTACAACCCGAACTGATCCGCCCGCAAGGGAGAACTAGCCTGGAGCCATGTACATCCCACCGCACTTCGCCGCGGAAGACCTCGAGCAGGTAGCGGCGTTCGTCGACCATGCCGGTGCCGCCAGCATCGTCACCTTCGACGGCTCCCGGCCCGTGGCCAGCCTGATCCCGGTGATCTGGGACCGGTCCGGCGAGGGTCACGGCCGGCTGCTCGGCCACGTCGCGCTGGCCAACCAGCAGTGGCGCACCGCCCAGCCGGGCGTGCCGGCGCTGGCCATCGTGCACGGCCCGCAGGCCTACATCTCCCCGTCCTGGTACCAGAGCACCGCGGAGCATGGCCGGACGGTACCGACCTGGAACTACATCGCCGTCCACTTCACCGGGCCGGTGACATTTCATCAGGACGCCGGGTGGCTGCGCGAGGTGGTGACCCGGCTCACCGACAAGCACGAGGACGGCCGGGCGCAGCGCTGGCGGGTGCAGGACGCTCCCCCCGCCTACCTCGACGGGCAGCTGCGCGGCATCGTCGGCCTGGAGCTCACGGTGACGCAGGTGGAAGCGAAGGAGAAGCTGAGCCAGAACCGCGGCCCGCGGGACCGGGCGGGCGTCGTCGAGGCGCTCCGCCAGCTGCCCGACTCCGGCTCGCGGGAGATCGCCGGCCTGATGGCGGCGCGGGAATCGGCCGGGCTCCGGTAGCCCGGCCGGCCGGCTCAGCCGGGCTCGTCAGCCCAGCCGGCCCGCCCGTGCAGCCCGGCTCAGCCGGCCCGCTCCGGGCCGCGCAGCCCGCCGGCCACCTTCTCCGCGATCAGCTCGTACGACCTGACCCGGTCCTCGATGTCGTAGACCAGCGCGGTGAGCATCAGCTCGTCGGCGCCGGTCCGCTCGATCAGCCCGGCCAGCTCCCGGCTCACCGTCTCCGCCGAGCCGATCGCCTGCCCGGCGGTGCGCTGCCGGGCGAACTGCCGTTCCTGCTCGGTGTACGGGTAGGCCGCCGCCTCGTCCGGGCTGGCCAGCGGCTGCGGCCGGCCGGCCCGCAGCTGGATGAACGACAGCGCCGCCGGGCCCGCCAGCCACCTGGCCCGCTCGTCGGTGTCGGCACAGATCGTGCTGACCGCCACCATGGCGCGGGGCCGTTCCAGCCATTGCGACGGGCGGAAGTACTCCCGGTACAGGGCCAGCGCGGGAACGGTATTGGCGGCGCTGAAATGATGGGCGAACGAGAACGGGAGCCCCAGCAGCCCCGCGAGCTGGGCGCTGTACCCGCTGGACCCGAGCAGCCAGATCGCGGGCATGTCACCGCGGCCGGGCGTCGCGATGATCTGGTCCCGGCGCTGCGCGCCGGCGAAGAACTCGATCAGGTCCCCCAGCTCGGCCGGGAACGCCTCGGCCGACAGTCCTTCCATGGTGCGCCGCAGCGCCAGCGCGGTCACCTGGTCGGTGCCAGGCGCCCGGCCGATGCCCAGGTCGATGCGCCCGGGATGCAGCGCCTCCAGGGTGCCGAACTGCTCGGCGACCACCAGCGGGGCATGGTTGGGCAGCATCACCCCGCCGGACCCTACCCTGATCGTGCTGGTCGCGGCGGCCAGGTGCGCGATCAGCACCGCGGGCGCGGAACTGGCGATGGCCGGCATGTTGTGATGCTCGGCCACCCAGAACCGCCGGTACCCGAGTTCCTCCGCCCGCCTGGCGAGCTCGGTGGTCTGGCGCAGCGCCTGCCCGGTGCTGGTGCCCGCGGCGACCGGCGCGAGGTCGAGGACCGAGAGCGGCAGATCGATCACGTAGCTGGCCAACCAGCAGCCGCGCCCGTTTCTTCCTTCTCGCCGTCCACAACCCCTGTGAGCTGGCCTTTTTCGCAGAAACGAGGACAGGCGCGGGTCCGGCTTGGCACCGTACAAGAAGTGGAACAGGAGTGGCACAGGAAGGAGGACCGCGCCAGCCGCGATCATCTCACGCGCAACGAAGGAGGATGTCGTGCTCCACCGCAGGCTCGTGATCATGTTGTCCGTGGCCGTGACGGCACTGGCGGTGTTATCCGCCGGGCCCGCCCAGGCAGCGTCCGGTGGCCGTGGCCACACGCTGCGATTCCTCGCCTACGAGTACGCCCTCAGCCAGCAGGGCAAGCAGTACTGCTGGGCCGGCGCCGGGCCGGCCTGCTTCGACTGCAGCGGCCTCGTCTACGCCGCCTACCAGCACGAAGGCATCCAGTTAGGCCGCACCACCTACGCCATGCTCGGCAGCGGTCAGCTGATCCCGATCACGCACGCCCAGGCGCGCTCGGGTGACCTGGCCTTCTACGGCCCGGGGCACGTCGAGCTGTTCGACACCGGCAACGTGACCTTCGGCGCGCACGAATCAGGTACTCAGGTCGGATTCGTGCAATACAGTCCGTTCTGGCATCCGACTGCTTATTTCCGGGTCAAAGGTGCGCAGCAGCGGGCCTGACCGCGGCTGAGCCCGCGGCCGATTGACCGCCGGCCCGGGCCGCTGGTCCCCCTGGCCCGGGCCGGCCTCATCCGCGCCTCCCCGCGTGGCCGCTGCTCGCGTGGCGGGCCGATCGGTGGGAAGGTTATCCAGATGAGCAGCGGCGAGGAGCGCGACGGGGTTTCGCTGACCAACCTGGACCAGCCGCTGTTCGAGGGCGCGAACGCGGTCAAGCGGGATCTGGTCGACTACCTGGACGCGATGTCCGGGCCGCTTGTCACCGCGCTCACCGACCGGCCGCTGTCGGTGATCCGGGTGCTGCGCGGCCAGGACCCGTTCATGCAGAAGAACGTCCCCCGCTACACCCCGGACTGGGTCCGCACGGTCTCGCTGTGGGCCGAGGCGTCCCGGCGCCAGGTCTCCTACGCCCTGTGCAACGACCGGCGTACCCTGCTCTGGTTCGCCAACCAGCGGGCGATCGAGTACCACCCGGCCCTGGTCCGGGCCGGGAACTGGCGCCATCCCAGCTACCTGGTGCTCGACATCGACCCGCCGACGGCCGGTGACTTCGGCCACGCGGTCCGGGCCGCCCACCTGATCCGCCAGGCGCTGGCCGACCTGGGGCTGGCCGGCGCGGTCAAGACCAGCGGCGCCAAGGGCGTGCACGTGTTCGTGCCGGTGCGGGACCAGGTCAGCCTGGAGGACGCGGCGGCGGCGACCCGGGCGATCGCGGCCCGGGCCGAGCGGCTCGACCCGCAGCTGGCCACGACCGCGTTCATCAAGGAAGACCGCGGCGGCAAGGTGTTCCTGGACGCGACCAGGTCGGGCGGGGCCACCGTGGTGGCCGCCTACAGCCCGCGGGTCCGGCCGGGCACGACGGTGTCGTTCCCGGTGCCCTGGGATGAGCTGGACCGGGTGTCGCCCGCCGACTTCACCGTGCAGAACGCGGCCGCGCTGGCCGCGGGCGGCGACCCCTGGGCCAGCCAGCTGCCCGCGCCGCAGCAGCTGAGCGCCGAGCTGATCGAGGAAGGGCACGCGATCCCGGTCGCCCGGGTGCAGGCGATGCACGAGGGCAAGCGCCGCGCCCGCGCCCGCCGCGCCGCCGGAGCCGAGCCCGGTACCGGGCCGGAGTAACCGCGGGTTCAGCGCCGCAGCCGGATCCTGGCCAGCCGCGGTATCGCGGCCAGCCCCGTCACCGGCTGGAACCGGTCCGCGGCCGCCTGCAGCGCGGCGTACTCGTCGCCGGTGAGGTCGATCTCCGCGGCCGCCACGTTGCTTTCCAGCTGCGCCACGCTGGACGCGCCGGGGATCGCGACGACCGCCGGATGGCGCAGCACGTAGGCCAGCGCGATCTGCGCGGGGGTCACCGCGTGCGCCTCGGCGACCTCGCGGAGCACCGCGAGCAGCCCGGCGGCGCGCTCCAGGTTGGCGGGCAGGAACAGCGGGTTCGCGGCCCTGATCTTGTTCGCCGGGCGGCTGGCCGGGTGATA
>DATBGO010000112.1:0-2436 GCA_036558005.1 Streptosporangiaceae bacterium | reverse complement strand
GGTGGGGCAAGAGCACGATCGTGACCGACTGGCTGGCCCGGGATGATGTCACCGCGGGCTGGGTTTCGCTCGACGGCGGCGACAACGACCCCAAGCGCTTCTGGCGTTACCTGCTGCTCGCCGCCGGCCAGGCGGGCTCGGCCGCGGGGGCCGCCGCGCTGCGGCGGCTGGACGCGGCCGGCTCCGACGTGCTGCGCGACGTGCTCCCCGCGTTCGTCAACGAGCTGGCGTCGGCCGAGGCTCCCCTGATCCTCGTGCTGGACGACTACCACCTCGTCACCAGCACCCAGGTGCACACGACGGTCGCCACGCTGCTGGATCGCTGCCCGCCGCAACTGCACCTGATGCTCATTACCCGGGCCGACCCGCCGCTGCCGCTCAGCCGCCTGCGGGTACGCGGCGACCTGGCCGAGCTGCGGGCCGACGACCTGCGGTTCAGCGCGGCCGAGGCGGTGGAGTTCTTCAGCCGCCGGCTTGAAGGGGCCGGGCCGCTGCTGTCCGAACGCGACGTGCTCAGGCTGCTGGCGCGGACCGAGGGCTGGGCCGCGGGCCTGCAACTGGCCGCCCTGCGGTTGCGCGACCGGCCGGACCGTTCGGACTTCATCGAGCGGCTCACCGGCGCGGACTGGCACATCGTCAACTACCTCGGCGAGGAAGTGCTGGCCACTCAGCCCGCGGAGGTCCGCGAGTTCCTGCTGGTGACCTCGGTCCTCAACCGCATGTGCGCGCCGCTGTGCGACGCGCTCACCGGAAGGGCCGACGGTGCCGGGCTGATCAGCGAGATCTACCGGGCCAACCTGTTCCTCGTCCCGCTGGACGACGAGCACCGCTGGTTCCGGTATCACCACCTGTTCGGCGGCCTGCTCCGGCACGAGCTGGCCCGGACGGCGCCGGATCGCCCGCCGGTCCTGCACCGGCGGGCCGCGCAGTGGTACGCCGGCCACGGCGACGCCGCCGAGGCGATCGGCCACGCGATCGCCTCGGGCGACGGCTCGCTGAGCGGCCGGCTGGTCGCGGCGCACTGGCGCCAGCCATTCAACGCCGGGCAGCTCGAGACGGTGCGCATGTGGCTGGATGCCCTGCCCGCCGAGCTCGTCTCCGCCGACGCGTCCCTGTCGGCGGCGCGGGTATGGGTGGCCCTCGACACGGGCCGGCTCGAGGAAGTCGGTGCCGCCCTCGACGCCGCCGAGACCTCGGTTCCGCCCGACGCCGAGCTGACGGTGCTGCGCGCGCTGCAGATGTACAAGGCCGGGGACGTAGGCGGGGCGGCAGCCCGGCTACGGGAGATCTCGCCGAGTGCCGATGACCCGTTCATCGCCACCGTGCACCAGCTGGTGCAGGGCAACTCCTGGATGTGGCTGGGCGACACCGGCCGCGCCGGGGAGCTGCTGCTGGAAGCGGCCCGCCGGGCCGAAGATGACGGCAACCGGCTGGCGTACATCTATGCCGAGGGATGCCGGGCGCTGCTCGCGGTGAACCGGGGCGACCTGGCGCTCGCGGACTCGCTCGTGGCCAGCGCGGAATCAGCGGTGGGCCAGACCCTCAGCGATTCGCATTTCGTGGCCATGTTCCCGGCCCTGGCCCGGGCCCGGCTGAGAATCGAGCGCGCGGACTGGGCGGGGGCGGGGCAGGCGGCCGAAGTAGCGGTGGAACTCGGCCGCCGCGGCGCCGGCCGGGTCGAACTCGCCGCAGCCCTGCTCACCACGGCGAAGGCTCGCCGGATCTGCCCGGACCCGCAGGACCCCGGCGTTGATCCGGGGGCGCTCCTGGGGGAGGCACGCGGCATACTGCGGCACTGCGCCGACCCGGGACCGCTGGTCAATACCTGGCTGGCCGCAGAGCAGCGCGCCGTGGCCGCGCGTACCCGGCAGGAAGGGCTGACCGAGCCGCTGACGGATCGGGAGCTCACGATCCTCCGGCTGCTGCCCGCGCCTTCCTCCCTGCGCCAGTTGGCCTCGGAGTTGTTCGTCACGCCGAACACGCTCAAGACCCATGTGCGGGCGATCTACCGCAAGCTCGGCGCAGAATCCCGGGAAGAAGCGGTGATCCGCGCCCGTGAACGCGGCCTTATCTAGGGCCTGGCCCGCGCCCGCTCGAGCCCGTCGGCTGCCTTCGCGGCGAAACCCGGGATCACGACGGTCAGCGCCAGGCCGGCCAGAAGCCAGCCCAGCACGAGGTAGGGAAGGAACCGGTACGGCACCGGCGGCACCGGCCAGACGTTGTGGTACAGCACGAAGCCCGCGATGAGCACCCCGGCCACGGGAAGAACAAGCTGGATCACCGAGCGGCGGCCCAGGTGCCGGGCGGCGGCCACGTTGGTGAGCACGTACATGACCAGCAGGGACAGGGTCCCGATCGTCGCCAGGTAGAAGAACACGTTCAGCGCCGGGGTGCCGGCCAGCCGGAAAGCGGTGAGCAGCACCAAGCCGACGAGCA
>DATBGO010000111.1:0-15862 GCA_036558005.1 Streptosporangiaceae bacterium | reverse complement strand
GCCGTCCGGCCCGGCCGCGGACGCGGCGTGCCGGGCACCGGGCCCGGGCGGCTGCGGGCCCGCGCCCGCGACATGCTGATAGGCACCGCCCGGGGCGCCACCTGCTGCCATCTCAGTCTCGCTCTCCTGCTCCGTCTCGCGGCCCGGCCTGTCGCGGCCGGCCCGGTGGTCTGTTCCACGTGAAACCAGCGCGGCCCGGTCCCCGGGCGGCCCGGCACCGGCGGGTCCCGGCCAGCCGAGCCCGGCGCCAGGGCGGGCCGCCGGGCCGCCCTCGCCCGGGCCGGGCCGCTGGGGCCAGCCCAGGCCGGCCACCGCGGCTGTCCTCAAGCTCCGTCACCTCCCGGGCGCGCTGTCTGCGGCACCCGCCTGAACGTCCCGTTCGCCGGCCGCCGGCTGACAGGCCAGCCCTCGCTAAGGTACCGTCACCCGGCCGCCCGGCATCAGCACTGCGGGCAGCCGCGGGTCAGCGGCGGCTGGCCGGTGCCCGGCTGGCCGGCCGGGCCGGGCCGCGTGACCTGCGCGCACGCGGCTCGCGGCGGTCCGGGGCGGTGAACCGCACCACGGTGACCAGATCAGTCAGCACGCCGCGGCCGGCCTGGTCGATCCGCGCGTCGGTCACCCCGAGCGCGCGCAGCACCGGGCCGGCCCTGGCCAGTTCCGCCGGCGCGCCGGCCCCCTTGATCGCCAGGATCAGCCCGCCGGGCCTGGCCAGCCCGAGCGCGAGTCCGGCGAGCCGGTCCAGCGGCGCCACTGCCCTCGCGGTCACCACGTCCGCCGCGAACTGCCCGGCGGCCTCCTGCGCCCTGGCCCGGTGCACGGTGACGTTGGCCAGCCCGAGCTCGCGCACGCACTCACCGAGGAACGCCACCCGGCGCGCCATCGGCTCGAGCAGCACCACCTGCACATCGGGCAGCACCATGGCCAGCACCAGGCCGGGCAGGCCGGCCCCGGAGCCGAGGTCCACCAGTGCGGCCGGCCGCGGCACCAGGCTGGCCACCGCCGCGCAGTTGATCAGGTGCCGGTCCCAGAGCCGACCCGCCTCGGCCGGGCCGATCAGCCCGCGCTGGACCCCTGGACCAGCCAGCAGCCGGGCGTAACGCCCGGCCAGGCCGAGCGCGGGGCCGAACACCCGCCCGGCCGGCGCCGGCGGCTCCAGCCCGGCGGCCGCCGGGGCGGGCCGCCCTGGCGCGTCACTCGGCAGGAAGAACGACCACCTTGCGGTCGGGCTCTTCGCCTTCCGACTCGCTCAGCAGCCCGGCATCGGCGACCGCGTCATGCACGACCTTGCGCTCGAACCGGTTCATCGCCCACAGCTTCTTCGGCATGCCGGTGCGCATGACCTCCTCGGCGGCCTCCCGCCCGGTCTGCGCCAGCTCGGCCCGCCTGCGCACCCGGTAGCCGCCGACGTCGAGCATGACCCTGGTCCGCGCCCCGGTCTGCCGGTGCACGGCCAGCCTGGTCAGCTCCTGCAGCGCCTCCAGCACCTCGCCGCGGGGCCCGACCAGTTCATCCAGCGTGGCGCCGACCACCGAGACCAGGGCCCGGTCGCCCTCAACGTCCATGTCGATGTCGCCGTCGAGGTCGGCGACGTCGAGCAGCCCCTCGACGTAGTCGGCTGCGATCTCGCCCTCCTGCTCCAGCGAGGCGAGGTCGGGCTGGCCGTTCTCGGCGCCGTCGGGCTGGCCGTTCTCAGCGCCGTCGGCCTGGCCGGCCGCTACCTGGCCGGCCGCCGCCGCAGGCGCAGGGTCCCCGGCTCCGCCTGGCTCGCTGACCTGCTCGGCGGCCGATCCGCTCGGCTCAGCGACCGCGTTGTCCGGTTGGGTCACGACCTGGCCCTCCTACCTGTGCGGGGTCGAGTGGTGCTGGCGGGTCCTGGCGGCGGGCGCCGCTACCGTTTGCCGGAGCGCTTGCTGCGCGACTGCCGCTGCCGCTGCTGCCTGACGAGCTTAACGTCGGGCACGGCAGGCTCCGGCGCGGGCTCAGCCCGGCCGCGGCCGAGCCTGCGC
Source organism: Streptosporangiaceae bacterium (assembly GCA_036558005.1). Taxonomy (GTDB): domain Bacteria; phylum Actinomycetota; class Actinomycetes; order Streptosporangiales; family Streptosporangiaceae; genus DATBGO01. The sequence continues at coordinate 13,856 of DATBGO010000111.1, read as the reverse complement.
AGCATCCCGCCGCCGCCATCCGAGCCGGGCTGGGCGGCCGCCTGGGTGCCCTGCCGCCCGCGCGCGCTGCCGCCGTCGGAGCCAGGCTTGGCCCCCGTTTTGCCGCCCTTAGCGCCCTTAGCGCCGTTGGCCGCCGCCGAGCCGTTCGAGCCGGGTCCGGTTTTGCCGGATTTGCCTGGCTGCAGCGCGGGCGCTGTCGCGGTCCCGCCCGGCGCGCCGGCCACGGCCGGCTGCGGGTATCTCTTGAACAGCACCCACTGCTGGCCGAGCGTCCACAGGTTGGTGGTGACCCAGTAGAGCACCAGTCCGAAGGGCCAGTACAGGCCCGACAGCGCGAACAGCGGCATGATGTAGGCCATGAACTTCTGCGACTGACCCATCGGGTTGTCCGGGGTGGCCGCCGGCATCATGCCGCGCTTCATGCTCTGCCGCACGGTCAGGTAGGTGGTCGCCATGCTGATCAGGACCGTGACCAGGATGACCGCCTTGGCGTGCAGCGGCACGCCGGCCTCGAACAGGAACTTGTCCGCGATGCTGGCGCCGAAGATCTTGGCGTCCTGGGCATGCTTCATCATGTCCTGGGTCATGCCGTACTTGGCCGGGTCGCCCGGCTTCCACTCCGCGATCGCCCGCAGCACGCTGAACAGCGCGAAGAACATCGGCAGCTGGGCGACAACCGGGAGGCACCCCATCAGCGGGTTGATGCCCGCCTCCTGGTAGAGCTTCATCATTTCCTGATTGAGCGCCTGCTTGTCGCCCTTGTACTTCTTCTTCAGCGCCTGCATCTGCGGCGCGAGCGCGGTCATCGCGCGGGTGGTGTGCATCTGCTTGATGAACAGCGGCACCATGATCAGCCGCATCAGGACCACAAGGAAGACGATGGTCAGGCCCCAGGTCCAGCCGCTGCTCGGACCGAAGACCGGGCTCAGGCCAGCGTAGAGCTGCTTGACCACCCACGCGACGGCGTCATAGAGCGGATTCAGTGGATTGCCCACCTGCTAGCTCCCTTGCGATCTGATCGAAAGCGCCCGCGTGTCCCCCGGACGCCGCCCGGCGGCCGCGGCACCGGAGCGAGGCGGCACCGGGTCGATGCCGCCGGGGTGGAACGGGTGGCACCGGGCTAGCCTCGCCACCGCCAGCCAGCTGCCCCGCAGCGCGCCGTGTACCCGCACCGCCTCCGCCGCGTACGCGCTGCAGGACGGGTAGAACCGGCAGCGCGGCGCCAGCATCGGGCTGATGAGCCGCCGGTACCCGGCGAGCAGGACAAGCAGCACCCGGGCCGCGGCCGATGGCCGGTCCCTGAGCGGTAGCTGTGCGTCACTGGTCACCGAGACAACGCCTTACCCTGCCGCCGAAGCAGTGCTCCGATTACCAGGTCGAGTTCGGCGGCGAGATCCGCCTGGCGTGCGGCCGCGGTCCGGGAGTTCGCGCGTACCACCAACAGGCTACCTTCAGGAAGCGATCCCAAATACCGCCGGGCCAGATGACGCAGTTGCCGGCGGACCCGGTTGCGCACCACGGCGCCGCCGGCGGCGCGGCTCACGATGAACCCGACCAGCGGCGGATCATCGCTGCCGCGACGGACGAGCAGGTGAGCTGACAGCAATGGCCGGCCCGCCCGGGTGCCTTCGCGCAGCGCCGCCCGGAACTGCGAGCGGTGGCGCATCCTGGCGGTCGCGGGCAGCACCGGCGCTCACCGCTGGCCGCGGTCGCTCGCGCCGGTCAGACACTGACCCGCGTGCGGCCCTTGCGGCGGCGCGCGGCGAGGATGGCCCGGCCCGCCCGGGTGCGCATGCGCAGCCGGAAGCCGTGCGTCTTCGCGCGGCGGCGGTTGTTCGGCTGGAACGTACGCTTGCTCACGGGAACTCCAGATAGGCCGATGGGTTGGCTGCGGGGGCCGCCGCGGCCGTCTCGCAGCACGCTGAACTGGCGCCGGGTGCGGCCGGACCTCAGAACGTTACGCGGCCTGAGTGGCGCCGGTCAAACCGGCCGCCGGGCACGCCAGCCGGCCGGCCCGGTCACCGCAAGTGACCCTTGCTATTTGCCAACCGCCCGCCGAAGCCGCGCCCTAGGCTGTGGACAACGGTCCCGGGCGCGGGCAGCCGCGCTCTGGCCGCGGCCGGCCTCCAGGTAACCGGCGGCAGATGAGCGGCCACGGCACGAAACTGCAACGTGCACAACCTGTGGAAAAACCTGTTGATCACATGTGGGGGCGCGAGGTGAACGGCCAATGAGCGAAGCAGACCTCGCGAATGTGTGGGCCCGGTCCCTGGAAGAGCTCGCCGAGATGAACATCGAGCCAGCTCAGCGGGCCTGGCTGCAGCTGACAAGGCCGCTGGGACTGGTGGAGAATACCGCGCTGATCGCCACTCCGAATGAGTTCGTCAAAGAGCAACTGGAAACCAGGCTCCGGGCACTGATCACAAATGCGCTATCGCGTGAACTAGGGCGCAATATCCAGCTTGCGGTGACCGTCGACCCGGCCGCGGTCACCGCCCTGCCGGCCGGCTTCGCCGGGCCGGGCGCAGGGGCCGGACGGGGCCCGGACGAGCCCGGCCACGACGGCGGGATAGCCGGCCGTGACGGCACGGGCCGGGCCGACGGGCGCGGCGGCGAAGCCGACCTGACCGATGCCGGTGGCCGGCACCGCCGTGACGTGGCCGACGGCCACGGCTACCCGGGCGGGCCCGGGTACTCCGGCAGCCAGGACTACCCCGGCGGGCCCGGGTACCAGGACGGGCAGCAGTACCCGGCCGGGCCCGACTACGGCGACGGCGGCCAGCGGTACCCGGCCGGGCCTGAGTACCCCGGCGGCCAGGAGTACCCGGTCAGGCAGGGCTACCCCGGCGGTCAGGACTATCCCGACGGCCTCGGCTACCCCGGCGACGCCGACGGCGGGACCTACCCGGGCCAGCGGCGCTACCCGGGCCAGCAGCCCTACCCGCAGCGGCCGGGCTACGGCGACCGGCCGCCTGGCTACTCCGGCAGCCAGTCCTACCCGGATCAGGCCGGCTTCCCGGCCGACCCGGCCTACCCGGGCCAGGGCTACCCGGGCCGGCCGCCGTTCACCGCCGAGCCCGGGCAGCAGGACAGCGCGGCCGGCACCGCGGCGCAGCAGGGCTTCCCCGGCCAGGACCGGGGGCCAGGCACCCGGCAGCCGGGGCGGCCGGACGGCTCTGGGGAACGCCCGGTGATCCCCGGCCAGGGCGCGCCCCGGCCGGCCCAGGCCCGGCTGAACCCGAAGTACACCTTCGAGACGTTCGTGATCGGGTCGAGCAACCGGTTCGCGCACGCCGCCGCGGTGGCCGTCGCCGAGGCGCCGGCGAAGGCCTACAACCCGCTGTTCGTCTACGGCGACTCCGGGCTGGGCAAGACGCACCTGCTGCACGCCATCGGCCACTACGCGCAGAGCCTGTACCAGGGCGTCAAGGTCCGCTACGTCAGCTCCGAGGAGTTCACCAACGACTTCATCAACATGATCAGGGACGGCAAGCAGGACGGCTTCCGGCGCCGGTACCGCGACGTCGACGTGCTGCTGGTGGACGACATCCAGTTCCTGGAGAACAAGGAAGGAACCCAGGAGGAGTTCTTCCACACCTTCAATACCCTGCACAACGCCAACAAGCAGATCGTGATCTCCAGCGACCGGGCGCCCAAGCGGCTGGTGACGCTGGAAGACCGGCTGCGCAGCCGGTTCGAGTGGGGCCTGCTGACCGATGTCCAGCCGCCCGAGCTGGAGACCCGGATCGCCATCTTGCGCAAGAAAGCCGTGCAGGACCGGCTGAACGCGCCGCCCGAGGCGCTGGAGTACATCGCGAGCCGGATCTCCACCAACATCCGCGAGCTGGAAGGCGCGCTGATCCGGGTCACCGCGTTCGCCAGCCTGAACCGGCAGTCGGTCGACCTGCAGCTGGCCGAGTTCGTGCTGAAGGACCTGATCCCCGAGGCGCAGAGCCCGGAGATCACCGCGTCCACGATCATGGGCCAGACCGCCTCGTACTTCGGCCTGTCGATCGATGACCTGTGCGGCACGTCCAGGTCCAGGGTCCTGGTCACCGCCCGGCAGATCGCCATGTACCTGTGCCGCGAGCTGACCGAGCTGTCGCTGCCGAAGATCGGCCAGCAGTTCGGCGGCCGGGATCACACCACGGTCATGCACGCGGACCGGAAGATCAGGTCGCTGATGGCCGAGCGCCGGTCGATCTACAACCAGGTCACCGAGCTCACCAACCGGATCAAGCAGCAAGCCCTGTCCGGGTGAAGGCGCACATACCAGTGTCTCGCACTCAAATCGGCGCACACAGGCTGTGGACAAAACTGTGGACAGTCTTGGGACAGCCGGAGGAAAACAGCCGCTTTCCGGGGGGTAGCCGGCACGCGACGCCGGACCGGCCCGCGGGATTCCACACCGCCGCCACCGCCACGGGCCAGGCGGCAACAGGCCCTGTGGATCCGGATAGCCCTGGCACGCTGGCTGAATGGCGGATATCCCCAGCGTCCACCGGCCCTATGACGACTACTTTTCTTTATTTCCATCAGATGCCAAGTAAAAAGCAGGCACCTCGCCGCGCGGCCGCTGCCGCCCGCCCGGCCCGGTGCCGCACTGCCAGAACAGGAGGCAGCTTCCCGTGAAGATCCAACTTGACCGGGACGTGCTAGCCGACGCCGTCGCCTGGACCGCCCGCGCTCTCCCGGCCCGCCCGACGGTGCCGGTGCTGGCGGGGATGCGCTTGCACGCCGCAGCTGAGCTGTCCCTGTCCAGCTTTGACTATGACGTGTCGGCGCAGGCCACCGTGCCGGTCACCACCGAGGAGCCAGGCACCGCGCTGGTGTCGGGCCGGCTGCTCGCCGAGATCAGCCGCAGCCTGCCCTCGCGCCCGGTGCAGATCACCGCCGAGGGCGGCCGGGCGGTGCTGACCTGCGGCAGCGCCACCTTCACGTTGCTGACCATGCCCGAGGACGAGTACCCGGCGCTGCCCGAGATGCCGCCCGCGGCCGGCTCGGTCGGCAGTGACGCGTTCGCCTCGGCCGTCAGCCAGTCGGCGACCGCGGCGGGCCGCGATGACACTCTCCCGGCGCTGACCGGCGTCCGGATCGAGATCGAGGGCGAGACGCTCACCCTCATCTCCACCGACCGGTACCGGCTCGCCGTCCGCGAGCTTCGCTGGACCCCGGCCCGGCCGGACCTGTCCGCCGCGGTGCTCGTCCCGGCTCGCGCGCTGGCCGAGACCGCCCGGTCGCTGACCTCGGGGGCCGAGGTGTCGATCGCGCTGGCGCTGCCCGGGGAGGACGGGACCGGCGGCGACGGCATGATCGGCTTCGAGGGTGCCGGGCGGCGGACCACCACCAGGCTGCTGGGCGGCGAGTTCCCCCGGTACCAGGCGCTGCTGCCCAAGGAGCTGAACTCCACCGCGGAGATGCCCACCGCGCTGCTCGCCGAGGCGGTCAAGCGGGTGGCGCTGGTGGCTGAGCGCAACACCGCCGTCCGGCTGGCGTTCTCCTCCGGGCAGCTGGTCCTGGAGGCGGGCACCGGCGACGAGGCGCAGGCCGAGGAGGTGCTGGAGGTCAGCTTCGAGGGCGAGGACCTGTCCATCGCGTTCAACCCGCAGTACCTGCTGGACGGGCTGTCCGCGCTGGATTCCGACACCGTGCGGATCTCGTTCACCCAGCCGGGCAAGCCCGCGCTGATCACCGGCAAGCCGGGGCCGGACGGCCAGCCGGACTACCGGTACCTGCTGATGCCGATCCGCCTGGGCGGGTAGCGGCCCGCGGGCGGCTCCGGCCCTGGCCGGCCCGTTGTAGCCTCACTGCCGTGCACCTGACCAGGCTCGCGCTCACCGACTTCCGCAGCTACGCGGCGGCTGACGTGCTGCTGGCCCCCGGCGTGACCACCTTCACCGGGGCGAACGGCCAGGGCAAGACCAACCTGGTGGAGGCGGCCGGGTACGCGGCGACGTTCACCAGCCACCGGGTATCGGCCGACGCGCCGCTGGTCCGCCACGGCGCCCAGCGGGCGATCCTGCGCGCCGCGGTGGCCTCGGCCTCCCGGGACAGCCTGATCGAGATCGAGGTCAACCCGGGTAAGGCCAACCGGGTCCGGCTGAACAGGGCGCCGGTCCCCCGGCCGCGCGAGGTGCTGGGAACGCTGCGCTGCGTGCTGTTCGCGCCCGAGGACCTGACCATGGTGAAGGGCGACCCGGACCAGCGCCGGCGGTACCTGGATGACCTGCTGGTGGCGACCAGGCCACGGTACGCCGGGGTGCGGTCGGACTACGAGCGGGTGATCCGGCAGCGGACCGCGCTGCTGAAGTCGGCCCGGGCCCGCGGCGGCGCGGCGCCGGGCGCGCTCGAGGCCTGGGACGAGCAGCTGGTCCGGGCGGGCGCCGAGCTCACCGCCGGGCGGCTCGGCCTGGCCGGGGCGATCGCCCCGCTGGTGGCCGGGGCTTACCGGCAGGTGTCGGGCGAAGCCAAGGAAACCGGGATGAGTTACCGGCAGCCGTTCAACACCGGTCGTCCGCTACGGGACTTCGGGGGGAGCGCGGAGGCCGTGAGCCGGGACCAGCTCGCGGCGGAGTTGCGGGAGGCGCTGGCCCGGCTGCGCGGATCCGAGCTGGAGCGCGGGGTGTGCCTGGCCGGCCCGCACCGGGACGAGCTCGAGCTGCGGATCGGCGAGCTGCCCGCGCGCGGTTACGCCAGCCACGGCGAGTCGTGGTCGCTGGCGCTCGCGCTCCGGCTGGCCGCGTTCGAGCTGCTGCGCTCGGACGGCGACGACCCGGTGCTGATGCTCGACGACGTGTTCGCCGAGCTTGACGAGGGCCGCAGGGAGCGGCTGGCCGCCCTGGTGGCGGGCGCCGAGCAGGTGCTGGTCACCGCCGCGGTGGAGGCCGACATCCCGGCCCGGCTGGACGGCGCCAGGTACACGGTCACCGGCGGTGAGATCACCCGTGCCTGAGCAGGACCGGGCGCGGCTGGCCGCGCAGGCGCTGGCCACGGCCAGGGCGCAGGCCCGGGCCCGGGGGAACTACCCGGCGCGCCCGGAGCAGGCGGCGGCTGCCCCGCCGGATGAGGGCAGGCCGGCGGGCGCTGATCAGCCCCGCACGCAGCCGGCCGGGCCGGAATCCGCCGGGGCCGGCCGGGCCGGCGGGCAGGGGCCGGGGACCGGGGCACGCAAGGCCCGCGCGCCGCGGCGCCGTCAGCGCCGGGACGACCCGCAGCAGCTCAGCTCCGCGATCGACGGGCTGCTGGACGAGCAGGGCTGGCAGCTGGCCGCCGCAACGGGGTCCGTTTTCGCCCGGTGGGCCCAGATTGTCGGGCCTGACCTGGCCGCGCACACCCGGCCGGAAGGGCTGTCGGCGGGTGAGCTGACGGTCTCCGCCGAGTCGACGGCGTGGGCCACCCAGGTCCGGCTGCTGGCCGCGCAGCTCGTCCGCAGGCTCAACGAGGAACTCGGCGACGGCACCGTGCAGCGGGTGCGGGTCAGGGGCCCGGCGCCACCGCGGCAAACCGGGCAATTGCGGGTCCGCGGCGGACGCGGGCCACGTGACACGTACGGCTGATGTGGACGGTAACCCCAGGTAAAATGGTGGTGCGCACCAGGGCAGGCGGCGGCGGGGGCTGCGGTGCCCCCGTGCTGGCCAGCCCCAGGAGGAGCTTCCACCTTGTCGTATGACGCACGTTCGATCACGGTCCTCGAGGGCCTGGAGGCAGTCCGCAAGCGCCCGGGAATGTACATCGGCTCCACCGGCGAGCGCGGGCTGCATCATCTTGTCCAAGAGGTAGTCGACAATGCCGTCGACGAGGCGCTGGCCGGGTACTGCGACCGCATTGAGGTCACCCTGCTGGCCGACGGCGGCGTCCGGGTCTGGGACAACGGCCGCGGCATCCCGGTCGACAACCACCCGGTGGAAAACCGGCCCGCGGTCGAGCTGGTGCTGACCACGCTGCACGCCGGCGGCAAGTTCGACGGCAAGTCCTACGCGGTCTCCGGCGGCCTGCACGGCGTCGGCGTGTCGGTGGTGAACGCGCTGTCGACCCGGCTCGAGGTCAGCATCTGCCGGGACGGCTACACCTGGCGGCAGGCGTACGAGGTGCAGCCGGTCACCGAGCTGGAACGGGGCGAGCCGACCGGCGAGACCGGCACCACGATCACGTTCTGGCCGGACGACAGCATCTTCGAGGACATCGTCTGGTCGTTCGAGACGCTGTCGCGGCGGCTGCAGGAGATGGCGTTCCTCAACCGCGGGCTGGCCATCACCCTGACCGATGAGCGGCCCGACCACATCAACGGCGAGCCGCACGTGGTCAGCTTCCGCTACGACGGCGGCATCGCCGACTTCGTGATGTACCTGAACGCCTCCAAGGAGCCGGTGCACGACTCGGTCATCGAGTTCGGCGATGAGGTGCCGGGGATCTCCGCCGAGGTCGCCATGCAGTGGAGCGGGTCCTACGCCGAGTCGGTGCACACCTTCGCCAACACGATCAACACCGCGGAGGGCGGCACCCACGAGGAGGGCTTCCGTGCCGCGCTGACCTCGATCGTGAACAGGTACGCCAGGGAGCAGAAGCTGGTCAGGGAGAGGGACGAGAACCTGACCGGCGAGGACGTGCGGGAAGGCCTCACCGCGATCATCCACGTCAAGCTCGCGGAGCCGCAGTTCGAGGGGCAGACCAAGACCAAGCTCGGCAACACCGAGGCGAAGTCGTTCGTGCAGAAGGTCTGCAACGACCACCTGCGGGACTGGTTCGAGCGCAACCCCGGCGAGGCCAAGGCGATCATCCTGAAGGCCACCCAGGCCGCCAGGGCCAGGATCGCCGCGCGCCAGGCCCGCGACCTGACCAGGAAGAACCTGATGGGCGGCGCCGGGCTGCCCGGCAAGCTGTCCGACTGCCAGTCCGGCAACCCCGAGGAGTGCGAGATCTACGTGGTCGAGGGCGACTCGGCCGGCGGCTCGGCCAAGGGCGGCCGCGACCCCAGGTTCCAGGCGATCTTGCCGATCCGGGGCAAGATCCTGAATGTGGAGAAGGCCCGGATCGACCGGGTGCTGAAGAACAACGAGGTCCAGGCGCTGATCACCGCGCTGGGCACCGGGATCCACGCCGAGTTCGACATCTCCAAGCTCCGGTACTACAAGATCATCCTGATGGCTGACGCGGACGTGGACGGCCAGCACATCAGGACGCTGCTGCTGACCCTGCTGTTCCGGTTCATGAAGCCGCTGATCGAGGCCGGGCACGTGTACCTGGCCCAGCCGCCGCTCTACAAGATCAAGTGGGAGGGGCGCGGGGTCACGCCCGACTACGCCTACTCCGACAAGGAGCGGGACGCGATCATCGAGGCGGCCGTCGCGGACGGCAGGAAGGACCCGCGGCCGCGCGATGGCGTGCAGCGGTTCAAGGGACTCGGCGAGATGAACGCCAGGGAACTGTGGGAGACCACGATGAACCCGGCGCGGCGGATCCTGCTCCAGGTCACCCTGGACGACGCCGCGCAGGCTGACGAGCTGTTCACGGTGCTGATGGGCGAGGACGTGGAGGCGCGGCGCGCGTTTATCCAGCGCAACGCGAAGGATGTCCGGTTCCTGGACATCTGAGCTGGTCCTGCGCCGGCTTCGGGTGACCGCGGCGCATGCCCGGCCGGTACGGCCATGGGCGCGCACCGGCCGCCGCGGCTGAGAGAAGGGATGAAAGGTGCCCGACGTGAGCACGCCTGACGCACCGGCGGAAGGCCACGATCGCACCGAGCCGGTCGACATCCAGGTCGAGATGCAGCGCAGCTACATCGACTACGCGATGTCGGTCATCGTCGGCCGCGCGCTGCCCGACGTGCGGGACGGGCTCAAGCCCGTGCACACCCGGGTGCTGTACGCGATGTACGACGGCGGCTACCGGCCTGAGCGCGGCTACTTCAAGTGCGCGCGGGTGGTCGGCGACGTGATGGGCGTGTACCACCCGCACGGCGACTCGGCCATCTACGACGCGCTGGTCCGGATGGCGCAGCCGTGGGCCATGCGGATGCCGCTGATCGACGGCCAGGGCAACTTCGGCTCCCGCGGCGACGACCCGGCCGCGGCGATGCGCTACACCGAGTGCAGGCTCGCCCCGCTGGCGATGGAGATGCTGCGGGACATCGACAAGGAGACCGTGGACTTCCGGCCGAACTACGACGGCCGCTCCGCGGAGCCGGTCGTCCTGCCCAGCAGGTTCCCCAACCTGCTGGTCAACGGCTCGGAGGGGATCGCGGTCGGGATGGCCACCAAGATCCCGCCGCACAACCTGCGGGAGGTCGCAGGCGGGGTCGCGTGGTACCTGGAGCACTTCGAGGCCTCCGACGAGGAACTGCTGACCGCGCTGATCGAGCGGGTCAAGGGCCCCGACTTCCCCACCTACGGGCTGATCGTGGGGCGGCGCGGCATCGAGGACGCGTACCGGACCGGCCGCGGCTCGATCACCATGCGCGCCGTGGTCGAGATCGAGGAAGACGTCAAGGGCCGCTCCTGCCTGGTGGTCACCGAGCTGCCCTACCAGGTGAACCCGGAGAACCTGGCCAGGAAGATCGCGGAGCTGGCCAAGGACGGCCGGGTGACCGGGATCGCCGACGTGCGGGACGAGACCAGGGACCGGACCGGCCAGCGGCTGATCGTGGTGCTGAAGCGGGACGCGGTCGCCAAGGTCGTGCTGAACAACCTGTACAAGCACACGCAGCTGCAGGAGACGTTCGGCGCGAACATGCTGGCGCTGGTCGACGGGGTGCCACGGACGCTGCGGCTGGACCAGCTGATCCGGCACTGGGTGACCCACCAGGTCGAGGTGATCGTCCGGCGCACCCGGTTCCTGCTCCGCAAGGCGCAGGAGCGGGCCCACATCCTGGTCGCGCTGCTCAAGGCGATCGACCGGATCGACGAGGTCATCGCGCTGATCAGGGGCAGCGAGTCGGCGGCGGCCGCGCAGCAGGGCCTGATGGACATGCTGGAGATCGACGAGCTCCAGGCCCGGGCGATCCTGGACATGCAGCTGCGCAAGCTGGCCGCGCTGGAGCGGCAGCAGCTCACCGAGGAGTACGAGGAGCTGATGGCGCAGATCGCCGACTACGAGGCGATCCTCGCCTCGCCGGAGCGGCAGCGGCAGATCGTCGGCAGCGAGCTCGCCGAGCTGGTGGCCAAGTACGGCGACGACCGCCGGACCCAGATCATTCCCTACGACGGCGACGTGTCCATCGCGGACCTGATCGCCGAGGAGGACGTGGTCGTCACCATCACCCGCGGCGGCTACGCGAAGCGGACCCCGGTGGACCAGTACCGGGCGCAGCGGCGCGGCGGGAAGGGGGTGCGCGGCGCGCAGCTGCGCACCGACGACATCGTCGAGCACTTCTTCGTCACCAGCACCCACCACTGGATCCTGTTCTTCACCAACAAGGGACGGGTCTACCGGGCCAAGGCGTATGAGCTGCCGGACACGGCCAGGGACGCCCGCGGCCAGCACGTGGCCAACCTGCTGGCCTTCCAGCCCGATGAGCGCATCGCCCAGGTGCTGGTGCTCAGCGACTACAGCGTGGCGCCGTACCTGGTGCTGGCGACGTCGTCGGGGCTGGTGAAGAAGTCCAGGCTGACCGACTTCGACTCGCCGCGCTCGGGTGGCATCATCGCGATCAGCCTGCGCGAAGACGATGAGGTGATCGCGGCCCGGCTGATCTCCGCGGACCAGGACCTGCTGCTGGTGAGCAGGCACGCGCAGTCGATCAGGTTCCACGCCGACGACGAGGCGCTGCGGCCGATGGGCCGGGCGACATCTGGCGTTATCGGAATGCGGTTCACCGACGGCGACCAGCTGCTTGGCATGTACGTGGTGCGCGAGGGCGCGGACGTGCTGGTGGCCACCGGCGGCGGCTTCGCCAAGCGGACCCCGGCCGACCAGTACCCGATTCAGGGCCGCGGCGGCCGCGGCGTGCTGACGGCCAGGATCGTGGACCACCGCGGCGAACTGGTCGGCGCGCTGATGGTGCTGCCGGAGGACGAGGTGTTCGCGATCACCTCGGCCGGCGGCGTGATCAGGACGTCGGCCGCCGAGGTCAAGCAGTCCGGCCGGCAGACCATGGGGGTGCGGCTGGTGAACCTGGCGTCCGGGCAGAGCCTGGTCGCGATCGCCAGGAACGCCGAGTCTCTCGTCGGCGCTAACGGCGATGACGCCGATGAGGCCTCCGACGATGACGTCGGCGATGACGCTGGCGAACTGGCGGGCAGCCCGGAGGCAGCCTCCGCTGATGAGGCCTCCGACGCCGGAAACCGCCAGGGCGAGTAGGATCGAGCGCGCTGGGTGACTAGTTTATGACCATATGTGCCGGGGATGCTTTGTCGTGGGGTGATTGATACGTGGCCGCAACCCGCGCGGTGCAACGAGGACGTGGCGTGCGGCGTCTTATAGGTGACATCTCGGATGGGCGCCAGACCGCGGGGGGCCGACATCCCCATCGGGGGATAACCTCATGAGTGGCAGCAATCCGGAGGAGGTCGGTGTGGAGCACCGCGTGGAGCCACAGCCGTGGCTGGCCGACGGGGCGCCCGCGGACGCCAGCGGCGGCGGTGCGGAGGACCAGCCGTATCCGGAGGAGAGTGTTCCGGATCTGGACGAGTCGAGTTACGCGGCCGAGCCGCCGGCCGAGGCCGCGGGGACGCATTCCGGCCACCCGAACGGTAAACCGGCTGAGACTGCGCCAGTGCCAGTGCCGCCGGCCCCGGAGCCGCGGCTGCCCCCGCCCTACCCCGCGCAGCTCAATTCAGCGTCTTATCAGGCACAGCGCAGCCTGGCCGCTAGGATTACGGCTCCATTCCTCGCGCGTTCCAGGAGCAGCGCCGCCAAGCCCGGGCGGCCCCAGCAGGGCGAAAGGTCGTCTAGGCCGATGGCAGCCAGGGTCACAGCCACACCGCCCGTCCAGGCGTGGGACAAGTCCGCGGCCAGGCCGACCAGGCCGCCGCAGGGCGTGCCCGCCGGGGCCGGCGCGCAGACCCGCAAGGCCCAGCTGATCTTGTCCCGGATCGAGCCCTGGTCGGTGATGAAGTTCAGCTTCATGGTCTCCCTGGTCGGCTGGGTGGTGCTGTTCGTCGCGGTGACCGTGCTGTACTTCGTGCTGAGCAAGCTCGGCGTCTTCCACGCGATCCAGTCCACCGTCAGCGACGTGACCTCCAGCAAGGGCTCCGCTGGCGTCGACACGAGCACCGGCTGGTTCTCCGCGTCCCGGATCCTCGGCTACACGATGCTGGTCGGCGCGGTCAACGTCGTCCTGTTCACCGCCCTCGCCACCGTGGGCGCGGTCATCTACAACCTGGTGACCCACATCGCCGGCGGCATCGAGGTAACGCTCAAGGAGACCGACTGATCAAGCGGCCCGGGCGTACGGTAACCTAGCCGGTCGTGTCCCCCAGTAGGCACTAAGATGCCTTAGGCACGGGCCTGTAGCTCAGTCGGTTAGAGCGCTTCCCTGATAAGGAAGAGGTCGGAAGTTCAAGTCTTCCCAGGCCCACCCACCCAGCTCACAGCCCCAAGCCCACTCTGCCTCTGCTAGAGGTACGGATGGAAATGATCAGCAACGATGTCCGCTATGGCGGTGGCACCGTCAGTTCCGTCTACCTCGATCACTCGGATGCCTAGCCGACGGGCTGAGCGGACGGCATCGTCAGCCACCAGCCGGTCGCGGGCTAGCCGGTTGCGCTGCGCCCGGACGGGATCACTGACCTGGAGGCTTACGACTTGGTGCGCGATTGAGGTCGGGTCGTGCTGGCCTGGCGGAGTGGCTGGCGGGTGATCAGCGGCAGGCTGCTCTGTCGGAGACGAGGCTGGCGATGGCCAGGTGGGTGTGGTCGTAG
>DATBGO010000110.1:0-2444 GCA_036558005.1 Streptosporangiaceae bacterium | reverse complement strand
GCGATGTCGAGGGCGGCCTCGCTGGTCCCGCGGACGCCGAGCGGGATCGGGCCGGGCTCGCGGGCGGGTGGCGCGCCGGCGCCCGCCGGCGGGGACGTCCTGGCCGGGCCGGGGGTTTCCGGCTGCGGGGCGGGGCGGCTGCCGGGGACTGCGTCGCCGTGCTGGCCTGGCCCGGAACTGGTGTCGTCGTAGGGGTCGAGGTAGGGGTCGAGGACGGGCGGTGTGCTGCTATCTGGGCCGGCGTCGTCGTCTGTGCTGCTGGGTGGGGCGGGGCGGGCGGCGCGGCGCAGGGCGGTGATGACGGCCGGCAGCGGGGGCTCGCCCGGCTGGAGGCTGCCGGGCGAGTCGGCCCGGGGCCGGTAGCGGCGGCGCCGCTGGATGCTGGCGAGCGTGAGCGCGGCAGCCACCATGATCGCGACGGAGATCCCGATCAGCGCGCCGGATGGCAGGTGCACTGCGACCGGCCGGGAGGCCGGGTGCGTTCGGGCGGGGGCGGGGGACGGTGTGCTGCTGGACCCTTCCCGGGGCCGTGTCCGCGAGGGTGACGGGCTGGGCGTGCGCGCGGGGGCCGGTCGCCTGTCGTGGTGGGGAGGCCGGGAGCCATTGTGACCGCCGGGCGGTGCCAGCAGCAGGATCCAGCCGGGATAGATGAGGCTGGGGTCGGTGAGGGTACGGCCGTCGGGCTGGGGCTTGCCGGCGTTCAGGTGGTACAGCTCGTGCCAGCGCTCGCCGTTGCCCAGGAACTGGGCGGCGATCTTCCACAGGTCATCACCGGGCACGACGCGGTAGACCGGGGGCACGGTCACCGGAGCGTCCCGGCTGCCGGCGGCCTGCGCCGGCCGGGGCCCGGCCGACGGGTGGTGCCCGGCTGGCGGCGCGGGACGGGCTGGCAGGGCGAGCACCCACCCGGGGTAGATCAGGTCCGGCTCGGTGAGGCGGCCGCCGTCCGGCTGCGGCTTGCCGCGGTTGAGGTCGTAGAGCTCGTGCCAGCGCTCGCCGTCGCCGAGGAAGCGGGCGGCGATGTCCCACAGGTTGTCACCCTCGGCGACCCGGTAGACCCGCGGCCGCTTCGCGGCGTGCCCGCTTGCGGCCAGGTCACGGCCGCCCGGATCCTGGGCAGCGGCCAATATCGCGGCCGGAGCGGCGGGCGCGGGATCGTCCGGCAGGAGCGGCGCGGCCATGGCACGAGCGGCGAGAACCGCGTGCAGCCCGGCGCGAGGTGCGGGCTGCGGCAGCGGGACGGAGGTCAGCAAGACGGCGCTGACCAGGGCAGCGGCGAAGCCCTGGACCGGGGCGATGACCGGCGGCCGGGGCGCGTGGCTGCCTCGTGCGACCGCGGCCACCTCCATGATCACCGACAGGGTGAACGTCAGCCACAGCAGCCAGACCAGGCAGGCCAGGGCCTTGATGATCGCGTCGTTGGTGAGCGGGCTGGTCAGGAACACCTGGATGCCCGCCCAGGCCGGCACACGGCGGGGCCGCGGCCAGCCGGTGAACACGGCCAGCGCATACGGCACCCCGCCCAGCATCGCCGCTGTCAGGGTGAACGCACCCACGGCCCGCAGCACCGGCCAGGCACGGCCGGCAGGCGTCCTCATGGGATGACCCCGGTGATGCCGCGCTCGGGGATGGCGCTGGCCGAGGCGTGCACGGTGATCGAGCCCAGCCCGGCCGCGTCCAGGATCTGCATCTGCTGGGTGACGGTGACCTGGACGGTGACCACGTTCCCTGTGACCTGCACGCTGCCCCGGTAGCCGGTGGCGGCCAGGTAGCTGCGGGCGTCCGCGGCGGCCTGGGCGGGATCGAGGACCAGGGTGCCGTTCTGCCGGTAGGTGGCCAGGTTGATGGCTTGCGCGCCGGCGCGGGCGGCTTGCTGGGCTTCGTCGACGGCGCGCTCGCGGGCGGCCAGGGTCAGCCCGCCGTCCAGGACCAGCCCGGCGACCAGGATCAGCGCGGCGGTCATGACCACGACGAACACGGTGATCTGCCCCTTATCCCGGGCGGCGGGAGGCCGCCAGCGGCACCGGATCAGGCGGGTCATGGCCCGGCCCCGCGGAAGACGTCGATGGGGGCGGCGGCCTGGGCCGTGAGGGTCTCGGCGCCGGGCAGGTGCAGCAGCGCGAGCCCGGCGAGGGAGACGGTGCAGGACACCCGGACGCTGACCTGCCCGCCGGGCCGGAACGCGGCCGTACCGGTGATCACGGTGAGGCTGCCGCAGGTAAGGTGCTGGCTGGCGAGCGCGGAGGAGACGACCGCGCTGGCCTGCGCGGCGGCGGTGGCCGGGTCGCGGGCCAGCGAGGCGGCGCGGGCGGCCTGGGCGGCGGCGCTGGCGACTTCCAGCCGGGCCTGGACCAGCCGCCCGGCGGCGACGATCAGCAGCAGCAGCAGCACCAGCAGCGGGGTGACCAGCGCCAGTTCCACCGCCGCCGAGCCGCGATCCGTGC
>DATBGO010000109.1:0-30826 GCA_036558005.1 Streptosporangiaceae bacterium | reverse complement strand
TGCCGTCGAGCACGACCTTGTCTTTGTAGGCCTTCCGCAGGCCCGAAGCGATAATTGCTGAACTTGTCATGACACCGACTGTGCTCGGCCGTCCTGACACCGCCCTGCCCTCGACCTGACACGGGCCCTGACACGGTGTTTTGCCTGGTCAGACCGTCAGGAGGTGAGCGTGACGGCGACCAGCTCCGCCCAGCCGGTCCGCGTCCCCGCAGCCGCCGCCTCGGCGAACCGCGCGTCGCCGAGGCGGCTTCGCACGGCCTGCTCGATCCGGGCGACGTCCGGCTGGGAACGATCGGTCAGGCCACGCACCGCGGCGCTCGCCGCGAGCAACCGCGCGGCCTGCTCGTACCGTTCGCCACGCAGCGCCAGGTCCGCTATCCCGACGAGTACCAGTGCGATCAGGGGCGCATGCCCCGCCTCCGAGGCGGCTTGGAACGCCGCGACGCGGTGCTCGCAAGCCTGGCCGAGGGTGTCGGCGAGGTAACCAAGCAGGTCGTGTGTTACCGCGCGGAAGCTCGCCCGCTCCGCGTCGTCTTCCAGCATGGTTCTGGCGACGGCGAGCTGCTCATATGCCTGCGCGGCGTCGCCACGCCAGCGCGCGAGCTCGGCCTTCGCGAGAGCCAGCGCAGCCAGCGCATCCGGCCAGGTAGCCCGCTGCGCGTACCGGTGCGCCTCGGCCATGGCAGCCGCGCTGGACTCCTGATCGCCGAGCAGCCAGTACAGCTGGGCCTGTCGTGACCGCATCCGGATGACCTCGTCGACGGCACCGACGTCGGTGATGGCCGCGATCGCCTGTTCGTAGTGCTCGCACGCGCTGGCGAACTCGCCGCGCGTGGCGATCCGGCTCGCCAGCTCGGTCAGGGCGAACCAGATGCCGAACCGTTCGCCGAGCGCCCGGAATTCGGTGAGAGCCATCTCGAGATACGCGTCCGCGTCCGGCCCGCGGTGGCCGAGCATGATCCGCATCTTGCCCAGCTGCAGCCGGGCCAGTGCGCGCACCCATGGGTCCTCGTCGCCCAGCAGTGGTTCCCACGCGGACAAGGGGTCGGCCGGCACCTGCAGCATGCGTTCCAGCGGGGCGACCAGTCCGAGCCGCGGGTCGCGGGACTGACTGCGCCGGCTGAACCGGTATGCCTGGTGGATCCACCCCGCCGCCTGGTGTTCGTCACTCAGCCCGGAGGTCACGAAATGCACGACAAGGGCATACACCATGGCCCGGATCTCATCGGGCACCTCGCCGGGCGTTTCCGTGGCCGCGGTGAGCAGCTCGATGCCTTCGGCCCGGTGCCCGGCGAGCCACCAGTACCAGCCGGCGCCCGCCGCCAGCCGCATCGCCGCGTGCGCCTCGCCGGCCGCGAGCGCACCCCGCATCGCAGCAGCGATGTTGTCGTGCTCGGCCTCGAGCGTGGCGAGCCATTCCAGTTGCTCGGCGCGGCGAAGATGCGGATCCGCGGTCTCGCAGAGGTCGGTGAGATAGGCGAGATGAGCATGGCGCGCCGCGTCCGCTTCCCCCGCTTCCGCGAGCCGGCCGGCGGCATACTCCTTGATCGTTCCGAGCATCCGGTAGCGCGGTGCGCCGCCGGCCCCGGTGAGCAGCAGCGATTTCTCGGCCAGCGCGGTGAGCAGCTCGAGCACCTGCTCCTGCCCGACCGCGTCGCCCGCGCAGACCCGCTCGGCTGCTTCCAGGCTCGCCCCGCCGGAGCAGACCGAGAGCCTGCGCAGGACCATCCGCTCGGCGCCGGTGAGCAGTTCCCAGCTCCAGTCGATCACCGCGCGCAACGTTCTGTGCCGTGGCAATGCGGTGCGGCTGCCGCTGGTCAGCAGGCGGAACCGGTCGTCGAGCCGGCTGGCTAGCTGGTCGAGGGACATGGTGCGCAGCCTGGCCGCGGCCAGTTCGATCGCCAGCGGGATCCCGTCCACAGCCCGGCAGACGCGCGCCATCGTCGCCAGCGCGCTGGCGTCGGCCGCGAGATCGTTGCGCACCGCGCCGGCCCGGTCCCGCAGCAGCTGGACGGCGGGTGAGGATTCGATCTTGCCGGGGCTGGCGTCCCCCTCCGGCAGGGCCAGCGGCGCGACCGGCCATAGTGCCTCCCCGGTGATGCCGAGGGGTTCCCTGCTCGTCGTCAGGATCCGCAGCCGCCGGCACTCCCCGAGCACCCGGTGGGCGAACGCCGCCGCGGACTCGATCACGTGCTCGCAGTTGTCCAGGATCAGCAGCGCCTCCCGATCGCGGATCGCGGCGATGAGCCGGCCGGCCGGCTCCGCGTTCGGCGCACCGAGCAGAGCATCCCGCAGGCCGAGCCCGGCGAGCGTCGACAGCGCCACGTCGGCCACGTCGCCGCCCGCGCCGATGGCCGCGAGCTCCACCAGCCAGGCCCCGTCCGGCAGGTCACCCAGCAGCGTGCGCGCGGTTTCCGCGGCCAGCCTGGTCTTCCCCGAGCCGCCCGGTCCGATCAGGGTGGTGAGCCGATGTCCGCCGACGAGTTCACCGACCGCGGCGACGTCAGCGTCCCTGCCGACGAAACTCGTCAGCTCGGCCCGCAAGTTGGTCTTCCGGTTCTCCTCCCGCGGTCCCAGCTCGCCCCGTAGCAGCGCGACGTGCAACGCGGACAGCTCCGGCGAGGGGTCGACGCCCAGCGCGTCGGCCAGTGCTTCTCTCGTGCGCTGGTACACCAGCAGCGCCTCGGCGTCGCGGCCGGTCGCGACGAGGGCACGCATCAGCGCGGCGACAAGCCGCTCCCGCAGCGGATGCGCGGCCACCACGTCGGTCATTTCCGTGACCAGCCCGACGCCGTAGCCGAGGCTGATCTCCGTGTCGAACCGGTCCTCCATGGCCGTCAGGCGTAGCCCGTCGAGCCGGGTGACCGCCGCGTCAAACGCGGCACTGTCCTGCAAACCGACGTCCTGCATGGCCGCACCGCGCCACAATGCGAGGGCCTCGCGCAGCAGCCCTGCGCGCTGCGAGTCCGCGTTATCGCGGGCCTGGCCGACGAGGCGTTCGAACCGCACGGCGTCGACAGCGTCGGGTTCCACCCGCAACCGGTAACCGTCCGTCTGCCCCTCGACCACCCCTTCCGGCAGCGCCTTCCGCAGCCGGGAAACCAACCGCTGCAAGGCATTCGCCGCGCCGGGGGGCGGGCGCTCACCCCAGATCCAGTCGACGAGCCTGGCCTTCGGGACTACCTGACCTGGTTCGAGCGCGAGGGCGATCAGCAGCCCGCGCAGCCGGGCACCCGGCACGTCGGCGACGGCGCCGCCGTCCAGGCGAACCTCGAATGATCCGAGCATCCCGATCTGCACCTACCTGATTTTGCCAGCCTCCGACCGCTGACGCGGTGCCGGAAGTTCCCCGTCAGCACGGGTCTCGTCCTTGATCGCCGCCAGCGCGGCGAGACCGGCGCGCAGGCCGGCAAGCCCCGCGGCGGAAAGCCTCGCGGTGAGCTGCCGGCCGGCCTTCTCGACCGCGGCGCGGACCACCCCAGCGGCGGCGCGGCCGCGTCCGGTGAGCTCGACGTCCATACGCCGGCGGCCGTCGGCGTTCGACGAACGCTCGATCGGGCACCTCGGGGACACCTGCCCCCCACGCGGTGCACGAAGCAACTCCCAGCCACGACTGGCCGTCCGCGACATCGAGCCGTGCTCTTGTGGCCTGGCGCTACCAGCCGGGCGACCGCCGACGCGACTTATGGCGGCGATGTGAAGGAGCCGTTAAAACAGTGCCGGCGCCGTGACATAGCCGCCAAACCGCGGCGGCAGCCAGCCGGGTCACGCCGGGATGAACGTCACAAAGTGGGCATATGGTAACCCAGTTCGGACTGACGCCGGGGTGTGGGCCGGAATCGAGGGGATGCGCTGGCCCTCTGCTGCGCATACAGCGGCAGCGGTGGGCCAGCGCATCCTCCATGTCGGCTCCGGGCCACCGCCTCCAATCCGACATATGTCGGGATAGCGGCGAGCGGGACCGCGCCACGACCACATTTCGGATATGCCTGGCTCGGGGCAAGGCTGACCGGGGTGCACGGCTGGCGGGGTGGCAGGCGGCTGGCAGCGGGATGACAGCGGGGCACCGGCACCCTGTGCCGACGTAGTTGTGCCCGGGCATGGCCATGCGCGCAGCGGGACTGTCCGGCACCCGGCAACTCAGTCAGATTCAGGGAGTCGGCTTGATGCAAATTAAGCAGGGTGCCCACCACCGGGTCATGCGCCTGGCCCTCGTGCTGGCCGCCTCGGCAGTCCTGCTGGCCGCCACCGCGCCGGCCGCCGGGGCGAGCGTCGGCCTGCCCGGCGTCAACGTGCCATCGTGGCAGTAGCAACCGCCTCTGTGGTGTTCCCGGCGGGTACCAGAGAGGTCTTCCACACCAGCAAGGTCATCGGCCACGCGGGCACCGTCCAGGCCGTGCACTGCGCGGACCTCCTGACCAACGAGGGGCCCGACCCCGACGAAGGGCTCGAGGTATGGGTCCAGAACGAGGTCTACTGCCAGCGGATCACCGCGCCCGACAAGGGCGCCACAACGGCCTGCTCAGGGATCCATGAAAGGGTCGGCTACGGCGTTCCGAGCAGCACCTTCGCGCAGCCCCAGCAGATCTGCGGCAAGCTCTTCAAGCACAGTCCGTGCACAGGCGGCAGGGATGAGCACAGTTTCCTGGCCACTTTCGTCACGCCGACATCGTCCAGGACGTGCAGTATCTGGGCGGAGTCCGGGCACGATTCGGTCGTCCTGCCCACCGCGGCTCACCCGACAGTCAGCGCCGCGGTCGTGGCGACACCACATTTCACCTATCACATCGAGGCTGGCGAGACCTGCATCGAAATTCCGTTGTGACAGGCGGCCAGGGCTGCTTAATCGCGGATGTCCCCGGGCGCCGCTCCGCGGGCGCCCGGGGACATCCCGGCGGCGGTCGCGAGCCGCCCAGCAGCGCCGTGGGAGCGGCGACGACCGGCTCACGTCCGGCGGGCCGCGGGCCGCGAACCGCACACCCGGAACCGCACGCCCAGCGGGCCAGGCGCCCGGCGGCCGCACGCCCAGCGGCCGCACGCCCAGCGGCCGCACGCCCGGCGGGCCGCACGCCCGGCGGGCCGCAGTCCTCCCGGCGCTGCCGCCGCGATCTGGGTGGCGCTGGCGTGGCTTCGCCGGATGGAAGCACGGCGCCGCTAAGCTGATCTTCAGCAAACTGCATGGGTGGACATCGGGCGCTTGTCCGGTTATTTCGGGCAGCCCGAGCCGATATTCACACTGGGTAAGTAGGCGCACCTGATACCGGATGCCGAACAACCGCCTTTGCCGGCAATCGGACCGCTCACACCGGCGGCCCGGGAAGGCGCCGGAAGGACGAGAAAGAAGCATGAGCGCAGTTCAGAGGGGCCACGGCAGTAAATGTGACTCATCTGACACTGAAATCCGCCCGAACCTTTGCCAAAGCCTCTTGCGGTTGATCGCCACGCTTGAGAGGGTTGTAACGCTCCCGGCGAGCGGCGCACTAGCCACGTGACCCAGCCGGGAGCGAGGTACGGCCAACGGGGGCCAGCTTGTAGCCGTACCAAAGGAGCCCGATCGGGACGAAAGTCTCGTGATTGACGACAATCTTGGCTGGGGAACTCAACCTCCCTGGCATGTGCCTTAGCTCGTGAAATCCTTCACAAGCTCAACGGAGGCGGCGGGCCGCGGCCAGGGCACCGCCCCTTACGAAGGAGTGGACGACATGGACTGGCGCCACCACGCCGCCTGCCGCGACGTGGACCCGGAACTGTTCTTCCCGATCGGCAACACGGGTCCCGCGTTGCTCCAGATCGATGAGGCCAAGCAGGTGTGCCGCCGGTGTCCGGTACAGCAGGCGTGCCTGCAATGGGCGCTGGAGAGCGGCCAGGACTCCGGCGTCTGGGGCGGGCAGAGCGAGGACGAGCGGCGGGCACTCAAGCGGCGGGCGACCAGGATCAGGGCGGCCGCGCACGCCTGAGGCGGGCCGGGCTAAGGCCAGCACAGGCAGGGCCAGTTCGGGACCGAGGCCAGCTCAGGCAGAGGCCAGCTCAGGCAGAGGCCAGCTCAGGGCTGAGGCCAGCTCAGGCAGATGCCAGTTCGGGGCTGAGGGCAGCTCAGGCCCGGGCCGACGGCAGGTCCCTGGCGAGCGGGAAGTCCCCCGCCCGGGGCCCGGCCAGGCTCCCGGTGATCGGCGGCAGGCCATTGCTTCCGGTTGGCTGCTGATCGGCGAACTGGAGATCGACCTCGACTTTCGTGCCGCCAGCCGGCTGCGGCGTTATTTCTAGCTTGCCGCCCAGTTCCGCGACCACCAGCGTGCGCACGATCTGCAGGCCAAGATTGGCCGCCGAGTCGATATCAAAATTCGCCGGCAGCCCGACGCCATTGTCAGCGACCGTTATGGTCAGCCGGTGATCGCTCCTGGCCGCGGTGACGCTGAGTGCGCCGCCGCGCAGCGCGGTGCCCGTCGGCCGGGTCAGCCCGTGCTGCAGCGCGTTCTGCAGCAACTCGGTCAGCACCAGGGCCAGCGGGGTGGCAATCGACGCGGGCAGGCGGCCGAACTCCCCGGACAACGCGGGCGTCACCCGGGCCTCCGGCGCCGACACCTCCCCGGCCATCATCGCGACCCGCCGGGCGATGTCATCGAAGTCCACGATCTCCTCTGGCGCGTGCGAGAGGGTCTCGTGCACGATCGCGATCGAGCCGACCCGGCGCACCGCCTCCTCCAGCGCGGAGCGCGCCTCCGGCGCCTGCAGCCGACGCGCCTGCAGCCGCAGCAGCGCGGCCACGGTCTGCAGGTTGTTCTTCACCCGGTGATGGATCTCCCTGATCGTCGCGTCCTTGGTCATCAGCTCGCGCTCACGGTGCCGCAACTCGGTGACGTCGCGCACCAGGATCAGCGCACCCGACCTGGCACCCGCCACCACCAGCGGGATCGTGCGCAGCTGGACGACCGAGCCGTTGCCGTCGATCTCGGTCTCCATGTGCGCGCGGCCGCTGGCGGTCAGCATCAGCGACTCATCCCGCGGCGCCCTGGTCGCGCACAGCCGCGCGGTGAGCGGTCCCAGCTCGGCACCGACCAGGTCGGCTGTCAGCCCCAGGCGGCGGTAGGCAGACAGCGCGTTCGGGCTGGCGTAGGTGACCTTGCCGGAATGGCTCAGCCGCAGCAGGCCGTCGCCCACCCGCGGCGAGCGGACCAGCACGGGCTCCTCGCCGGCGCTGGGGAAAAGGCCAGCCGCGACCATCTGGGCCAGGTCGTCGGCCGCGCGCAGGTAGGCGATATCCATCCGGCTCGGGGTGCGCGCCGCGCTCAGGTTGGTGGACCGCTCGATGACGGCGATGACCCGGCCGTCGTGCGGGACCGGGATCGTCTCGTGCCGGACCGGCACCCCGCTGGTCCATTCCGGGTCGCCTTCCCGGCAGATCCGCCAGTCGCGCCTGGCCACTTCCAGGAACGGGCGGTCGGCGGCCGACCTGACCGTGCCGACCACGTCATCGGGCAGGGCGGTCGGCCCGGTGGTGGGCCGCATCTGGGCCAGCGCCACCCAGCCGCCGCCGTCGCGCAGCGGCGCCCAGAGCACCAGGTCGGCGAACGACAGGTCGGCTAGCAGCTGCCAGTCCGACACCAGCGCGTGCAGCCAGTCCACGTCGGGCTCAGCGAGCCCGGCCTGGCGCAGCGCGAGGTTGGTCATCGTCGGCACTCCGTCATCATCGCACCTGCTGGCGGGCCACGCCGCCGGGCGCGGGCGCCGCCCGGCAGGCGGAGCCCGGAATGTCGGCCAAATTCGGGGGAAGACCGTATTCAAACGATTGCGCGCTGACACGATCGGGCAGCGCGGAGGGAGATGATCTGTGACTTCGCCCGATGTCGCTGCGGCGGGCGATGACGCGCCCGCGGCTACCGCGGCACCCCGGCTCCCCAAGTACTACGCGGTCAAGCGGGAGCTGCTCGCGCTGACCGGGGCGATGCCCGCGGGCAGCCCGGTCCCCGGCGAGCGCGAGCTCGCGCAACGGTACGGCACCTCCCGTACCACCATCCGGCAGGCGCTCGCCGAGCTGGTGATCGAAGGCCGGCTGCGCCGGGTCCAGGGCAAGGGCACGTTCGTCGCCCAGCCGAAGGTCGCACAGCTGCTGGAGCTGGCCGGCTACACCGAGGAGATGCGCGCGCACGGGCTCAGCCCGCGCACCAAGATCCTGGACACCGGCTACCGGGCCGCCAACCAGGAACTGGCGCTGCTGCTGGACATCCGGCCCGGGGGCCGGGTGCTGCACATCAGCAGGCTCCGGCATGCCGACGACGAGCCCATGTCGGTTGACGCCTCCTACCTGGCCGCGCGCAGGTTTCCCGGGCTGCGGCGGAAGCTGGGCCACGCGCCGCTGTATGAGACGCTCGCCGCCGAGTACGGGGTGGAGCTGGCCGAGGCCGAGGAGACCATCGAGACGGTGCTGGCCAGCCCGGACGACGCCCGGCTGCTCGCGGTCGACCCCGGCTTCCCGCTGCTGCTGCTCAGCAGGCGGGCGTTCGACACCTCCGGCACGCCGGTCGAGTGGTCACAGTCGTGGTACCGGGGCGACAGGTACAAGTTCGTCACCAGGACCCGGCGCCGGGCGCAGCCCGGCAGCGGCGAGGCTACCAGCTGGTAACCTCCCCACATGGCCGACCAGGTACCCGATCCAGCCCGTCCTGACCACGGCGGCGCGCACGCAGTGGCGGCGGCCGGGCGGCATGGCGTGCGGACCATGTTCACCCTGTCCGGCGGGCACGTCTTCCCGCTGTATGACGGCGCGGTCAAGGCCGACCCGCCGATGCGCATCGTCGACGTCAGGCACGAGCAGACCGCCGTGTTCGCGGCCGAGGCCACCGCCCGGCTCAGCCGCACGTCTGGCCTGGCCGTGCTGACCGCGGGCCCCGGCGTGACCAACGGCATCAGCGCGATGACGACCGCCCACTTCAACGGGGCACCGCTGGTGGTGCTGGCCGGCCGGGCGCCGGACTACCGGTGGGGATCGGGCAGCCTGCAGGAGATCGATCACCCGGCGCTGGTCCAGGCGGTCACCAAGCGCGCCTGGACCGAGCACGACAGCGCCAGGGTCGGCCCGGCGACCGACCAGGCGTTCAGCCTGGCCGCGGCCAGGCACCGCGGCCCGGTCTTCCTCGACGTCAGCCTGGAGGCATTGTTCGGCGGCGCCGGGCCGGGCCAGGCCGCCGCCGCCGCGCCAGGCCCGGCCGGCGGATCCGGCCCGGCTAGCAGCCCAGGACGGGCGGCCGGGCCGGGCCAGGCCGTCACCGGGCCCGACCCGGACGCAGTCGCCGGGATCGCCGCGCTGCTCGCCAGGGCCAGCAGGCCGGTGCTGGTCCTCGGCTCGGACGTGTGGCTGGACGGCGCGGACGGCGCGGCCAGGTCAGCCGCCGAAGAGCTCAGCCTGCCGGTGATCCCCAACGGCCAGGCCCGCGGCATCCTGCCGCCCGGCCACGAGTTGCTGGTCACCAGGGCCAGGTCGGTGGCCTTCGGCGAGGCTGACCTGGTGATCGTGGCCGGCACCCCGCTGGACTTCCGGCTCGGCTACGGCGAGTTCGGCGGCAAGAACGGGACCAGCGCGGCGGGTGTCGTGCACGTGGCGGACGCCCCGGAGCTCATCGCCGGGCACCGCGAGCTGGCGGGCTCGGCGGCCGGCGACCTGAGCGCGTTCTTCACCGGGCTGGCGGCCGCGACGGCGGCCGCGGCGGCGGGCGGGCCGGCCCGGTGGCGGCAGGACTGGCTGCCGCGGCTGCAGGCGGCCGCCAGGGTCGCGATCGCGGGCGACGCCGGGCTGCTGGCCGCCGGCGCCGACCCGATCCACCCGCTGCGGATCTACGGCGAGCTGGCCAGGCTGCTCGACAGCGACGCGGTGGTGATCGGCGACGGCGGCGACTTCGTCTCCTACGCCGGCAAGTACATCGAGCCGCGCAGCCCCGGCTGCTGGCTGGATCCTGGCCCGTACGGCTGCCTGGGCACCGGCCTGGGGTACGCCATCGCGGCGAGGCTAGCCCGCCCGTCGGCGCAGGTGGTGCTCCTGCTCGGGGACGGCGCGGCCGGGTTCTCGCTGATGGACATCGACACCGCGGTCCGGCACCGGCTCCCGGTGGTGATGATCTGCGGCAATAACGGCATCTGGGGGCTGGAGAAGCACCCGATGCGCCAGCTCTACGGCTACGACGTCGCCGCCGACCTGCAGCCAGGCTGCCGCTACGACCAGGTCGCCACCGCGCTGGGCGGGGCCGGTGAGCTGGTCACCAGGCCGGACCAGATCGCCCCGGCGCTGCGCCGCGCGTTCGAGGCCGGCCTGCCCTACCTGGTCAACATCTGCACCGACCCGGCGGTCGCCTACCCGCGCAGCACCACCGGCGTCTGACCTCACCGCCCGCTGAAACGCTCCCTGCGCACCACCACGCGCTCGATCGTGCCCGCGCCCACCACCAGGTCGGCGGCCGGGTCACCGGCCCAGGCGACGAAGCTGAACTCCAGCCGGCGCCCGTCGACCGCCGTCAGCTCGGCCTCGACCACCAGTTCCTCGCCGACGGCGGCGGCCCGCTTGTGCTCCATCCGCACCGCGGTGCCCACCGAGGTGCGCTCTGGCTCCAGGTATGACCCGATCGCGGCCAGGGTGGCCGTCTCGGCCAGCGCCAGCAGCCGCGGCGTGCCGAGCACCGGCACGTCCCCGCTGCCCAGCGCGGTGGCCGTATCGGCCTCGGTGACGACCGCGCGGACGGTGGCCCGCAGCCCGGTGGTGAGCACGGCCCGCGCCCCGGCGGTCATTCGATGACCGCGATGAGATCGCCTTCCTGGACCACGTCACCCTCGGACACGGCCAGCTTGGTCAGCGTCCCTGAGTCCTCAGCGAGGACCGGGATCTCCATCTTCATCGATTCGAGGATGACCAGCGTGTCCCCGTCGGCGACCGGGCCGCCCTCGGCGGCCACGACCTTCCACACGTTCGCGACCATCTCCGCGCGGATCTCGGTCACGCGCACCTCCTCGCGTCACGGCCCCGACCGCTGCCCGGGCTGCCACCCCAACCATTGTCAGGCTATGGCGGTCACGGCCGCAGCCTGGCGACAACCGAGGTATCGTACCGGCCGCTACTGAACTCGGCGCTGGTGAGCAATTCGGCGTGGAACGCCAGGTTCGTCTTCAGCCCGCTGATCACGAAACCGGCCACCGCGCCGCGTGCGCGGTCCAGGGCCTGCTCCCTGGTGTCGCCGTGCACGCACAGCTTGGCCAGCAGCGGGTCGTAGAACGGCGTCACCGTGTTGCCCGCCGCGTACCCGGCGTCCACCCGCACCCCGGGCCCGGACGGCTCGGTCCACTCGCTGATCACCCCGGGGCTGGGCAGGAACCGCTTCGGGTCCTCGGCGTACACCCGCAGTTCCAGCGCGTGCCCACGGGGCGTGACCGGAGCGGTGCCGAAGCTGACCTCGCCGCCCGCCGCGATCAGGAACTGCTGCTCGACCAGGTCGATCCCGGTCACCAGCTCGGTCACCGGGTGCTCGACCTGCAGCCTGGTGTTCATCTCCAGGAAGACGAAGTCCTGCGCCGCCGGGTCGACCAGGCACTCGACCGTGCCCGCGCCCCGGTAACCGACCGCTTCCCCGGCGGCGGACGCGGCCGCCAGCATCCGGGCCCGTAGCTGCGGGGTCACCCCTGGCGACGGGGTCTCCTCGGCGACTTTCTGGTGCCGCCGCTGGACCGAGCAGTCCCGTTCGCCGATGGCCAGCACCCGGCCGTCGTTCAGCCCGAGGATCTGTACCTCTACGTGCCGGGCCCGGTCAATGTAGCGTTCCAGCAAAATCCTCGGGTTGCCGAAGAAGCGCTCGGCCCTGGTCCGCGCGGTCTCGAAGCCGGCCCGCAGCTGCGCCTCGTCGAAGGCCGCGCTCATCCCGATCCCGCCGCCGCCCGCGGCCGCCTTGATCATCACCGGGTAGCCGATCCTGGCCGCCTCGGCGGCCGCCGCCGCCTCGTCCGCGACCGGCTCCCTGCTGCCGGCCGACACCGGCACGCCGGCCCGCTCCATCAGGTTCCTGGCGTTGATCTTGTCGCCCATCTGCTCGATCGCGGCGGGCGGCGGGCCGATCCAGGTCAGGCCGGCCCCGGTGACCGCGGCGGCGAACGCGGGACTCTCGGCCAGGAAGCCGTAGCCGGGGTGCACCGCCTGGGCGCCGGTGCGCCGCGCCGCGTCGATGACCGCGGCCGAGTTCAGGTAGCTGCTGGCGGGCTGCGCGGGCCCGATGAGCACCGCCTGGTCAGCCTCGCGCACGTACGGCAGCCCGGCGTCGGCCTCGGAGTAGACCGCGACCGCCTTGACGCCAAGCCGGCGGGCGGTCCTGATCACCCGCCGCGCGATCTCGCCGCGATTGGCGATGAGGACCGAGTCGAACACGTGCGGCAGCCTACAGGCGGCTGGCCAGCCGACGTCCCGCGACCTCGCTGAGCGCCTCGACCACCCCGGCGTCGTACTCCGAGGCGGTGTCCAGCCGCAGCCGCTCCAGGGCCGCGGAGATCCGGTCCCGGTCGGTCGAGCCGCCGACCAGGTCGTCGAACGCGTTGGCGGCCCGGATGATCCGGCTGCCGACCGGCGGCTCTGGGGCATGGCCGCGGGCGGGCCAGCTCTGGCAGCGCACCAGGTCGGCGACCTTGTCCAGCACCCCGGCCTGCCGGATCACGTCCGAGCCCAGCTCCGCGATGAGCTGCTGGTCGGCCGGGGAGACCAGCACGGTGGCCCCGCCGGGGATCGGGTCGGGCAGCGCGAGCTGGCCGATGTCGTGCATCAGCGCGGCGTACTCCAGGTCGAGGAGATCCTGCTCGGGCAGCCCGAGCTCGCGCCCGACCGCGACGGCCAGCGCGCTCACCCGCCGGGAGTGGCCGCTCTCCACGTACCCGCCGACCTCGGTGACCCGGGCCAGGGCGCGCACGGTCTGCAGGTAGGTGGCCCGGATGCCGGCGTAGCGGCGGAACGCGACCTGGGTGACCAGCAGCGGCCCGATGAACACCGCCAGCTCGGTGAGCCCCATGACCTCGGCCGCGAACACCATGATGATCGCGGACGCGCCGACCGCGACGCCCAGCGCGACCTGCACCCGCATCTCGTCCCACAACGCCACCGAGAACCTGGCGCCCAGGTCATCGGCCCTGATCAGGGCCCCGATCACGGCCTCGACCAGCCACCAGATCCCCGCCAGCGCCACCATCGCGGCGAACGCGATCCACCAGTTGCGGTGCGCGGTGAGCAGGCGGCTGTCCGCGAACGGGCGGAAGATGAACGCCACGCACCCGATCGCGACCAGCCGGGAGGCCATCCCGGTCAGGCCCGCCGGGCGGCCGGCCGCGACGTGCGGCAGCGCGCCCAGCGTCATGCCGACCGCGGTGACCGCGATCACCTGCAGCGCCGGGACCGGCCGCTGGGTGACGGCGGTGTGCGGCTGGACGTACAGCAGCATCGCGTAGGCCAGCGCCCCGGTGGTGGCGATCGGGGCGGTCTCCCTGCCCCCGGGCAGCGCCAGCCGCAGCAGCTCGCCGAACGCGATCAGGCCGCCGAACGCGGCCGCCTCCGGCGGGTTCACCACGCTGGCCGCGGCGGTGCTGGCCAGCCCGGCCACCACCAGCATGCCCGCGGCGGCCAGCAGCAGCAGGCGGCCGGAGTCCATCGCCTGCCAGGAGGCCCAGCGCTCGGGCTGGTGGGTGGTCACTAGGGCGCTCCCCCGTGGTCAGAAGGTCTCGACCACGCGCAGCGGGGCGGTCGGGTCGTCGTGGTCTTGCGCGGTCACCATCTCCCGGTCGGCGGGCGTGGCCGGCGGGTCAGGCAGCTGCCAGCCCTCGCGCCGCAGCGCGGTGACGAACGCGTCGACCAGCGCCGGGTCGAACTGGGTGTCGCAGCCCTTGCGCAGTTCCTCGACCGCCTCGTCGATGCCGCGGGCCTGCCGGTAGGACCGGGTCGAGGTCATCGAGTCGAACGCGTCGGCGACCGCGATGATGCGGGCGAACTCGGGGATCTCGTCGCCGGCGAACCCCATCGGGTAGCCGCGCCCGTCGATCCGCTCGTGGTGGTGCATGATCCCGGTGAGCGCCTCGTTCAGGAAGCCGATCTCCCTGACGATCTCCAGGCCGCGCATCGGGTGCAGCTGGATCGCCGCGTACTCCTCCTCGGTCAGCACCCCGGTCTTCTGCAGCACCTTCGTGGGCACCCCCAGCTTGCCCACGTCGTGCAGCATCCCGGCGAACCTGATCGCCTCGGCCCGGTCGGGCCGCATGCCGATCTGGCTGGCGATCATCACCGAGCCGCGCGACACCCGCTCGCTGTGGCCGCGGGTGTAGAAGTCCTTGGTCTCGACCGCCTGGCACAGTGCCGCCATGGTGGCCGAGTAGGCCCGCTGCCGCTCGAAGAACTGCCCCATCGCCCACCGCGCCACGAACAGCGGGACCAGCACGAGCACCGCGGCGAACGGGCCCATCACCCACCACAGCGCCGCTATGACCAGCCCGAGCGCGGCATAGCCGAGGTCGGACACCAGCAGCAGCGGCAGCCGGGACTCCGGGCGGCCTGGCCGCCTGGCCTGGTGCGCGGTCAGCCGCAGCACCCCGGCCAGCAGCCCGTTGTTGGCCAGCACGTGCACCACGGCGGCCGCGGCGAACGGCCAGACGATCTCAGGGAACGACCGGGGGCCTGGCACGCCGACCTGGCCGTGCAGGGCCACGAACGCCCGCCCGGCCAGGTAACCCGACAGCGCGTACATCGCGCCGTTGAAGACCCGCTCGGCCAGCAGCAGCCCGCGCCGCGGGCTCAGCACCGACGCCGCGCCGACCAGCGCGGCACCGCCCGGGCCGAGCAGGACCACCGCGGCCAGGCTGGCCGATGAGCTCGGCGACCACGCCGACTGCCCGGCGACCAGCTGGGTCGGCGCGGAGTGGCAGATCAAGAACAAGATCATCAGGACGCCGAGCTGAACCCACCAGCTGGTGGTCATCGAGCTGGACAACTCGGGCGCGACCAGCGCCGCCGCCGCGGCGACCACCGCCGCGATGTAGAACCACGCCGCCCGGGAGACCTTGATCATGACCCCTCGCATGTCGGCCTGCTGCGATCTGACCGCGCCAGTGGTGCCTCTCCAAGTGCCGCCGCGTGACCGGGCCATGGCGCCGCGCCCGCTCCCGTTGCCGCGAATCAGAGTAACCCGGCAACCTAAATTCGCGTAGACCTACGCGGCAATGGTGGCGCCGCGTAATGGCGCAAAGCCCGATATTTGCCTGAACGCCAGCCGTCCGCCGGACTGGTTACTCGGCGTGCAACTCCACCTCAAGCTCGGCACGGACGGCCTGGATCCTGGTCAGCACCTTGGTGCGGAGCTCGGCCGGGGCTTCCTCGTATCCGCAGTGCTTGTGCACGAGCCGTTTCACGGCCTCTTCCAGGCCATACTCGCGCAAGCACGGACCGCACTCGTCGAGATGCTGGCGGATCTGGGCACATGAGGTGTCCTCGATCTCGCCGTCCAGGTACGAATACACCCGTGCGAGCACCTCGCTGCAGGGAACGTCATGCGGTTTGCCGCAGCTCATTCCGCGTCCTTCCCAGGCACATCGCCCGATGACGACGCCTCCGCTGGAGCGGCCGAAGCCGCCCTAACCAGCCCCTGATCGGCCGCGTAGTCCTGCAGCATCTCGCGGAGTTGCCGGCGCCCGCGGTGCAGGCGGCTCATCACGGTCCCGATCGGGGTGCCCATGATGTCGGCTATCTCCTTGTACGCGAAGCCTTCTACGTCAGCCAGATAGACCGCGATGCGGAACTCCTCCGGCAGTTCCTGCAGCGCGGTCTTGACGTCGGAGTCGGGAAGCCGTTCCAGTGCCTCGGCCTCAGCCGACTTCAGCCCCGTGGAAGTGTGCGAGGCCGCCCTGGCCAGCTGCCAGTCCTCGATCTCCTCGGTGCCCGACCGCTGCGGCTCCCGCTGCCGCTTACGGTAAGTATTGATGAAGGTGTTGGTGAGAATCCGGAAAAGCCACGCTTTCAGGTTCGTCCCCACCTGGAACTGGTGGAACGAACCGTAAGCCTTGGCGAACGTCTCCTGCACCAGGTCCTCGGCGTCGGCAGGATTGCGGGTCATCCGCATCGCCGCCGCATACAGCTGGTCCAGGTACGGCAGGACATCGCGGGAGAACCGCTCGCTGCGCTCCTGCAGTGTCTCAGGGACCGGACCCACCTCCTCCGCCTGCGCCGGATGCGGCTGGCGGATCTGCCAGGCGCCTCGGCCGGAGGATACAACGCTAGAGCCAGCCGTGGATCGCCCCAGCATCCCGGGTCGGGTTTCTGAGCAACTGGCTAGTGGCACGCGTGGTCTAACACGCGACACCGGGCCTTCATTCCGTGACCAGGATCAGCGCCGCAGCCGGTCCCGCTTCGACTGGCACTTCACGCACCTGGCGGCATGAGGCTTGGCTTCCAGCCGGCCCTCCGGCAGGGCCGCGCCGCAGTCCACGCAGATCCCGTAGGTGCCGGTCTCGATCCGCCGCAGCGCGTCGCTGACCTCGGAGCGCTGCACCCTGGCCATCGCCAGCACCGCCTCGGTCCGTTCGGTCTCGGCCAGGTTGGCGCCGGCGTCGGCGGCGTCCTGCGGGTACTCAGGCACCCACTCGTCCTGGTGCTCGCCGGTCAGCACCAGGATGGACCTGTCGAGCTCGGCGCGGATCTGCTCCAGGCGCTCGCGAGCGGCGGCAGCATTCATGACCCCAACCTCCTATCCGCTCCCGTCCCCGGCGGCAGTGTCCAACTCGACCGGCTCGATGAGCTCGGGGCCGTTGTGCCGGACCGAGTTGACCAGGGTGGAGACCGGGTGCCAGACCAGTCCGCCCGCGGTGGCCGGCGCGAGCAGCTCGCGCAGGTCGGCAGGTTTGTCGTTGGCCGGGTCCAGCCAGTCAGCCCAGTGATCCTTGTCGATGATCATCGGCATCCTGTTGTGGATCCGGCCGAGCTCGTCAGGTGCGTCGGTAGTGATGATCGTGGCGGTCCACATCCACGCGTTCGGGTGATCGTCGGGCATGTCACGGTCGCGCCACAGCTCGTACAGCCCGGCCATCGCCAGCGAGCCGCCGTCCCGGCGGGAGATGAAGAACGGCTGCTTGACGGTCTTCGCACCGATCTTGGCGGGCTGCCACTCGTAGTAGCCGTCGGCGGGCAGCAGGCAGCGCCGCCGGGCGAACGCCTTGCGGTAGGCGGGCTTGGAGTCGACCGTCTCCGCCCTGGCGTTGATCATGCGGCTGCCGATCGACGGGTCCTTGGCCCACGACGGCACCAGGCCCCAGCGCAGCACCCGCAGCTGCCTGGTGGCCGCCTCGGCGTCCCCTTCCCCGTCGCCGTCGCCGTCGCCGCTGGCGCCCCGGCGGCCCTGGCCGCCTTCCGGGGCCTGGTTCTGCGACACCCGGCTGAGCACGGCGTACACCCGCTTGGTCGGCGCGACGTTGTAGTCGGGTTCGAGCGGGTCAGCGACCCTGTCCTTGTCCACGCGGAACTCTTCGAGTAGCTCGATCCGCTTCCGCGCGGAGGCATACCGGCCGCACATATCCTCACCTTAAACAAGATCAACAAGGAGCCTGGGGACGCACAGATTGTGCCAGTTCATAGCCAAGATCCGGGTTTGCCAAACCTCGGAATGCGATTGCACTTTCCCGGTCAGGGCGGCTTTCCGATCCTGGCCCGGCCGGGCCGCCGCGGCCAGCGGGCCCGCCGGGGCGGGCCGGCCCAGTACGCTCAGGCCAGAGGTCCGGCGCACCGCCTGACCGGGCCGCCTGAGGAGGAGCGAGCATGCACGGGCCAGCAGAGCAGGGCCCCGGCCCTGGCAGCCGCTGGCAGGCGCCCGCTGCGGCCGGTCCGGTCCGGGCCCGGGTCACCGTGCCCGGCTCCAAGTCCATGACCAACCGGGCGCTGGTCCTGGCCGCGCTGGCCGGCGGGCCGACCGTGATCACCGGTCCGCTGCGGGCCAGGGACACCCGCCTGATGGCCGGCGCCCTGCGCGCCCTGGGCGCCCACATCTCCGGTCCCGGCCTGGCGGCCCCGCTCAGCGGCGCTGGCCAGGCCGGGGCCGTCCCCGGACTGGCCGGTCCCGGTGCGGCCAGTCCCGGAGTGGCCGGTCCCGGTGCGGCCGGTCCCGGTGCGGCCGGTCCCGGAGTGGCCGGTCCCGGTGCCGCCCGTCCCGGTGCGGCCAGTTCCGGTGCGGCCAGTTCCGGTGCGGTTAGCCCTGCCGGTGCTGGGCCCGCCGGAGCAGCCGATCCCGGAGGGGCGGGCTCAGCCGGGCCGGCCGAACCCGGTAGCGCGGCCGGTTACTGGCGGGTGACGCCGGGCCGTGCGGGCGGCAGCGCGGTGATCGACGTCGGCAACGCCGGCACCGTGATGCGGTTCGTCCCGCCGGTGGCGGCGCTGACCCCGGCAAGCGTGGAGTTCCGCGGTGACGCCTGGGCGGCGCGGCGCCCGCTCTACCCGATGCTGGCCGCCCTGCGCGAGCTCGGCGCGACGATCGAGGACAACGGCCGGGGCACGGTGCCGTTCCTGGTCCGCGGCCGCGGCGGTGTGCCAGGCGGCCGGGTGACCCTGGACGCCTCGCAGTCCTCCCAGTTCATCTCCGGGCTGCTGCTGGCCGCGCCGCGGTTCGACAAGGGCGCGGAGATCAGGCACGAAGGGCAGCGGATCCCCTCGCTGCCGCACATCGCCATGACCGTGCGGATGCTCAGGGACGCGGGCGCGGAGGTGGACAGCGGCAGCCGCGCTGGCAGCGGGAGTCAGCAGGGACTATCGGTTCCCGCTGTCTGGCGGGTTTACCCGGGAGCGCTGCGGCCGGCCGCGATCACCGTCGAGCCGGACCTGTCCGGTGCCGCGCCGTTCCTGGCCGCGGCGCTGGTGACCGGCGGCACCGTGACGGTGCGGGACGTGCCCGCGCAGACCACCCAGCCGGCCAGCCAGATCGCGGCGGTGCTCACCGCGATGGGCGCCAGCTGCGCGCTGACCGCCGACGGCATGCGGGTGACCGGCACCGGGCGGATCAGCGGCGTCACCGCGGACCTGAGCGAGATCGGGGAGCTGACGCCGGTGCTGGCGGCGCTCGCGGCGCTGGCCGGGTCGGCGTCGGAGTTCACCGGCATCGGGCACCTGCGCAGGCACGAGAGCGACCGGCTGGCGGCGCTGGCCGCGGAGATCGGCGGGCTCGGCGGCGAGGTCACCGAGTTGCCCGACGGGCTGGCGATCAGGCCGCGGCCGCTGCGCGCGGCGGGCACCGTGTTCGACAGCCATGACGATCACCGGCTGGTCATGGCCGCGGCCGTGCTGGGCCTGGCGGTGCCGGGCCTGACCGTGCACAATGCGGCGACCGTCGGCAAGACCTTCCCCGGGTTCACCAGTACCTGGTCGGCGATGCTGGAGCAGTCCCCCTGACCCGGCCGGGGCGCTGGTCCGACCTGGACGAAGACGATGTGCGGGTGCGGCCAGGCCGGGGTTCGAGGCCGCGCACCAGGCGGCGGCCCGCGCACGTCGACGCCGCCGACGCGTTCGTGGCCGCGGTGGACCGCGGCCGGTACCGGTGCGTGCTCGGCGAGCTCGAGGTCACCGCGATGACCGCGCGCGAACTCGGCCGCAGGCGGGTGGTGGTCGGCGACTTCGTCAGCCTCGCCGGGGACATCTCCGGCGCCCCCGGCACCCTGGCCAGGATCGTCCGGGTGGCGAGGCGCACGTCGGTGCTGCGCCGGTCGGCCGACGACACCGACCCGGTCGAGCGCGTCATCGTGGCCAATGCCGACCAGCTGGTGATCGTCAGCTCGCTCGCCGACCCGCCGCCCCGGCCGCGGCTGATCGACCGGTTCCTGGTGGCCGCCTACGACGCCGGGATCGACCCGCTGCTCTGCCTGACCAAGGCCGACCTGGGCAAGCCGGACGACCTGCTGGCGGTGTACGCGCCGCTGGGCACCGACTACGTGGTGACCGGGCGGCCGCTGACCGAGCCGATGCTGGACACGCTGCGCGCGAAGCTGGACAGTCGGCTCAGCGTCCTCGTCGGCCACTCGGGGGTTGGCAAGTCCACGCTGGTCAACGCGCTGATCCCGGATGCGGACCGGGCGGTGGGCCGGGTCAGCGCGGTGACCGGCCGGGGCAGGCACACCTCGTCCTCGGCGGTGGCGCTGCGGCTGGCCGGCGGCGGCTGGCTGATCGACACGCCCGGGCTGCGCAGCTTCGGGCTCGGCCATGTCGCCGCCGATGACGTGGTGGCGGCGTTCACCGACCTGGCCGATGGCACGCTGGAATGCCCGCCAGGGTGCAGCCACCTGGAACCGGGCTGCGCGCTGGACTCCTGGGTCCGCGACCACGGCGACGGCCCGCTCGCTGCCCGGCTGGACTCGCTGCGCCGCCTGCTGCGCAGCCTGGAGGGCCTCGACCCGGCCGACACCCCCGCCCCCGGCCGCTGACCGAGCCCTGCACTCGGTCCGCTGTCCGCACCCGACCGCCCGGCTGCCCGCTGGCCGGCCCCGCCCCCGGCCGCTGAGCCCGCACCGAAGCCTGTCCAGCGGGCCTCGCCCCCTCCAGCCCGCCCCGCACCCGCGCAAGGCGCCCGGATTCCATGATCGTGGCGACTTCTAGGGCTGAGCAGCCCTAAAAACAACCGTGATCATTGGCCAGCCCCGGCTTGACCAGGCGGAGCGGGGCCGGGCACGCGGGCGGGGCCGCGCTGAGCCGGGGCCGGACCCTCGGGCGGGGCCGGGCTGAGCCGGGGCCAGGCTCCCGGGCGGGGCCGGGCTGAGCCGGGGCCAGGCTCCCGGGCGAGGCCGGGCTGAGCGGAGCCAGGCTCTCGGGCGGAGCGGGGCCGGGCTCTCGGGCGGGGGCGGGGCGGGTTACCAGGCGTAGGACTCGGGGGCCGGGCCGCCGGGGCCGGGGAACATCTTGTCCAGCCTGCTGAGCGCGGCCTCGTCCAGGGTGACCTCCAGCGCAGCCAGCGCCCCGTCCAGCTGCGCCAGCGTGCGCGGACCGACGATCGGCGCGGTCACGGCCGGCTGATGCAGCAGCCAGGCCAGCGCGACCTGCGCGGGCCCGGCGCCCAGCTCGTCGCAGAACCCCTCGTACCCGGCGATCTGGTCCCGCTGCTCGCCCATTCCCTCGGCGGCCCGGCCGCCGCCGCTGCGGCCGCCCGGCTCCTTGCGCAGGATGCCGCCGAGCATGCCGCCGTGCAGCGGGCTCCACGGCAGCACGCCGAGCCCGTAACCCTGGCAGGCCGGCAGCACCTCAAGCTCGACCGTGCGCTCCGCCAGGTTGTACAGGGACTGCTCGCTGACCAGGCCGAACATCCCGCTGCGCAGCGCCGCCTCCTGGGCCTGGGCGAGGTGCCAGCCGGCGAAGTTCGACGAGCCGACGTAGATGATCTTGCCCTGGGCGCGGAGCACGCTCATCGCCTCCCAGATCTCCGGCCAGGGGGTGGACCGGTCCACGTGGTGCATCTGGTACAGGTCGATGTGGTCGGTGCCGAGCCGGCGCAGCGATTCCTCGCAGGCCCGCCGGATGTTGACCGCCGACAGGAACCGGTCGTTGGGCCACTCGCCCTTGCCGCCGTACAGCTTGGTCGCGAGGACGATCTTGTCACGGCGGCCGGCCGCCAGCGCCAGCCAGTCGCCGATGACCTGCTCGGTCACCCCCTCCGCCCGCGGCTTGCCATAGGTGTTGGAGGTATCGAAGAAGTTGAGGCCCGACTCGATGGCCCGGTCCATGATCTGGTGCGCCTCTGCGGGCGGCGTGATCGCGCCGAAATTCATGGTGCCCAGGCACAGCCTGCTGACGCAGACACCGCTTCGGCCAAGATGCGTGTAGTCCATGACGCAACGCTAAGGGCAGTCAGCCGTGGCCAGCGGGGCCCGCACGCGATACCGTTTCGCGCCATGGCGGGTTATGGCGACGACCTGCGGTTCGCGCACGTGCTGGCGGATGCCGCGGATGACATCACCATGCGCCGGTTCCGTGCGCTGGACCTGCGCGTGGACGCCAAGCCTGACCTCACCCCGGTCACCGACGCGGACCTGGCGACCGAGGAATCGCTGCGTAACGTGCTGAGCCGGGCCAGGCCCAGGGACGCGATGCTGGGCGAGGAGTTCGGCCGGACCGGCGTCGGGCAGCGGTGCTGGGTGATCGACCCGATCGACGGCACCAAGAACTTCGTCCGCGGCGTGCCGGTGTGGGCCACCCTGATCGGGCTGATGGACGGCGAGGAGGTCGTCGTCGGGGTGGTGTCCGCGCCCGCGCTCGGCCGCCGCTGGTGGGCGGGGCGGGACGGCGGCGCGTGGACCGGGCGCAGCCTGACCAAGGCATCGCCGTGCCAGGTCTCCGGGGTGTCCAGCCTGCAGGACGCGTCGTTCTCCTACTCCAGCCTGCATGGCTGGGAGGAGCAGGGCAGGCTGGCGGGCCTCCTCAGGCTGAGCAACCAGGTGTGGCGCGCCCGCGCCTACGGCGACTTCTGGTCGCATGTCCTGGTCGCCGAGGGCGCGGTCGACATCTCCGCCGAGCCTGAGGTGTCGCTCTGGGACCTGGCCGCGCTGCAGATCATCGTGACCGAGGCGGGCGGGGCGTTCACCGACCTGGCCGGCAAGCCGACACCGGACGGCGGCAGCGTGGTGTGCTCCAACGGTCCGCTGCACGCCGAGGTGCTCCAGCTGCTGGCCGCCAGCTGAGCCGGCCGGCCGATCACGACCGGGCCTTGCCCCGATCGCGCGGATCACCGATGCTGGACTGACTGGGCGTCACAAGTTCACAAGCAACCCCGGGAGATTCCATCATGAAGGTACGAGACGGGATGACCCAGGTGGTCTTGACCGTCGGTCCCGCGCACACGCTGCGGGAGGCGTCCCGGATGATGTCCGCGCACCGGGTCGGCGCAGCGGTGGTGACCGACAACGATCATTCGGGCATCGGCATCCTGACCGAGCGGGACATCCTCGACTCGGTCGGCGCGGGCCAGGACCCCGACACCGAGGTCGTCGCCGATCACCGCACCGAGGACGTCGTCTTCGCCTCGCCGGACTGGACCCTGGAGCGGGCCGCGTCAGCGATGGTGCGGGGCAGCTTCCGGCACCTGATCGTGGTCGACGACGGCGAGGTGGCCGGGCTGCTGTCGATGCGGGACATCGTGCGCAGCTGGTCCGGCCAGGCCGAACACGCTTACCCCGACCCGGCGGCGGCGCGGGCCTGACCCCTCGCGGGTCCTTGCTACGGCCCGCCGCCTGCGTCAGGCTAGGACGCCATGCGGCTATCGGGAGCGGTAGCCCTCATCACCGGGGGATCATCGGGCGTCGGCGCGGCGACCGCGTGCGCGCTGGCTTCGGCGGGGGCGAAACCGCTGATCGCGGGGCGCGACATGGCCCGGCTGACCAAGGTCGCGGCCAGGTCGGGGGGCCTGGCGCTGACCGCTGACCTGGCCACCCCGGACGGCCCTGCCTGCCTGGCGGCCGCGGCCGAGCAGGCCGCGGGCCCGGTCGACCTGCTGGTCAACAACGCGGGCGTCGGCTGGGCCGGCCCGATCGGGGAGATGCCGAAGGGCGCCGCCGACGAGCTCATCGCGGTCAACCTGACCGCGGCGGTCGAGCTGTCCAGGCTGCTCATCCCGGGGATGCGCAGGCGGGCCAGGGGCCGGGTCGTGTTCGTGTCCTCGATCGTCGGCTCGACCGGGGTGCGGGGCGAGGCGGTGTACGCGGCCGCCAAGGCCGGGCTGAACGGCTTCGCCGAGAGCCTGTCCTACGAGCTGGACGGCTCGGGCGTGGGGGTGTCCATCGTGGTGCCCGGGGTCATCGACACGCCGTTCTTCGACCGGCGCGGACGGCCTTACCAGCGGCGCAGGCCGCTGCCCATTCATCCTGAACGGGTAGCACGCGCGATCATCTCGGCGGCCGAGCGGGACCGTGCGGTGGTTTTCGTGCCCCGCTGGACGCAGATTCCGGTGTGGCTGCACGGCGCCGCTCCTGCCGCGTTCCGCGCGCTCGCGAACCGATTCGGCTAGACCCGCCGCACCCGGCCGGGTTAGCCACGTATTGTCGTTTTCCATGACACGCCGCGGGTTCGTGATGATGGGCCGGGCCGGGCATGAGCGCCACTGACTTCATCGCCTCGCTGGTCAGCTCGCTCGCCTGGCCGGCGGTCGTGGTCGCGATCCTGGTGATCTTCCGGCGCCAGTTCGGCACCATGCTGGAGCGGCTGGCCCGGGTCAAGCTCGGCGGCGGGCAGGCCCCCGACTCAGACTGGGCCAGGACGCATGACACGGTGCGGCAGAGCCTGTCGGCCTCGCGCCGGGTGGCCATCGCCGCCGGGCCAGGGCCGGGGACGGGACTGGCCGGGCCGGGGCAGGCCCAGCCGTCCGCGCGGGCGGCCGGAGGCCCGCTGGCGCTGATCGACGACCGGTGGGCGGCGCTGGAGGCCGAGCTGCGCAACGTGATCAGGCCGGCCGGGCGGCTCAGCGAGGCCGAGCTGGCCAGCGCCAACTTCGACGTGCTGCTGGACACCGCGCTGCGCTCGGGCCTGCTCGACGCGGCGGCCGTGCGGTCCCTGGACGGCATGCGGCACCTGCGCAACCTGGCCCGCGCCGATGACCGGCTCACCGCCAAGGGCGCCGAGGACTTCGCGGTGATGGCGGACGCGCTGTGCTACAGCATGCGCACCGACGCGCCCCGGGTGCCCGCCGCGGGCTGACCGGGCTTGTCAGCCGGCCCTGCGCGCGACGTGCAGGGCCGCGCCCCAGTGCCGGCGCAGCAGGCCGCCGGGGCGGGCGGCGAGGCGCCGGGTGATCTCGCCGTACAGCCGGTCACGCTGCCAGTCCGCCATGGCGATGTGGCCGGAGAACGTGTCGAGCAGCTGGATGTACCGCGCCGCGGTGTACCTGACCTCCCAGTCGAAATGGCGGATGACCGCGCCGGTGAACAGGCCGTCCTGCTGCATCTCGGCCCGCTCGTCGGCCAATTCCCCCGGACGGGTCCAGCGCCAGTCGTCATGGAGTCCCTCGCCGATGGCGTTATAGACATCCTGGATTTCGCTGAAGAACGGGTCGCCGTTGTCGGGGAACACGTGCATCGCGCCCCAGAACGCCAGGTGCCCGCCGGGGCGCAGCAGCTCCCAGGCCTTCCGGTAGCGCAGCGCCGGGTCGATCCAGTGCCACGCGGTCGCGGCGAAGACCAGGTCGAACCGGCTGCCAGCGGGCGGCTGCCAGGTCTCGAAGTCGGCCGTGATGACCTCGGCCGCGAAGCCGGACAGGTTGCGCCTGGCGAGATCGGCCAGGCTGGCGCCGAGCTCGACGCAGGTGAGCGCGAAGCCGCGGCGGGCTAGCGGCAGCGAGGCCTTGCCGGTCGCGCAGCCGACCTCCAGCAGCCGGTCGCCGGGACGCAGCCCGGCCAGCGCGACCAGCGCGTCGAAGAGCTCAGCCGGGTACTCGGGCCGGGCTTGCTGGTAGAGCCCGGCCGCGGTGTCGAAGGTGCGCCGGAGCCGGGTGCGGTCGTCGGCCATATCGCCCATTCTCCGGGCCGCCGGTCCGGGCTTCGGCAGTGCCCCGGTCCGCCGATCTCTTCGGGCGCGCGGGTAACGGTTTGGCACAGCGCCGGAGTTGAAGGTAATCGTGGGTAGGTCTATGACGATGCGCAACCTTGGATCTGCGGCCGCCCTGGCGGAGCGGGCCGTGCGGCTGCTGCCGCGACCAGGTCGCCAGCGGCCGCTGGGTCATCTGCCGCACCGGGTCACGGTCGTGCTGATCAGCGTGGCCGGCCTGATCGCGGTGGCGGCGATCGCCATCGGCGTGGCGCTGCGGGTCACCCCGATGCAGACGGTCACGGTGGCCGGCCAGGTCATCAAGGTCGGCGCGACCGCCCCGTGGCTGAGCACGTCCGGGCCCGGTGAGGTGGACCTGTTCGGCCAGAGCCTGCCCACGGTGGTGGACTTCGCCGGGCCGGTCCGGCCCAAGCTGGCCCTGACCCAGATCAGCATCGACAGCGAGCTGGCCAACTTCGCCCAGGAAACCAGCGCGCGCAGCGCCACCCAGCGGCTGGGCAGCCAGCTGGACGACGGGTGGACCCAGTACTTCGGCTGGGAAGCGGCCATCGCGGGGCTGATCGCGCTGGTGCTCACCGGAGCGGTGGCGGGCTGGCGCAGGCTGCCCGCCAAGTCGACGGTGTGGCTGCTGGTGGCCGGGCTGGTCCTCACCGAGCTGGTCAACATCGGCGCGATCGTGTTCGCCGCGGGCAGCGCCAGGACCGCGCTCGGCCAGGTCAGGTCGCTGAACCAGCTGGTGGGCAGCGACCCGGCGCCGGTGCAGCGGCAGGTGCAGCGCCACGGCCGCCCGCTGCCCGGATACCAGGCGGTGGTGATCGGCGACTCGACCGCGTCTGGCGCCGGGCTGCCGCCGGTCAGCAGGCCGTCCCGGGCGGATAAGGCCTGCGGGCGCAGCGCGGACTCCTACGCCGCGGACCTGGCCGGCGCGAACAACTGGAAGGTGCTGAACCTCGCCTGCAACAGCGCCACGATCCGCCGCGGCCTGCTGGGCGCCCAGCGCAAGCACGGCATGCGGATGCCGCCCCAGCTCGGTACCGCCGTGCGGGCGCGGGACGCGTCGGTCGTGATCGTCAGCGTCGGCGCGGACGACCTGCAGTGGTCGGCGATCGTCGGGTTCTGCGCGGCCGCGCCGCAGTGCGATGACCGGGCGTCGACCGCGTTCTTCCAGCAGAAGCTGGCGGCGTTCAGCCGGGACTACTTCCAGCTGCTGACCCAGCTCGCCGCGCTGCCCGGCCGGCCCAGGGTGATCGTCAACGGCTACTACGACCCGTTCGGCAGCGACCTGGCCTGCGTCGCCGGGCACGGGCTCAGCAGCGAGAAGGTCACGATCCTCAGCTCGCGGCTGGCCACGCTGAACAAGGTGCTGGCGACCGGGGCCCGCGAGTTCGGCTACCTGTCGGTTCAGCCGAGCTTCGCCGGGCACCAGCTGTGCTCGCCGCAGCCGTACGTGCAGGGGCCAGGCGGCCCGGCGCCGTTCCACCCGACCGAGCTCGGCCAGCTGGAGATCGCGCTGGCCGATCAGGTCGCGCTGGCCAGCCAGCCAGGCACCCAGGCCAGGGACGGCCACGCGGGCAGCGCGCAGCACCTGTGAGCCGGCGCCTGGCCGGCCACACGGCTGTGACCGCCGGGACAGCTGCTCATCCTGGCCGGATGCGCGCTGGCCTGGCCGGCCCGGCCAGAGCGGTCGCGGCCTGCCGCTCCATCGCCGCGGGCCGGCCCGTGCTGCTCGCTGGCCTCGGCGCGGCGCTTCCTGCTGGCGCTGCCGGCCGTCATGGGCGGCGTCCTGCTGGTGTCGGGCCTGGCCAGCGGGCCGGCCAGCGGCAGTGACCCGGCCGCGGGCATCGGCTACGGCCTGGGCACGTCGGTCGCCTACGCGATCTACCTGCTGATCATGCGGCGCACGTCGGCCGCCACGCCGCACATCGCCGGGCCGCTCGCGGAGGCCACGGCCGGCGCGGTGGCGGGCTGCGCGCTGCTGGGGGTGACGTTCGGCGGGTTCCAGCTCGACATCGGCTGGGCCACTTTCGGCTGGCTTCTGCTGCTCGCCCTGACCAGCCAGACGATCGGCTGGCTGCTGATCACCTCGTCGCTGCCCCGGCTGCCGGCCGCGATCTCCTCGCTGACGCTGCTGCTGCAGCCGGCCGCCGCGTTGCTGCTGGCGTTCGCGGTGCTGGGCGAGGCGCCTACGCTGCTCCAGCTCGGCGGGGCGGTGCTGGTCTGCTGCGGGGTGCTGGCCGCGACCCGCACCGCCCCGCGGGTGTCAGCCGGAGCGAGCCGGGTGCTGGCTCACCGTGACGGCGGCGAGGACGGCGGCGAGCCCG
The DNA here is from genome assembly GCA_036558005.1 of Streptosporangiaceae bacterium. GTDB lineage: Bacteria > Actinomycetota > Actinomycetes > Streptosporangiales > Streptosporangiaceae > DATBGO01. The sequence continues at coordinate 2,962 of DATBGO010000109.1, read as the reverse complement.
AACGCGCCGCCCGCGATGGCCATCCCGGCCCGCAGGCCAGGCAGCAGGCCGGCGCTGCCGGCGGCCAGGGCGCCGAGCACGGCGATGCCGATCACCCCGCCGGCCTGGCGGCTGGTGCTGATCACGCCGGAGGCTAGCCCGGCCCGGCTGGCGGGCGCCGCCTCGACCACCGCGGTCGTCGCGGCCGGCATCGTCAGCGACATCCCGAAGCCGGCCGCGAGCATCGGCGCGACCAGCACCCAGTAAGGGGTGCTCGCCCCGGCGGCCATCAGGCTGAGCAGCCCGGCCGCGCCGAGGCAGAGCCCGGCCAGCATGGCCGGCCGCGGGCTGCCAGCGCGGGCGGTGATCCGGCCCGAGAGCGACGAGCCCAGCATGGTCACGCCCATCTGCGGCAGCAGCGCGAGGCCGGCCAGCACCGCCGGGTAGTGCCTGACCTCCTGCAGGTACAGGTTGAGGACGAACAGCTCGCCGTAGAAACCGAGATTGATCAGCAAGCCGATGGCGTTCGCGCCGGAAAATGTCTTGCTCGTGAACAGGGACAGCGGCAGCATCGCGGCGGCCCGCCCCCGCTCGACCAGCACGAACGCGGCGGCTGCCAGGACGAAGAGCGCGGCAACGGCGAGCACCGCCGGGGTCAGGCCGGCCTGCCCGCCGGTGATCAGCGCGTAGGTCAGGGCGGCCAGGGCGAGGATCGCGACCGCCTGCGCGCCGGGGTCGGCGGGCCGGGGCTGCCGGGCGGCGGCGGGCACGTGCCGCGCGGTGAGGATCATCGCGGCGATGCCGACCGGCACGTTGACGACGAACACCGCGCGCCAGCTCAGCCCGGTGACCAGGATGCCGCCCAGCACCGGGCCGGCCGCCGCCCCGATGCCGGCCACGCCGCCCCAGACCCCGATGGCCCTGGCCCGCGCGGCGGGCCCGGGATAGGCGACCCGGAGCAGGGCCAGCGAGGCCGGCACCGACAGGGCGGCGCTCACCCCCTGGATCAGCCGCGCCGCCACCAGCAGCGCGATGCCCGGGGCGAGCGCGCAGCCGAGCGAGGACAGCGCGAACAGCCCGAGCCCGGCCTGGAACACCGCCCTGGCGCCGGCCCGGTCCGCGAGCAGCCCGCCGGACAACTGCAGCGCCGCGAAGGTCAGCAGGTACCCGTCGACCACCCACTGCAGGCCCGCCACGCTGGCACCCAGGTCGGCGCGCAGCGCGGGCAGCGCGACAGTCACGATCGTGGTGTCCAGGATCACCATGAAGTAGCCCAGGCACACCGCGGTCAGCGCGAGCGGGCCCGGCGCGGCGGGCGGCTGCGCGGCGATCGCTGGGCGCGGGACGTCGGCGGGGGCGCGGCCGGGTCTCATGACTCCAATCTGTGCCCTGGACCCTTCGCCCTACTCCGAACGGTGCCCGGGCCGGAGCCCCCCGCCAGCGCGTGCGGCCCGGGTGCCGCCAGGTCAGCTGCCGATCAGGGTGCCGAGGGCGGATATTGACAGGCATCTATGTCTGGTGCCAAGCTCAGGCTAGGCACTTACATAGATACTTATCGATGCCCCCTGGAGGCTCGCATGTCCCGTGTCCAGCTCGCGCTGAACGTCAGCGACATCGACGAGGCGGTCAGCTTCTACCGCCGGCTGTTCGGCACCGAGCCCGCCAAGCGGCGGCCCGGTTACGCGAACTTCGCGATCACCCGGCCGCCGCTCAAGCTGGTCCTGATCCAGGACCCGGCCCGGGCGGGCACCCTCAGCCACCTTGGCGTCGAGGTCGAGGACACCAGCGAGGTCGATGCCGAGCAGGCGCGGCTGACCGCGGCCGGTCTCACGTCCGCCGACGAGCGCGACACCGCCTGCTGCTACGCCCGGCAGGACAAGATCTGGGTGGAAGGCGTGCCAGACGGCCAGTCCTGGGAGATCTACGCCGTCCTCGGCGACAGCCCGGTCCGGTGCGGCGAGGAGACCGGCGGGTCGTGCTGCGCCGCGCACGGCGGCCAGGCGGCCTGCTGCTAGCAGGCTTCCGCCCGTTACCCGCCCCGCCTCCTGCCCGTTACCGGGGCCGGCGATCTGACCGCTACGTTCAGAGCATGCGCATCGCCCACCTGAGTGACCCGCACATCTGCCGGGGGCCGGCCGCGGGCCAGCCGGCCGCGAGCCTGGCCAAGGCGGTCGGCCGCCTGCTCGCGATCGAGCCGCGCCCCGACTGCGTCCTGATCACCGGCGACCTCGCTGACACCGGGCATCCGGAGGAGTACGCCGCGCTGCACGAGTTGCTGCGGCGCTGCCCGGTGCCGGTGCACCTGGTGGCCGGCAACCATGACGACCCGGCCGCGCTGATCGCCGAGTTCGGCGGGACGCCGTTCCTGGGCGGCGGCACGTCCGCCTCGTACACGATCGAGTACCCCGAGGCGACGATCATCGTGACCTGCTCGCGGATCGAGGGCAGCCCGTCCGGCTACCTCGGCCCCGGCCAGCTCAGCTGGCTGGACAAGGCGCTGAGCGCCAGTGCCGGGCGGCCGGCATTCGTGTGCGTGCATCACCCGCCGCTTCGGGTCGGCCTGCCGTTCATGGACAGCATGCGGCTGACCGATGCTGCCGAGTTCGGCGAGGTGATCGGGCGCCACCGGCACGTGGCCCGGGTGCTCGCCGGGCACGTGCACCGCGGTATCACCGCGATGTTCGCCGGAACCATCATGACCATCGCGCCGAGCACGTTCCGGCAGACCGCGCTGCGCATGCACGACGCGGAGCCCTGTGGTTACCTGCACGAGCCGACCAGCATGCTGCTGCACGTGCTGGACGGGACAACCTGCATAACGCATGACGTGGCGGTCAGTCACGCATCCTCGGTCTTCGCGTCCTGAGGCGGCCGTGCCCCCGCCTGACCTGCCCGCTGACGTGGCCCTGCTGCTCGCCCGGCTGCGGGACGCGCTGCTGGCCCGCGCGGACCTGGCCGGCGTGTACCTGTACGGCTCGCTGGT
>DATBGO010000108.1:0-8584 GCA_036558005.1 Streptosporangiaceae bacterium | reverse complement strand
CATCCCGCCAGGTCGGGGCCAGCCGGCAACGCCTCCGCCACCCGCCCCGCCACCACGCCCGCCGGCACCTCCCGAACCCGCCCCGCAGCCCACGCCCACTCCAGCTCCTCCTGCTCCCGCACCCACTCCGCCTCACCCGCGTCCAGAACCGGCCACGGAACACCACTCACGCCGTCCGCAGGCGCACCGTCAGATTCCGCGCGGCCAGACGCCTGGTGGTCAGGTGCTACGTGGCCGGAGCCCGGGTGACCGGAGCCCGGGTGGCGGGCTGCCGGGTGGTCAGCAGCCAGGTCCTGCTCCGGTGCGTGGTCGACAGCTACCCGATCGTCGCCGCGACGGGCCGTGGTCTCGTTGCGGGCGGCCGGGCTGGAGACGGGGCGATGGGAGGGGTCGTCCGCGCGATGGCGAGGCTGATGGTTCACGGGCCGGCGGGGCGGGCTGTTCCACGGGGCAGGCTCATTCAGCGCGGCCACCAGCGCCGCATTGTCCAGCTGCCACGACCAGGACAGGCCCCCGAAAGAGTCACCGCCGCTGCCCGGCAGCGGGCTGCCTCCCAGGAAGGCAGCGCCGCCCGGGCCGGAGCTTCCGTTCCCGTTGCTGGTGTCCTCGTGACTGGTGTTCTCATGACTGGTGTCGGGGGTGCCGTGATCTGGGGTGTCGTAGCCGGGCATTGGGGTCACCTCCCTGGCCGCCGCCGGGTCGCCTGGCGAGATCTGCTCTTCGACCATACTAGCGGCGAGCACTGACAAGACCGGATAGCTATCGAACTCATATTCGTTTACTCCGCAGTCAGTCATAGCTACCCTCGATCAGCCAGCGGCCATCGCGGACCGTCGTCAGCCAGCCGGTTCCGTCCTCGGTGACCAGCTGGAACCTGGCTGACCTGCGGGCACTGGCGGGGTCCCACCAGCGTTCGGTGAGCGGCCAGGGCCCGGCCCAGGAGACGACCGCCAGGACGTGCCCGTCCGCAGCGGCGAGCTGGGCCGGCGGGGCGGAGATATCCGCGCGCCCGGTCACCGCTATGGTCCCGCCGCGGTTATCGGTGATCGCGGCGCGCAGCGGGACCGGGTACACCGTGGCCGGGGCGGGCGCGGGGATCCGTCCTGGCCACGGCTGGTCCGCGGGGAACAGGGGGCCGCTGGCGTCGCCGAACGGCACCAGCGTCGCCTGCTCGGCCGGGCTGCGCCCGCCGGAGAGGACCGGGCGGGTCACCGCGCCGTGACCGAGCATGGCCTGGACCCGGATGGCGGCCCTGGCCACCCGGTCGCTGATGACGGCGCCCCCCCACAGGCCCAGCTGACGCCCCTCGTCCCGGACCAGCTGGTCGGGAACCAGCCGGAGCAGGATGACCCCGCCGGCCGCGGCCCCGTCCCCGGCCCGCCAGCCGGCTAGCTGCCAGCGCACCCGCTCGGCCACGGCCGCGTCGGACAGCAGCCCGTCGTGCCGCCACAGCCGGCTGAACTCCCGCCCGTCGGCGCACTCGACCCGCACCTGGACCCGCACGCACGCCAGCCCGCTCGAAGCCAGGCCAGCGTGCAGCCGCGCGGCCAGCGACTTGGCCGCGAATATCACCGGCTCGGCCTGCCCCGCCGGGGGATCAAAATTTGCCAGAACGGATAGGTCCGCCGGTAGCGATCGCAGCAGCAGCGGCCTTAGTTCAGCGCCCCGGGCGAGCCGGTGGGCGAGCGCTCCCTCGGCCCCGAACCTGCTCCCCGCCTCGGCGGCAGGCAGCGCCGCGAACTCCCCGAGCGTCCAGATGCCCAGCCGGGGCAGCAGGCCAGCCAGATCAGGGCTGCCCAGCGCGCTGACCGGATGCGGGGCGAGGAAGGCCGGTGTCTGCCCGGGCGGCACCAGCTGGCCGGACGGCCCGGCCTGCGCGGCCAGCCGGGCGGCGAACACGCCATCGGCGATACCCACCCGGCAGGCGAAGCCGTGCCTGGTCACCGCTTCGGTGATTTTCCCCGCGAGCTGCTCTTCCCCGCCGAAGTAGCGGGCCGGCCCGCGGGCACTGAGCGCGCACAGGCCCGGCTGGAGGACTTCTACCTGCGGGCAGAATTCCGCTACCACGGTGATTACCTGCTCGAACGCCTGCGGGCCGGGCCCGGGATCGGCACCGCCCGCCGGGCCGCTGTCCACCGGGCCGTCCACGGGGCCGCCTGGCCAGGCGGGGCACCACACCACCAGCACCCGGCGCGGGCCGTTTGCCGTTGCCGTCATCGCGTCTTAATCCCCCGTGCTCCGCCACCAGCCCGCTGACCTCCACCGGGCTTGCCGCGCCACCGGCGGCCGCATCATGGACAGCCGCGGCGGCGGCCGCATCATGGACAGCTGTGCCATCGACAGCCGTGCCATCGACGGCTGCCGCCGCGGTCACCGACCCATCGGGGCCGGGCAGCCATAGCCAGCGGGTTCGCGGGCGGGCCGCCTGGCCCCGCCCGGCCGCCACCACCCGGGCCCGGCGGGCGCGCAGCCGCCCGTGCCCCGCCCCGATCCCGATCCACTCCTGCTCGGCGACCAGCAGCCGGGACTGCGCGCCGTCCCAGTCGCCCGCCACCACCAGGACGCCGCCGTGCCGCCTGATGACCGCCTCCAGCTTGCGCCGCACCTGCGCGGGCGGCCGGTCCGGCGGCCGGAGCAGCACCAGTTCGCAGCCGTCCAGCAGCGAGGCCACCACCTGCGGCCAGCTTCCCCCCGGCTGGGCGATCAGCAGCATCCGGCCGGGGTCCAGGCCGGCGTCGGCGGCGGCCCGCACCCCGAGTTCCGGGATCCCGGCGACCGCGCACCACGCGCCCGCCGCGGACGCGCCCGCCGCCAGCGCCAGGCACAGCAGGCCCCACCGTCCGGTCGCTATCACCGATCCGCGCGCCAGGCCGCCGCCGGGAAGCAACTCCGCGAGCGCGGGCAGGACCGGCAGGACGCCCGAGCCGGACACCACCGGGTCACCCCACCGCGCGCCCGGCCGTCCGTCCCACTGGCCGCCAGAACCCGTGATGACCTGCGCAGACTCCGCGTCCATCCAAGTATGATCGAACAAGAATTCGACACACGTCAACCAGGCCGGCCAGCTTTTGACCAAATTCACGAAAACCGGCCAGGGCGGAATCACAGGTGATCACAGCATCCGGAACCGATTGACACTGAATATCCGGTAGGAGTAGAGGTAACGATTTATGGGCCGTAGGGGTACCCGCTCCCGGCGGCGCGCCTGGCTGGCTGGCCGGGTTGCCGCGCTGCTGGTCGTTCTCGTCGCCGGAATCCTCGCGATCGCGCACTACTCCAGCTGGGGAATCGCCCTCACCGGCGAAAACCACGCGGCCGGCAGCCGGGCAGGCGCCAGCGCAGCCAGGGCCGCGGCGGCCGCGAAGACCGCGATGGCGGGCACCCAGCCGGACGCCGCGGCGCCCGCGGCAACCGCCACCGCCAAGCCCGCCGCCAAGGCCGGCGCGCGGCACGCCAGGCCCGGGCCGGCCAGGTCCGCCGCGGCGGCCGGGCAGTCAGCCGCCGGGCCTGCCTACTTCCGCACCCTGCCGCCCGGGGCGAAGCTGCCCTCCGGCGCTCAGTGCGCCCGCTGGGTGCGGGCCAGGCCGCGGGCGGAGAACAAGGGCGCGAACAAGGGCTACAACCACACCACCGGCCAGCACGTCGGGGCCAGCTTCTTCCCGGCCGGCGACAGCCCGCGGGCCGGGCAGTTGCTCGCGTCCAGGATCAACGGCGACTTCACCGGCACCACCAGCCAGATCCTGCGCTGGGCCGCCTGCAAGTGGGGCATCGACCAGGATGTCGTCTTCGCCCAGGCCGCGGTGGAAAGCTGGTGGCAGCAAGACACCCTGGGCGACTGGGGCACCGACAAGACCGCCTGCCCGCCCGGTCATGGCCTGGGCCAGGACGGCAAGAAGGGCCAGTGCCCGCAGAGCTACGGCATCCTGCAGAACAGGTTCCCCTACGAGCAGGCCACCTGGCCGGGGATCGCCGACTCCACCGCCATGAACGCCGACGCGGCGTATGCCATCTGGCGGTCCTGCTTCGACGGCTACGAGACCTGGCTCAGCAACGTGCCGCACGGCCAGCCGTATCACGCTGGTGACCTCTGGGGCTGTGTCGGGCGCTGGTTCGCCGGCCGCTGGCACACCTCGGCCGCCAGCCAGTACGTCACCAAGGTGAAGTCGTACCTGCACCAGCGGATCTGGCTGACCCCGGACTTCCAGCAGCCCTAGCCCGCCCGGGGCGAATGACAAGCGCCGGTTCCCTACGCTTGCCTCATGCGCTGGCTGCCCCTGCGGGTGATCTTCACCAGGTACGCCGTCGCGTGGGCCTACCTCGGCCTGTTCGTCCTGACCAGCGTGGTCTGCCACGCCCTGCCCGGTTCCGGCCGCGCGGCCGTGATCAGCTGGGCCAGCACCAGCGTGCACAACCTGGAGCACCACCCGGCCGGCTCGCTGACCGGCTCGGCCTTCGTCGCGCAGGACGCGGTGGCCGCCTGGCCGGTGCTGATCGCGCTGGCCATGTTCGGCGCGAACCGGGCTCTGGGCAACCTGCGGACCGCCGTCGTCTGCGCCGCGGGCCAGATCGTCGGCACGCTGGTCAGCGAGGGCATCGTCGGCTACCGGGTGGCGCACGGGCAGTTGCCCGCCGCCGACCGCTACCTGATCGACGTCGGCCCGTCCTACGTGGTGGTCGCCGCCATCGTCATCGCGCTGCTGCTCGGCTCATGGCCGGCCAGGGTGGCCGCCGGGATCGACCTGATCCTGCTGATCGCGGTCGGCAACATCTTCGGCGGGCTCGCCTCGCTGCAGGTCAGCGCGGTGGGTCACGTCACGGCCATGGCGGTGGCCGGAGCCGGCCTCCTGCTGCGGCGCCAGGCCGCCCAGCCGCGGCCGGCCGCGTAGCTGCACGCGCCGAGCGTTCCCACGAAAAACCCGGGCGGCCAGTTGGTCGTCAGCGCCAGCCCGACCGACAACCACACGGTCACCAGCGCGATCAGCACCGACAGGCCAAGCGCCAGGTGTGGCCGGCTGGTGACCGAGCGGGCGGCGGCCGGCGGCCCGATCATCAGCGAGAAGATCAGCAGCGCCCCGACCACCGGCAGCGTCATGCTGGTCGCCAGCGCGACCACGATCAGGAAGCCGAGCTCGATCCGGAAGCTGGACACTCCCCGCGCCTCGGCGAGCCCGGGCATCACCGAGCTCAGCAGCAGCGGCCGGTACATGACGATGATCGCGGCCACCGACACCGCGCCGAGCACCGCGACCGGCAGCACCTGCCCGGCCCCGACCCCGAACAGCTCGCCGAACAGCAGCGAGTAGATCTCCGGCGCGTACTGCACGCTCATGCTCAGGAACAGCGCGCCGAGCCCGAGCATCAGCACCAGCGCCAGCGCGGTGGCCACGTCGTGCCGCCCGCGGCGGCCGAGCCAGCCGATGGTCAGCGCCCCGATCAGCGCGAACGCCGCCACCCCGAGCAGCGTGTTGATGCCCAGCAGGCTGGCCCCCGCGGCGCCGGCGAACGCGCCCTGCGGCACCGCGTCAGCCACGAACGCCGAGCCGCGCAGCACGATGAAGAACCCGACCGCGCCCGCGACCACCGCGGCGATCGTGGCCGCCGTCCACGTGTTCAGCAGGTAACCGGCGAACATCAGGCCCGCCGTGCCGCTAGCGCCCGCGGCGCCTGCGCCAGCAGGTAAAAGACAAAGACCAGAGCGACAACGAAGAAGCTGACCGGCCACCCGTGCCCCGACGGCGGCCAGCTGAAGCTGTCGAACGCCAGCAGGATGCCCAGCCAGGTCGCCGCGAGGCTGAGCAGCACCGCACAGGCCATCGCCGCGCCTGGCCTGCTGGTCAGCCGCAGCCCGGCGGCCGCCGGGCCGACCAGCAGCGCGGTGCTCAGGATCGCCCCGATGGTGAGCGCGGACAGCGCCACCGCCAGCGCGACGGCCACCAGGAACAGCGAGCCGATGAGGCGGACCGGGATCCCGCGGGCCGAGGCCAGGTCGCCGCTCACCGAGCTGAGCAGCAGCGGCCGGTACAAGAACCCGACGATCCCGATCGCGGCCACGCTCAGCAGCGCGACCACCCCGATGACCGAACCGGGAATGGTGAACATGGACCCGAACAAGATCGTGATCGTCGCCCCGGTCGTGCTGGTGTGCCGGGCGTCCCAGTAGAGCAGGAGCGCGGCCAGGCCGAGCCCGGCCCCGCGGACGATGCCGGTGGCCAGGTCCCGGCCCCGCGGCCGCTGCACCCCGATCGCGTCCATCACCGCGGCCGCCAGCACGCTGACCCCGACGAACCCCCACAGCGGGCTGATCCCGGCCAGGAACGAGCCCGATCCCCCGGTCACGCTGATGTCGGCCAGCGCGTGCCCGGCGTAGGACTGGCCGCGCAGCACCGCGAACGTGCCGACGATCCCGGAGACGACGGCCACCACCCCGCCGGTCACCAGCGCGACCTGGACCGGTTCGTTGCCGAAGAAGCCCGGGGCGAACACCAGCCGCAGGAAGTGCTCCATCACGCTCACCCGCGGCCGGCCGGCCGGGAGCCGTCCCCGCTGTGCTCGATGTGAGCCCGGTGCCCGGGATACCCGGTCCCGGGCACCGGCGGCACCGCCTGGTGCTCGGGCGCCGGGTCGGGCCCGTTGCCCTGGCCGGCCACGACCAGGATCCGGTCGTGGATGTGGATCACGTCCACGTGCTGGCCATACAGCTTGCTGAGCACGTCGGGCTGGACGACCTCGCTGGTGGTCCCGCTGGCGGCCCGGCCGCCCGCCATGTAGACGATCCGGTCCATCACCGGCAGCAGCGGGTTCATCTCGTGCGCCGAGATCAGCACCGCGATCTGCTGCTGCCTGGCGATCCTGGCCAGCAGCGCGATGACCTCCCGCTCGCTGCGGATGTCCAGGTTGGCCAGCGGCTCGTCCAGCAGCAGCAGCCGGGGCCTGCTGATCAGCGCGTGCGCGATCAGGACCCGCTGCTGCTCGCCGCCGGACAGGTTGCCCACCCGCTCGCCGCCGAACCGCTGCGCGCCGACCCCGGTCAGCATCTCGTCGACCAGGCGGCGGCGTTTCGCCGACGGCAGGCCCAGGCCCGGCCGGTGCCCGTCCAGGCCGAGCCCGACCAGGTCCCTGGCCCGCAGCGGCATGTCAGGGTCCAGCGTGATCCGCTGCGGCACGTACCCGGCCAGCCGGCTGCCCCGGCCGCCCGGGCGGCCCGCGATCGTGACCGTGCCCGCGGCCGGCGCCTGCAGCCCGAGGATGACCCGCAGCAGCGTCGTCTTGCCCGCGCCGTTGGAGCCGATCAGGCCGGTGAACTCGCCGGCCCGGATGGTGAAGCTGACATCGTGCAGCACCTCCCGGCCGCCCAGCCGCACGCAGACGCCGTCCACAGCGAGGGTTTCGCCGGCCGTGACCGTCGCTGCCACGTCTTTCACGTCCGTCACATCCTGATCAGCCATCACGCCACTACCGCTCTCATTGTCCAGCCTCAGTGCCCGAGTTGCTCGGTTGAGGCCTGCTGGGCCACCGCCCGCCGCAGCGCCTGGACCTCGGCCAGCATCCAGGACTGGTAGGTGTAGCCAGCCGGCATGGTCTCGTAGACCGCGACCACCGGGACCCCGGCCGCCCTGGCCCGGCTGAGGAACGACTCGGTGAGGTTGTCGGTGACCTGCCGGTTGTAGAGGAACGCCTTGACCTTGCGCCCGCTGATCAGCTGGTTCTGCAGCTCGACCAGCTGAGGAGCGGGGTCCACCCCGTTCATGACATCGTCCTGGAACGCGGCCGGGGTGAGATTATCCGTTCCCGCTGCCTGGAGCGTGTAGTCGGCGACGGGCTCGGTCGTGGCGACCGGAGTACCCGGGTAGGCCTGCTTGAACTGGCCGATCGCGTCCAGCCAGCGCTGCAGCGAGCGCTCGAACCGCTGCTCGTTCGCCCTGAAGTAGGCCGCGTGCTGCGGCTGGATCGCCGACAGCTCCCTGACCAGTTCCTTCGCCACGGCCGGCATGGTGCGCGGCGAGTACCACAGGTGCGGGTTGGAGGTGCTGTCGGGCAGCCCGAGCAGGTGCTGCACGTTGATCACCTTGCGGTCCGGGCTGGGCGCGGCGGCCTCGATCTTGTCCATGTAGCTGTCGTAGCCGAGGCCGTTCTGCACCACCAGCCGGGCCGAGCTGACCACGCTGGCCACGCTGGGACTGGCCTCGAAGCTGTGCGGGTCGGTGTTGGGGTTGCTCTCGATCGCCGTCACCCGCACGTACCTGCCGCCGATCTGGCTGATCACGCTGGCGTAGGTGTTCTCCGCCCCCACCGCGACGATCACCCCGGCCGGCCCGGAGTTGGCGGCCGGGGTCACCCCGGCCGAGCAGGCCGTGGCCAGCAGGGCCACGGCGGCGAGTGCCACCGCGGCGACAGGCAGGCGCTGAGGCATGGCTGACCGGACTCCGTCCCTATGAAGGCTGCCCTGACGCGGGCCCGGCCCGCGGGCCGGGCCGGCCAGATCTCGTCCACTACCCTTGACGATAATGAAAACGATAACCAATTCGCCTTCGGCTGGTCAAGCCAGCCCGGCCAGAAGCTGGCGCCGGGCTCCCGCGACTGTCGC
>DATBGO010000107.1:0-5768 GCA_036558005.1 Streptosporangiaceae bacterium | reverse complement strand
GCATCCCCACCTCCCGTGGTGCCCTCAGCGCCGGCTTGGGCCTGTTCTTCGTGATGATGATGCTCTCCGGCGCAGGGCCACCCGCTGAGGTCATGACCAGCGTCATGCGCGATATCAGCGGCGTCCTCCCGCTTACCTATGTCACCCGCGTCCTGCAGGCACCGTGGCTCGGGACCGCTTTGAACTGGGCCGACGTAGCAGTGGCCGCGGCCATCGCGCTGGCGGCGGCAATCGCCGCGCTGGCCGCTTTCCGCTGGGACTAACCCTGCAGAGAGCGGCACAGATCGCCTCGCTGACAGCGCCGCATGCCGCCAGTACCCGGTCACGCCGTCATCACCCGACCCTACGTCAGGTGTAGGGAGTTCCCTGAAGCGCGCCGGGTCATCGATGCGCTGGGCTGGAGGGGCGACCGCTGGCGTGCCGCCAGCCGTCACGCTGACCGCGTCCCATCACCTCGCCCCTCGCTCAGCCAGAAAGGACCACCGATGAAGCGCCACAACAGGGACAACTACTACGTCGTGGGCGAGGGCATCCTGACCACCGACCGGAACGGGAACGCGGCCACGGTCCGGCCCTCGGCCGTGGCCGACGTCCGCAAGTTCCGGTTCTCGCGGCTGGGACCGGTGGGCGAGCCGGTCGACGACGCCCGGAGACTGATCTTCGAAGCGGTGGCGACGGCCATGACCACGGACCCGGCCGCTGGCGACCCCGAGTCGGGCCCGCCGTTCGACTCCGGCATCCCCGCTGGGTTCACCTACCTGGCCCAGAAGGTCGATCACGATATGACCTTCGACGCCACGGCGGCCCAGCTGGGCCAGGACGTCACCGTCGACGAACTGGTCCAGGGCCGGTCGCCGGCGCTGGATCTCGATTCGCTGTACGGCCGCGGCCCGGACAAGGACCCGCAGTTCTACGCCGCTGACGGCGTGCACATCAAGACCGGAACCACGGGCGGGGTCAACGGTGGCGCGCCCGGCGCCGACAATCCGTTCGCGAAGGTACCGCGCGAGGGCTTCGACCTGCCCCGGGTCGGCACCGGATCGACCCCGGCGGAGCAGCGGCTGGCCAACATCCCCGACCGGCGCAACGACGAGAACCTCGCCGTGGCGCAGACGCATCTGGCCTTCATCAGGTTCCACAACCGCGTGGTCGACAAGCTGGCCGGAACCACGCCGAGCGCGCTGCTGTTCCCGGCGGCCCGGGCCAGCGTCGTCCGGCACTACCAGTGGATGCTGCGGACGGATTTCCTGCCCCGCATCGTGGAGCCGGACATCGTCACGGATGTCTTCACCAACGGCCGCAAGTTCTTCGAGGTGCCTGCCGAGTACGACGACCTCGACTGGTACCCGGCCTACGGCGACAGCCGGACCGAGCCGCGTGACCTGCCGACCATGCCCATCGAATTCTCGGTGGCGGCGTACCGGCTCGGTCACAGCATGATCAGGGACGTCTACAACTGGAACGCGATCTTCAACACGAAGCGGATACCAGCCACCCTGCTGCTCCTGTTCGCGTTCTCAGGAACCAGCGGAATCCTGGCCCCGGCGGGTGCCGCGGAGGACCTCGACGACCCCGAGGCAGGCACGACCCAGCTGCCGGGGAACTGGGTCGCGGACTTCCGCCGGCTGTACGACTTCGGCGAGGCGGGCCGGGACGACCTGAAGGTCGATCCGGACGACTTCAACATCACCAAGCGCATCGACACGCTGCTGGTCAACCCGCTCCAGGTGCTGCCGCGTGGCTCGTTCGGTGGCCGCGACGCCGCCATTCACGCGGTGGGCCGCGAGCTCAACCTCGCTTTCCGCAACCTGACCCGGTCCGGCATGGTCCGGCTGTGCAGCGGCCAGCAGCTAGCCGAGCAATTCGGCGTCAAGTCGATGGACGCAGGCCAGATCATCGGGGGAAACGGGGGTGCCTCGCTGGACGGCCTCAACGACGACCAGAAGAACTCTCTGGCGCAGAACACCCCGCTGTGGTTCTACGTGCTCCGGGAGGCCGAGGTCAACGGCGGACGGCTGACCGGTGTGGGCGGCCGGGTGGTGGCCGAGGTGTTCCACCGCGCGATGGAAGGCAGCCGGGCGTCGATCGTGCGGGACCCGCAATGGCGGCCTGACCTGGGCCCGGATGAGGACACGTTCCGCATGGTCGACCTGCTGCTGTTCGCCTTCGAGGGCAAGAAGGAGCTGCTGGCGCCGCTCGGCTGAGGCCTGTTCCATCCCTTCTCCACATGCATGTCACTACGCCTTCACGAATGGCGGCCTAGCGTGACGAGACTGGCTAAACGGCAGGCATGGTGAGGCCTGGTCCACCATCCGGGACGGTGGACCAGGGCACCCGGGGGATCGGACATGGGCTCGGTGGTCACGCAGGCGGAACCGGGACCTAACCCGCCGCGACTGATCGGGCGCAGCCGGGAGCGGCGTCGCCTGGATGAGCTGATCGGGTCAGCGGCCGACGGCGGCACCGCCGTCCTCATCGCGGGCGAGCCGGGGATCGGGAAGACCGCGCTGCTCAACCACGTCGCCGACGTGGCGTCGAACCAGGCCGGCCTGCGTGTCCTCAGGGCCCGCGGCGAGGAATCGGAAGCCGCCCTGGGCTACGCCGCCCTCGCGGACCTGCTCACTCCGCTGCGGGACAGGTTCGGGGCCCTGCCCCCCGCCCAGCGCCACGCCCTCGAGGTCTGCCTGGCTCTGTCCAGCGGGCCGGCGTCCGGCCCGCTGGCGGGATGCGCCGGGGCGCTTGGCGTCCTGGCCAGCGCCGCGGACGAGCAGCCCCTGGCCGTGCTGGTCGACGACTTTCAGTGGATCGACCCCGAGTCCAGGCAGATCCTGCTGTTTGCCGCGCGCCGGCTGGCCGCGGAACGCGTCGTGATGATCCTCGCCGCCCGCGAGGAACCCGGGGCGCCGCCTGCGGAACCAGGTCTGCCCGTGCTGCGGCTCGGCGGCCTCACGGTGGCCGAATGCGCCGAGCTCGCCCGCAGCTTAGGAGCCGAGGTCAGCGGCCCGGCGCTGCGGTCGCTGGTCGGGCTGACCGGCGGCAACCCGCTCGCGGTGCTGGAGAACCTGGCCGGCGCCGCCGTGGGCACGTCCACGTTCGGGCCTGAGCACCTGGAGCTCGGGCAGGCCCTGGACGAGGCGTGGGGCCGGGTTTTCGAGGAACTGCCGGAAGACACCCGGCTGTCGCTGTTCGTGGTGGCCGTGGACGCGGTCAGTGGGGGGCGGCACGTGGCCGCCGCGCTGGCCGCGCTCCAGCTGTCGCTGGGCTCCCTGGCCCCGGCCGAACGGCGGGGGCTGGTCCGCACGGTGGACGGCGAGATCGGGCTGGGGCATCCGCTGATGCACCCGGTGATCGTCGGCCGGACACCGCTGGGGGCGAAAACCGCGGCCTGCCGCGCCCTGGCCGGAGCCGCCCACGGGCACCTGCGGGCCTGGTACCTCGGGGCGGCGGCCACCGGACCCGATGACACCGCGGCCGAGGCCCTCGCGGCCACGGCGGCGGACGCGCGGCGGCGGCAAGGGTACGGTGCGTCGGCGCGGACCTGGCAGCGGGCCGCGGCGCTCACCGCCGACCACGACGCCCGGGCCCGGCGCCTGCTGCACGCCGCCGCCGACGCGCACCTGGCGGGTGACTCAGCGGCCGCCGCGGCCTGGTGCGAGGAAGCGCTGGCCCTGTGCCGCGACCCGGTCTTCGCCGCCGAGGCCGAACTGGTCCTCGGGCGGGCCAGGACCTGGGCCGGTGACCCGCTGCGGGCCTTCAGCGGCCTGGTGCGGGCGTCGGCCGGGAGCCGGCCGGTCTGCCCGGTGCGCACGGTCGCGTTGCTTGCCGAGGCCACCCTGCCCGCGGCGATGGCCGGGCGGTTCGACCTGGTGCGCCAGGTGGCTCAGCAGGCCGACGAACTCTGCGGCAGCACCCAGGCCGAGGACGCGGCACCGGCCGTCCCGGCGATGGTGGCCGAGGCGTTCGTGATGACGGGCGAGTTCGATAAGGCCGAACGCTATCGGCGCCGGGCCGATGCCTTGCTCCCGCCGGCCGGTCTCGCGCCGGAGCAGCAGGCCGGCGCGGTGTTCCTGGCCCAGGGTGATATCTGGACCGAGCGCTACGAGCAGGGCCGGCTGCGCCTGAGTGCGGTCGTCGACTGCGGGCGGCGCAGCGGCGCTCCAGCGGCCCTGCCCCTGGCCCTGGGACTGTCGAGCGAGCTGGGCTGGTGGACCGGGCGCTGGGCGTCCGGGTACGCGGACGCCACCGAGTCGCTGCGGTGGGCACAGGAGATGGATCAGCCCGGGCTGGCCGGGTACGGCCTGGCCCAGCTGTCCCGGATCGAGGCCGCTCGCGGCGACCGGGAGGGGTGCGCGGCGCATGTGCTGCGGGCCAGCCAGGAGGCCGAGCCCCTGGGTGTGGGCGGCGTGGCCGTCTACACCGCGGCGGCGCTCGGGCTGTGCGCGCTCAGCTGCGGCGACCTGGCGGCGGCGATCGACCACCTCGAGCGCGCCTGGGCCGAAGGACAGGCCGGCGGGCTGGGCAACCCCAACGTGGTGCCGTTCGCTGGCGACCTCGCCGAGGCGCTGGCCCGGGCCGGTGCCGCGGAGCGGGCGGAGGAGATCCTGGCCTGGCTCCAGGCGCGGGCCGAGGCCACCCGCCTGGTGTACCCGCGGGCGGCGGCCGCACGGGCGCGCGGGATCCTGGCCCAGGACCCGGTGGAAGCCGCGGGCTGGTTCGCCCGGGCCCGTGCCGCGCACCAGCGGCGGCCGGTGCCGTTCGAGCAGGCGCGCACCCTGCTCTGCGAGGGTGAGGCACTGCGCCGGGCCCGCCGCCGCGTCGCTTCCCGGCGGCCCCTCCGGCACGCCCTGACCTTGTTCAGCGGCCTGGGCGCACGGCCCTGGGCGGCCCGGGCCATGACCGAGCTGGCCGCCGCCGGCGCCAGGGCCGAGATCAGGAACGGCGCGACCGCCTCCGGCCTGGGTGCCCTCAGCCCGCAGGAGCTGCAGGTCGCCCGGGCGGTAGGCCGGGGGCTGAACAACGCCGAGGCGGCCGCGGCGCTGTTCGTCTCCCGCAAGACCGTCGAGTCGCACCTGACCCGGGCCTACCGCAAGCTCGGCATCAGGTCCCGGGTGGAACTCGCTCAGCTGCTGCTCACCACTCCGGATGGCTAGCCGAAGTCTCCCCCGCCGCCGAAATCGCCGCCGCCGAAGTCACCGCCCCCGAAGTCACCACCGCCAAAGTCACCACCGCCAAAGTCGCCGCCGCCGAAATCACCACCGCCAAAGTCGCCGCCGTCCCCGCCGCCGTAGTCCCCGCCGTAGTAGGGCCCGCCGAACCCACCGAAGCCGCCGAAACCGCCGAGCGCCTCACCCAGCAAGAACCCGGTGAACAGCCCAGGGCCAAAGCCGAACCCACCCCAGTAGGACGGGGCGAAGCCCGCGTTGACGTAGTTGACCGGTGCGCCGTTGACCTCGACCTGGCGGAGCTCGGGCTCGATGCCCTGCTCGACCTTGTGCGCGTCCGCGGAGCAGGCCGGGACGAAGCGCCCGGGCCCGCCGGTGGACGGTGTCCAGAACACATCGGTCACCGACATCCCGTGCCGCGGGTCGAAGAAACACGACGGGCGCCGCTCGGGCCGAGGCTGCCCGGCCGCGAGAGCGTCGGCGCTGGCCAGGTGATACTGCCCCTCGGCGATGGCCCGGCTGACCGCGCCCATGTCCTTGACCCGCCGGGCGCTGTCGAGGGCGGCGGTGCCCCGCTCGTAGGCACTGAGCGCCGCCGCCTGCTCC
>DATBGO010000106.1:0-1581 GCA_036558005.1 Streptosporangiaceae bacterium | reverse complement strand
GCCCGCGGCCTGGCCGGGTTGTCGGTGGCGTTCGGCCCGTGGGCGGGCGGCGGGGTCGCGCAGGCGAACGAGGCCGTGCGGCAGCGGCTGCGCCGCGGCCCGCTGCCCGAGATGGACCCCGGCCTGGCCATCCAGGCCCTCAGTCACGCCCTCGAAGGCCCCGACGCGCACCTCGCGCTGATGGACGTCGACTGGGCCCAGTTCGCCGCCGCCCCCACCCCGTTCCTCGGTGACCTGCCCGACGTCGTCCAGCTCGCCGGGGAACTAGCCCGCCGCCCGGGGGCTGATAACACCGACATGGCCGAGGGCGAACTGACCCGGCGGCTGGCCGGCCTGCCCCGGGCCGAGCAGACCCGGGCCGCCACCGACCTGATCCGGGCCTGCGCCGCCGCCGTCCTCGGTCACGCCTCTCCCGACGCCATCGACGCGGACCGGGTCTTCAGCGACCTGGGCTTCGACTCGCTGACCTCGCTGGAAATGCGGCAGCACCTGAACGCGGCCACCGGGCTGCGGCTGCCCGCCACCCTGCTGTTCGACTACCCCACCCCGGCCCAGCTGGCCGGGTACCTGCGCGCCGAGCTGCTCGGTGACCAGGCCGCCGACGAGTCGGCCCCGCCGGTTCCGGTCACCACCGCGGCTCCCGCGGACGGCGAGCCGGTCGCGATCGTGGCCATGAGCTGCCGGTTCCCCGGCGGGGTCCGCAGCCCCGAAGAACTCTGGGAGCTGCTGGCCAGCGGCGGCGACGC
The DNA here is from genome assembly GCA_036558005.1 of Streptosporangiaceae bacterium. GTDB lineage: Bacteria > Actinomycetota > Actinomycetes > Streptosporangiales > Streptosporangiaceae > DATBGO01. The sequence continues at coordinate 835 of DATBGO010000106.1, read as the reverse complement.
CATCTCCGGCTTCCCGCAGAACCGGCTGTGGGACCTGGAGGGCATGTATGACCCCAATCCCGACCACGAGGGCACGTCGTACGTGCGCGGCGGCGGGTTCGTGCACGAAGCGACGGACTTCGACCCCGGATTCTTCGGCATCAGCCCGCGCGAGGCGCTGGCCATGGACCCGCAGCAGCGGCTGCTGCTCGAAGCGTCCTGGGAGGCGCTGGAACGGGTCGGCGTGGATCCGGTGTCACTGCGCGGTTCGCTGACCGGGGTCTTCGTCGGCGCCGCCTACGGCGGATACAACGCGGGCCTGCAGGCTGTCCTGCAAGGCACCGGCGGGCTGGAAGGTCACCTGATGACCGGCAACGCGACCAGCGTGCTGTCCGGCCGGGTGTCCTACGCGCTCGGCCTGGAGGGCCCGGCGGTGACGGTGGACACCGCCTGCTCCTCGGCGATGGTCACCCTGCACATGGCCTGCCAGGCGCTGCGGTCCGGCGAATGCGACCTGGCGCTGGCCGGCGGCGTGACGATCATGGCCACTCCCGGGGACCTGGTGAGCTTCTCCCGGCAGCGCAAGGGGCTGTCAGCGGACGGCCGGTGCAAGGCGTTCGCGGCCAGCGCCGACGGCATGGGCCTGGCTGAAGGCGTCGGGATGCTGGTGGTCGAGCGGCTGTCCGACGCACGCCGCCTCGGCCACCCGGTGCTCGCGGTGGTGGCGGGCAGCGCGATCAACCAGGACGGGGCCAGCAACGGGCTGACCGCGCCGAGCGGCCCGTCCCAGCAGAAGGTGATCCGCGCGGCGCTGGCCTCGGCGGGCTTGTCGCCGGACCAGGTCGACGCGGTGGAG
>DATBGO010000105.1:0-1581 GCA_036558005.1 Streptosporangiaceae bacterium | reverse complement strand
GCCCGCGGCCTGGCCGGGTTGTCGGTGGCGTTCGGCCCGTGGGCGGGCGGCGGGGTCGCGCAGGCGAACGAGGCCGTGCGGCAGCGGCTGCGCCGCGGCCCGCTGCCCGAGATGGACCCCGGCCTGGCCATCCAGGCCCTCGGGCAGGCGCTGGACGGGCCCGACGCGCTGCTCGCGGTGATGGACGTCGACTGGGCCCCGTTCGCCGCCGCGCCCAGCCCGTTCCTCCGCGACCTGCCCGAGATCGGGGAACTGGCCGCCGAGCTGGCGCGCGACCCCGGCAGCGAGATGGCCCTGGTCGCCGAAGGAGAGCTGACCCGCCGGCTCACCGGGCTGCCCCCGGCCGAACAGAACCGGATGCTCACCGACCTGATCAGGAGCGGCGCCGCCGCGGTGCTCGGCCACGCCTCCGGCGACGAGATCCCGGCCGACCGGGCGTTCAGCGACCTGGGCTTCGACTCGCTGACCTCGCTGGAGATGCGCCAGCACGTCGGCCTGGCCACCGGCCTGCGGCTGCCCGCCACCCTGCTGTTCGACTACCCCACCCCGGCCGTGCTGGCCGGGTACCTGCGCACCGAACTGCTCGGCGACCAGGCCGCCGGCGAGACCGCCCCGTCCGCACGGCCGGCGGCCGTCGACGGCGAGCCGGTCGCGATCGTGGCCATGAGCTGCCGGTTCCCCGGCGGGGTCCGCAGCCCCGAAGAACTCTGGGAGCTGCTGGCCAGCGGCGGCGACGCGATCTCCGGCTTCCCGCCGGACCGGGGCTGGGACCTGGACCGCCTGTACGACGCCGATCCGGGCCAGGACGGCACCTCGTACGTGCGCGGCGGCGGGTTCGTGCACGACGCGGCGGACTTCGACCCCGGCTTCTTCGGGATCAGCCCGCGGGAGGCGCTGGCCATGGACCCGCAGCAGCGGCAGGTGCTGGAGGTCTGCTGGGAAGCGCTGGAGCGGACCGGGATCGCCCCGGCCTCGCTGCGCGGATCGGCGACCGGCGTCTTCATCGGCGGCGCCTTCTCCGGGTACAGCACCAGCCTGGTCCAGACGCTTGACGGCACCGGCGGGCTGGAAGGTCACCTGATGACCGGCAACGCGACCAGCGTGCTGTCCGGCCGGGTGTCCTACACGCTCGGCCTCGAAGGACCAGCCGTGACGGTGGACACGGCCTGCAGCTCGTCCCTGGTGGCGCTGCACCTGGCCAGCCAGGCGCTGCGGTCCGGGGAATGCGAGCTGGCGCTGGCCGGCGGCGTGACGATCATGGCCACCCCCGGGGACCTGGTGAGCTTCTCCCGGCAGCGCGGGCTGGCGCCAGACGGCCGCTCCAAGGCGTTCTCGGCCGCTGCCGACGGCATGGGCATGGCCGAGGGCGCCGGGATGCTGGTGCTCGAACGGTTGTCTGATGCGCGGCGGAACGGGCATCTGGTGCTGGCGGTGGTCGCGGGCAGCGCGGTCAATCAGGACGGGGCCAGTAACGGGCTGACCGCGCCGAATGGCCCGTCGCAGCAGCGGGTGATCCGGGCGGCGCTGGCCTCGGCGGGCCTGGCGCCGGGCGAGGTCGACGCGGTGGAGGCGCACGGCACC
>DATBGO010000104.1:0-2941 GCA_036558005.1 Streptosporangiaceae bacterium | reverse complement strand
AGTCCACGTCGGCGGCCGCCAGTTGCGGGTCTTGCTCACTTTGCTCGCGCTGAACGCCGGGCGTGTCGTCCCGGCCGGCTCGCTGGCCGGGGAACTCTGGCCCGACGATCCGCCCGGCAACCCCGGCAATGCGCTGCAGACACTGGTTTCCCGGCTCCGGGCCGAACTGCGCCAGGCCGGGGCGGCCGACGTGATCGAGTCGCACCCGGCCGGGTACCGCCTGGCCGTGCCGCCGGGGGCGGTCGACGTGATGGCCTTCGAGGAACTGGCCGCGCGGGGCCGCCGCGCGCTGGCCGACGGCGACGCGGCGCAGGCCGCGCGGGTTTTGCGGGACGCACTGCTCGGCTGGCGGGGGCAGCCACTGGCCGACGCCGCCGGTTCGGACCTCGCCGAGGCGACCGCGGCCAGGCTGACCGAGCTGCGCTCCAGCGTCCTGGCCGACCGGATCGAGGCCGACCTGGCCCTCGGCGAAGGAGCCAGCCTGGTCGGCGAGCTCCGCGTACTGCTCTCCGCCGACCCGCTGGCCGAACGCCCCCGGGCCCAGCTCATGCGCGCGCTGTACGCCGCCGGGCGCCAAGCCGAGGCGATCGCCGCGTACCACGAGGGCCGCGAGCTGCTCGCCGACCAGCTCGGGGTGGACCCGTCCGCCCAGCTCGAGCAGGTCTATCTCAGCATCTTGCGGGGTGGAGAGCAGAAGGCTGATACCGAACGGGCCGAGGTGGCGGCCCAGGCACGGCCCTCCGCCTCCCGGGCGCAGACCCCCCTGACCAGTTTCGTCGGCCGCGACGAGGACCTGCCCCGGGTGCTGAAGAGCCTGCGCGCGGCGCGACTGGTCACGCTCACCGGCCCGGGCGGAGTGGGCAAGACCAGGCTGGCCATCGAGACCTCGGGACGGCTTGGCGCGGCGGCGTGGTTCGTGCCGCTGGCGCCCGTGACCGATCCGGCCGAGGTGGCCTTCACGGTCCTGCACGCGCTGGGCATCCGCGAGCCGGTCATCGCCCGTCGCACCGCCGAACCCGGCACGGGTCCGCTGGACCGGCTGGCCGCCGCGCTCGGCGACCGCGACGACGTGCTGATCCTGGACAACTGCGAGCACGTGATCGAGGCGGCCGCCGCGCTCGCCGGCCACGTCCTCGCTGCCTGCCCGCGGCTCAGAATCCTGGCCACGAGCAGGCAGCCGCTGCGCATCGACGGTGAGACGCTGTGCCCGGTCCCCCCGCTGCCGATCCCGCCGGCTCCGGCCGCCCCGGTGACGATCGCGTCTTACGGGTCGGTCCGGCTGCTGCGCGACCGGGCGGTGGCGGTCCGGCCGGATTTCGAGCTGGGCGAGGCCAACGCGGCCGCCGTGGCCCGGATCTGCCGGGCCCTCGACGGGATGCCGCTGGCGATTGAGCTGGCCGCCGTCTGGCTCCGCACGCTGACGCCGGCTCAGCTCGCGGAGCGCCTGGACGACAGGTTCGGCTTGCTGACCGGGGGCAGCCGGACGGCGCTGCCCCAGCACAGGACGCTCCGGGCGGTCGTCGACTGGAGCTGGGACCTGCTGTCGGCGTCCGAGCAGGTACTGGCGCGCAGGCTCGCTGTCTTCCCCGGCGGGGCCACCCTGGCCGCCGCCGAGTACGTCTGCGCCGACCGGCTGCTGCCGTCGGCCGCGGTGCTACCCGCGCTGTCCGGCCTGGTCGACAAGTCGATCCTGAGCGTGGCCGAAGGCCAGGACGGCCTCTCCCCGCGGTACCGGATGCTGGAGACCGTCCGCGCGTACGGGCTGGAGCGGCTGGCGGATGCGGACGAGGAAGCCGCGGTGCGGGACGCGTTCGCCGCGTACTGCCTGGACCTGGCCGAGACCGCGGATCCGGGGCTCCGCACGGCCGGGCAGGGCCGCTGGCTGCGTGAGCTGACCACCGAGCAGGACAACCTGCACGCCGCGCTGCGCTGGGCGATCGCGAGGCAGCAGGCCGACACCGCGCTGCGTTTCGTGCGGGCGCTCGGCTGGTACTGGATGCTGCGCGGCCAGCCCGGCGAACCGGAGGCGCTGGCCCGCCAGGTGCTCGCGTTCGAGCCACGCGAGCAGACGCTCCGGATGGCCGAGGCGCGTGTGGTCTGTGCGATCACCGCCGGCGGTACCAGCTGGGAGATGGACATGATCGGGCCGGCGCTGGCCGCGGCCGTGGGCGATCTTAACCGCTGGTCACCGGATACCGCGCCCTCCCATCCGGTCGCCGCCATGGGCGAGCCGATGCTGGCCTTGACCGACGGGGAGCCCAACCGCGCCTTCGCGGTCTTCGATCGCTACATGACCTCGGAGGATCCGTGGGTGCGGGCGGCGGTCCCGCTGCTGCGGGGGACGTTCGGCAGCATGCTGGGCAGGCAGGACTGGGCCGAGTCGGACTGCCAGGACGCGCTGGCCGCGTTCCGGGCCCTGGGCGAGGCGTGGGGAACGGCCGCCGTGCTCATACAGCTGGCCGAGTTCGCCCGGCTGCGCGGCGACCATGTGGCCGCGGTCGCGGCGCTCGAAGAGGCGAGTGCCCTCGGTAAGCAGCTCGGCGCATGGGGTGATCTGTCGCACATCGGCGGCAAGCTGGCCGCCGTCCGGCTGCGCGGAGGTGACCTGACTGGCGCCCGCGCCGACCTGGAGCGGGCCGAGCGCGAGGAGGCCGCGCGCGGCATCGGCCAGAGCGACGCGGCGACCTGGCTCGGCCTGGTGCGCGCCGAGCTCCTCTACCGCGAGGGCGATACCGCTGCGGCCGGGAGGATCTGCGACGTCCTGCTCGCCCAGCTGGAGGAGAAGCAGTCGTCCTGGTGGTTCGGGACGCAGGCGATCATCCAGGCCAGGCTGGCCCTGGTCACGCTGGCGGAGGGGGACGAGGCGCGCTGCCGCACCCTGCTGGCGGCAGCGCTCAAGACCGCCGCCAGCTGGGTGGAGCTCCCGCCGGTCGCCGACGTG
>DATBGO010000103.1:0-3114 GCA_036558005.1 Streptosporangiaceae bacterium | reverse complement strand
GTCCCGATGGTGAACGAGACCGCGGCGTCGGCCGTCCAGCCGTCCAGCACGGCGCCGCAGTCCACGCTGAGCAGGTCGCCGTCGGCCAGCTTGTACCGGCCCGGGATGCCGTGCAGCGCGGCGTCGTTGACCGAGGTGCAGATGGTCGCCGGGAACGGCACCGGGGCGAAGCCGGGCTGATAGTTCAGGAACGGCGAGTAGGCCCCGTTCCTGGCCAGCACGTCCCGGGCCACCTCGTCCAGTTCGGCCGTCCGCATCCCCGCCTTGGCCTGGTCCTGGACGGCGGCCAGGATCTCCGCGACCACCTCCCCGGCGCCGCGCATCGCCTGGACCTCGGCTGCCGTCTTGATCTCCACCACCAGACCTGCACCTCCCTTTGCGGGATAACTATACCGGTATTACTATCACGGTATGGTCCGACCGCCACTGAGCCGCCTGGAGCACGAGCGGGGGCAGCGGCTCGGCATGCTGCTGCGCGAGGCGCGCGGGCCGCGGAGCATGGCCGAGATCGCCGCCGTCTCCGGCGTTCCCGCGGAAACGTTGCGCAAGATCGAGACCGGCCGCATCGCCACCCCTGCCTTCTTCACCGTGGCCGCGCTGGCCGGGGCGCTCGGCCTGTCGCTGGAGGAGATCGCCCAGGCCTGCGCCGAACCCTCCGAGGCGCTCAGCGCCTGACCGCGCCCTGACCACGCTGGCGACACAGCGTATCCGGGTGCTGACGGATGAAATATCAGCCGTGCGGTTGATGCCAGCCGGAGCGGCATGGTGCACAATCAAGATGTCCGGGTTTACGGGGAATCCGGAGTTACGCCTCACGGGGGTGAAGCGACATGACTACTTCCTCGCTGGCCACTCTGGCCAGACGAGCCGCTGACCTGGGCGATCCGCTGCCCTGCAGCGACGAGACCCAGCTGTGGTTCTCCGAGCATCCCGCCGATCTCGAGCTGGCCAAGGCGCTGTGCGGAAGCTGCCCGCTGCGGCGGCCGTGCCTGGCCGGCGCGATCGACCGGGCCGAACCGTTCGGCGTCTGGGGCGGTGAGATCTTCGAGAAGGGCAGGATCATCGCCTACAAGCGGCCGCGCGGCCACCCGGGCCGGCAGGCCCGGGCCAGCTGACCTGGGTCAGCTGGCATACTGGCCTGCTGATACCGGGGGGTTCAGCGGGCCTCGTCTCCGAGGTTGCGGTAGCCGGGGTGGACGCCGGGCACCAGGCCGTGGGCGGTGGCCAGCTTGGCCAGGAGCTTGCTCAGCTGGGCGCGTTCGGCCTGGGTGAGCGGCGCGCCGATGGCTGCCTCGTGGTCGGAGGCGGCCTGGCCCAGGGCGGCCATGGCCTGCTCTCCCGCGGCGGTGAGGTGCAGCGCGTAGTTGCGCCGGTCGCCGGGATTGCGGCGCCGTTCGATCAGGCCGCGCTGCTCCAGGCCGTCCACCAGCGCGACCAGCCGACTCGGCGGGGTGCCCAGCCGCCGGGCGACCGCCTGCTGGCTCATCCCTGGTTCCCGGCTGATCAGCCGGAGCAGCCCGGCCTGGGTCATGGCCGACACCGCGCACATCGCCGGGGCCGCGCTGGCCAAGGCCCTGTCCGACCTGTCCTTCGCGGCCGGCGCGGCGGGCTTCGTGGTTCCGTTCGCGCTGCTCATCGCCGGGGTGGCCGTGCCCTCGCTGATCCTGCGGCTCACCCCGAGGCCGCTGGCCTGGGGCGGGCTGGTGGTCGCGGCGATCGGCATGCTGTCCACGCTGACCCTGCTCACCCCGGCGCTCGACTTCACCCTGCCCATCGCCCGGTTCGGCGGCCTGATCTTTATCGTCGCGGTCAGCGCGCTGCTGCCGGCCACCCGGCATCGGCTGACCGCCGCCGCCACCCCGGTCGCGGCCTAGCGCTCCGGGTCGGCTCCGGCGCTGGTCCCGCCCCTGATCTCGATCGCCTGGTCCACCCCGAGCAGGCTGAGCGCCCGGGCCACCACCGGCTGCGGCTGCGCCAGCTCCAGGCCGCCGCCCCGGTCCTTCAGCGTCCGGCCGGCCAGCACCAGCGCCCTGATCACCGATGAGTCCGCGAAGCGCAGCCCGGACAGGTCCACGGTCAGGTGCCGCGCACCGCTGGCCAACTGGGCGGTCAGCGCGTTGCTCAGCTCGGCCACGTTGGTGACATCAGCCTCTCCGGACAGCGTCACCATCGGACCTGATTCACCGGCGGCTACCGAGATCTCGAGCAGGCTCACACGTGGTGATTACCACACGACGCGGAGCGTCACAACGCCGGCCCGGCGGGATCGCCGGGCATCATCTCGCATGACGGCGCGTCCGGCGGGTAGAAGAGCCCGCGTTGCCCGGGGTCGTGACGGGAAAGGATGATCTGCGTGAGCGTGACGGGCCTGGTCGCGCGGGCGCGCCGGTGATAGCCGTGCGGCCGGTGCCGGGGCCGCGCTACGGTTTGGTGCGTAGCGGGGGTCACGACCGCGCCCGGAGGCGCGGATTCCGCGCTGGTGGAGGTGGCGCAGTGGCAGTCGGCGCCGACGCTCAGATCACGGACCTGACGGCGGACGACCACGCGTGCCTGACGTTCGGCGAGCCGGAAGAGCTGTCCGACCTCACGGCGGCGTTCGTCCGCGACGGGCTGGCCTGCGGGCTGAAGGTCCTCTGGGTGAGCGATTCGGCGCCGCATCGGGCCGCCGCGGAGCTGGCGCGGCGCGGGATCGCGGTGGAATCGGCACTGGCCGCGGGGCAGCTGACCACGGCGGAATGCGAGGGCCGCCTGCTGTCCGGCCAGGAGTTCGGCGCCGGGCGCGCGATGGACTGGCTGACCAGCCAGATAGCCGCCTGCCAGCGGGAAGGATTCCCCGGCCTGCGGGTGGCGGTCGACATGAGCTGGGCGCTGCGCCCGGTGACCGGCGTGGAGCAGTTGCCGGACTTCGAGGAGGGCGTCGCGGCGGCGCTGGCCGGCTCCACCGTCTCGGTGCTGTGCCAGTACGACCGGGAGGGGTTCGATCCGGTCACGCTGGCCACGGTGTCGGCCTTCCATACCCGTTCGGTGGCGGCGGCGACGTACTACGCCGACGCAGTGCTGCGGATCTGCCGCCAGTACGCGCCGCCCGGCATCCGGCTGGCCGGGGAGATCGAC
>DATBGO010000102.1:0-5474 GCA_036558005.1 Streptosporangiaceae bacterium | reverse complement strand
GGGCTGTTCTCCGCCCGCGGCACCGCCAGCGGCAGCACCACGATGATCAGGCCGGCCAGGGCCGGCGCCCAGCGGCCCAGCCAGCCCGGCGGCAGGGCGCTGGCCCGCGGCCCGGCGGCGCTGGCCGGGCCGGCCAGCCGGGAGGCGGGCAGCGCCACCGCCATCGCCAGGAAAGGCGCCAGGAAGCCGGGGTAGTGGTAATAAAAATCGGCAGGGACGAGGAACGCTATGACCACCACAGCCGTGCTCGTCAGCGCGAACCATTCCAGCGCGCCCGGCGGCTGCCTGGTCGCCAGCGCGGCCCAGATGAACAGGCCAGCCACCAGCACGACGGCGGCGACGGCGGCGGCTACCAGCACCGCGGTGCCGGGCTGCCAGCGGGTCAGCCCGGTCAGCTGCTGCAGCCGGTAATCCAGCGGGGTGCGCTGCCCGGCCCGGACCAGCTGGGCCACGATCACGCTGTCGTAGAAGCCGCGCGGCGCGAGCGCCGCGAACGGCAGCACCGGGACCAGGAACCCGATCGCCACCCCGGCCAGGTACCGCAGCGCCTGCGCCGCGGCGGGCAGGCAGAGCACGCATATCACCGCGACCGGGATGATCGCCCACACTTTCACCGCGCCGGCGAACCCGAACGCCAGCCCGCCCAACATGAGCCTGCGGCCGCCGGCCAGCCGGTCACCGTCGAACACCGCCAGCGCGCCGATCAGGCAGAACGCCACCAGCCACGGTTCCAGCAGCACGGTGTGCGCGGACTGCACGCTGCCCGGGTAGATCGCGATGATCCCGCAGGTCGCCACCGTGGCGAGCAGGCCGCGGTGGCGGACTAGCAGGCCGCCGAGCGGCACCGCGGCGGCACCGGCCAGGGCGGTGAGGATCCGGCCCACGGCCAGCGGCCACTGGGTGCTGCCGGTCAGCAGCGACAGGGCGGCGGCCGGGCTCATCAGCAGCGTGCTGCCCGGCGGCTGCACGATCACGAAGTCGCGGTACGGCACGATGCCGTGGACCAGCCAGATCGCGCTGCCGAAGTCCGCGCCGTCGTCGACGTCACCGACGTCGAGCAAGTGACCGGGCCGGGCCAGCTGGTAGATCCGCAGCGCCAGGGCGAGCACGGTCGCCGCCACGATCACCGCGGTGACCGGCGCGGCCTTGACCCGGTCCCGGAATGTGGCGGGCGCACCACCGCGGCCCGGCCCGGCCTCGGGCCGGGCGGTCGTTCCGCTCACAGCTAGCTACTTCCCGGTCGGGGATCCTGGCGTGGAAGGCCGATGCTACCTGCTGCCAGGATGGCAACGTGAACGCCGTACAGGATGAGGCAGGCTCTGCCCCCGCCGTTACCGATCTCGGTCACGAGGTGTTCCAGATCGACACCATGATGGCCGGGTACTCGCAGATCACCGCCGGCTACCTGATCCGCGGCGCGGCGCCCTGCCTGGTCGAGACCGGGACCGCGCCGTCGGCGCCGGTGGTCAGGGACGCGCTGGCCCGCCTCGGGGTCGGCCCGGCCGACCTGGCGACGGTGGTGGTGACGCATATCCACCTGGATCACGCCGGCGGCGCGGGCGACATCGCGAAGATGTTCCCCGCGGCCCGGATCGTGGTCCACGAGCGCGGCGCCCGGCACCTGGCCGACCCGGCCCGGCTGATGACCAGCGCCCGGATGGTGTACGGGGACGAGCTGGACGAGCTGTTCGGCGAGCTGGCGCCGACCCCGGCCGAGCGGATCGTGAGCGTCGGCGAGACCGGCGTGATCGACCTGGGCGGCGGGCGGCGGCTGGAGAGCCACTACGCGCCCGGGCACGCCAAGCACCATGTCGGGCTGGTCGACTCGGCCAGCGGCGACCTGTACGTCGGCGACGCGGCCGGGATCTACATCCCGGCGACCGGGGACATGCGGCCGGCCACCCCGCCGCCGGACTTCGACCTCGCGGTCGCGCTGCGGTCGCTGCGGACTTTCGCCAGCCTGCGACCGGCACGGCTGCTGTTCAGCCACTACGGCCCGGTGGACGCGGTCGGTAAGGCGCTGGAGCGAGCCGCCGAGGAGATCACCATGTGGGTCGAGCAGACCCGTGCGGCCCGCGCCGCCGGCCTGGACCTCGATCACGCCGCCGCGATGGTGCACGAGCGGACCAGGCAGCGGTACGCGGTGCTGGCGCCGGGAACGGACCCGCGGGTCGCCGCGAAGTACGAGCGGATCAGCAGCACGACGGCCAACGTCGCGGGGATCATGCACTGGCTGGACAAGACTGGTCAGCCCGCTGCCTGACCCGCGATCGGCTAGCGTTCCGCCATGACACCGATGGCGCGCTTTGAGTACGTTTCTCACCTGGTCACGGTGCCGGTGCAGGCCGGGGGCAGGCAGGCGCGGTTTGTCCTGGATACCGGGATCGGGGTGACGCTGCTCTCGCGGTCACTGGCGACCGCGGCCGGGTGCGCGGCGGACGGCTCGGTCTACACCGGCAAGCGGATGTCGGGCCAGCAGGTGAGCATCCCGCTGGGCACGCTGAGCTCGCTGAGCGTCGCGGGCTGCCCGACCGAGGATCACCAGGTCGGCATCCTGGACATGGGCCAGATGGCCGGCCTGGACGGGATCGACGGGTTCCTGTCTCTCAACGCGTTCCTGACGACGCCGTTCACCGTGGACTACCCGGCCGGGCTGCTGGTCATCGAGGACGCCGTGTCGCTGGCCAGCCGGGCGGCCGCCGGGGTGGCCGTGGATGTACAGGTCGAGAGGCAGGGCTGCGCCACCGATATCAACGTGGCCCTTGACGTCCCTGGCTGCGGCCCGGTCATGGCCGAGGTGGACATGGGCAGCGACGCGCTGATCCTGAACGAGCCGCTAGCCGCGAAGATGGGCATCGACCTGGGCGGCGAGAACGTCCGCACGGTCAGCGGGCAGGACGAGACCGGCGGCCGCTACGACCGCTATTTCACCACCTTGCCCGGCACGGTGAGCCTGGCCGCCGCGCCAGCGATCCGGCAGGCCAACCCCGAGGTCATGTTCCAGAAGATCATCTATGACGGGCTTGTCGGTAATGCCTTCCTCCGCAACTTCGTGGTCAGCTACGACCTGCCCGCCGCACGGATGATCTTCGCGCTACCCCGGTAGCCCGCCCGCCGGGCCAGCACCGGGATCCGGAGCGTCCTGACCATCCGCGGCGTCCCGAGCATCCGCGGCGTCCCGAGGATCCCCCGCATCCTGGGAGTCTCGGGCATCCGCGCGCGCGCCGGTGCCTGCCCGATCACCGGCGTCTTCGAGATCGTCAGCCTTATCGGCGCCGCCAGGGCCGCCGGTGTCCGCAGCGTCCTGGAAGTCCACGGGGTCGTCGAGGTCCGCTGCGTCGTCGAGGCCATCCTGAGCGTCGTCAGCGTCGCCGGGGTCGCCGGGGTCCTCAAGGTCGTCGATGACGACGAAGTCGAGTTCGTCGAACCGCTCCGCCGCGTCGGTCTCGCCGTCCGGGTCGGCCGCAGCGGCCCTGCCGAACCAGTCCTGTGCCTCATCCTCGCGGCCCGCTTCGGCCAGCGCGTCCGCGTAGGCGTAGAACAGCCTGGCTGACCCTGGCCTGCCCGGCCTGCCAGCCAGCTCGGGCACCTGCAACACGGCCACCGCGGCCTCGGGCAGGCCCTGGTCCCGCCGGATCCCGGACTCGACGATCCGCAGCTCGATCTGGGTGGCCCGGTCCAGCCCCTCGGCCTGCGGCCCGCGAACCAGCTCAAGCGCGCGGTCCAGGCGGCCGAGCGCTCGCTCGCAGTCGGCCATCATCGGCAGGTAGCTGCCGCGGCCGGTCAGCCGCCGCGCGGCCCGCAGTTCGGTCAGTGCCTCGGCCCACTTGCCGGCCCGGTAGGCCGCGACCCCGCAGGCCTCGCGGACCAGGCCGACCCGGCCGGCCAGCGTCCTGGCGGCCAGGGCGTGCTCGTAGCCTCGCTCCGGGTCCTCGGCCAGGCCGGCCGCGACCAGTTGCCGGGCGACCGCCTCAGCGAGATCGCCAGGCAGCGTCCTGAGTTCAGCCCGGGCCTCGGCGTCCAGCTGGTCAGCGGTGATGTCGTCGGGCACCCGCGGCAGCCGGTCGCTGCGAGTACCCCGCTCGTCTGCCCGGTCAGCGCCGCCCCGCCGCCCCGCGCCCCGCCGCTCGGCGGTGTAACGCTCGGCGGGGTGCCGCTCAGCACCGCGGCGCTCAATACCGCGCCCCTGGCTGCGGTCCCGCTCCCCTTGTCGCTGCATGGACCGGTCCCCGCTCCCCCGGCGCCCATCACCCGGACGCCCCTCGGGCCGGTTCCAGTCACCTGAGCCCCGGCCTGGACGATCCCGCTCGCCCCGGGAACGGTCGCCCTCGCGCGCTACCGGCCTGCTCCAGCCGGCTGGGCGCCCGCCAGGACGGTCGTCCCTGTCTCTGGAACTGGCGTCCCGCCGGTAGCCCGATCCGTCCCTGTCACCCCTGGGATCCTTGTCCGCGGGCCGGCCGGCCCGGTCCCAGGAAGCTCGGTCGCGCTGGCGCTGCTCCGGGTCACGGCGGTCATCCCTGGGCCGGTGGCCGTCGTCTCCGCGGCGGGACCGGCTGGTGTCGCGGGCTGGCCGTCCCGTTCCGCCGGGCCGGCCGGCAACTGGCCGGCCTGTCCGATCCGGCCCCGCGGCACGACCAGGCTGGCCGCTGGTGCGATCCGCCCGGGCGGGGTCCTGGCGGCCGGTCCGGCCCGCGCCAGCCCGTTCTGTCCCAGAGCGGCTGGTGTCGCTGCCTCTGGCCGTCCTGCCTCCGGTGCCGCCGCGCCCAGCGCCTGCGCGCCCGGTCTTGCTGGTTCCGGTACCGCCGCCTGCAGTACCAGGGCGGGCGGCCCCATCGCGGCGGGCGTCGTCGCGGCGGGCCCCATCGCGGCGGGCGTCGTCGCGGCGGGCACTGCCGCGGCTCATGCTGTCGCCGCCGGTGCCATTGCCGCCCCTGTCGTCGCGGCCAGCGCCGCTACGGCCAGCGCCGCTACGGCCAGCGCCGCTGCGGCCTGCTCCGTTGCGGCTCGTGTCGCCCCGACCCGTGCCGTAGCGGTTCGTGTCATCACGGCCGGTGTCATCGCGGCCCGTGCGGTTGCGGCTAGCGCTGCCGCGGCTCGCGCTCGGCCGGCCGGGACTGGTGCCCGGGCGGGTGCGCGCGCCGCCGGGGAGCGCGCCCCGACGAGGCTGTTGCTGCGCGCTGCCGCGCTCGCGAGCGTTCCCGACCACCTGCCGACCTCCTGATTACGCACTGATTATCCGCGCGCTGGCTACCGCGCTGACCGCTGACCTGGCTGCTGGAAGCAGCCACATGAACCTGCTGGCATGCCAGAACGCGCTGAGGGCCGCTACCTGTGTAGCGGCCCTCAGCGTGAAGATGTCCGGCGGCGTCCTACTCTCCCACGCGGTCCCCCGCGCAGTACCATCGGCGCTGAAGGGCTTAACTTCCGGGTTCGGAATGGGACCGGGTGTTTCCCCTTCGCCATGGCCACCGAAA
>DATBGO010000101.1:0-4354 GCA_036558005.1 Streptosporangiaceae bacterium | reverse complement strand
GCCGCCGCGGCATCGGGATGTTCGGGTTCGGCGCGGCCGGTACCGCCGCCGTGCTCGGCGCCCTGCTCGCCCTGATCATCACGGCCACCGCTGACGCTGCCGCGCTGTTGTATCTCGCGCCCCCGGTCCTGCTGGCCGGCGCGCTGGGCATGACCAGGATCGGCGGGGAGCCGCTCGCCGTGGCCGCGGTGCGTCGGATCCGCTGGCAGTACGGGTCGGCGCGGAACTGGACCGGCTACCGGGCCGCCGTGGTGGCCGGGCATTCCCCCGGCTTCCCGATGCCCGGGGTACTGGCACCGCTGACCCTGCTCGACGCCGAGGACGGGTACGGCGGGCGCTACGGCATCGTGCTGGACCGCCGCACAGGCCTGATGACCCCCACGCTGCGGGTGATCCCGGCCTCCACCTGGCTGGCCAACCGGCAAGATGCCGACACGTGGGTCGCGAACTGGGGCGGCTGGCTGGCCTCGCTCGGCTACCTGCCCATGGTGCGGCACGTGACCGTCACCATCGACACCGCACCCGAGCCCGGCACCTCGCTGGCCGACTCGGTCGCCGCCGCCCTGGACCCCGCGTCCCCGCTGGCCGCCCGGCAGATCATGGGGCAGCTCGCAGCGTCGGCGCCGGCCGCCGCCGCCGACGTCGACACGCGCGTGTCGATCTCGTTCGACCCCAAGCTGAGCCCTGCCGCGCCTGACGGCCTGACGGCCGCCGCCGCCGAGGTCGGCCGGGTCATGCACGGCCTGGAATCAGCGCTGGGCACCTGCGGGGTGACCGTGCTGGGCCGGGCCAGCGCCGCCGAACTCGCCGGGATCGTTCGCACTGCGTTCGACCCGGCCGCCCGCGGTGAGGTCAACCGCATCCTCGCCCCGCCGCAGCCCATCCCGCCAGCGCAGGAGCTGAGCTGGGCCGATGCCGGGCCGGTCGGGGCGCAGGAAGAAGCAGGCTGCTACCGGCACGACAGCGGGATCAGCGTGACCTGGGCATGGCAGGAGGCGCCCCGGCAGAACGTGACCGCTGACGTGCTGGCCCGCCTGGTCGCCCCGGGCCGTCACCCCAAGCGGGTCTCGTTGCAGTACCGGCCGTTCCCGGCCGCCGAAGCCACCAAGGTGCTGGAAAGCGAGGTGAACGCCGCCCAGTTCCGGGCCGTGTACAAGCGCCGCACCGGGCGTGATGAGACCGCGCGGGACAGCTATGACCAGGCCCGCGCCCGCCAGGCCGCGGCCGAAGAAGCCGCCGGCGCCGGGGTGTGCCTGGTCTCCATGTACGTCACCGTCACCGTCACCAGCGACGCCGAGCTGCCCCGCGCGGCGGCCGAGACCGAGGCCGCCGCCGAATCCTCCAAGATCCGCATGCGTCGGATGACCTACAGCCAGGCCGCCGGGTGGGCCGCCACCCTCCCGTGCGGGATCTGCCCTGCAGAGCTGGCCAGGCGGATGCCCCGTTAGCACCAGGAGCCGTCATGACATCCCTGTATCCCGGCCGGCCCGCCCGGCCCGCGCGTCCAGGCCGGCCTGCCGGCTGGCCGCCGGCAGGCCCCCGCGCCGGTCACCCGGAGCGCCAGGCGCCGGTCCCGCCGCCGTGGGGATGGAAGATCCCCGGCGCCGGCCGCGCCGCGCACGTCGCCGCGGCACCGGAGTACCAGGGCACCACCACCCAGGTCTGCGGGCTGTTCCCGTTCACCGCCGGCTCCGGCACCCCGGCCATCGGCACCCCCGTCGGACGGCACCAGCTCTTCGGCGAGGTGGTGTGCCTGGACCCGCTCGCGTGGCTGCGTGCCGGGCTGGTCACTAACCCGGGCGAGTTCGTCCTGGGCCAGCCCGGCACCGGCAAATCCACCCTGGTCAAACGGCAGCTCACCGGAGCCGTCGCCACCGGCGCCCGGGTCCTGGTCCTCGGGGACACCAAGCCGGACTACAGCCTGCTGGTCGAGCATCTCGGCGGCCAGGTGATCCGCGTCGGCCGCGGCATGGACCGGATCAATCCGCTGGACGCCGGCCCG
This sequence comes from Streptosporangiaceae bacterium, assembly GCA_036558005.1. Classification (GTDB taxonomy): domain Bacteria; phylum Actinomycetota; class Actinomycetes; order Streptosporangiales; family Streptosporangiaceae; genus DATBGO01. The sequence continues at coordinate 2,352 of DATBGO010000101.1, read as the reverse complement.
CTGGGCGCGGCATTGCGCCGGATGACCGGCCCGGACGCCCAGGCGCTGCGGTGGGAGGTCCGCTCCCGGCGGCTTTCACTGCTGATGGCGCTGTGCTTGCTGGTCCGCGAGTCCCGCATCACCAACGCCGAGGAGGTCATCCTCGGCCGCGCCATCGACCTGCTCGACGAGCGGAACCAGCCAGACGGCCAGCCCACGGTCACCCACGTGCTGAAGGTGATCGAGGAGGGTCCCGACGTCCTGCGGGCCGTGGCCCGAGCGGATTCCGAGGCGGGATACCGGGCCCGTTCGGCCGATCTGGTCTTCACCCTCGACCTGCTATCCACCGGCAGCCTAGCAGGCGTGTTCGACCAGCAGACCTCCTATCCGGTCGACCTGGACGCACCCGCGGTCAGCGTGGACATCAGCCGGGTCGGCGCCGCAGGAGACCACCTGCTCACCGCCGCGATGCTGTGCACCTGGGCACACGGCTACGCGATGGTCGACGCCGCCGCGGCCCTGGCCGAGCACCATCTGGCCCCCCGCCGCTCCTACCTGGCGGTGATGGACGAGCTGTGGCGGGCCCTGCGCGGAGCGCCCGGCCTGGTCGAGTACGCCGACTCGCTCACCAGGCTGAACCGGGCCAAGGGCATGGGCACCATCATGATCACCCACTCCCTCGCCGATCTCGATGCGCTGCCGGGCGAGGAAGACCGGGCCAAGGCCCGCGGCTTCGCCGAACGGTGCGCCATCACCGTCATGGGCGGGCTGCCGCCCCGTGAACTCGCGCGGGTCTGCGACATCGCGCCCTTGACCGGGCCGGAGCAGGAACTGGTCACTAGCTGGTCGGCACCGGACTCGTGGCAGCCCGGCGCCCGGCATCCGGGCCGTGGCAAGTACCTGATCAAGACGGGGGAAAGGCTCGGCATCCCGGTCGAGCTTTCCCTGGTCGGCGCCGAATACGACCTCTACGACACTGACCAGGCCATCCGCGGCAGCCATCCCGGGACGTGGCCACGACCAGGGACGTGACTGCCATGAGGCCCGCTCCGCACGCAAAGAACGGAACGAACGATGCATCCTGATCAGCCAGCGCCGGTATCTGGCCTGACGCACGAGCAGGCGCAGCGGTGGGCGGCCGTCCAGCCCGGGGACAATGCCCGCATCCTGGTGGGGGACTGCCCCGAGCGCGCCGCGGTGGTCGCTGGACTCCGTGCGCTGGCCGGCTACCTCGCCGCGAACCCGGCGGTTCCCGTCCCGCCGTACGGCTGGGAAGTCTCCGTCCACGCGGAAGGCACGGACAGCGAGCAGTTCTCCCAGGTCGACCTGGTCGGTGAGATCATGGGCGAACGCCCGGTTGACCGGAGAGCCGCTACCGGGCATCACCACGCCGAGCGTTCTTTCGGGCCGGTCACCTACAGGTTCGTCGGCATCTCGGAACGGCGGATGGCGCAGCACCAGGCGTGGGCGTCGTACGCGGACTCGGTGGTCCCGGACGAGCCCGCGGCAGAGCCAGTTCGCCTGGCCGCCGCCGCGTTCCCCGCCAGCCAGGCGGCCGTCGCCCTGGCCCCCGGGCAGTCCCGGGCCAGCCGCAGCCCGGCAGGCACCCGCCGCCGCGCCGCCCAGGGAGTGGCACCATGACGACGATCAGGGCTGCATGCCATCGCCCGCCCGCCGCCCATGGCGGGGCGCGCCAGCGTGCGCCGCTGCTCGCTAGCCGGCACCGCAGGGCCGCCTGCCGCTGCCGGCCGGGGGTGCCGACGGAGGCCCGGCCGTGAGCCGCGCAGCCGTCCCGCGGGTGCCGCTCCTGGCAGGCAACGGCGCCGGGGTCTGGGTCGTGCTGCTGATCGGCTGGGGCCTGGCCGCCGCAGCCTGGCTGGCCTGGCTCGCCGCCCGCATCGCCGCGGTGCTATCCGGCGGGCACGTCCCCTCGTTCAGCGAACGCTGGATCATTACCCTGGCCCGGTGGCGCACCGGCCAGGCGTGGCCCGGCACGCCCACCATTCTGGTCGCGCTAATCGCCACCGCGCTGGCATGCGCGGTCATCACGGCCGGGGTCATCGCGTGGCGCGTCATCGCCGCGCGCATCCCCGGGCCCGGCGATCCGGTCGCCGCGCTCGCCGGCGACCCGCAGATCACGCCGCTGACGCCGGGCCCGGCCGCGAGGACCGCTATCAGGCTCCGCCCGTCGCTGGCCGGGGCTGATCCGCGGTCGCTGCCGGCGGCCGATACCGGGCTGCTGCTCGGCGACCTCAAGCGGCCTGCCGGCCGCGGCCCGGCCCTGTTCGCGTCCTGGGAAGACACCATCACCGCGTTCATGGCGCCCCGCTCGGGCAAGACGACCGCGCTGAGCATCCCCTACGTCCTGTCCGC
>DATBGO010000100.1:0-14793 GCA_036558005.1 Streptosporangiaceae bacterium | reverse complement strand
TGCACGAGTGGGCCGCGACCACCAAGACCGGCGACCGGGACGAGCTGGTGCCCGGGGTGACCGAGCAGGCCTGGCGGCAGGTCGCGGTCACCGACAGGGAGTGCGTCGGGGCGCAGCGCTGCCCGTTCGGTGACAAGTGCTTCGCGGAACTGGCCCGCGCCGAGGCGGGCCGGGCCGACGTCGTGGTCACCAACCACGCGCTGCTGGCGATCGACGCGCTGGAGAACCACATCGTGCTGCCCGACCACGACGTGGTGATCATCGACGAGGCGCACGACCTGGTGGACCGGGTGACTTCGGTCGCCGCCGCCGAGCTGTCCGCGGCCGCGGTGGAGACGGCGGCCCGCCGGTGCGGCCGCATGATCGAGGAGAAGCTGGTGACCCGGCTGCGGGAGGCCGGCGAGGACCTGGCCCAGGCGCTGGCCGCGGTGCCCGCCGGGCGGCTGGACATCCTGGACGAGTCGCTGGCCGCGCCGCTGGCGGCGGTCCGGGAAGCCGCCGGGAACTGTGTCGGCGAGCTGCGCCGGATCGCCAGGAGCACCGAGGATGAGCCGGCCCAGGTCGCCGCGCAGCGGGCCGCGGTCGCGGCGACGGGCGAGGCGCGGGACGCGGCCGAGCGGATCCTCGGCTCGTTCGAGGCCAGCCTCGCCGACCGCGCCGAAGTGGTGTGGATGGACCGGCCCGCGGCGGCCGACCCGGCCAGGGAAGCGGCCCGCCCGCCGACGCTGCGGGTGGCCCCGCTGCAGATCGGCAGCCTGCTGGCGGAGAAGCTGTTCGGCGAGCGCACGGTCACGCTGACCTCGGCGACCCTGGCGCTCGGCGGGTCGTTCGAGCCGCTGGCCCGGCAGTGGGGGCTGCCCGTGGCCGGCAGCCCCGCGCCTCGTGCCCCGGCGGCGGCCGGCCGGGCCGGCCAGCGCGGGCGGAACGGGCGGGGCGAGCCGGACGCAGAGCGTGGCGCGGGCGGGCAAGAAGGGCCGGACGGACCAGACGGGCCGGACGGACCAGAGGAGCCGGCCGTGGGCCGCGAGCAGCACGGACCGGACAGGGACGCCGAGCCGCACCCGCTGACCTGGTCAGGGATGGACGTCGGCTCGCCGTTCGATCATCCGCGCAGCGGCATCCTCTATTGCGCCAAGCACCTGCCGCCACCGGGCCGCGACGGGCTGGACAGCTCCTACCTGGAGGAACTGCGCGAGCTGATCGCGGCCGCTGGCGGCCGGACGCTGGGACTGTTCTCCTCCATGCGCGCCGCCCGGCAAGCCGCTGACGAGCTGCGCGAGAGCATCGGGTACCCGCTGCTCTGCCAGGGTGACGACCAGACGTCGCAGCTGGTCAGCCAGTTCGCGGCGGACGAGCCGACCTGCCTGTTCGGCACCCTGTCGCTGTGGCAGGGGGTGGACGTGCCCGGCCGGTCACTGCAGCTGGTGGTGATCGACCGGATCCCGTTCCCGCGCCCGGATGACCCGCTGGCCTCGGCCAGGCAGCGCGCGGTGGCGGCCCGGGGCGGCAACGGGTTCATGGAGGTCGCCGCCGCGCAGGCGGCGCTGCTGCTGGCGCAGGGCACCGGCAGGCTGCTGCGCACGATGTCCGACAGGGGAGTGGTCGCGATCCTGGACCCGCGGCTGGTCACCAAGCGGTACGGCGGCTTCCTGCGGACGTCGCTGCCGCCGTTCTGGGCCACGACCGACCCGCAGGTCGTGCGCGGCGCATTGCGGCGGCTCGCGGCGCCCGCAGATCAGAGCACGTCGTGACCGGGGTGGGGCTCAGCCGGGATCGTGCCTAGCCGGCCAGCCTGGTAGTCCTGGAACGCCTGGACCAGCTCGTCCCTGGTGTTCATGACGAACGGGCCGTACGCGGCGACCGGCTCCCTGATCGGCTGGCCGCCCAGGACCAGAACGTCGATGCCCTCGCTGGGGCCGTCCGCACGGTCGCTCGCGGCGAAGGTGATCACGTCACCGGCGCCGAAGACGGCCAGCTGGCCGGTCCGCACCGGGCGCCTGGCCGGCCCGGCGGTGCCAGAGCCCGCCAGCACGTAGCCCAGCGCGTTGAAGTCGGGCCGCCACGGCAGCCTCAGCTGGGCGCCGGGCTGCAAGGTCGCGTGCAGCAAGGTGATCGGGGTGTGGGTGACGCCAGGACCGGCATGACCGCCGACCTCGCCGGCGATGACCCGGATCAGCGCGCCGCCGTCAGGCGAGCTCAGCAGCGCGACCTGGCCGGCCCGGATGTCCTGGTAGCGCGGCGGGGCCATCTTGAGCCTGGCCGGCAGGTTGACCCAGAGCTGGAAGCCGTGGAACAGGCCGCCGGTCATCACCAGTTCCTCGGGCGGCTCCTCGATGTGCAGGATGCCGCCGCCGGCGGTCATCCACTGGGTGTCGCCGTTGGTGATCAGGCCGCCCCCGCCGTTGGAGTCCTGATGCCGGAAGGTGCCGTCGATCATGTAGGTGACGGTCTCGAAGCCGCGGTGCGGGTGCCAGGACGTGCCCTTCGGCTCGCCCGGCGCGTAGTCCACCTCGCCCATCTGGTCCATGTGGATGAACGGGTCCAGGGCCCGCAGGTCCACGCCTGCGAACGCGCGGCGGACCGGGAAGCCCTCGCCCTCGTAGGCCGACGGCGCGGTGGTAACCGCTAGCACCGGGCGGCCGGCCGCCGCCGCCGGGTCCGGCTCGGCGATCCGTGGCAGGACCAGGACGTCATCGACGGTGACCGCAGGCATGGCGTTCCTCCTCGTTCATCATGATGCCACCTAACAATGATTGAACCCGCAACATTCCGCGGGTAGTACCGGCCGCCGTCCGCACTGGCTGCCCGGCTAGGGGCGCTGGGCGGCGCGGGTGAGGGCGGTGCCCAGGCGGGTGCGGGCGTAGCGGATCTCGTGCCGGTGCCTGGTGCCGGTCAGCAGGCCGGCGTCGCGCATGGCGGTCAGGTGCCGGGAGGTACCACTCGGGCTCAGGCCGAGCCGGCCGGCCAGCGTGCTGGTCGACGCGGGCTGGTCCAGGCCGGCCAGCAGGAGCGCCCTGGTCCGGCCGAGCAGCCGGACCAGGGCACCGGGCGGCGGGGCCGGCTGCTGCCACAGGCCAGCGATGCCGCGGGCCGGGTACACCACCGCGGGCTGCCAGGGCTGCTGGGTCACGGCCACGACGTGCGGCCAGATGTAGGCGCTCGGCATCAGCACCAGTCCCCGGCCCGCCAGGTCGACCTGCTGGGCCAGGCCGTCGTCCACGATCAGCGCGGTCCCGTCCCAGCTGACCCGCGGGTCGATCGCGCCCAGCAGCTGGCTGAGACCATGATCGGTGAGCTGCTGGGAGCGGTAGGCGACGTCGGCGTCGAGCAGCGCCCTGAGCCGCGGCCAGAACGGCGCCACCAGCGCGTCCCAGGCAGCCCGCAGCTGGCTGGCCAGCAGGTCGCGGCCGGCGGCCGGGCCGGCTAGCAGTTCGTCCAGGACAGCGCGGTCGGGGCCGGCCCGGGTGCCGCGGCACAACAGGAGTTCCCGTTCGACCTGGTCCGCCGGGGTGGCCAGGATCGCGGTCAGCTGGTCGTCGAAGCGGGGTGCGGGCTGGCCGGGCGGCGGCGCCAGGAAGTCCGGGATGACGCCGCGATCCGGGTTGACCGCGAACAGCGCCCCGAGGTCCAGCCGGGCTGCCCTGGCCAGCACCGCGGCGTGCCAGGACCGGTGGTAGGGGCGACCCTCTGGGTGGATGAGCATCCGCACCGCCAGGTGCGTCTCCCAGGCGGGCGACCAGGCGAACCGGACCGCGGCGAGGTCACGGCGGCGGGCGGTGAACGTGGTCACGATGGCTAACATACGCGCAGCCGCGAATCTCTTGCCCGGCCCGGTGCGCCGCCGCGATCGTCGTGGAATGCACCTGACCAGGCGCGACGGCCATCGGGGCAGGCACCGGGCCGGGCCAAGGGAGGCCAGCTACCGGGCCGCGCTGCGCCAGCGCGAGTTCCGGGTGCTGTTCGCCTCGTTCACGGTCGCGATCAGCGGGTCGGTGGTCAGCGCCGTCGCGCTGACCGTGGAGGTGTACGACCGCACCAGGTCACCGCTGCTGTCGGCGCTGACCTTCGCGCTCGGGTTCGCGCCCTATGCGCTGGGCGGGACCGTGCTGTCCGGGCTGGCCGACCGGGTACCGCCGCGGCGGCTGCTGGCTGGCTGCGAGCTTGGCTGCGCGGGCCTGCTCGCGGCGATGGCGCTGCCCGGGCTGCCGGTCGGGGCGCTGCTGGCGATGCTGGCCGGCACCGGAACGCTGACCAGCCTGTCCGGCGGCGCGCAGGGCACGCTGATCCGGTCGGTGGTGCCGGCGGGCAGCTACGTCCCCGCCCGCTCGCTGCTGCGGGTCGCCGCTCAGGTGGCGCAGGTCGCCGGGAACGCGGTCGGCGGGGCCCTGCTGGTCCTGCTGACCCCGGCCGGGACGTTCCTGGTCAGCGGTGGCGCGCTGGCCGGCGCCGCGCTGCTGGCCTGGGCCGGCCTGGCAAGGCGCCCGGCGCCGGGCGCGGCCGGTCAGGCGGCGCTGCTGACCGACTCGGTGCGCGGCCTGCGGCAGGTCTTCGGGCACCCCCGGCTGCGGCGGCTGCTGCTGCTCGGCTGGCTGGTCCCGATGTTCTCGGTGGTGCCCGAGGCGCTGGCGGCCCCGTATGTGGCCGGCCACGGCGGCTCGAACGCGCTGGTGGGCTGGTGGCTGGCCGCCATGCCGGCCGGCCTGATCGCCGGTGACCTGCTGGGGATGCTGTTTCTCAGTCCGGGGCGGCAGCGCAGGCTGGTGGGGGTGGCCGCGGCGGCGTTCTTCGTTCCCTATCCGGTTTTCGCGGCCGGGCCGCCAGTGCCCGCCGCCCTCGCGCTGCTGGCCGGCGCGGGGCTGTGCGGGGTCTACTCGCTGGGGCTGGATGCGCTGGTGCGGCAGGCCGCGCCGGAACACTTGTTCGCGCGGACCATGATGGTCAGCTCGGCCGGCCTGCTTACCCTCCAGGGACTCGGGTTCGCGCGGGCCGGCGCGGCTGCGCAACTCGCCGGGCCGGGCCCGGCGATCGCCGGTGCAGGCGGGTGCGGGCTGGTGACGGTGGCGCTGCTTCGGCCGGGCCGGGCCGCGCGGCGGTCACAGCGGCAGGCCCGCCTCCAGGTGCGCGAGCGCGGCGTCGATCCGCTCGGGCATGTCGGCGGGCAGGCCCCCCGGGGACAGCGTGGCCGCCATGATCACGCCGATCATCGCGCCGGCCAGGTTGCGGACCGCGAAATCGCCGGGGTCGCGGCCGGTGCGGCGGGCGACCCCGGCCGAGAACGCGTCGATTGACTTGGTGAACTCGTCCACCGCCCTGGCCCGCAGTTCGGGCACCGAGAGAGTCAGCTCGGTGGTGGTGCGCAGCCGGGCCACTTCCCCGGGCGTCAGCGCGGCGAAGGCCGCGGCGACCGCCGCCCGCATCGCCGCGACCGGGCTCAGTTCCGGTGGCTGGTCCTCGAACGCGCCCATGGTCAGCACGTCGATGTCGTCCTGCAGGACGACGTCCTCCTTGGTGGGGTAGTAGCGGAAGAACGTGGCGGGCGATATCTCCGCGGCCGCCGCGATCTGCTCCACCGTGGTCGCCTGGTACCCCTGGTCCCGGAACAGCCGGACCGCGTGCTCCCTGATCGCGGCGCGGGTCTTGGCCTTCTTGCGCTCGCGCAGCCCGGCCGGGCGGCCGGGCCCGGCCACGTCAGTCATGCTGACTATTCTTGCAACGCGGGCGCACCGAGGGCGCACATAGGGAGGCAGGCCATGCCACAGCCACAGGGCGAGGAACTGGAGCGAGTCCGGGCACGCCGGGAGGAGCTGCGCAAGCGTTACCTGCGGCCGGCGGCCGACCGTCCGCCGACGACCGTGCAGGGCGTGCACCACCTGGCGCTGATCTGCCGGGACACCGAGGAGACGATCAAGTTCTACCAGGATTTCCTTGGCTTCCCGCTGGTCGAGCTGGTGGAGAACCGGGACTACGCCGGGTCGAACCACTTCTTCTTCGACATCGGCAACAACAACCTGCTCGGGTTCTTCGACTTCCCCGGGCACGATCACCCGGCTTTCACGGAGACCATCGGCGGCGTGCAGCACCTGGCGATCTCGATCTCGCCGGAGCAGTTCGACGCCGCCAGGCGGAACCTGGAGCAGGCCGGGGTGGACTACCTGGGCCCGGACCGGGGGGTCGACGACAGTGTGTACTTTCGCGACCCTAACGGCATCGGCCTGGAGCTCTACCGGGAGAAGCTGGGCGTGTTCAACGGGGTGAAGCTGCTGGATTCGGCGGGCTGATCAGGCCGGACCCGCACCAGCCCTGGTCAGCGGTGCTCGCGCCGGATCACCAGGCGCAGTCCCGACCAGGTCTCGTCGATCGCGCACACCTTGTTGTCGACCAGCCCGGTCGGCAACGCGATCTCCCTGATGATGTCCTCGGACATGTCGGTCGGCACCTTGGACGCCTTCTTCGGCCAGCAGATCCACAGCCCGCAGGCCGGGGCCATCCGGTCGCGGAGCCTGCCTAGCTCGGCTTCGAACTCGGCTCGCCGCTCCACGAACACGACGATCACGTCGAACAGGGTGCCGCCGCCCAGGTCGGTATGAACAGCCGCGACCTCGGGCAGGCCGCCCAGGATGTCCATCACCGAGTCAGGCGCGCCGAGCAGGGCGATCGTATCTTCGGCCCCGATGCCGAGCTTCCGGGGCAGCGGGGTCTGTGAATAGCCTGCGGGCCCAGTCATTGCCTTCCCTTGCCGAGTGCTGGCAGACAGCTTGTCACCATCTTGTAACTGCCGTCAGGCACAACTGCAGGATGAGCGTTCGGCCCCAGCGACCACCTGACGACGGCCTGGCCAGCCTGCTCGGGCCGGCCGGGGACGAGGCCGTGCTGCCGGCCGGCAGCAGGCTCTGCGACCAGGGCCGTCCAGGTCATCAGTGTTTCGTCATCATCGAAGGCGAAGCCGTGGTGGAACAGGATGGCTCCAGGCTACGCAGCCTGGCCAGCGGCGAGTTCGTGGGTGACTTCGGGCCCGGCGGGCGGCCGCTGCCGCCTTCGGGGGTTACAGTCCGGTTGCTGATCAGCTCCCGGGTGCTGGTCCTGGACTCGACCAGGCTGGCCACCCTGATCGAGTCCGAGCCCGCGCTGGCGGCCTGGTGCGCGTCGATGGGCCGGACATGACCGCGCTCACCAGCAGCCCGGCCCGGACGAGCCTGGCCGCGCCGGTATTCGTCGGGCGCGACCGTGAGCTGGCGGTCCTGACCGGGCTGCTGCCCGGCGCAGCCGCGGCGGCACCCAGGGTGGTGCTGATCGAGGGCGGCGCCGGCCTGGGCAAGTCGGCGCTGGCCGCTGAGTTCCTGGCCCGCTGCCCGGGGCTGCCGGTGCTCGCCGCCGCCGCCGACCCGGCCGAGCAGCAGCTCAGCTGGGGTGTCATCCGGCAGCTGACCAGCCGGGCCGATGGCGGTGCGCTGGCTGGGCTGCCGCTGCTGGCCGCCGGGCCAGGGCCGGCCGATGACCCGCTGGCGGTAGGCGCTGAGCTGGCCAGCCTGCTGGCCGGGCTGGCCGCCGGGGCTGGGCTGGTGGTGGTCGTCGAGGACCTGCAGTGGGCCGACGCGGCCTCGGCTCGGGCGCTGCTTTACGCGGTGCGCCGGGTCGGCGGGCAGCGGGTGCTGGTGGTGTTGTCGGCGCGGCCGGACGCGCTGGCCGTCCTGGGGGAGAGCTGGACCAGGTTCCTGTTCGCCGGGCGCGGCTGCACCCGGCTGCGGCTGACCGGGCTCGACGACGCCGAGATCGGGCAGCTGGCCCGGCGGCTGCGCGGCGGGCCGCTGAGCCGGCGGGCGCTGCGCCGGATCGCGGATTACAGCAGGGGCAATCCGCAGCTGGCCGCGGCGCTGCTGGCCGAACTGCCCGGCCCGGTCCTGGACGGGCCGGAAGCAGGCATTCAGCTGCCCGCGTCGGTGACCGCGCCCATCCTGGCCCGGCTGGCGGCGCTGCCGGCCCAGGCCAGGGACCTGGTCAGCGCCGCGTCTGTGCTCGGCGGCAGCTGCGCGGTCGCGGCGGCGGCCGCACTGGCGGGGGTGGCGAGGCCAGAGCGGGTGCTCGACGCCGCGGTGGCGGCCGGGTTCCTGGCCATCGGGCCAGATACCGGCCAGGTGCGGTTCGGCGAGGAACTGACCCGGCTGGCGGTCTGCCGGGACATCGCCCCGGCCCGGCGGCGGTCGTTGCACCGCTGGGCCGCGTCGATCACCGCCGGGCCCGCCGCGCTCGCCCACCGGGTGGTGGCCGCGGCCGGGACCGACCCGCAGCTCGCGGCCGAACTGGAGGCAGCCGCGGCGGCCGCCGCCGGGTCGGGGCTGGCCGCCGGGACCGCCCAGGCGGCCAGCCAGCTCGCCCAGGCGGCCGAGCTCGGCAGCGACGGCCCGGCCCGGTCGCGGCGGCTGCTGTCGGCGCTGGAACTGCACATCAGCGCGGCCGACCCGGCCGGGGCCGAACTGGTCCGGCGCAGCGCCGGCGAACTGCCGCCTGGCGTGCGCCGGGACACCGCGCTCGGCCACCTGGCGCTGTTGCGCGGGCGGGCCAGCGAAGCGGAGAGGCTGTTCCTGGCCGCCTGGACCGCCAGCCGGGCCTGCCCGGTGGCTGGCCCGGCTGGTGACGCCGGCTCGGCGGCGGAGGCGACCGGGTCAGCGGCGGCGGGGGCGGCCGGGTCAGCGGCGTCGGGGGCGGCCGGGTCAGCGGCGGCGGGGGGCGGATCAGCGGCCGTCGCGGGCCTGGCTGTGGCGGGCCTGGCCGTGGCGGGCCTGGCCGTCCAAGCCGATGACGACGCGGCTGACCCGGAGCTGGCGGCGAGTGCGGCGGCCGGGCTCGCGGTCAGGTACGGGTCCGCCGGGCGGCTGGCTGAGTGCCGGGACTGGGTCAGCCGTTCGGTCCGCTTGTCCAGCTGGCCTGGGCAGACGCGGTGCCTGCAGGCGCTGGCGATGGGGCTGGCCGGGGATGCGGCCGGGGGGCTCGAGCTGCTGGCCGGGCCGGGCTGGCCGGGCGGGCTGGCCGGGCCAGGTCGGCCGGCGCATCCGGGCGGGGTGGCGGATCCGGGGCGGCTGATGGCGGCCGGGCTGGCTGATGAACTGACCGTCAGGGGAGTGCTGCGGCTGCGGGCTGGCCAGCTGGCCGGGGCGGACGAGGATCTGAGCGCGGTAACCGGGCTGCTGGCGGACGGCGCACGGCTGCGGTTCCCTGGGCTGGCGGCCGGCTACCTGGCCGAGACCGAGTTCCGGCTCGGCCGCTGGGATGACGCCGAGCGGCACGCGAGCCTGGCCATCGAGCTGGCCGCCGAGGCCGGCCGGGACGCCGACCTGCCCCTGGCTCACAGTGTCGCCGCCCAGATCGCGGCGGTCCGCGGCGACTTCGACCGGGCCGAGGCGGAAGCGGCCGCGGCCGGGCGGGCGGCCCGCCGGGAGGCAGGCGCCGCGGCGTCGGCGCTGGCCGCGGCGGCCTGCGGTGTGCTGGGGTTCGCCAGGGACGACCCGGCTGAGGTGCTCCGGGGCACAGCGGCGCTGGCCACGGCCGCCGAGGCGGCGGGCCCGCCTGTGGCAGCGGGCCCGCACAGCGGGCTAGACGGCAGCGCGCACGGCGGCCCGGACGATCCTGCAGCGAGCTTGTGGCGGCCGATGCGGGCCTGGGCCCTGCTGCGCTCCGGGCAGGATCAGGCGGCGGCCGCCGCGTTGGCCGGCCTCGCGGCCCGGGCCGCGAGGCACGATGACGATCACCTGCGGGTGCATTGCGGCTGGCTGGCCGCCGCGAGCGCGCTGCGCCGCGACGACGTGGCGCAGGCGGCGCGGGCGCTGCGCCAGGCCAGCGGGGCCGCGGCCGGGCTGCCCCTGTCGCTGGCCAGGGCGCTGCATGAGCTAGAACAGGCCCGGTGCCTGGCCCGGGGCCGCAGCCGCCCGGCCGCCCAGGCCCGGCTGCGGACCGCGCACCGCATCCTCGCGGACCTGCGGGCGCGCCCCCTGGCGCGGGCCGCGCAGGCCGAACTGGCTGCCCTGGGGGTGCGCGACCAGCCAGACCCGGACGGCAGCTTCCCCGGGCTGAGCGGCCTCACCGCGCAGGAGCTGCAGGTAGCCAGGCTGGTCGCGGCCGGTTTGTCCAACCGCGAGGCCGCGGCCCGGCTGTACCTGAGCCCGAAGACCGTCGAATTCCACCTGGCCAGGATCTTCGCCAAGCTGGGGATCCAGCGCAGGTACCAGCTCGCGGCCGCCATCATGCTCGGCAGCGCGCCGATCTCGGAGCGCTGATCGAGGTGCGCCGGATCAGTTTCTTGATCTGTGGTGATTCGTCAGCGATATCCTTACCCCCTCCGAACCCACCCGGGCCAGCCCCGCTACGCGGGGCAGAACCAGCCGTGGCACAGGCTTGTGTGCGTACTTCACGAATGAGCTGAACTGGTCACCACATGTTCTGGCCGCCATCTACGATGATCTTCTGGCCGGTCATGAACTGTGCGTCGGCAGAGATGGCCAGCATCACAGCATCAGCTACGTCGGCAGGGCTGCCCAGTCGTGCGAGCGGGACTGCTGCCTCTCGCTGACGGCGCACGTCTGGGTCATCCAGGCCGAAGCGTTCCTGCGTTTCGTTGGTTATCACCAGGCCGGGGATAATTGTATTGACCCGGATCTTCGGCGCAAGCTCAAGTGCGAGACATTGTGTCATGATCATGAGTCCGGCTTTAGAGGCGCACGTATTGACGCCGTTCCGTCTTCCGCGTATTCCCGTGGATGCGCCGATGTTGAGGATAGTTCCCCCGCTGTCCTGGGAGAGCATATGCCGCGCGGCTGCCTGTGCGGTCAGGAATGCTCCCTTGAGGTTAACGTCCAGTACGTTGTCCCATTGGGTTTCGGTCATGTCCAGAGCGGGCGCGTCGGCAACTCGGGCAGCGTTGTTGATAAGAACATCTACTCTTCCGTATGCCTGGATCGCTCGGTCTATGAGCTTTGCGGCCTCGCCAGAGCGTCCGATATCGGCCTTTACGAGAAGGCAGTGCCCTCCTGCATGTCGGGCTTCTTCGAGCGCTGCCGCGGCGCGCTGGTCGTCATGTGAGTAATTCAGGATGACCCGGTATCCTTCATAAAGCAGGCGTGCTGCTATTGCCTTGCCTATTCCGCTAGTGCTGCCAGTTATAACCGCCGATGGCGATTCTTGGCTCATTGCTCGAATTCCTCGCGTTTGCTGGTTCCGGCGATCATTATGGCTTTGCCCAGTGCGTTGAGTCTTGGCTCGCTAGGCCAGATTCCTGCGGCTCTGCGCCAGGCTGTTGTAACCTCTCGTAGTCGCTGTCGGCTCGCCAGCATAGCGGCACCTTCGATAGCCTGGCTGATATACGATTCAAACGCTTCGAGGTCATTGCGGAGGGCTGCAGTCACAGCTTGATGATTGATAATCTCAAAGCGGATGCGCTCGGGCACCGATACTGTCATGCTGTTAAGTTGCCCGAATATCTCTGCTGCCCTGTCCTGATAGCTGTGGCCGGGATACTGCTCGGCTAGCGCCACGAATGCAAGTCCTCGTTCTAGTGTCAGCGATGCCGGGGTAAATTCTGCGTAGAGGAAACTAGGATCTTGCTCTGGGTTATCCGGGTACAGTTCCTCAGCGGTCTCAGCCGAGCGTATGGCCTCCTGCTCACGCCTGAGCTGACCGTAGACTACCGACAGTTCAGCGCGCACTCGTGAGCGCTGCAGAGGTGGCATGCCAGCCTCAAGTTCTAGTGCTTGCTCATACACGGCAGCGGCGCGCGCTGGCTCAGACGTGTAGTAATAGGTGCTGGCGAGAGAGATGATGGCCGATACCTGACTACTGGCATCAGATGCAAGGGTGGCGTAGTGAAGTGCCTGCTTGCAATGCGCCTCCCGGAGCTTTAGCTGATTGCGATGCAGGGCTATGATGCCAGAGATCCTATGCGCCTGCGATGCGAGTCGGGCTGCGGCACTCTGATACTCCGAACGCTGTCGCGCTATTCCTTCGAGATAGACGAGGTAGGACGAGAGCATCTGATCTACCGCGAGCAGGTCAGTGCCCTTCAGCAGATGCCAGCACGCCGTAATGCTCGCCGCGCTACGAGACAGAAATACGTCCGCCGCCGCAGCGACCCCAGGAGAATCCGTCATCGCAGGGCCGCTAACGATGGGGGACAGCGGTAAGGCGGCCAGGCTGAGCAGTGCCTGGCGGCGGGACAAGTCGAAGAAATGATCCACCTCCGGCATTTTGTCGGCTGTAATTGCGTCGAAAATGACAATCTCCTCATGCAGAAGCGCCTGCAGCATATCGACGCGGCATGCCTGGTCATACCAGCTATCCACAAGCGTGATCAGCCGAGCTGTCCTAGTCCCGAACCATACTGGCCATTCAGATAGCGCTCTCGCGTCGCCTTGCTCTTGAGCTTGCCGTGATCTATTTTGCGGAAGGCCCGTGCCAAGCCTTGCATCTTGAACGTCGCTGCTGATCAGGTCAAGCGCGCGGGAGCGACGTGGCACAAACCCCAGGTCAGCAAGCGAGCGGTTAGAAAGAGCCACCAGCACTCGCCGGTATGGCGGGCTGGGATATCTCACGTCGCCATCTTCGAGCCTGGCAACATAACGTTCTGACGGCGAGACAGGCTCACCCATCGCAAAAGCCTTAGCCTCTAACGCACGCGCGAACTCGGCTCGCGACTCCCGCCTTTCCTCTTCACGAAATCTACGGAAAGCGTAGTTCGGGACCTTCTTTTGATGTGACAACTCTGACTCCAAGGCAAGCGCGGCACGATTCTTTGTTTGCTAGCGGTTTATCCTATGACATTATATCGGATGAACGGCACCCTTAGAGCTAACAATATCTCAGCCTGACGTAACTGTACATGTCATGAAGCGGCCAGCTCGTGTCATGGCGATGTCATTTCCTGTCATGCAGGCACATTGAAATGCCATGCTGGCTGCCATGGCTGTGCCTGAGGCTTTCACCGCAGCATATTGTCCGGCATGAAGGTATGCCGCCCAGCGGCGGGAGGTGAAAGGCAGTGACCGGTCACACGGCAGCGGACGCCGGCCAGGAGTCCGGCACTTCTATGCGTGCTACAGCAGGAATGCTCACCAGGCCCCCGAACATGATCACAGCAGATCAACCCGCGCAACATGACCATGGTCATCGGGCCAGAACCCCCACCATCTAGGAACCTGCAATGCACCACACGGATGCCGCCCAACCCGGCACGACTGAGCGCCTTCCCGCTGAAACCCCTGCCCGGCCCGCGCCACCGGAATGCGACCAGGCCGGCAATCTGGCTGCCGTGCAGGCTGACTTCCCGTTGTTCCAGGTGTGGCGTGAGGACTACTTTGGCCGGGTCCGGTTCGCGGCGCGCCGCCGGGTGCCGGACCAGCACCCGCATCTGGTCATCACCGATGACCTGGGAGAATTGCGCGCGGTGCTGGCCGGCGCACCGCCAGCCCCGGCAAGGCTTGCGACTGGCGGCTGGGGTGCGCGCCGGTTTAATCCGGATGTGGCGCACCCGGCCCGGGTCTACGCCTGCTGGCTGGGGTCCAAAGACACCTATCCAGCAGACCGTCAGGCCGCCGAAGAGGTCGCCGCGCGCCGTCCGCAGGTGGTGGCGAGTGCGCGGGCGAACCGGGCGTTCGGTGCCCGGGTGACGCGGTTCCTGGCCGGTCAGCGGGGGGTCACCCAGT
This sequence comes from Streptosporangiaceae bacterium, assembly GCA_036558005.1. Taxonomy (GTDB): domain Bacteria; phylum Actinomycetota; class Actinomycetes; order Streptosporangiales; family Streptosporangiaceae; genus DATBGO01. The sequence goes on along the minus strand of DATBGO010000100.1, from coordinate 1,108 downwards.
TCCTGGACGTCGGGGCGGGTTTGCCGGCTGCCGAGGCCACCCACCAGGTCGCCCAGGCCATCACCCCCGGGGCGCGGGTCGTTTACGTGGACAGCGACGCGCTGGTGCTCACCCATGCCCGCGCGCTGCTGACCAGCAGCCCCGAAGGCCGTTGTGACTATGTGGACGCTGACCTGCGCGACCCGCAGGCGATCCTGCAGGAGGCGGCCCGGACGCTGGACTTCACCCGCCCGGTCGCGGTTCTGCTCCTTGCTGTCGCGCATTTCCTGGCTGATGCCGATGACCCCGCCGGGGTGGTAGCGGCCCTAGCGGCCGGCTTAGCGCCCGGGAGCTTCATCGCGCTGTCCCACCTGACGGCGGACTTCGCCCCCGACGCGGTCTTGGCCGGGGTCGCGGCCTATAACGCCCGGGTGCCGGCCGGGATCACCGCGCGCAGCCACGCGCAGGTCAGTGCCCTGCTGGGCGGGCTGGGGCTGGTGCCGCCCGGGGTGGTGCCGGTGACCGAGTGGCGGCCCGGGCACGCGGGCTGGCCCGGGCACGGCGCGGACCTGTACGCCGGGGTGGCCGTAGTGCGGCGGCCCTGGTGACCGGCAGCGAGCCCGATGACGCGGCCCGGTGGCGGGAGGCCGCCGAGCTGCGCGGAGAGCACGCCGGATGGGTGATCATATGGCTGGCCCCGGTGGGCCGGTTCCGCGCTTACCGCAGGCTGCCCGGCGCGCGCCGCGACACCGCCCTGACCGACCCGACCGCCGCCGGGCTGGCCAGCCAGATCACCCGGGCCGAGCAGGCCGCCCGGTCACCAGCCAGCACCAGCGACCAGGCCATTAAGGACTCGTGATCACCGGGGCTGCGGTGAACAGCCCTTTCCTGACTAGCCCCCCGCGCAGCCCTTGCTGCGCAGTGTGAAGGCCCGGCGTGTAGTCGCCAAACCGCCGCCGGGCCTTCGCCTCACTACTGAGAGGTGGTTCCGATTATGCCCCCCATTGCTGGAGTCGTGCCCGGCACCAGGCAACAACTTCCCTCCCGCCGCGCCGTCCTGGCCGGCGCGGCCACCACGATGGCGGCCGGGCTGGTGGCCGGGTGCGGCACCAGCAGCCGCGCCGCGCCG
>DATBGO010000099.1:0-4278 GCA_036558005.1 Streptosporangiaceae bacterium | reverse complement strand
CGGAACTGCTGCATCAGCGACTCGAGCAGAAACCACTCGGACACGAAGCCCACGGTCGGCGGCAGCCCGGCTAGCGTCACCGAGCCCACGACCAGGCCGAAGCCACTCCACGGGGTGCGCCGGGCCCGTGCGCGCAGCAACTCCAGGTCGTCCCCCCCGGCCCCCGCCTCGAGTCCGGCCGCCGAGGTGAACAGCAGCGACTTTGCTATGGTGTGCGCGATCATCTGCAGGGTCGCGGCCAGCAGTCCGGTCGCCACCAGCACGCGGTTGCCGACCGCGGTGCCGGTCAGCGCGACGCCGAAGCCGGTCACGATCAGCCCGGTGTTCTCGATGCTGGAGTAGGCGATGACCCGGGACAGCCGGTTCTGCACCGCGGCATGCGCGATACCCAGCAGGGCGGTCACCGCGCCGAGCACGAGCACCGTGCCGACCAGCCAGCCGGGGGCCCGTCCGAGTAGGGCCAGCGTCCGCCACATGCCGTAGAAGGCCACGTTGACGCAGACGCCGGCCATGATCGCGCGGGCCGGGCCGGGGGCGGCCGCGTAGCCGCGCGGCATCCAGATCTGGAACGGCACCAGGCCGGCCTTGACCGCGAACCCGGCCAGCAGCAGGACTTGCGCGGTGGTGCGGGCCGCGCCGCCGGGCGCGTGCGTGAACGAGACCAGCAGGAGCGAGTGCGACCGGGTGGCCAGCAGCAGCAGCCCGATCAGCAGCGCCGCCCCGCTGAGCTTGCCGAACGCGAACGTGATCTGCGCCGCGCCGGCCCGGTCCCGGCTGCGCCGGTCGGCCCCGGCCAGCAGGTAGAACGCTACCGTCAGCGTCTCCCACCCGAACAGCGCGGTGAACGCGTCCCGCGCGGTCACGATGACCGCGACCGCGCCGAGGGCCAGCGCGTAGCTCGCGCCAAGCCGGCCCGCGCGGGGGCCCTGCCGCCAGGCCCAGCTGGCGAACGCGACCGAGATCGGAAGCGCCGCGCCGAAGGCCACGGCCAGGAACAGGCCGGACAGCCGGTCGGCGGCCAGCGCGGCCGCCCGCTGGCCCGGGATAGGGTCGCCGAGCCAGCCAGCCACGTCCAGCGTGACCAGCCGGCCGGTCAACGCGAATCCGCCGGTTGCGGCTAGGCAGCCGGCCCCGGCCGCGCCGAGCAGGTACAGCGGCCCGGAGCGCAGCACCCGGCCGCCGAGGAAATCCGCGGCCGCCGCCGCGGCCAGCAGGATCAGCCCTGCTGCGAAAACCCAGGTCACCGCGACCGCCTCCCGTCGGGGGTCAGGTAGCCGACCGCGATCAGCAGGGCGTTCAAGATGCCGAACGGGCTGGGCGGGGAGCCGGCCAGGAAGATGTCGACGGGTACCGTGGCGGCGACGCCCCCGGTGACTGCCTCGCTCTCGCTCAGCAGCCCGCCGCTGACGGCGTCGGTGCCCACCGCGATGACGACCTTGGGATCGGGCATCCCGTCGTAGGTCGTCCGCAGCGGCCCGGACATGCCGCGGGCACCGGCCCCGGTGACCAGCAGCACGTCGGCGTGCCGCGGGCTAGCGGTGACGAACACGCCCAGCCGGTGCAGGTCGTAGACCGGGCCGAGCAGGGCCTGGATTTCCCACTCCTCGCTGCCGTCGGACCCGGCGTCCACGTGCCGGACGTGCACGCTGCGGCGCAGCGCCCGGGTCCTCATCGCCAGCCGGGCACGGACGGCCGCTACGGCCGTGTCGGTCTCGGGGAGTTCGGGGATGATCAGCTGCTCCCGGGTGAGCGCGGCCGGGCCGGTGGCGCCGCGGGACCAGCCGAAGACGCCGGGCCGCTCGGCCACGCAGCGGCCGCACAGGATGCACTTGCCCTGGTCGACGCGCACCGTGCCGCCGGTGACCGTGATGGCTCCGGTGGGACACAGGCCGGTGAGGTCGGCGGGGTCGGCGGGGCCGAGGGGACGCGCGGGGCCTTGCCAGTCGTCGGCGTATGAGTCGAGCCTGGCGGGCCAGCGGGTGGTGACCACACCATCGCGCAGCCCGCGTAGCACCCAGATGCTCATAGCGATACTCCCGCGACGGACAGGCCGAAGCTGGCCTCGATGAACGGGAAGTCGGCGAGGATGTCCCCGGTGAACACCTCGTGCATGAGCACCAGGTTGTGGAACGACGCCGACCGGGGGTGGCAGCGGACCACACGGCCGTCCGCTGCGGCGACGTCGTAGAGCACTTCGCCCTGGGGCGCCTCGGCCCAGCCGAGCGCCCGCCCCGGGACGGGCTCGCAGCTAGCGCGGAGCGGATCGCCGGTCCGTTCGGCCAATTCCACGGCGGCCAGCCGGAGCAGACCGAACGACTGCTCCACCTCCTCCCACCGGACCCGCAGCCGGGCCAGCGCGTCGCCGGCCACGTGCGCCCGGCCGGGCGGCAGCGACAGCTCCGGATAGCCGTCGTACGGGCGGGTCTGCCGGTTGTCGTCGGCGAACCCGGCCGCCTTCCCGATCGGGCCGAGTGCCCCGTGGGCGCGGGCCCGCTCCGGGGTCAGCGGGCCGGTGCCGCGCAGCCGGTCCAGGAACGAGGACGTGGCCATCAGTGCGCCCGCCTCGCCGGTGACCTGCCTGGCCAGCCGCTCGGATTCGGCGCCCAGCTCGGCCGGGGCCAGCCGCGGCCGCGCGCTGACCCCGCCCGGGACCACGACACCACGGCCGAACCGGTTGCCGCACATCCGGCTGACCAGGCGCATGACCCGCTCCTTGTGCAGCGCCAGCCGGGACGTGGCCACCGCCAGCCCGGCCGCGTCGGCCAGCCGGACCGCCACGTCGAGGTGGTTGGCGATCCGCTCGAGTTCGGCGTGCAGCACCCGGACCAGGGCTGCGGCCCGCGGCGGGGCGCAGCCGGCCATCCGCTCGACCGCGTGGCAGAAGGCGAGCGCGTGGGCGACCGAGGCGATGCCCTCGGCGCGTTCGGCCAGCAGGACGGCGTCGGGTACCCGCATCCCGGTGAAACGCCGCTCGACGCCGCGGTGCTTGTAGAACACCCGCATGTTCAGGTGCGGGATCGCCTCGCCCGGCGTCTCGACCAGGTACTCGATCGACTCCATCACGCCCGAGCGGACCGGGCCGTGCGGGATCGTAAACAGCCCGTAGCCTTCCACGTGCCGGGGCAATGGGTCGCCCGGGTGGATCAGCGGAGCCAGCCGCGGATGACCGTCGGGCACCACGCCGAACGTGTCGTGGATCACGCGCTCGTACCAGAAGGCCGCGCCGAGCCGGGGGGTGAGCGCCGGGTAGCTCGCGGCTCCAGGCGGCAACGTCACCTCCAGGACGTCGACGTCGTCCGCCGTGGCCAGGTACGCGGACAGCGTGACCAGGTCCTGGCCGGCCGGCCGGGCGGCGAACAGTCCGGCGAACCGGTCACCCGTCGCCACCCTGAACTCCAGCTCCTTCCACAAGGCCAGGACGTCCGGCTGGGTGATCGTCATCGTGCGGCCCCCAGCTGGGTCACGGCGCGGGAGATCAGGCTGGTGAGCTCGCCCTGCGGATGAAGACCCAGGATGAACAGGACCACGATGCCGGCCACCGCCGGGACCACCATCCAGGCGCTGGGCTCGCCGCGCCCGATGGCGGCCGCGGCGGACAGCGACCGCGGGGCTGGGGTGAGCAGGGTCCGGGTGGACGCGCCGGTCAGCCCGAAGAAAACCACGGTGACCAGCACGACCAGCACCGCCGCCGCGGCGTAGTGACCTGCGGCCAGGCCGCCGTACACGATCTGGAATTCGCTGCGGAAGATTCCCGATGGCGGCAACGCGGACAGCGCGAAGATGGCGAGCAGGAACAGCGGGCCGCTCCACGGCAGCAGGTCCAGGGCGCCGCGGATCGCGGAGATCTGTTTGGTGCCGTACTTGACCACGAACACGCCCGCGCCCATGAACGCGTTTCCCTTGGCCGCGGCGTGCGCCAGGACGTGCAGCATGACGCCGGCCAGCGCCACCGGCGCGCCGAAGCTCACCCCGATGGCCAGAATGCCCAAGTGCTCCACGCTGGAATAGGCCAGCAACCGCTTGATGTCTTGTTGGCCGAATACGTACAGCGAGGCCAGCAGCAGTGAGGCCACCCCGAACGCCAGCAGCGCGTCGCGCGGGAAGCCGCTGCCTAGCGCGGCCGCAGTGAACTGGTAGTAGCGCAAGATCGCGTAGAAGCTGGTCGCGAGCAGCGCTCCGGACAGCAGCGCGGAGACCGGGGTCGGGGCCTCGGAGTGCGCGTCCGGCAGCCAGGTGTGCACCGGAAACAGGCCCACCTTGGTGCCGTAGCCGAGCAGC
>DATBGO010000098.1:0-1700 GCA_036558005.1 Streptosporangiaceae bacterium | reverse complement strand
CTCCAGCAGGATGTGCCCCCGGGCTGCCTGCAGCGGGTACCGGTGTCCCAGCCTGGCCGGGCTTTCGTCGGCGAGCCGGACCGCCTCGTCGATGGTCTCCAGGGCACCGGAAAGATAACCTCCCCACTCGGCAGCGTCGGCTAGCGCGAGCATGGCCATGCTCTCAGCTAGAGGATCATCGGCGGCCGCGGCGGCGGACCTGGCCTGCCCGGCAGCGGCGGCTGCGCCGGTGAGGTCTCCCAGTGACAGCCGGGCAATGGCAGCCCATGACTGGGCCCGGGCCCGCTCGGTGCCGGTCAGGCCCGGCGCCTGCTGAGCCCGCTCCAGTTCGGCCAGCCCCTCGGCGGCGCGTCCCTGGCCCACCAGGGCGTGCCCGAGCACGATCCTGGCCGGGCCGTCTGCAGCAGGGTCGTGGTGACGGTCCAGCAGGGCACGGCAGGCCGTCTCGGCGTCGGTGACGCGGGTCCAGATCAGGGTTCCGGCCAGTTCTGCCAGCAGCCGGTCCCGGCCAGGATCGCCCGGGAGCATCAGCTCGGCCGCCTGGCCCAGCAGGCCGACGGCCACCTCGGGGGAGCTGGGTGCCGTCTCCCGCGCGGCTGTTACCAGCCAGGTGATGGCCTCGGTGTCACCCGTCACCGCGCCGCGGGCCAGTTGCCCGGCCACCTGCAGCGCCGGGGCGCCGGCGGTGGCAAGGCGCTGGCCGGCCTCGCGGTGCAGGGCGCGGCGCATGCTCACTGGCAGGTCCTCGTAGACCGCCTCGCGGATCAGGTCGTGACGGAATCGCAGCTGGGCGCCGTCGTCCTCCAGGACCCGCGCCCTGACCGCTTCCATCAGCGCCCCGGCCAGCTCGGCGGCCGGGCGGCCCGTGACCACCGACAGGTCGGTGACCGAGAAACCCGCCCCGAGCAGGGACGCGGCCTGCAGCGCCTGCAGAGTACCGCCGGGAAGGAAGCTGACCCGGCGCAAGATTGTCAGGCGCAGCGTCGGCGGCAGGGTTATCCCGGCGGCCTCCGCCTGGCCGCCTGTCACCCGCAGGGTCCCCTCCTCGGCCATCGCCGCGAGCAGCTCGGTCACGAACAGCGGGTTGCCTGCCGCCCCGGCCACCTCAGCCAGCAGCCCCGGCCCGGGCGGGGCGCCGACGGTTTCGGCCACCAGGCTGGCCACCGCGTCTTCGGCCAGCGGCCCCAAGGTGAGGTGCAGCGCTCCGGCTTGTGCCAGGGAACCGGCCGCGCGCTGCAGCTCCGCGGCGGCCGGGGCGGGCCGGAAGCACCCGATGAGCGCCACCGGCGCATACGCCAGCCGTCTGCCCATCGTGGCCAGCGTCAGCAGGCTGGACGGGTCGGCCCACTGCAGGTCATCAACGCCGATCACCAGTGGCTGGTCCCCCGCGAGGTCTTCCGCCAGGTCGGTGAGCGCGTCGACCACCTGGAACTGCAGCCCGGGGTCGCTGCTCACCGTGAGCGTGCCCTGGCCGCCGTCCCCGGTGGCCAGCAGCGCGGCGATGCCGGCGCGGCGCGGGTCGGCCGGGGACCCGGTACAGCCCAGGGCACGGGCGATCGGGCCGAACGGGCGCGTCTGCTCCAGTTCCTCGGCCCGTCCCGCGACCACCTGCATCCGGCGTGACCTGGCATCTTCCAGCGCCCGGGTCAGCAGGCGGGTCTTGCCGATGCCCGCCTCGCCCTCGATCAGGGCAACAGCCA
>DATBGO010000097.1:0-8311 GCA_036558005.1 Streptosporangiaceae bacterium | reverse complement strand
CGTCCACGGCTCGCTGCTGCCGCGCGTCAGCGTGTGATCAGGGAGCGTGGCCGGTGGCGACCGCGGCGCCGTCCCGCATCACCTCGAACGCCTCGGCGTAGCGCCCTTCGCCGAACCGGGACCAGTACCGGGCGGTCGACTCGATCAGGTCGGGCTCCAGGTAGGCGCGCACCGCGGTCTGGGAGCCGAACGCGCCGATGGCCCGCAGCTTGCGGTCCAGCTGCTCGTCGATGCTGACGAACCGGGTGGGCTGGAACTGGACCGTGGCCGACGGGGACTGGAAGCAGAACACGCTGCCCACTCCCCGGGCCGCCACCATCGCGGCCCGGTGCGTGTTGCGGTGGTCCTGGTGCACGTCGTTCAGAGAGTGCGTGTAGATCACGCTCGGCTGCACCTTGGCCACGATCCGGCTGATGATCCCGATCGTCGGGTCGCCCTCGCTGATCCGGGTGTCCTCGAGATCCTCGAGGTACAGCTCGGCCCCGAGCACCCGTGCCGCCTCCTCCGCCTCTCCGATCCGCGCGTTCTCCGCGCCGCCGCGGGACCCGCGGCTCATGGTCAGGATCGCGACGTCGTGACCAAGACCACGGTGCGTGGCCAGGGCGCCGGCCGCGCCGATCTCGACGTCGTCGGGGTGAGCGCCGATGGCCAGCACCACCTGGTGCCCGGCCCGCCGCTGCGCCCGCCCCTTGGCCACCAGCCCGGCCACAGTGGCCTTGAGCTTGTCCGGCAGCAGCGGCTTCTCCAGGAACTCGTCGGCGCCCTGCCGCAGCGCGGTGACCGCGTTGTCGACGGTCACGTGCGCGGTCAGCACGGCCACCGGAAGGCCTGGGACCGTCTGCCGCACCGATTCGAGCAGCTCGAGGCCGGTCATGCCCGGCATCTCCACGTCGGTCAGCACCAGGTCAAAGGACTCGGAGCCGATCAGGCCGATGGCCACGGCCGGGTCGGCGGTGTGCGTGACCTCGTAGCCGCTGCGGCGCAGGACATAGAGCACGAAGCTGGCCGCGTCCTGGTCGTCCTCGACGAGGAGGATCCGGCCTTCGCCGGTGTCCGGCCCGGCCGGGCTGGCGCTGGTCATGACGTGCTCATCGGGAGATAGACGCGGAACGTGGTTCCGCTGCCCACGGTGCTCTCCGCCTCGACCCGCCCGCCGTGCAGCTCGGTGGTGGCCTTGACCACGGACAGGCCCAGGCCGGTCCCGGGCAGGCCGCCGATGCGCGCGTTGGAGGCCCGGACGAACCGGTCGAAGATGTGGTCAAGCTCGGCGGCCGGGATGCCGATGCCGGAGTCCTCGACGGCGATCTGCCAGGTGCTGTCGTCGTGGCGGGCGGCGATGTGCACCGCGCCGCCCGCGCCGGTGAACTTGACCGCGTTGGAGACCAGGTTGTCGAACACCTGCTGCAGCCGGGTCTCGTCCGCCTGAACCGGCGGGCCGTCCTGAGACGACACCTCGATCTGCACCCCCTGCTTGGCCGCGCCCGGCGCCGCGGACCTGCCCACCTGCTCGACCAGCCCCGGGATCGACACCGGCTCCAGTTCCAGTGGCATGCTGCCGGCCTCGATCCTGCTCAGCAGCAGCAGGTCACCGACCAGGCGGAGCAGCCGGTTCGCGTTCCGCTGGATGACGTCGAGCGAGCTGACCGTGTCCTCGGTGAGCTGCTCGCCGGAGTCCTTGATCAGCTCGACGAACGACACGATCGACGAAAGCGGGGTCCGCAGCTCGTGCGACATCGTGGCCAGGAAATGCGTCTTGGCCTCGTCGAACTCACGCAGCGCGGCGTTCTGCTCCTCCAGCCGGCCCTGCGCCAGCTCGGCCAGCTCACGCGCGGCGAACTCGGCGGCCAGCAGCCGCTCCCGCTGCTCCTCCAGGGCCTTGCGCTCGGACACATCCCACAGCAGCAGGAGATCACCGCGGTGTTCCCCGTCCACGGACACCGGCCAGTAGTCCAGCTCCAGGGTCCGGCCGTCGGCGCACAGAACCTGTTCCCCGGATACCGGCTTCCGTTCGGCGAGGGCCTCCTTGGTCCGGCGGGCGAAGCGGGACGGGTCGGCGAGCACCGCCATGACCCGGCGCACGACCTGCGTGGCCGGGGTGCCGATCAGCTCGGCGGGCGGTTCAGGGAGGCCGAACAGGTCACAGAAGGCCTGGTTCAGGTTGGTGATCAGACCGCGCTCATCGGAGATGAAGATCCCGCGGATCGCCGCCGCCAGCACGCTGTTGAGCCGCTCGGTCTGGTCGGCGAAGCTGCGCCGGGCCTCCTGCTCGGCGGCGAGCAGGCGTTCCCGCTCCGCCTCGGCCCGCTTGCGGTCGGAGATGTTGGTGAGCGCGGCCAGGTAGCCGGCCGGCTGGCCGTCCGGGCCCGGCATCGGCATGGCCGCCGCGTGGACCCAGACCTCCCCGCCGCCCACGGGCAGCAGCCGGCAGTCGATGCGCAGCTCGGCGCCGTGCTCAGCGGCCCTGGCCCACTCCCGTTCCAGCCGCGGGACGTCGTCGGGATGCAGGAACCTGGCCCAGTTCGTGGCGGCCGCGTCCTGCTCGGTGATCCCGGTCAGCGCGCACCAGCGCTCGTTCACGAACACGCACTCGCCGCTGGCGTCGGTCTGCACGATCCCGACCGGGGCCAGCTGGGCCAGCATCCGGAACCGCTGCTCGCTGGCCGCGACCGCCGCCTGGGCCCGCTCGAGCTCGGTCAGGTCGCGCACGATCCCGCAGAAGTACGTCTCGCCCTCGACGGTCAGCGGCACCCGGGTCATCTCGACCTGGCGGTCGGTGCCGTCGGCCAGCAGAACCGGCACCCGGATCCGGTGCGCCGAGTCGTTCAGGTCGTCCGGCTGCCGGTAGGACTGGATGTCCCGCAGGAATCTGTCCCGGTCCCCCGCGGGCAGCAGGTCGGCCAGCGGCTGCCCCAGCACATCCTCCCGGCGGTGGCCGAAGAGCTTCTCCGCCGACCGGTTGAACTCCACGATCCGCCAGCTGGAGTTCGCCGTGACGACCGCGTTCGGCGTCTCCCTGATCAGGGCGACGTTCACGGCTCGCCGCTCGGCCAGCCCGGCGGCGGTGCTGGCCTGGCGGATCTGCGCCGCCACGATCGCGGCGATCGTCCGCAGGGTGGATCTGGCCTCCGGGGCCCAGGCCGCGCTGTCCCCGGCCAGCACCAGCGTGCACAGCGACCGGTCCCCGTCCGGCGGTGAGGCCAGCAGCAGGCCGGGGGGCGGGTCGTCCGCCTGGATCATCGCCAGCAGCGCCGGGTCCCTGGCCGCCCGCTCCGGGTAGGCGGCGAGCACGACCATCGGGCGGTCCGCCTGGTGCTGGACGGCCAGCGCGGTGCGGCCGCCGAAGGCGCCGGCTAGGCGCTGCAGCACGGCCGCCAGGGCGTCGGGTTCCGGGCCATGCAGCAGCCGCTCCACCGCGAATTCCAGCACCGCGGCGGGCGAGGACGCGGGCAGGCTGGCGCTGGCCGTAAGATCAGCCGCCCGCTCGGCCGCCGAGCCGGCCCGAGATGCCCCCATGACGCCACGGCCCCCCGCCCGTCATCCCGCGTTCGCTTGCCGCCCCATCCTTGCCGCACGGGCCGCGTGCGGGCGCCGCCGCTCCCCGCACCCCGGCGGTACGCCCGGGACAAATCCCTGCCGTCGGGTTTACCCGAGGCGGCGCCGCCCGAATCGCGTGTGCCCAGATCGCGGGAGGAGCCCAGGCGGGAGGCCGCTCAGGCCGGCAGGGACATGAGCACAATCGGGCTGCTGGTGGGCCGGCTGGTCCCGCCCGCGGGTTCGATGGTGACGCCAATCCTGTCCCCGGGCACCAGCCCGGAGGCCAGCAGCGGCGGGGTCTTGCCCGCACTGGGAGCGGGCAGCAGCCCAGCGGGCCGGTTGTGGCGTGGTCCCATCAGCCATAGCTCGTAGACCTGGCTGGCGGGCAGCGGCGGCAGCCCGGCCGTGGTGAAGACGATCTTCTGCTCGGCGCGGGAGACCACCACGGTGGCGGTGCCGCCGTCGGTGGTGGCCTGGGTCGCGATCCGGGCATCGGGCGCGGTCAGGACGGCCGCGATCGCCTGGTTCTGCGCCCGGGCCTGGTCGAGGTCATGCTGCGTGGAGCGCTGGACCAGGCCGAGGGCAACGGCCACGGCCAGGCTGGCCGCGGCCACCCCCGTGGCCAGCCTGGGAAGCCAGGAGGGGCGGGCGGCGGGGTCCGGATGATGTTCAGCAGCCGGAGGCGCCTGCCTGGTCACGGCGATGGCGGCGAGCACCCGTTCCCTGAGCTGGGGCGGTGGTGCTATGGCCGCGGCCATGGCCAGCCCGGTCGTGGTCTGAGCCAGGCCGCGGACCTCGAGGTCGCAGGGCCGGCAGCGGCTCAGGTGGTGCTCGAACCGGTCTCGTTCCGGCCCGTCGACGGCATCCAGGGCGTAAGCGCCGGTCAGGATGTGCAGGTCGTGGTGCAGGATTCTCACCAGGTCACCCCCATGCAGTCACGCAGCCGGATCAGGCCGTCGCGGATCCGGGTTTTGACCGTGCCCAGCGCGGTGTGCAGTAGCCCCGCGACCTGCGGATAGGTGTATCCGCCGTAGTAGGCCAGGGTGATCGATTCGCGCTGCAGCTCGGTCAGCCCGTCCAGGCAGCGGCGCACCCGCTCGGCGTCCAGGTTGGCCGCCACGGTCTCGGCGACCTCGTCACCCGTGGCCTGCAGCTGCGCGGTCGCGTGGTCCCGCTCGGCCGCAGCGGTGGCGGAGCGGATCCGGTCCACGGCGCGGCGGTGCGCGATCGTCATCACCCAGGTCGCGGCGCTGCCCCGGGCGGCATCGAACTTGGATGCATGGCGCCAGACCTCGAGCAAAACCTCCTGGGCGACCTCCTCGGACTGGGCCGGGTCGCGGACCACCTTGCGGATCAGTCCGTACACCGGTCCGGCCAGCCGGTCGTATACCGCCTCGAATGCGTCCTGATCGCCGCGGGCCACCATGCCCAGCAGCCGGTCCAGGTCCTGGTCGTGCCCCGGTTTAGGACCAGTGCCCAGCTTGACCGCACGCATGTCGCCTCCGTTCATACCCTTCTCTTCGCTGCCCGGGCGGAAACGGATTGGCCGGCAGGCGAGTTCGGCCAAAAATCGCCGGCGGGCAATCCGGCGTCATCCTGGCCGCGAATACGGCCCGTGATCAGGACGAGGAGCGGCTCCGCGGCCAGGCGCGCGCTAACCGGCGCCGGCTGCGGGCTGCTCGCCGCCGCGGCCGCGCTGGGCGTGGCCCAGCTGGTGGCCGGGCTTACCGGTCCGCTGGGCAGCCCGGTGGTAGCCGTGGGCGAGGTCGCGATCAACCTGACCCCGGTTCCGGTGAAGGACTTCGTGATCGCCCGTGTCGGCAGTCACGACAAGCAGGTGCTGATTGCCGGGATCCTCCTGGTGCTCGCCGCGTTCGCCATCGCGATCGGGATGCTGGCCGTGCGCCGGGCCGGTGACGGGCTGGCCGGGCTGGCTGTCTTCGGCATACTTGGCGCCGCCGCGGCGATCACCCGCCCGAACGCCAGGGCCCTGGACATCATGCCGACGCTGGCGGGGATCGCGGTGGCGGCGGTGGCGCTGCTGGGGCTGACGCGGGCCGCGGCCGACCGCCCGCGCCGCGGGCTGGCTCCGGGCGGATCGCGGCAGCTGGCCGGGCCCCCGCCCCGACGGCAGCCGTTCCGGGGCCTGGAGCCTGCGCCGCTTTCGTCCACGCGACGGCCGGACCGGCGGCGGTTCCTGGCCCTGGCGGCGGGAACGGCGGCCGTGGCCGCAGCCGGCGCCCTGGCCGGCCAGGCGCTGCTGGGCCGGTTCAGCGTGGACCGGCTCCGGGCGGCCATCCGGCTGCCCGCCCCCGTCCGGCGCGCTCCCGCGGTCCCCGCCGGGACGCAGCTCGACGTCCCCGGGATCACCCCGTTCTTCACGTCCAACGACAGCTTTTACCGGGTCGACACCGAGCTGGTCGTGCCGCAGATCCCGCCCGATCAGTGGACGCTCCGTGTGCACGGGATGGTCGACCGGCCGGTGGAGCTGACGCTCGCCGACCTGCTGCGCCGCCCCCTCACCGAGGCCGACATCACCCTGGCTTGCGTCTCCAACCAGGTCGGCGGCCCGCTGGCCGGGAACGCGCGCTGGCTCGGCGCGAGCCTGGCGGCGCTGCTGCGCGAGGCCGGGGTGCGCGCGGGCGCCGACCAGATTCTGAGTACCTCCAGCGACGGCTGGACAGCCGGCACGCCGACCGAAGTCGTCATGAACGACCCGAACGCGCTGCTGGCCGTCGGGATGAACGGCCAGCCACTGCCGGTGGTCCACGGGTTCCCCGCGCGGATGATCGTGCCCGGCCTGTTCGGCTACGTCTCGGCCACCAAGTGGGTGACCGACCTGGAGCTGACCACCTTCGCCGCGAGCCGCTCGTACTGGGTGCAGCGCGGCTATTCCGCGCAGGCACCGATCAAGACGATGTCGCGGATCGACGTGCCGCGCCCGTTCCAGCAAGTGCGCACGGGCCGGACCGCGGTCGCGGGCGTGGCCTGGGCCCCGCACCGCGGCATCCACGCGGTGCAGGTCCGCGCGGACAACGGGCCCTGGCACCAGGCCTGCCTGGCCGCCGCGGACGGCGTCGACACCTGGCGGCAGTGGGTCTGGCACTGGGACGCCACCCCCGGCCTGCACCAGCTCCAGGTCCGCGCCACCGACGGCACCGGCGCCACCCAGTCCGCCCGGCGCACCGGGGTCTTCCCGGACGGCGCCACCGGGTGGGACAGCGCCGCCGTGACCGTCACCTAGCTACCTCACCCGCCGCAACCCGCGGTGGGCGTTCAACCGAGAAGGAGAACCCACCATGAAGAGCAAGTTCCTGGCCACCGGCGCCATCGCCGCCGCCGTCGCGCTCGGCACGGCCGCGTGCGGCTCCAGCGGCTCGTCCAGCTCGTCCGCAGCGGCACCGAAGGCGTCCGCGTCGTCGGCCGCGCCCGCGAGCTCGGGCTCCGGCTCGGCCATGGCCCCGTTCGGCCCCGCCTGCTCGAAGGTGCCGTCGTCGGGGGCGGGGAGCTTCACCGGCATGTCCACGGCGCCAGTCGCCACCGCGGCCTCGAACAACCCGGTGCTGTCTACCCTGGTGACCGCCGTCAAGAAGGCCGGGCTGGTCGACACCCTGAACTCCGCGTCCGGCATCACGGTGTTCGCCCCGGACAACGCGGCGTTCGCCAGGATCCCCGCGTCCACGCTGAAGAAGGTGCTGGCGAACAAGGCCGAGCTGACGAAGATCCTGACCTACCACGTGGCCAAGGGCCGCTACACCCCGGCCCAGCTCGCCTCGGGGACCAAGATCACGACTCTGGAAGGGGCCAAGGTCACCCCGTCCAAGATGGGCGCCACCTACGAGGTCAATGCGGCCCACGTGGCCTGCGGCGACGTGCACACCTCGAACGCCACCGTCTACATCATCGACAACGTGCTCATACCTCCCACCTCCTGACGCCAGCACCACCCCCGCCGGCGCAGGAGTCCCAGGCGGGGCCACGCCCAGCCGGCGTGGCCCCGCCGCCCAGCCCAGGCAGGCCACGCCTAACCGCCCGGGCCCTGACTGCGTCCGCATCTGACCGCGCATAAACGTCCGTAGCCAGGGCAGCAGGACAGCTACCCGCCGGCCAACGCAGACTGGCCAGGGAAGGAACGCCGATGTCCGAACAGCCCCGCGCCCCCAGCCAGCCAGTGCACGGCGGCGAACTGCCCGCCAGTGCAGCGCAGAGTCCTCAGCTGCCACCACAGCATGTGGTCAAGCGCACCCGAATGGGCGGCGTGTGGTTCGCCGCCGCGTCGTTCGCCGTCATCCTGCTGCTCTTGCTGATCTTCATCCTGGAGAACGGCCACCGCGTCGACGTCGCCTTCTTCGGCGCGCACGGGCACCTGCCGCTCGGCGTTGCCCTGCTCCTGGCCGCCGTCCTCGGCATTCTCATGGTGGTGATCCCCGGGACAGCCAGGATCATCCAGCTCCGCTTCACCGCCCGGCGGCACCGCCGCGCCGACGCCCGCCGGGCCGCCGCGGACCCGCCGCAGCCACCAGCGGCCGCGGAGACACCAGCCCCGCGCGCCGACGGCTGACAGCGGCCGGCCCCGGGCTAGCGGCCAACCCGCTCCGCGGCGGCGTCCAGCGCGGCCAGGATCACCGCTACCGAAGGCCTGCGCACGCTCGAGGCCCGGGCTACCGCGTACACGTCGCGGGCCTCGGCCGAGCCGGGCAGGTCCCGCACCGCCACCCGCCGGTCCCCCACGGTCAGCGTGAGCCGGGGCAGCGCGGCGATCCCGATGCCGCGCGCG
>DATBGO010000096.1:0-8720 GCA_036558005.1 Streptosporangiaceae bacterium | reverse complement strand
GGGCTGCTGGCCGGGGTGAGCGTGGTGGAGGCGCTGGCCCGGGCGCATGTGCAGGGGGCGGCGGTGGACTGGGCGGCGGTGCTGGGCCCGGCGGCGCGGGTGGATTTGCCGACGTATGCGTTCTGGCGTCAGCGGTTCTGGCCCCAGGCACCGCAGGCATCGCACCCGGCGGGCTGGGACGACCCGGCGACGGCCGCGGAGGCACGATTCTGGGCCGCGGTCGAGGGCGGCGACGCGGAGTCCCTGTCCGAGACGCTGGCCATCGAGGACCCTGGCCGGCTCGGCGCGGTGCTGCCGGCGCTGGCGTCCTGGCGGCGGCGGGAACGGGACCGGTCGGCCACCGCTGGCTGGCGGTACCGGGTGACGTGGGTGCCAGTGACCGAGTCAGGTCCGGCCACGCTGCCAGGCAGCTGGCTCGTGCTGGCCCCGGGCGCGGACACCGGCCAGGACCTGGTCCAGGGGTGCATCAGCGCGCTGACGGCCCGCGGCGCCCACATCATCGTGACCGCGGCCGATCTGGACCAGACGGCGCTCGCTACCCAGCTCAGCGACGCGCTGACGGCAGTGCCGCAGGATAAGCGAGTCGGTGGCGTGCTGTCGCTGCTGGCGCTGGACGAGACCCCGGCGGCTGTGTCTCCCGCCGTGTCGCGCGGACTGGCGGGAACGCAAGCCCTGGTGCAGGCCCTGGGCCAGGCCGGCGTCAGCGCTCCGCTCTGGGTCATCACCTGCGGGGCGGTCGCCACCGGGCCGGCTGGCCAGCTCATCAGCCCGGTGCAGGCGCAGGTGTGGGGGCTAGGCCGGGTCGCGGCTCTGGAGCACCCGGACCGCTGGGGCGGCCTGATCGACCTGCCGCCTCGCTGGGATGAGCGGGTCGCGGCCCGGCTGTGCGCCGTGCTGGCGGGCTCCGGCGAAGACCAGATCGCGATCCGCCCGGCAGGCCTGCTGGCCCGCCGGCTGGCGCGAGCTTCGCAGCCACCGGCCAGCGCGGCCTGGGTACCGCACGGAACTGTCCTGGTCACCGGCGGGACCGGCGCGATCGGCGGACACGTGGCCCGGTGGGTGGCCGGCCGCGGCGCACCGCGGGTGGTGCTGGCCAGCCGCACCGGCCCGGCCGCGCCGGGCACCGCCCGGCTCGCCGCCGACCTGGCCGGGGCCGGATCCAGCGCCGAGGTGATCTCAGCCGACGTATCCGAACGACCGCAGCTCATCGCCCTGCTGACCCGGATCCCTGCCAGCGGCACTCCGCTGACCGCCGTGATGCACGCCGCGGGCACCGGCCAGGCCACCGCGCTGGAGCATGCCAGCGCCGCCGAGCTGGCCGCGGTGCTCACAGCCAAGGCCGTCAGCGCGGCGCACCTGGACGAGCTGACCGCTGGCCTGCCGCTCGAGCAATTCGTACTGTTCTCTTCCATCGCCGCGACCTGGGGCAGCGGCGGGCAGCCCGGCTACGCCGCGGCCAACGCGTTCCTGGACGCCCTGGCCGAACGCCGCCTGGCTCAGCACCGTCCGGCCACGTCGGTGGCCTGGGGTCCCTGGGGCGGCGGCGGGATGGCGGACCAGGAAAGCGCGACCCAACTGCGGCGGCGCGGGCTGCCGCCGATGCCGCCGCCGCAAGCGGTGAAGGCGCTCGCAGATGCCCTGGACGGCCGGGACGGGCTGGTCACGGTCGCCGACGTGGACTGGTCGCGGTTCAGCCCGCCGTTCACGCTGCGGCGGCCCAGCCCGCTGCTGCAGAACCTGCCCGAGGTCAAGCGAGCCCTGGCCGACCCCGGGCCGGCCGGTCCCGGCGGCCTGACGGCCGCCGGGACCGACAGCGCGCTGGGGCAGCGACTGGCCGGGCTGACGCCGGCCGAACAAGACCGGATGCTGGCGGGCGTGGTCCGGGCCACGGCGGCAGCCGTGCTGGGGCACCCGTCGCCGGACGCGGTGGAGGCGGACCGGGCGTTCCGGGATATGGGCTTCGACTCGCTGACCGCGGTGGAGTTGCGGAACCAGCTGAACGCCGCTACCGGCCTGCGGCTGCCTGCCACGCTGGTGTTCGACTATCCGACTCCGGTGACCGCCGGGCGGTTCCTCCGGACGCAGCTGTTTGGCGTGTCCCCAGGACCGCGGCAGCCCGCGGCGGCCGCGGAACTCGCGGTCGCGCCAGGGGAGCCGGTGGCGATCGTGGCGATGAGCTGCCGGCTGCCCGGCGGGGTCACCGACCCCGACGGGCTGTGGGAGCTGGTCACGTCCGGGACCGATGCGATCGCCGGATTCCCCGCCGACCGGGGCTGGGACGCCGACGACCTGTACGACCCCGACCCCGGGGACGCCGGGGCGTCGTACGCGCGAGCGGGCGGGTTCGTCTACGATGCCACCGAGTTCGACGCGGGGTTCTTCGGGATAAGCCCGCGGGAGGCGCTGGCGATGGACCCCCAGCAGCGGCTGCTGCTGGAGGTGTGCTGGGAGGCGATCGAGCGGGCCGGGATCGACCCGGCGGCGCTGCGGGGCAGCCAGACCGGGGTATTCGCCGGAGCGGCTCACTCGGGCTACAGCGAGTGCCTGGACGAGGGCGCGGGGTCGGAAGGGTACCTGCTGACCGGCGGCCTGACTGCGGTGATCTCCGGGCGGGTGTCGTATGCCCTCGGGCTCGAAGGACCGGCGGTCACGGTGGACACCGCGTGCAGTTCGGCGCTGGTGGCCCTGCACCTGGCGAGCCAGGCGCTGCGCGCCGGGGAATGTGACCTGGCGCTGGCCGGAGGAGTGACGGTAATGGTCACCCCGGCCGCGTTCGCCGAGTTCTCCCGGCATCAGGGGCTGGCCGCCGACGGGCGGTGCAAGGCGTACTCGGCGGCGGCGGACGGCACCGGCTGGGCCGAGGGCGCTGCGGTCGTCGTGGCGGAGCGGCTGGCTGACGCGCGCCGGCACGGGCACCCGGTACTGGCCGTGATCCGCGGCAGCGCGGTGAACCAGGACGGGGCAAGCAACGGGCTGACCGCGCCGAACGGGCCGTCGCAGCAGCGGGTGATCCAGGCGGCGCTGGCCAGCGCGCGGCTATCGGCCCAGGACGTGGACGCGGTGGAGGGCCACGGGACCGGGACCAAGCTGGGTGATCCCATCGAGGCGCAGGCGCTGATCGCGACCTATGGGCAGGACCGGCCCGCTGGCCGGCCGCTGTGGCTGGGGTCGGTGAAGTCGAACATCGGTCACACCGCCGCGGCGGCCGGAGCCGCCGGCGTGATCAAGATGGTGCTGGCGCTGCAGCGTCAGATGCTCCCGCGGACGCTGCACGCGGACGAACCCTCGCCGCACGTGGACTGGTCGGCCGGGCAGGTGCGGCTGCTGACCGAGCCGGTGCCCTGGCCGGCCGGCGACCAGCCGCGCCGGGCCGGGATCTCGGCGTTCGGCATCAGCGGCACCAACGTCCACATGATCGTCGAGGAGGCACCCGCGGCCGGAGACAGCCTTGCCCGGCCTGCCGCGGGGTCAGCGACAGGGCCAGCAGTGGCGCCGCTGGTCCTGCCCGGGGCAGCGCCGTGGCTGGTGTCAGCGCGGACGGCGGACGGCTTGCGGGCCCAGGCGGGGCGGCTGCGGCAATGGCTGGCCGGGCGCCCGGACCTGGAAACCGCCGACGTTGCCTGGTCCCTGGCCACAACCCGGTCGGCGTTTGAGCACCGGGCGGTGCTGGCCGGCCGGGATTCCGGCGAGCTGATGGCGGCGCTGGCCGCGGTCGCGGCGGGAGAGCCGGCCGCCGGGGTGGTGACCGGGGCCGCGCGGGCGGGCGAGGTCCGGGTCGGCTTCGTGTTCGCCGGTCAGGGCAGCCAGCGGGCCGGGATGGGCGCGGAACTCCACGCCGCCAGCCCCGTGTTCGCGGCGGCATTCGACGAGGCGTGCGGGCTGCTCGAAGCCCAGCTGGGCCTGCCGGTCGCAGACGTGGTGCTGGCCCGGCCCGGCGACGGCGAGGCGAGCCCGGCCGGCCGCGCGGATCAGACGGTGTTCGCGCAGGCAGGCCTGTTCGCGGTGGGCGTGGGCATGGTGGCGCTGCTGGGCGCGTGCGGGATCAGCCCGGACGCCGTCGCGGGTCACTCGGTCGGGGAGATCACCGCCGCTTACGCGGCCGGAGTGCTGACCCTGGCCGACGCGTGCACGCTCGTGGCGACGCGGGCCCGGCTGATGCAGGGGCTGCCCGGCGGCGGGAGCATGGTCGCGATCGCGGCCGGGGAGGCAGAGGTGACGGCGGCGCTGGCGGGCCTGGACGACCGGGTGTCGGTGGCGGCGGTGAATGGCCCGTCCTCGGTGGTGATCTCCGGTGACGCCGGCGCCGTACAAGCGGTGGCCGAAGAGTTCGGGATGCGGGGCGTGCGGGTCCGGCGGCTACGGGTGTCTCATGCGTTCCACTCGTCCCGGATGGACCCGGTGCTGGCCGAGCTGGGCCAGGCGGCGGCGGACCTGCCCCAAGCCCGCCCGCGGGTGCCGTGGGCGAGCGGGGTCAGCGGGGCGCTGCTGCCCGGCTGCCCGCCCGGCTACTGGGTCCGGCAGGCGCGGGAGCCGGTGCGGTTCGCCGACGCGGTGGCCGCGCTGGTCGCCGAGGGCGTGTCGGTGTTCCTGGAGATCGGCCCGGACGGGACGTTGTCTGCGCTGGGCCCGGCCGCGCTGCCTGAGGGCAGCGGGGCCGCGTTCGTGCCTGTGCTGCGGCCGGACATGCCCGCCGCGGCGGCTGTGCTGGCGGCGCTGGCCCGCGCCCACGTGCAGGGCGCGGCGATGGACTGGGCGGCGGTGCTGGGCGGCAGGCGGCGGGTGGAGCTGCCGACGTACGCGTTCCAGCGCCAGCGGTTCTGGCCGCGGGTCCGGCCAGTGCTGCCGGTGGCCGGCGGGGACGGCGCCGGCCTGGCCGGCCTGGTGCCGGCCGGGCGGCGGCGGCCGTTGCGCGAGGTGCTGCCGGTGATGGCGTCGTGGCCGCGGCCGGACCGGCCGGCCCTGGACTGGCGGTACCAGGTCGCCTGGGTGCGGGTGACCGAGCCCGCCTCGGCGGTGCTGCCTGGCACCTGGCTGGTGATAGCCCCGGTGAACCCGCCCGGCCAGGCCGGGACGGACCTCGTGCGCCAGTGTGCCAGGGCGCTGGCCGAGCACGGTGCTCAGGTAGTGGTGGCCCGGGTCGCGCCCGGTGACGCGGACCGGGTGGCGCTAGCGGCCCATATCGGCCATGCGCTCTCGGCCGCGGTTCCCGGCTCGCAGCCCGTGCCCGAGGTCAACGGGGTGCTATCGCTGCTGGCCCTGGAGGAGGGGCCCGCGGCGGCACACCCGGTGGTGGCCGGCGGCCTGGCCGGGACGCAGGCCTTGCTGCAGGCGCTGGGGGATGACGGGATCGGCGCCCGGCTCTGGGTGCTGACCCGCGGCGCGGTGGCGGCCGGCCCGGCCGAGACGCTGACCCGTCCGGTGCAGGCGCAGGCCTGGGGGCTGGGGCGGGTCGCGGCCCTGGAATGCCCAGACCGGTGGGGCGGCCTCATCGACCTGCCGTCCAGCTGGGATGGCCGGGTGGCGGCACGGTTGTGCGGGGTGCTGGCCGGCGCTGGCGAGGACCAGGTCGCGATCAGGGCCGCGGGCGTGATGGCGCGGCGCCTGGTGCGGGCCCCGCTGCCCAGCGACGGGTCGGCCTGGGTGCCGCGCGGAACCGTCCTGGTCACCGGGGGAACCGGGGCCATCGGCGGGCACGTGGCCCGGTGGGTGGCCGGGCGCGGCGCGCCACGGGTGGTGCTGGCCAGCAGGTCAGGCCCGGCCGCGCCGGGGGCCGCCCGGCTCGCTGCCGAGCTGGCCGAGGCCGGATCCGGCGCCGAGGTGATCTGCTGCGATACCGCCGAGCGGCCGCGGGTGACCGCCCTGCTGAGCCGGATCGCCGCCAGCGGAGCCCCGCTGGCCGGGGTGATGCACACCGCGGGAACCGGGCAGGCCACCGCGCTGGAGGAGGCCAGCGCGGCCGAACTGGCCACGGTGGTGTCGGCCAAGGCCGCCAGCGCGGCGCACCTGGACGAGCTGACCGCTGACCTGAACCTGGAGCAGTTCGTCCTGTTCTCCTCGATCGCGGCGACCTGGGGCAGCGGCGGCCAGCCGGGATACGCCGCGGCGAACGCCTACTTGGACGCGCTGGCCGAGGCCCGCCGCAGCCGCAGGCAGCCCGCCACATCAGTGGCCTGGGGTCCCTGGGGCGGCGGCGGGATGACCGACCGGGCCAGCGGGGTTCAACTGCAGCGGCGCGGGCTAGAGCTGATGGACCCGCAGCTGGCGGTGCAGGCGCTGGGGCAGGTGCTGGACGGCGGGGAAGGCCTGGTGACGATCGCGGACGTGGACTGGGCCCGGTTCACCGCGCCGTTCACGCTGCGGCGCCCCAGTCCGCTGATCGCCGACCTGCCCGAGGTGCAGCAGGTCCTGGCGGACGCGGCCGGTGACGACGGCCCGCGGACCGCGGCCGCCGCGCTTGAGCGGCAGCTGGCGGGGCTGTCGCCGGCCGAGCAGGACCGGACCCTGGTGGATCTGGTCCAGGCTGAGGCCGCGGCCGTGCTCGGGCACGCCGCGGCAGAAGCGGTACCGGCAGCACGGCCGTTCGGTGACCTGGGCTTCAACTCGCTGACCGCGGTGGAACTGCGCAACCGGCTGGCGGAGGTGACCGGGCTCCGGCTGCCGGCCACGCTGGTGTTCGACTGCCCCACCCCGGCCGCCGCGGCGCAGTTCCTGCGGGCACAGGTCCTGGGACTCCCGGCCGCGGATGCGGGCCAGGGGCTCGCGGCGCCTGCGCTCGCGGAACCGGTCGCGATCGTGGCCATGAGCTGCCGGTTCCCCGGCGGGGTGACCAGCCCTGAGGAGCTATGGGAGCTGCTGGCCGCGGGCGGTGACGCGATCGGCGCGTTCCCCGCCGACCGGGGCTGGGACGTCGGCGGCTGGTGTGCCGCGGATGCCGGTGTGCCGATGTCCTACACCCAGGCGGGCGGGTTCGTGGCGGACGCGGCGGAATTCGACGCGGGCTTCTTCGGGATCAGCCCGCGTGAGGCGCTGGCGATGGACCCGCAGCAGCGGCTGCTGCTGGAGGTGTGCTGGGAGGCGATCGAGCGGGCCGGGATCGACCCGGCCGGGCTGCGGGGCAGCCAGACCGGTGTGTTCGCTGGCGCCTCGGCGTCGGGCTACGGTGCGGCCGGGACCGGCGGCGCGGAGGGCTACCTGCTGACCGGCACCGCGGCCAGCGTGATCTCCGGACGGGTGGCATACGCGCTGGGCCTGGAGGGCCCGGCGGTGACGGTGGACACCGCGTGCTCCTCGGCCCTGGTGGCGCTGCACCTGGCGTGCGCGGCGGTGCGGTCCGGTGAATGCGAGATGGCGCTGGCCGGGGGGGTGACCGTGATGGTCACCCCGGGGGCGTTCGCGGAGTTCTCCCGGCAGCAGGGGCTGGCCGCTGACGGCCGGTGCAAGGCGTTTTCGGCCGCGGCTGACGGCACCGGGTGGGCCGAAGGGGCCGGCGTGCTCGTGGTGGAGCGGCTGTCGGATGCCCGCAAGAACGGGCATCCGGTGCTCGCGATCGTGGCGGGCAGCGCGATGAACCAGGATGGTGCCTCCAACGGCCTGACCGCGCCGAACGGTCCCTCTCAGCAGCGGGTGATCAGGGCCGCGCTGGCTCAGGCCGGGCTGCGCGCGGACGACGTGGACGCGGTGGAGGGGCACGGGACCGGGACCATGCTGGGGGACCCGATCGAGGCACAGGCGCTGATCGCCGCCTACGGGCAGGGCCGGCCGCCGGAGCGGCCGCTGTGGCTGGGCTCGGTGAAGTCGAACATCGGCCACACCCAGGCCGCTGCCGGGGCCGCCGGGGTGATCAAGATGGTGCTGGCGCTGCAGCACGGCGTGCTGCCGGCCACGCTGCACGCCGGCGAACCCTCGCCGCACGTGGACTGGGACGCAGGCGCCGTCCGGCTGCTGACCGGGCCGGTGTACTGGCCGGCCGGCGGCCGGCCGCGCCGGGCAGGGGTGTCGGCGTTCGGGATCAGCGGCACCAACGCCCACGTCATCCTCGCCGAGGCTCCGGCGGCCCCCGGTCGCGGCCAGGCAGAGACGGGCGGCACCGCGGGGCGAGCGGCGGGGCCGGGAGTGCTGCCGGTAACCGCGTCCGGGGTGGCGGCCTGGGTGGCGTCGGCCAGGACCGAGGTTGCCCTGGCGGCGCAGGCGGGCCGGCTGGCGGAATGGGTGGCGGCCCGGCCGGGCCTGGACACGGCGGACGTGGGGTGGTCGCTCGCGGCGACCCGGTCGGAGTTTGAGCACCGGGCCGTGGTGCTGGGCACCAGCCGTGCCGAGCTGACCGCGGGACTCGGCGCGGTGGTGGCGGGTGAGCCTGCCGCCGGGGTGGTGACCGGCCTGGCCCGGGCCGGGACGCCGCGGGTGGTGTTCGTGTTCCCCGGGCAGGGCGGCCAGTGGGCCGGGATGGGCCGGGAGCTGGCCGCGTCCTCCCCGGTGTTCGCCGCCCGGCTGGCTGAGTGCGGGCAGGCGCTGGCCAGGTACGTGGACTGGGACCTGGGCGAGGTGATCGCCGGGGCGGCGGGCGCCCCCGGGCTCGAAGCCGCGGATGTGGTGCAGCCGGCGCTGTGGGCGATGATGGTGTCGCTGGCCGCGGTATGGCAGGCGGCAGGCGTCCGCCCGGATGCGGTCGCCGGCCACAGCCAGGGTGAGATCGCGGCTGCGTGCGTGGCCGGGATCCTGTC
>DATBGO010000095.1:0-2957 GCA_036558005.1 Streptosporangiaceae bacterium | reverse complement strand
CGGGGCCGGGATCGGCGGGGCCAGGGTCCACTCGGTCCGGCTGCCCAGCTTCGTGGTCAGCACCGAGGTGGTCTTCGGCGGGCCGGGGGAGCGGCTGGTCATGCGGCACGATCCGGGCCTGACCCCGGCCCCGTACGTGGCGGGCACCCTGCTGGCCGTGCGCCGGGTGGCGGACGCGGTGGGCGTCCGCCGCGGCCTCGACTCCCTGCTGTTCGACGACTAGGGCTAGCCGTCGCCGCGCCAGGTGCGGAAGTAGCCGGCCGCGAAGTCGGTGAGCGCCCGGGCCGCGGCGGGCCGGTAGGCGTCGGTCCGCCAGACCAGGCTGAGCGTGCGGCGGCAGGGGACGTCCAGGTGCAGCCAGCCGACCGGCGGGTCGGGCGCCAGCCGCCTGGCCATGGCCGGCATCAGCCCGATGCCGACCCCGGCGCTGACCAGGCCGCGGATGGCGTAGGGTTCGTCGCCCTCGCACACGATGACCGCGTCGGGGAAGAGCCGGTCGGTGAGGGCGCGCTGCCAGTAGCCGGGGCGGGTGGTGACGAACGGCTCCCCGGCCAGCTCGCCGACCGCGACGCGGGTGCGCCGGGCCAGCCGGTGCGAGGGCGGCACGGCCAGCAGGACCTCCTCGCTGAGCAGTTCGGCCGCGGCCAGGGCGGGGCCCGGCAGCGGCTGGGAGGCCAGGCCGAGGTCGACCTCGCCGGCTTGCAGCTGGGCGGCCATGACCGGGGCCGGTGACTGGTACAGGCGGAACCTCACGTCGGGGTGGCCGGCCAGGAACCCGGCCACCAGGCCGCCGAGTGTGCGCAGCGTCTCGGCGGCGACGGACACCGTGCCCTGGGCCAGCCCGGCGGCGTCGCGGAGCTCGTGCTGCCCCTGGTCGAGCTCGTCAAGCACCCGGTCGGCCCGGGTCAGGAACATCGCGCCGAACCGGTTGAGCCGGATCCGCCGTCCGCGGCGGTCGAAGAGCGGGACGCCGAGTTCGGCCTCGAGGCGCGCGATCGCCCGGCTCAGCGCGGGCTGGGCGACGTGCAGCTCGGCCGCGGCCCGGCTCACGTGCTGGTGGCGGGCGACGACCTGGAAGTAGCGCAGCTGGAGCAGGTCCACGTTTTTATGCTTCCAGAGCATAAAAACATCCCCAACCGGTCTTGGACAGCATGAAGCAGGGCTGCTTAGCGTGAATCGTGATGTCCGTTTCCAGGCCTGCCGTTTCCCGCCGTCCCGCCTCGCCGCGGCTGCTCGCCGCGGTGCTGGTGTTCCTGGCCGTCCAGTCCACCGCGGTGGCCAGCCTGGGCACGCCGCTGCTGCCGACCGTGCAGCACGTCGAGCGGGTCTCGCTCGCGGCCTCGCAGTGGACGCTGACCATCACGCTGCTGGCCGGCGCGGTGGCCACCCCGCTGATGGGGCGGCTCGGCGACGGGCGGCTGCGCCGCCTGACCACCGTGGGCGCGGTGGCGGTCATGCTGGCCGGCTGCGTGCTCTCCGCGATCCCGGTCGGCTTCCCGGCGTTCCTGACGGGCCGGGCGCTGCAGGGCGCCGGGCTCGGCCTGGTGCCGCTGGCCACCGCGGTCGCCCGCGACGACCTGCCCGCGGACCGCTCGCGGTCCGCGATCGTGCTGATCGGGGTGACCACGGCGGCGGGCATCGGCATCGGCTACCCGCTGGTCGGCCTGCTCGCCCAGCTCCTGGGGCTGTACGCGCCGTTCTGGTTCGCGGCCGCGCTGAGCGCAGTGGCCCTGGTCGCGGCGCTGGCGACGCTGCCACCCAGCCCGGCCCGGCCGGCCCGGGTCGATGCGGCGGGCGCCGCCCTGCTCGGCGCCGGGATCGCCGGGCTGCTCCTAGTGCTCACCCAGGGGCCGGCGTGGGGCTGGACGTCCGCCGCCACGCTCGCCGGGGCGGTCGTCTCGGCCGCGCTGCTGGCCGCCTGGGCGGGCTGGGAGCTGCGCGCCCGGCACCCGCTGATCGAGCTGAGGCTGCTCGGCCGCCGGGCGGTGCTGGCCGCCAACCTGACCGCGTTCGGCATCGCCATCGGCTTCTACCCGCTGGCCTCGCTGGCCGTGCGCTTCGCCCAGACCCCGCCATCGGCCGGCTACGGCCTGGGCGCCCCGGTGGTGGCGGCCGCGGCCATGCTCACCCCGTTCTCGCTGGCCAGCTTCGCCGCCAGCCGGCTCGCCGCGCGCGCCGCCCGGCGCACCTCGGCCGAGCTCGTGGTGGCGGCCAGCTGCGTGCTGCTGATCGCCTCGATGGTGCTGTTCCTGGTCGCCCGGGACAGCTACCTGGGCCTGGTGGTGATCATGGCCGCCTGCGGCCTGGGCGTGGGCAGCGCCTACGCGGTCAACCCGCTGCAGATCACCGGCGGCGTGCCCGCCGCGGAAACCGGCAGCGCGATCAGCTTCTACCAGCTGGTGCGGACCGTCGGCTACGCTATCGCCAGCGCGCTGAGCGCCACCGTGCTCGTCCTGTCCACGCCCGCCGGGCAGCCGTTCCCCGCGGACGCCGGTTACAGCGTCGCGGCCCTGGTCAGCATCGCCGTCCTGGTCGCCACGCTGGCCGTCAGCATCTTGTTCATCATGGCGGGTAAGAAGCGCTCGTGACAGATGGCGATACCGAAGCCCCCCTGCTCGTACTCGGCCCGCTGCTGCGCTACGCCGCCGAGACCGAGGCCACGATCTGGGTCGAAACCGACCGGGCCTGCGAGGTCGAGATCCTCGGCCGCCAGGCTCGGACCTTCGAGGTGTCCGGGCACCACTACGCGGTGGTGGTGATCGGCGACCTCGAGCCGGGATCCGAATACGAGTACCAGGTCGCCCTGGACGGCGCCGTCGGCTGGCCGGAACCCGATTCGGAGTTCCCGCCCAGCGTGCTCAGGACGCCGGATCCGGGGCCGGCCGCTCCGGCTCGCCTTCGGCTCCTGCCGGATCGCCGAACTGCCCGTCCTGCCGCGCCGCCGCCGGGCCTATCGC
>DATBGO010000094.1:0-5937 GCA_036558005.1 Streptosporangiaceae bacterium | reverse complement strand
GACCCGGCGGGAGATCTCCGCCTGCTCCAGCTGGCCGGGCAGCGACGCCGCCTCGGTGCCGTCCTCGTCGGAGTAGCCGAAGATCCCGATCGCGTCCAGCCGCGCCTGCGCCAGGAACTGCTCCAGCTCGGCCACGTCGGCCTCGGTCTCACCGGGAAAGCCGACGATGAAGTTGGACCGGACGCCGGCCTGCGGGCTGGCCTGCCTGATCTGGTCCAGCAGGCCGCAGAACCGCTCACGGTCGCCAAAGCGCCGCATCGCCCGCAGCACCCGGCCGCTGGCGTGCTGGAACGACAGGTCAAAGTAGGGCACCACGCCCGGGGTGGACGTCATCACCTCGACCAGCCCGGGGCGCAGCTCAGCCGGCTGCAGGTAGCTGACCCTGATCCGGTCGATCCCCGGCACCGCGGCCAGCTGCGGCAGCGTCCGCTCCAGCAGCCGCAGGTCGCCCAGGTCCTTGCCATAGGAGGTGGAGTTCTCGCTGACCAGCAGCAGCTCGCGGACGCCCTGGCCGGCCAGCCAGCCGGCCTCGGCCAGCAGGTCGCCGGGCGGCCGGGAGACGAAAGCGCCGCGGAACGCCGGAATGGCGCAGAAGCTGCACCGGCGGTCACAGCCCGAGGCGATCTTGAGCGGTGCCACCACCCCGCCGCTGAGCCTGCGCCGCAGCACCCGGGGGCCGGACGCGGGCGCGACGCCCGGCGGCAGGTCAGGGATCTGGCTGGCGCCGCCAGGGCCGGCCACCGTGCCGTGGCCGGGCAGCTGCCCGCCCGCGCCGGCCCGGCCTGCCGGGGCGACCGGCAGCAGCCTGCGCCGGTCGCCGGGCTCGTGCGCGGGCCACCGCTCCCCCGCCAGCACCGCGTCCAGCCGGTCCGCGATCTGCCCGTAGTCGTCGAAGCTCAGCACCTGCGCCTCGGGCAGCGCCTCGGCCAGGCCAGACCCGTAGCGCTCGGCCAGGCACCCGGCGGCGACCACCTTCTTTCCCTCGCCCGCCGCGCCGAGCAGCTCATCGATCGAGTCCTGCTTGGCCGCCTGGATGAAACCGCAGGTGTTGACCAGTACGACCGCCGCGTCCTGCGCCTGCGTCATGGTCCAGCCCGCGCGCTCCAGCCGGGCCGCGAGTTCCTCGGAGTCCACCTCGTTACGGGCGCAGCCCAGCGTCACCAGGTTCACGGTGCGCTGGCTGGAACGAGGCTCCGAATCGGATGGCACACCGGCAGACTACGGTAAGTCAGCCGGTGCGCCGGTTGCGGCCGGCGCGAGCGCCGTCAGCTGACCGTTTTCTGGTTCGGGCCGAAGCTGAGCGTGACCACCTGTGTCGATCCCGGCGGCACCGGGTTCTTCCCGTTGACCGTCAGCGAGATTCCGCCCGGATTGCCGATCACCATGTTCACCGCCCGGTGCTCGGTCCAGTGCTGCGCCGTGCCCGCGTACACGATCCCGCTGAAGATCGTCTTGCCGCTGCTGGTGGTCAGGTTGATCCAGCAGTTCTCGGTGGCGGTGAGGTCGATCACCACATTGTGCGATTTCACCGGGGCCCCGGCCGGCGACGTGGTGGGCGCCGGGGTCGTCGGCGCCGACGGCTGCCGGCCCTGGCTGGTCGTCGTCGCGCCGGAGTCGCGCGCCGTGCCGCTGCTGTTATCGGACGAACTCACCACGTGATAGATGGCGAAACCGACAACCAGGGCAATGGCCAGCGCCATAGCCAGGCTCCAGTTCGGCCTTCGCCGTTCCTTGAGCTTGATCGGTGTCGACGGCTCGAACACATCCGCCGCGGTAATGACCTGCGGCGCCCCCCGGGTCGAGTCGTACTCCCTGATCAGCGGCTCGGGATCGACCCCGACCGCACGGGCGATGCTGCGGATATGGCCCCGAGCGTAGAAGTCCCCGCCGCAGGCGGAGTAGTCGTCATGCTCGATCCCCCGGATGATTGTCTCCCTGATGCAGGTCCGCTGACTGACCTGCGTGGTGGTGAGACCAGACTGGCGGCGTGCCTCCGCCAGGGTGTCACCGATGCTCACGCCGCGCCTCCACTGCTTGTCGCACTGCGTGCCGCCCGGGGTGCGGGTCACAGTTACCGGAACGTTGCCTGAACCTTGCCTACCCCACGATCCCGTCGGTAAGGGATCGGTCACCAAGTGTAGACATCCGCCTTTCGGCGAGCGAGGACCGCGCCGCCGTTCGGCTTCATGACTCCAGTATCTCCCGGCCGCGCGGTAACCACACCGTCACCCATCCATACCGCGCAGCGACGCCAGCAAACCTGCCAGGTCATCGGGCTGTATCAGCACGTCCCTGGCTTTCGATCCCTCGCTCGGGCCGACCACGCCGCGGCTTTCCAGCAAGTCCATCAGCCGCCCGGCCTTGGCGAAACCGACCCGCAGCTTGCGCTGCAGCATGGAAGTCGAGCCGAACTGGGTGCTGACCACCAGCTCGGCCGCCTGGATCAGCAGCTCGAGGTCGTCACCGATATCCGCGTCGATCTCCCGCTTGCGCGATTCCGGCGCGGCCACGTCGTCGCGGTAATCCGGCTCGGCCTGGCGCTTGCAGTGGCTGACGACCTCGCGGATCTCCTTCTCGGTGACGAACGCGTTCTGCAGCCGCAGCGGCTTGCTCGCGCCCATCGGCAGGAACAGCGCGTCGCCCTGGCCGACCAGCTTCTCCGCGCCCGGCTGGTCCAGGATGACCCGGCTGTCGGTCAGGCTGGAGGTGGCGAAAGCCAGCCGGGACGGCACGTTGGCCTTGATCAGCCCGGTCACCACGTCGACGCTGGGCCGCTGGGTGGCCAGCACCAGGTGGATGCCGGCCGCGCGGGCCAGCTGGGTGATCCGCACCACCGCGTCCTCGACGTCCCGCGGCGCGATCATCATCAGGTCGGCCAGCTCGTCCACGATCACCAGCAGGTACGGGTAGGGCACGTAAACGCGCTCGCTGCCAGGCGGCGGGCTGATCTTCCCGGCCCTGACTGCCTTGTTGAAGTCATCCACGTGCCGGAACCCGGACGCCGCGAGGTCGTCGTAGCGGCGGTCCATCTCCCCGACCACCCACTCCAGCGCGTCCGCGGCTTTCTTCGGGTTGGTGATGATCTGGGTGATCAGGTGCGGGATCCCGGAGTAGATCGACAGCTCGACCCGCTTGGGGTCGATGAGGATCATCCGCACCTCGTCCGGGGTGGCCCGGACCAGGACGGAGGTGATCAGCGCGTTGATGCAGACCGACTTGCCCGCCCCGGTCGCCCCCGCGATCAGCATGTGCGGCATCTTGGCGATGTTGGCCACGACGGTGCGGCCCTCGACGTCCTTGCCCAGCCCGACCACCATCGGGTGGTGATCAGCGGCGGCCACCGGCGAGCGGAGCACGTCGCCCAGGCTGACGATCTCCCGGTCGGCGTTGGGGATCTCGACCCCGATCGCTGACTTGCCCGGGATCGGCGACAGGATCCGCACGTCCGCGCTCTTCACCGCGTAGGCGATGTTCTTGGACAGCTGGGTGACCCGCTCCACCTTGACGGCCGGCCCGAGCTCGATCTCGTACCTGGTCACCGTGGGCCCGCGGGTGAACCCGGTCACCTGCGCGTCCACGTCGAACTGGTCGAGCACCACCGACAGCGCCTCGACCATCGCGTCGTTGGCCCGGGTCCTGGCCTTGGGCGCGGTCCCCGGCCGCAGCAACGCGGTCGGCGGCAGCGTGTAGCTCGCGTCGCTGGCCGTGCTCAGCATGAGCTGCTCTGGCTTGGCGGCCGCCCCGGGCGCCGGGCTGGCCGCCGCCGGGCGCACGGCGCCTGCCGCGGGGCTGGCGGGCGCGCCGGACTCTGGCCCGAACCAGGCGCTGAGCCAGGACTCCTCGGTCCCGTCCGCGGCCGGGCCGGGCCCGCCGGCCAGCCCGGTGCCCGAAAGCCCGGTGCCCGAAAGCCCGGTGCCCGGCAGCCCGGTGCCGGGCAGCACCGAGGCCGCGGGCCCGAAGCTCAGCGCGGCCGCCAGCGGGTCCGCGTTGTCCCCGGCCCCGCCCTGGCCCGCCTTGCCCGGCCTGGCGGCTGCCTGGCCGCCCTTGGCGGCCCCGGCGCTGTCGCGGGCCAGCAGCCCGCCCAGCAGCGGGGTGTCGTAAGGCTTCTGGTGGTCGCCCGACTCGATGGCCTCCTGGCGGCGCCGCCCGCCCCTGGCGAGCTGGCGGTCTGCCTCCGGCCCCGGGCCGGGCGCCTGGTCGCCGCCGGCGGGCCGCCGGCCAGGCCGCACGAAGCCGTGCAGTTCGGCGAGCCGGCCCGGGACCGCGTGCACCGGGGTCCCGGTGACGACCAGCACTCCGAATCCGGTCAGCAGCGCGAGCAGCGGCGCGGCGACCCACGGCGTCACCGCGGCGACCAAAGGCGCGGAGGCGGCGAAGCCGATGATGCCGCCCGCTGCCTGCATCGCTGCCGATCCGGCCGATGGCCGCGGGGTGCCGTTGGCGATGTGGATCAGGCCGAGCGCCCCGGTCAGCAGCGCGGCCCAGCCGATCACGATCCTGGCGGTGTCGGCGTTGCGGTCGGGGTGGCGCAGCAGCCGCCAGGCGAGCAGGGCCAGCAGGATCGGCACCGTCCAGGCCATCGAGCCGAACGAGCCGCGGATGAACTCCGACACCGCGCGGCCCACGACGTTGCCGAGACTGAACCAGGCGGCGGCCGCGGCGACGATCGCCGCGCCCAGCGTGGTGAGTCCCAGGCCGTCCCTGCGGTGCGCAGGATCCAGGTCCATGGCGCTGCGGCCCGCCGCCCTGGCCGCGTAGCCCACGGAGTGCGCCAGCCCCATCCATGCCCCGGCTACCGCCCTGGCCAGCCAGCTGGCCAGGATCACTACCGGGTTGGCAGGCGGCCGCCTGGAGTACCGGCGGCCGGCCCCGGCCCTGACCGGGGCGCGGCGCTGCCGCCCGGCGGCGGGCTTGCGGCCGGCCTGCGGGCGGGCCGGGCGCCTGGCGGCGCCCGGCTGCCGCGGTCGCCCGGCCGTCCCGCTACGCGGGCGCGCGGCACTCTTGGGCGCACGAGTCGCCATGATCCCTACCGTAACTACTATCTGGCCGCATCGCGGTGACCGTCCCGGCGTGTCGCCGGCCAGACATCGCTCACCGTGAGCACCGCCAGCACGCCCGCGATAGCACCGGCGGCTGGCGGTGACGCAGCGAAGCCGGGCGCATTCAGCCAGCCCGGATTTACAAGTCGTATTTTACTGGCTCTTTAATATCCCTAAAGCGAATTAGGGGACACGCCGCTTCCCGGACCCCGGCCCGGGGTCCGGGAAACAGCACGAGACAGGAAATTGAATTCCTGTTTCCTGGCATGATTTAGTTCCGGCCGGCCGCCCCGGGATAGGGAGGAGCGGGGCGGCCAACCGGAACGCTCGGTTGCCTGACGGTCAGCCGGTCGGCGTGCTTAGCCAGACATTGGTCGGGTCAATCTCTTCCATGGCCGGCACGTACACCGCGTTGTGCACGTAGCTCGCGTGGTACAGCGGCAGCAGCGGCTGGGTGATCGGGTAGATCGGGGCGTCCTTCATGACCGCCTCGTCCGCCTGCGCCCACATGCTCGCCGCGGCCGACGCGCTGGCCTGCGAAGAGGCCTTGTTGACCAGCGCGTTCACCGACGCGTTGTTGTAGAACCCGAAGTTGCTGCCCTGCGGCGGGTAGGAAGGGGCTCCGAAGAACAGCGGCTTGAAGAACGAGGTCGCCGCGTCGCCGTACCAGTCCGGGCCCCAGCTGGCCAGCGAGAGATCCCACACGCCGGACTTAGCCTGGTTCGGCACCTCCAGGTACTTGGTGTAGAAATCGGCATCCGGCACGCCGAGCGCGGTCAGCTTGATGCCGACCTTGCCCAGGTCCGCCTGCAGCGTCTCGAACGCCTTCTGCGAGGCGCTGCTGGAGGGCCGGTACAGGAACTTCAGCGTCAGGCCGTTGGGGTAACCCGCGGCCTTC
>DATBGO010000093.1:0-5739 GCA_036558005.1 Streptosporangiaceae bacterium | reverse complement strand
TCAGTGGTACCAACGCGCACCTGATCCTGGAGGCGCCCCCGGCCCCCCAGCCCGACCCCGCGCCTGGCGACGGCAGTCCCGAGGCCGCGCCCGGCGGGGTGGGCGGGGTGGTGGCGTGGGTGGTGTCCGCCCAGTCACCAGACCGGCTGCGCGCTCAGGCCGCCCAGCTGCACACCGCCCTGTCCGCCCCCAACCCCCCGCCGGCCATCGCGGTGGCCCGCGCGCTGGCCACCACCCGCACCCACTTCCGGCACCGCGCCGCCATCACCGGCCACGACCACCACCAGCTCCTGGCCGGCCTGCACGCCCTGGCCACCGGCCAGGGCGCCCCCAACCTGGTCACCGGGCAGCCCGCCACCGGCAAAACCGCGTTCCTGTTCGCCGGGCAAGGCTCCCAGCAACCGGGCATGGGCGCCGGCCTCTACCCCCACCTGCCCGTCTTCGCCGCCACCCTCGACCAAGCCTGCACCCACCTCGACCCCCACCTCGACCACCCCCTCCGCCAGGTCATGTTCGCCCCGCCCGGCACCCCCCTGGCCAGCCTCCTGCACCAGACCCGCTACACCCAGCCCGCCCTCTTCGCCTACCACACCGCCCTCTACGCCCAGCTCCAGCACTGGGGCATCACCCCCGACTACCTCACCGGCCACTCCATCGGCGAGATCACCGCCGCCCACGCCGCCGGCGTCCTGTCCCTGCCCGACGCCTGCGCCCTGGTCACCGCCCGCGCCACCCTCATGCACCACCTCCCCCCCGGCGGCACCATGATCGCCATCACCGCCACCGAAACCGAACTACGCGACGCCCTCACCCACCACGACCCCCACGCCGCCAGCATCGCCGCCCTCAACACCCCCACCGCCACCGTCATCGCCGGCGACCACGACACCGTCACCCACATCGCCGCCCAGTTCAGGAAACAAGGCCGCAAAACCCGCAAGCTCAACGTCAGCCACGCCTTCCACTCCCCCCGCATGGACCCCATCCTCCAGCCCTTCCGCGACACCGCCGCCACCCTCACCTACCACCCCCCCGCCATCCCCCTCATCTCCAACCTCACCGGCCAGATCGCCACCACCACCCAGCTCACCAGCCCCGACTACTGGACCCAGCACATCCGCCACACCGTCCGCTACGCCGACGGCACCCACACCCTCACCCAGCACGGCGTCACCCGCTACCTCGACCTCGGACCCGACACCACCCTCACCACCCTCACCACCGAAAACACCCCGCCCCACACCACCCACATCCCCGCCCAGCCACCCCACACCAAACCCCCCGCCCAAACCAGCGCCCTCCTCACCGCCCTCACCCGCCTCCACACCACCGGCACCCCACCCCACTGGCACACCCTCCACCCACAACCCACCACCCCCACCCCGACGGCCGGCACGACCAGCCTCCCGACCTACCCCTTCCACCACACCCCCTACTGGCTGGGCAGCACCGGGCCCGCTGACCCCGGCAGCCTCGGCCAGCGCAGCACCGGCCATCCGCTGCTCGCCGCCGCGGTGGAACTGCCCGACGGAGGACTGGCGTTCACCGGGCGCATCGCGGTCTCCGCGCATCCGTGGCTGGCTGATCACGCGATCAACGGCACGGTCATCCTGCCGGCCACCGCCTACCTGGACCTGGCGCTGCACGCCGCCAGCCAGGCCGGGTGCGGCACCGTCAGCGAGCTCACCCTGCACAGCCCGCTCGCCCTCCCCGGCCAGGACGCGGCCTGGCTGCACCTGCGGCTGGACCCGCCGGACTCCTCCGGCGGGCGGAACCTGTCGGTCTACTCCCGGCCGGCCGGTTCCGGCGCCGGCGCGGCGTCGTGGACCAGGCACGCCACCGGCGTGCTGGCCGCCGCGGCGGACACCGGCGAGCGCGACGACGCGGCCGCGCCGGTCACGCTCGGCAGCTGGCCGCCGGCCGGGGCCACCGCCATCGACGTGGCCGGCGTCTACGAGCAGCTAGCCGAGCGCGGGTACGACTACGGCCCGGTGTTCCAGGCGCTGGAGGATGCCTGGCGGGACGGCGACGTCACCTACGCCCAGGTCCGGCTGCCAGAGGATCAGGCGGCCGGGCAGTTCAGCGTGCATCCGGCGCTGCTCGACGCGGCGCTGCACACCCGCATCGTGACCGAGCCCGGCGACGGCAGCGTCATGCTCCCGTTCGCGCTCGCGGACGTCACCCAGCACCGGCAGGCCGGCCATGTCCTGCGGGTGCGGGTCGCGGCAGGCCCGGGCGATGACGTGAGCTTGCACGCGTTCGACGAATCGGGTGCCCTGGCCGTGACGGTCGGCTCGCTGACGACCCGCCCGGTCGCCGCGACCTGGCTGACGGCCGGCCAGCCGCGCCCGCCCCTCTACCAGCTCGCCTGGATCCCGGCCGGCCCGGACCCGGCCAATCCCGGGCCGGGAGGCTCCAGCTCGTCGGGCCCCAGCCCAGCCGGAACGGGTCCAGCCGGAACAGGTCCAGCCGGAACAGGTCCAGCCGGAACGGATACAGCCGGAACGGATACAGCCGGAACAGTCGCCGCCCGGCCAGGCGCAGCGCTGGGCCCGGACGGCCTGGACGGGCCGGCCGGGCAGGCGGCGTGGGCGATCGTCGGCGACGGGCTGCCCGGCGCTGCCGCGGGTGTGCGGCGGTACCCGGACCTGGCCGCGCTGACCGCCGCGGTGGCCGGCGGCGCGGACGCCCCGCAGGTGATCATCGCCGGCTGCAAGTCGCGGGCCGCCGAAGACCCGCCCGGCGCGGACCCGGCCGGCGCGGACCCGGCCGGCCAGGCCAGCCAGCTCA
The DNA here is from genome assembly GCA_036558005.1 of Streptosporangiaceae bacterium. Taxonomy (GTDB): domain Bacteria; phylum Actinomycetota; class Actinomycetes; order Streptosporangiales; family Streptosporangiaceae; genus DATBGO01. The sequence continues at coordinate 2,949 of DATBGO010000093.1, read as the reverse complement.
CCGCCGGAACGCTCACCCTGGTGCAGGACTTCCTGGCCGAGCCCGCCCTCGGCCAGGCCCGGCTGGTGGTGCTCACCCGGCACGCGATCGCCATCAGCGCCGAGGAGGACGCCGCTGACCTCGCCGCGGCGGCGGTGCACGGCCTGATCAAGTCGGCGCAGTGGGAGAACCCGGGCCGGCTCGTCCTGCTGGACGCCGACGCCGGGGCAGCCGAGGCGCAGATCGCGGCCGCCCTCGACGCGGGCGAACCGCTGCTGGCCATCCGGGCGGGCCGGTTGTACCAGCCGCGGCTGGCCCTGGCCGGGCCGGGCGGTACCTCCGCGCAGTCCGGCATCCCCGGGCCGGCCAGCACCCCCGGGCCAGCAAGCACCCCCGGGCCAGCAAGCACCGCCGGGCCAGCAAGCACCGCCGGGCCAGCCGGGCCCGGCCAGGCGGCGCTCGACCCGGACGGCACCGTGCTGGTCACCGGCGGCACCGGCGCACTGGGCCGGCTCATCTCCCGGCACCTGGCCGAGCGGTACGGCGCGCGCCGCCTGCTGCTGGCCAGCCGCCGGGGCCCGGACGCGCCGGGCGCGCAGGAACTCGCCGCCGAGCTCGCCTCGCTGGGCGCCGAGGTCACGATCGCCGCCTGTGACGCGGCTGACCGCGGCGCGCTGGCCGCGCTGCTGGCAGGCCTGCCGGCCAGCGCGCCGCTGACCGCGGTGGTACACGCGGCGGGAACGCTCGACGACGCGGTGATCTCCTCGCTCACCCCGGCGCGGCTGGACGCCGTGCTCGCGCCGAAGGCGCGGTCCGCCTGGAACCTGCACGAGCTGACCAGGGACCTGCCGGTGGCGGCGTTCTGGCTGTTCTCCTCGTTCGCGGCCACCGTGGGCAACCCCGGGCAGGCGAACTACGCGGCGGCCAACAGCTTCCTGGACGCGCTCGCCGCGCACCGCCACCGCCTCGGCCTGCCGGCCACCGCGATCGCCTGGGGCCCCTGGGATACCGACGCGGGCATGGCGGCCGGCCGGCCGGTCAGCGGGCCTGGCCAGCCCGCTCAGGCCAGCGTCACCGCGCTGCCCGCCGACCGCGGGCTGGCCCTGTTCGATCAGGCCGCCGGGGCTGGCCTGGCCAACCCGGTCGCCATCAGCCTGGACCCCGCGGCGCTGCGCGCGGCCAGCGAGGCCGGCGACCTGCCGCCGGTCTTCCAGGCGCTGACGCCCAGCCGGAGCCGGCGGCCCGGCAACCGCCCGGCCGGGCTGGGGCGGCGGCTGGCGGGGCAGCCACCCGCGGAGCGGCTGCGGTTGCTGACCGAACTGGTGGTGTCCCAGGTGGCAGCGGTGCTCGGGCACGAATCCGGGGACGGGATTGACCAGGAACGGGCGTTCAAGGATCTCGGCTTTGACTCGCTAACCTCGGTCCGGCTTCGCAACAACCTCAGCCAGGCAACCGGCCTCAGCCTGCCCGCCACCCTGGCCTTCGACTACCCGAGTTCCGCGGCGCTGGCCGGGTACCTGGACACGCTGCTCGGCGAGCCCGCCGTCCAGCCCGATGCGCGCCGCGCCGCGGCCGCCGCCGATGAGCCGGTCGCGATCGTCGCCATGGCGTGCCGCTACCCCGGCGGGGTCCGCTCGGCGGCGGACCTGTGGCGGCTCGTCGCCGAGGGCACGGACGCGGTCACGCCGTTCCCGTCCGGCCGGGGCTGGGATGTCGAACGGCTCTATGACCCGGATCCGGACCGGCCTGGCACGAGCTACACGCGTGAGGGCGGGTTCTTGCACGACGCCGCTGAGTTTGACGCCGAGTTCTTCGGCATCGGGCCGCGCGAAGCGCTGGCGATCGACCCGCAGCAGCGGCTGCTGCTGGAGGTCGCCTGGGAGGCGCTGGAGAACGCCAGGATCGTGCCGGACAGCCTGCGCGGCCGTGACGTCGGCACGTTCGTCGGGATCATGTACAACGACTACGGCGCCCGGCTGACCAGGAACACCCCCGAGGGCTTCGAGGGCTACATCGGAACCGGAAGCTCGGGCAGCATCGCGTCGGGACGGCTGGCATACACGTTCGGGTTCGAGGGCCCGGCGATGACGGTGGACACGGCGTGCTCTTCCTCGCTGGTCGCGGTGCACCTGGCGGCGCAGGCGCTGCGCAGCGGCGAGTGCTCGCTGGCGCTGGCGGGCGGCGCGACCGTGATGGCGACGCCGTCACCGTTCATCGAGTTCAGCCGGCAGCGGGGGCTGGCCGCTGACGGCCGGTGCAAGGCGTTCGCGGCGGCCGCCGACGGCGTGGGCTGGGGTGAGGGCGCGGGGCTGGTGCTGCTGGAGCGGCTGCCGGATGCGCTCCGGCTGGGGTACCCGGTGCTGGCGGTGATCCGCGGCTCGGCGGTGAACTCCGACGGGGCCAGCAACGGGCTGACCGCCCCCAACGGCCCGTCCCAGCAGCGGGTCATCCGGGCGGCGCTGGCCAGCGCTTGCCTTGAGCCGGATGAGGTCGACGCGGTCGAGGCGCACGGCACCGGCACCAATCTGGGCGACCCGATCGAGGCGCAGGCGCTGCAGGCCACCTACGGGCAGGACCGCCCGGCCGGGCAGCCGCTGTGGCTGGGGACGGTGAAGTCGAACATCGGCCACGCCCAGGCCGCGGCCGGGGTGGCCGGGATCATCAAGATGGTCCAGGCGATCATCCACGGGCAGCTGCCGCGCACCCTGCATGTGGACGAGCCCACCCCGCACGCCGACTGGTCGGCAGGCACCGTCCGGCTGCTCACCGAGGCGATCCCGTGGCCGGAGGCGACCCGCCCACGCCGGGCGGCGGTCTCCAGCTTCGGCTTCAGTGGTACCAACGCGCACCTGATCCTGGAGGCGCCCCCGGCCCCCCAGCCCGACCCCGCGCCTGGCGACGGCAGTCCCGAGGCCGCGCCCGGCGGGGTGGGCGGGGTGGTGGCGTGGGTGGTGTCCGCCCAGTCACCAG
>DATBGO010000092.1:0-12533 GCA_036558005.1 Streptosporangiaceae bacterium | reverse complement strand
GGGCTGCCGGGCGGAGGGGGCCGCGGGCCGGGCGGCGGGACGGGCCCGCTGACCGGCCCGCCCGCGCTGACCGCCCGGCCGCTGCTGCACATCCATGGCGGCCGGATCGAGCTGCTGGAGAAGGTCCGCACCCGGTCAGCGGCGATCGGCCGGCTGACCGAGCTGGCGGCCGCCGCCGCCAGGACCGGCCCGGCCGGCCCGGCCCGGCCGGCCGGCCTGGCGGTGCAGTACCTGGGCGACCCCGGCCCGGCGCGGGCGCTGGCCGCCCGGCTGGCCGGGCTGATCCCTGGCGCGGGAGACATCATCCTGGCCCCGGCCGACGCGGTCATCGCCGCGCACACCGGCCCCGGGATGCTCGCCGTGGTGGTGGCCGCGCGCTGAGCGGCCGGCCGCCCGGGTGAGCGCCCGGGCGGGTTCATGGCATGCTGCGGGAATGCAGTCAGCTTCAGGCGGCCAGCGGGCCGCCGCCCCGGCCCCGGTGACACTGCTCGTCGGCGAGGAAGACCTGCTGGTCGAGCGGGCCGTGAGCGCCGCCGTGGCGGCCGCGGCGGGCGGCGAGCTGCACGAGGCCAGGGCGGGCGAGCTGCGTCCCGGCGACCTGACCGGCCTGACCGCGCCGTCGCTGTTCGGCGGCGACGCCGTGGTGGTGATCCGCGGGATCCAGGACGCCAGCGGCCAGGTCAGCGCCGAGCTGGCGGCGCAGGCAGCCGCGGCCGCCCCGGGCACGGTCCTGGTGCTCACCCACAACGGCGGCGGCAAGGGCAAGCAGCTGCTGGCGAGCCTGGCCAAGGCCGGGGTGAGCCGGACCGACTGCCCGGCGGTCAAGCGGTTCGGCGAGCGGCTGGACTTCCTGCGCGGCGAGCTGGCCGCGGCCGGGCGGACCGCCGACGAGGCGGGGCTGCGCGCGCTGCTCGACGCGGTCGGGAACGACCTGCGCGAGCTGGCGGCCGCGTGCAGCCAGCTCGCCGCCGACACCACCGGGGTGATCAGCCAGCAGACGGTGGCCAGGTACTACCGGGGCCGGGCCGAGGCCAGCGGGTTCACGGTCGCCGACCGCGCGGTAGAGGGCAAGCTCGCCGACGCGCTGGAGCAGCTGCGCTGGGCGCTGGCGACCGGGGTGGCGCCGGTGCTGATCAGCAGCGCGCTGGCGCAGGGGGTGCGGGCGCTCGGCCGGGTCGGCAGCGCGCCGCGGGGCAAGAGCGCGCAGTCACTGGCCCCCGAGCTCGGCATGCCGCCGTGGAAGATCGACCGGGTGCGGCAGCAGCTGAGGGGCTGGACGCCGGAGGGCGTGGCCAGGGCGCACCACGCGGTGGTGGTGGCCGACGCGCAGGTGAAAGGCGAGGGCGCCAGCCCTGGTTATGCGCTGGAGCAGGCCATCACGGCGATCGTCGCCAGCCGCGGGAGAGGCTGAGCCGCTGCGGGCTGCCGGGCCGGGCGGAATCCTGGGCGGCGGTCAGTCCTGGCCCAGCTGGGCGGCGCGCCTGGCGATCGCCGACTTGCGGTTGGCGGCCTGGTTCTTGTGGATGACGCCCTTGCTGACGGCCTTGTCCAGCTTGACGTAGGCGGTGCGCATCGCCTCGCCGGCCTGCTGCTCCTGGCCAGCGTCGGCCGCCTCGCGGAACTTGCGGACCGATGTCTTCAGCTCCGACTTCACCGCCTTGTTGCGCAGCCGGGCCTTCTCGTTCTGCTTGTTGCGCTTGATCTGGGACTTGATGTTCGCCACGCGAGAGCCTCGCTAGAGTCTTCTTGTCTGGATGAGCCCGCGGGAAGCGGGCCAGGGTCACGACGCCGCGCCCGCGACCCGGTCATGCACCCGCGCGGCACGCGACCACACAGCTTATCTGAGCGGGGGGCCAGCGCTCAAACCGGCGGCCCGCGGCGGGCGGCTGGCCAGGGCACTCACCCGGGCATGCGACCATGGACGGCGATCTGCAAGCCGATTCAGCCGCACTCTCACCTGGCGGATTCCAGTGCCACCAATGCCCGAGCCAGCCCGGACCGATCAGGCGGTGATCAGGAACTTCTGCATCATCGCGCACATCGACCACGGCAAGTCCACGCTCGCCGACCGGATGCTGCAGCTCACCGGCGTGGTGTCAGACCGGCAGATGCGCGCGCAGTACCTGGACCGGATGGACATCGAGCGCGAGCGCGGCATCACGATCAAGAGCCAGGCGGTGCGGCTGCCCTGGACCGCCGCGGACGGCAGGCAGTACGTGCTCAACCTCATCGACACCCCCGGGCACGTGGACTTCTCCTACGAGGTGTCCCGGTCGCTGGCCGCCTGCGAGGGGGCCGTGCTGCTGGTCGACGCCGCGCAGGGGATCGAGGCGCAGACCCTGGCCAACCTGTACCTGGCCATCGGCGCCGACCTGCACCTGATCCCGGTGCTGAACAAGATCGACCTGCCGGCCGCGCAGCCGGACAAGTACGCCGCCGAGATCGCCGGCATCATCGGCTGCGACCCGGGCGAGGTGCTGAAGGTCTCCGCCAAGACCGGCGAGGGCGTCGCCGACCTGCTGAACGTCATCGTCGCCCGGGTCCCGGCGCCCAGCGGTGACCTCGACGCGCCCGCGCGCGGCCTGATCTTCGACTCGGTCTACGACACCTACCGCGGGGTCGTCACCTACGTCCGGGTGGTGGACGGGCGGCTGACCCGGCGGGAGAAGACGATGATGATGTCCACCAAGGCCACCCACGAGACACTTGAGGTCGGGGTGATCTCGCCGGAGCCGGTGCCGGCCGGCGCGATCGCGGCCGGCGAGGTGGGCTACCTGATCACCGGGGTCAAGGACGTCCGCCAGGCCCGGGTCGGCGACACCGTGACCAGCGCGGGCCGCCCGGCCAGCGAGCCGCTGGCCGGGTACGCCAACCCGCGGCCGATGGTGTTCTCCGGGCTGTACCCGGTGGACGGGGACGACTACCCGGAGTTGCGGGACGCGCTGGACAAGCTGCAGCTCAACGACGCCGCGCTGGTGTTCGAGCCGGAGACCTCGGCCGCGCTCGGGTTCGGGTTCCGGTGCGGCTTCCTCGGGCTGCTGCACATGGAGATCGTCAGGGAGCGGCTGGAGCGGGAGTTCGGCCTGACGCTGATCTCCACCGCGCCGAACGTGGTCTACCGGGTGATCATGGAGGCGGGCGGCGAGCAGGTCGTGACCAACCCCAGCGAGTTCCCCGACGGCAAGGTCGCGCAGATCTACGAGCCGGTGGTCCGCGCGACCGTGCTGGCCCCCAGTGACTACATCGGCACGATCATGGAGCTGTGCCAGAGCCGGCGCGGCGCGCTGCTCGGGATGGACTACCTGTCGGCCGACCGGGTGGAGATCCGGTACGCGATGCCGCTCGCGGAGATCATCTTTGACTTCTTCGACCAGCTGAAGTCGCGTACCCGCGGCTACGCGTCGCTGGACTACGAGCCGGCCGGGGAGCAGGAAGCAGACCTGGTGAAGGTCGACATCCTGCTGCAGGGCCAGCCGGTGGACGCGTTCAGCCAGATCGTGCACACCGGCAAGGCACGGGAGTACGGCCTGGGCATGACCGCCCGGCTGAAGGAGCTGATCCCGCGCCAGCAGTTCGAGGTGCCGATCCAGGCCGCGATCGGGACGCGGGTGATCGCCAGGGAGAACATCCGGGCGATGCGCAAGGACGTGCTGGCCAAGTGCTACGGCGGCGACATCACCCGCAAGCGCAAGCTGCTGGAGAAGCAGAAGGAAGGCAAGCGGCGGATGAAGACCATCGGCCGGGTCGAGGTGCCGCAGGAGGCGTTCGTCGCGGCGCTGTCCACCGAGTCGGGGACGGCCGACCGCAAGCGCTAGCAGCCAGGCGCAATACGTTCGACCGGGCCAGGGCGGCTCGGATACCGTGCGGTTATGGCCACCGCGCGAGTGATGTCGGTCAGCACCGGCAAGGTGAGGGACACCAGCGCGGCCGGCGGCATGCCGCCGATGACGGCGATCGACAAGCGGCCGCGCCGGGACCGGGTCGCGGTCAGGACTCTCGGGCTGGACGGGGACGAGCAGGGCGACACCGTCAATCACGGCGGCCGCGACCAGGCGGTCTACGCCTACGCCAGGGAAGACCTGGACTGGTGGGTGGAGCGGCTGGGTTACGAGCTGCGCGATGGCATCTTCGGCGAGAACGTGACCACCGCCGGGCTGGACGTCACCGGCGCGGTCATCGGCGAGACCTGGCGGCTGGGCACCGCGGTCGTGCAGGTCACCTCCCCGCGGATCCCGTGCGCGACGTTCCAGGGCTGGCTGGACGAGGAGCGCTGGGTGAAGCGGTTCGCGGCGGCCGGCCGGCCAGGCGCGTACCTGCGGGTGCTCCGCGAGGGGCTGGCCGGGCCCGGTGACGGGATCGAGGTGCTCAGCAGGCCCCCGGTCCTGGTGACGCTGCCGGAGTCGATGCGCGCCTACTATGGCGACGCTGAGCTCATGCGCAAGCTGCTCGAGGTCGAGGGACGGGGATCGAAGTGGGATGCGATCAGCCTGCGCGTCCTCGCCCAGGCGCGGGCATAGGCGTTAACGTCCTGATCCCTGGCCACGGCGGGCGGGACTGAGGTGCCCGGGGCGCCGCCGGACGGCCTGCCGGTGCCCGCTGACGGCGCGCTGCCCGCCAGCGCGGTCAGCGGCCTGGGGGAGCGGCCGCTGGGCATCTACGTGCACGTGCCGTTCTGCCTGACCAGGTGCGGGTACTGCGACTTCAACACCTACACCGCCAGCGAGCTGGGTCCTGGCGCGACCAGGGACGGCTACCACGACCAGGCGATCGCCGAGATCCGGCTCGCCCGGCGGGTGCTCGGGCCGGCCGCGCCGCCGGTCAGCACCGTGTTCTTCGGCGGCGGGACGCCGACGCTGCTGGCGCCAGGGCAGCTTGGCGCGATCCTGCGCGCGATCGACGGCGAGTTCGGGATCGCGCCTGGCGCGGAGGTCACCGCGGAAGCCAACCCGGAGACGGTGGACCAGGCGGCGCTGGAGCGGCTGCGCGCGGCCGGCCTCACCCGGCTGTCGCTGGGCATGCAGAGCGCAGCCGGGCACGTGCTGGCGGTGCTGGACCGGGTGCACCAGCCCGGACGGCCGCAGCGCTGCGTGGCCTGGGCCAGGGCGGCCGGGTTCAGCCAGGTCAGCCTTGACCTGATCTACGGGACGCCGGGGGAGAGCGAGCAGGACTGGGCCCGGTCGGTGAGCTGCGCGCTGGCGGCCGGCCCCGACCACATCTCCGCCTACGCGCTGATCGTCGAGGACGGGACCAGGCTGGCCCGGCGGATCGCCAGGGGCGAGCTGCCCGCCCCTGACGACGACGTGGCCGCCGACCGCTACCTGGCCGCCGACCAGATGCTGGCCGCCGCGGGGCTGAGCTGGTATGAGATCTCGAACTGGGCCGCTGGCGAGGCCGCCAGGTGCCAGCACAACCTGCTGTACTGGACCGGCGGCGACTGGTGGGGGATCGGGCCGGGCGCGCACAGCCACGTCGGCGGCACCCGGTGGTGGAACGTCCGGCACCCGGCCGCCTACGCGGCCAGGATGGCGGCGGGCGCGAGCCCGGGCCAGGGCCGGGAGATCCTCACCGCGGCCGAGCGCTCGACCGAGCGGATCATGCTGCTGACCCGGCTGGTGACCGGCTGCCCGGTGGCTGAGCTGGGCCCGGCCGGGCGGGCGGCGGCCGCGGGCGCGGTGGCGGACGGGCTGGCCGACCCCGGCGCGCACGCGGCCGGGCGGCTGGTGCTGACGCCAGCGGGAAGGCTGCTCGCCGACGCGGTCGTCCGCGCGGTCACCGGCTGAGCGGCCGGGCCCGCGCACCCTCGTGACGGCGATGCGCTGGGCCAGTATCCTTCCGGCCATAGACTTGGCACTCTGGAGACATGAGTGCCAGGGAGGTGGATGCGTGCTCGACGACCGAAAGCTCGCTGTGCTTCGCGCCATCGTCGAGGACTACGTGTCAACCAACGAGCCGGTCGGCTCGAAGTCACTTGTTGACCGGCACAACCTGGACGTCTCCCCGGCGACGATCCGCAACGACATGGCCGTGCTGGAGGAGCAGGGCTTCATCGTCCAGCCGCACACCAGCGCGGGCCGGATCCCGACCGACAAGGGCTACCGGCTGTTCGTTGACCGGCTGTCGGAGGTCAAGCCGTTCTCGGTGGCCGAGCGGCGCGCCATCGAGACGTTCCTGGCCCGCGCCTACGACCTCGACGACGTGGTGATGCGCACGGTGCGGCTGCTGGCCCAGCTGACCCGCCAGGTCGCGGTCGTCCAGTACCCGTCGCTGACCAGGTCGTCGGTGCGGCACATCGAGCTGGTGCCGGTCGCCGAGCGGCGGCTGCTGCTGGTGCTGATCACCGACACCGGCCGGGTGCACCAGCGGACCGCGGACCTGCCCGGGCGGGTGGACGAGGACGAGATCCTGCAGCTGCGCGCGCTGCTGAACGCCTGCCTGGACGGGCGCAGGCTGACCGAGGTAGCGTCGGTCGTCGCGGACCTGCCGGGCCGGATCGCGGCCGAGGACCGGGCCAACGCCACGGCGGTGCTGTCGGTGCTGCTGGAGGGCCTGGCCGAGCGGCACGAGGAACGGGTGGTCGTCGGCGGTGCCGCCAACCTGACCCAGGCTGATTTCGCCCAGGGGCTGCATGACGTGCTCGAGGCGCTCGAAGAGCAGGTGGTGCTGATGCGGTTGCTGGGAGAGTCCGACGACCAGGCCCGGGTGACGGTGCGGATCGGCGCGGAGAATGACGTACAGGGCCTGCGGACCACCTCGATGGTGTCCGCCGGCTACGGAGCGGGTGACCAGGCGCTGGCCAAGCTCGGCGTCCTCGGCCCGACCCGGATGGATTACCCGACGGCGATGGGAGCGGTGCGCGCGGTGGCACGGTATGTGGGCCAGATCCTGGCGGAGTCGTAGGGGTGCAGGTGGCAAACGACTACTACGCCGTGCTCGGCGTCCGGCAGGACGCCGACCAGGACGAGATCAAGAAGGCCTACCGGCGGCTGGCCCGCGAACTGCACCCCGACGTCAACCCCGACCCGCAGACCCAGGAGCGGTTCAAGGAGATCACGCAGGCCTACGTGGTCCTGTCCGATCCGGGCAAGCGGCAGATGTACGACATGGGCGCCGACCCGTTCGCGCGGGCCGGGGCTGGCCCGGGCGGGTTCGCCGGCGGATTCCCGTTCAGCGACATCATGGACGCGTTCTTCGGCGCCGGCGCGGCCACCAGGGGCCCGCGCAGCCGGGCCAGGCGCGGCCGCAACGCCACCATCCGGGTCGAGCTGGACCTGTCCGAGTGCGCGTTCGGCTCGACCAGGGAACTGGCGATCGACACCGCGGTGGTCTGCCCGACCTGCTCGGGCGAGGGCACCGCGCCGGGCACCCACCCGGAGACCTGCGACGTGTGCGGCGGCCGCGGTGAGGTCAGCCAGGTCACCAGGTCGTTCCTCGGCCAGGTGATGGCGTCGCGGCCGTGCCCGAACTGCGGCGGCTTCGGCACCGTCATCCGCAGGCCGTGCCCGGAATGCGACGGGGACGGCCGGGTCCGGACCAGGCGCACGATCAAGGTGCGGATCCCGGCCGGGGTCGAGGACGGCACCCACATCCAGCTGGCCGGCGAGGGCGAGACCGGCCCGGGCGGCGGGCCGGCCGGCGACCTGTTCCTGGAGATCGTGCAGCGCCCGCACGCGATCTTCGAGCGGCAAGGCGATGACCTGCACTGCACGGTGGCGATCCCGATGACGGCCGCGGCGCTCGGCACGACGCTGAAGGTGGAGACGCTGGACGGCCCCGCCGACGTCGACATCCGGCCGGGTACCCAGTCCGGGCAGGCGATCCCGCTCTACAACCAGGGGACCTCGCACCTCAACGGGACCGGCCGCGGCGACCTGCTGATCCACGTCACCGTGGAGACCCCCACCAAGCTCGAGCCCGAACAGGAGAACGTGCTGAAGGACCTGGCCAGGATGCGCGGCGAGGAGTCGCCTCCGGGCAAGTTCGCGCCCGGCCAGCAGGGCTTCTTCTCCCGGCTGCGGGACGCGTTCAACGGCCGCTGAGCCAGCTCAGCGGAGCCACCGGAAGGACCGGCGCTGAGACCCCCCGTGTTCATCGCAGCCGCCGCCGACCTGCGGGGCGGCACGGTCGTGCTGACCGGCCCCGAAGGCAGGCACGCCGCCACCGTGCGGCGGCTGGCGCCCGGCGAGCGGGCCATGCTCACCGACGCGGCGGGCACGGTGGCCGAGTGCATGGTCAGCTCGGCGTCGGGCGGCACGGTCGAGTTCACCGTGCTGGAGCGGCGCACCGAGCCGGCCCCGCAGCCGGCGATCGCGGTGGCGCAGGCGCTGCCCAAGGGCGACCGGGCCGAGCTGGCGGCCGAGCTGATGACCGAGGTCGGCGTCGACCTGATCGTGCCGTGGCAGGCGCGGCGGTGCGTGGTCCAGTGGCACGGCGAGCGGGCCGGGCGGGCACTGGAGCGGTGGCGGAAGACCGCGCGCGAGGCGGCCAAGCAGTCGCGCCGCGCCTGGTTTCCTGAGGTGGCCGAGCCGGTGTCGCTCCCTGGCCTGGCCGGCCTGGTCACGGCGGCCAGCCTCGCGGTCATCCTCGACCCCGACGCGCCGGGCCCGCTTTCTGACCTGAGCCTGCCCGCCGCCGGGCAGATCCTCCTGATCGTCGGCCCGGAGGGCGGCATCAGCCCGGAAGAGTCGGCCCGGCTCACGCAGGCAGGCGCCGTCGGCGCCCGGCTCGGCCCCGGCATCCTGCGCACCTCCACCGCGGGCGCCGTAGCCGCCGCGTTCCTGCTCAGCGCCTCCGGCCGCTGGGGCCAGGCAAACCAGACAAACCTCCGGTAACCAGCAGTTTCCGCCAGCCGGAAGCCAGCTGAGCAGCGGCACCAGCGGGCAGCACCGGCCTAGTTTAGGGATGCGCTGTCCCGCAGCTGCGCGTACAGCGTCAGCGCGGGCCACTGCATCCGTACCGCGCGGGACGAGACGGGGGAGTCTCGGGCCGGCGGTGGGTGGGGGTCAGGGCTGGGTTGTCTTGGCTGACTGGTGGCTGCTGGTCTGGCGGCGGGCTGGGCCGGGGACGGTGCGCTGGCCGCCTGGGGCCTGGGTGGTGCGGGCTGACGCGCACGGCGTGGCGCCGGGCTTGGGGGTCTTGCCTGCGGCCGGGCTGGACACCGGGTCGGCCGGGCCCAGGTAGACGATCCCGGCCGGGCTGGCGATCGGCGTGCTCACCACGCCCGCGCCGTCCGAGGTGCTCGGGCTCGCGCTCGGGGTGTCGGTGGGCGTGTCGGTCGGGGTGCCGGTGGGCGTGCCGGTCGGGGTCGGCGTCGGGGTGGGGGTCGGCGTCGGCACGACGGTCGGGCTCGGCTTCGCGGTCGGGTGCGGCTTGGCGCCGGACTGGCCCGGGGCACAGCTCGCCGACGAGGACGGCTGGGACCGGTGATGGCCGGGGCCAGCGCCCGCCACGCCGGACGGGCCGGTGATCGGGTTGGACGAGTGGCTGTTGACCGAGCCGTTGTGGCTGTGCGAGTTCACCCCGGGCAGCGGCAGGATCAGCTCGCCGGTGTCCGACATGGTCGACCGAAGCTGGGTGAGGCCGTAGCCGCCGGCCACCGCGACCACGACCGCGGCGGCGACGGCGACCGGGCGCAGCCAGGAGTAGCGGCGGCTGAGCAGGGCGGCGAAGCCGCCGCGGCCTGACCCGGCCGCAGCCGGGTCAGGACCCGGCCGCAGCCAGGCGAGCAGGCTGTCCAGCGCGGACCTGATCCAGGTCACGGTCGGCAGCGCGAGGTCGGTGTAGCCGGCCATCAGCCAGGCGGCCGCCAGCGGCCGCGGCGTGGTCAGCCGGGCCCGGATCCGCTCCAGGCCGTCGCCCGCGGGCTCGATCGACTCGGCGGCCACCCGCAGCGCGCGGGCCAGCACGTCCTCGAACTCGTATTCCTGCTGCGTCATGCTTCACGCTCCAGCACGCTGCGCAGCGAGGTCATGGCGCGGGCGGTGTGGCTCTTGACCGCGCCCCTGCTGATGCCCATCGCGGCGGCGATCTGCGCCTCCGACAGGTCACCGTAGTAACGCAGCACGAGTGCCTCACGCTGCCGGGCCGGCAGCGTGCGCAGGGCGGCCACCACGGCCGATCGTTCTAGCAGAGCGATGGCGCCGTGCTCGGCGCTGGGCATGTCCGGGGGCGGTTTCGGCGCGTTTCGGTCAACGACCATGCGATGACGCAAAACGGAACGGGACCTGTTCACCACGGACTGGCGCAGGTACGACAGCGCCTTATCGCTGTCCCTGAGCCTGCGCCAGCCGCCATGCATGGCGACGAACGAGTCCTGCACTACTTCCTCCGCTGTTGCGACATCGCGCACTAGCAGTGCCGCAAGGCGCACCAGCGAGCGGTAATGGGTGCTGTAGATAGCGGTCACTGCCCGGTCGGCATCCCAGTCGGCCGGTACCGAGCCCAGTGCCGTGTCCGCCACCAGGGTTTCGGTCACGTGAATTGGACGCGCGGCCACGCCGCTAGGTTCACTCGCCGACATGCCGAGTCTTTGCGCGAGGATTTCGTGCGCTGGCTCGCATCAACGATCCCATCGCCCCCAAGCCCATCCAAGCTGAGTCTGCAACGCCGCGACTGCCGCGGGCAACGCACCACGCACATGGCCGAGCCAGCCGCTGGCAACCGGCGTACGCAGGACTAGGGCGCCGAGGGATCGCAGTACTGCAACCATATATGTCGATGGGCGGCCACGCCGCCCACAAGTTAAGATCAGCTTCGTGACAGAGTGCCTTTTCTGCGGCATCGCCGCTGGTGACATCCCCGCAGATCGGGTGCGGGAGAGCGAGCGCACTATGGCGTTCCGCGATATCAACCCGCAGGCGCCGGTTCATGTCCTGGTAATTCCGAGAGATCACTATCCTGATCTGGCCGCGCTGGCATCAGCGGGCGGCGGGCTACTCGATGAGCTGGCGGCCCAGGCGCATCAGGTCGCCGCCGCCGAGGGAATCGACCAGTCCGGGTACCGGGTTGTGTTCAATACCGGCCAGGAGGCGGGGCAGACCGTGCATCATGCTCATGCGCATGTCCTGGGCGGGCGGGTGCTGACCTGGCCGCCCGGGTGACCGCACCGAGTAGCATGACGTGCATGAGGCCACGTGCCCTGGCAGGGAAGGACCATTGACAGACAACCCTGGCCAAACTCATAACGCCGCGCCGGTGCCTGACGGCCACACCAAGGTCAAGATGGTGATACCGGAGGACCGGTCAATGGTCAGCCTGCTGGGCTCCAGAGACGAGTTGCTCGCCGTCATCGAGGACGGCTTCGAGGCTGACATCCACGTCCGCGGCAACGAGATCACCGCCACCGGCTCGCCGGAGGAGACCGCCCTGGTCGCGCGCCTGTTCGAGGAGCTGACCCTGCTGGTCGCCGGCGGCGCCGAGCTGACCCCGGACGCGGTCGAGCGGAGCATGGCGATGCTGCGCCGCAAGAGCGGGGTCCGGCCCGCCGACGTGCTGACGCTGGGCATCCTGTCGGCCCGCGGCCGCACCATCCGGCCCAAGACGCTGAACCAGAAGCGCTACGTCGACGCGATCGACAAGCACACGATCGTGTTCTCCATCGGCCCGGCCGGGACCGGCAAGACCTACCTGGCGATGGCCAAGGCGGTCAAGGCGCTGCAGGCCAAGGAGGTCAACCGGATCATCCTGACCAGGCCGGCGGTGGAGGCGGGCGAGCGGCTCGGCTTCCTGCCCGGGACCCTGTACGAGAAGATCGACCCCTACCTGCGGCCGCTGTACGACGCGCTGCACGACATGCTCGACCCGGACACGATCCCGCGGCTGACCGCGCAGGGCACGATCGAGATCGCGCCGCTGGCGTACATGCGCGGGCGCACCCTGAACGACTCGTTCATCATCCTCGACGAGGCGCAGAACACCTCGCCCGAGCAGATGAAGATGTTCCTCACCAGGCTCGGGTTCGGCTCGCGGATCGTGGTCACCGGGGACGTCACCCAGGTCGACCTGCCCGCCGGGCAGCTGTCGGGGCTGCGGCTGGTCCAGGACATCCTCGACGGCGTGGAGGACGTCTACTTCTCCAGGCTGACCAGCCACGACGTGGTGCGGCACAAGCTGGTGGCCGACATCGTGGACGCCTACGAGCGGTACGAGGGGCGCCGGGCCGCGCAGGACCCGCGGCTGGCCGGGAACCGGTCCCGCCGCGCTGACCACCGGTCCCGCTGACGGCCGGCCTGAGGGACGTCGTGAGCATCGAGATCGCCAACGAGTCAGACGTAGCCATCGACGAGGCCGAGCTGGCCGCGCTGGCCCGGTACGTGCTGGATGAGCTGCGGGTACACCCGCTGGCCGAGCTGTCGGTGCTGATCGTGGAGACCGCGGCCATGGCCGAGCTGCACCAGCGCTGGCTGGGCGAGGCGGGACCGACGGACGTGCTGGCGTTCCCGATGGACGAGCTGCGGCTGCCGCCCCCGGGGGGCGGCAGCGCCGAGCACGGTGACCAGGCCGCGCCGAGCCTGCTCGGCGACGTGGTGCTGTGCCCG
>DATBGO010000091.1:0-7105 GCA_036558005.1 Streptosporangiaceae bacterium | reverse complement strand
GATGACGCTGCACCCGCTGACCGGCGAGGTGATCAGCGAGGACGACGAGCTGTACGTCTTCCCGGCGTCGCACTACGTGGCCGGGCCGGAGCGGATGGAAAAGGCCATCGCCGGCATCGAGCAGGAGCTGGCCGCGCAGCTGGCGGCGATGGAGCGGGCGGGCAAGCTGCTGGAGGCGCAGCGGCTGCGGATGCGGACCACCTACGACGTCGAGATGCTCCGCCAGGTCGGCAGCTGCTCGGGCATCGAGAACTACTCACTGCACATCGACGGCCGCGAGCCCGGCAGCCCGCCGAACACGCTGCTGGACTACTTCCCCGAGGACTTCCTGCTGGTCATCGACGAGTCGCACAACACGGTGCCGCAGATCGGCGCCATGTACGAAGGCGACGTGTCCCGCAAGCGGGTGCTGGTCGAGCATGGCTTCCGGCTGCCCAGCGCGATCGACAACCGGCCGCTCACCTGGGGTGAGTTCGGCGACCGGATCGGCCAGACGCTCTACCTGTCGGCCACCCCGGGCCCGTACGAGCTGCAGCGGACCAGCGGCGAGGTGGTCGAGCAGGTGATCAGGCCGACCGGGCTGATCGACCCTGCGGTGATCGTGAAGCCGACCAAGGGCCAGATCGACGACCTGGTGGACGAGATCAGGGAGCGCGCGGAGCGGTTCGAGCGGGTCCTGGTCACCACCCTGACCAAGAAGATGGCCGAGGACCTCACCGACTACCTGCTGGAGCTCGGCATCAGGGCCAGGTACCTGCACAGCGAGGTGGACACGCTGCGGCGGGTGGAGCTGCTGCGGGAGCTGCGGCTGGGCGAGTACGACGTGCTGGTCGGGATCAACCTGCTGCGCGAGGGCCTCGACCTGCCCGAGGTGTCGCTGGTCTCGATCCTGGACGCGGACAAGGAAGGCTTCCTGCGCTCGGGCACCTCGCTGATCCAGACCATCGGCCGGGCCGCCAGGCACGTGTCCGGCCAGGTGCACATGTACGCCGACAAGGTGACGCCGTCCATGCAGCGGGCGATCGACGAGACCAGCAGGCGCCGCGCCCGGCAGGTCGCCTACAACACCGAGCGCGGGCTGGACCCGCAGCCGCTGCGCAAGCGGATCGCCGACATCCTGGACCAGCTCGCCCGCGAGGACGCCGACACCGAGAAGCTGATCGGCGGGGCCGGACGGCAGCAGAGCCGGGGCAAGGCGCCGGTGCCCGGCCTGTCCTCACGGGCCAGGGCCGCCACCGCGGCCGCGGCGAGCGCCCGCCAGGACGGCGAGCTGGCCGGCGGCGGGCCCGCCAGGGAAGACCTGGTCGGGCTCATCACCGAGCTCACCGAGCAGATGCACACCGCCGCCGCGGAGCTGCAGTTCGAGATCGCGGCCCGGCTGCGGGATGAGATCAAGGAGCTCAAGCACGAGCTGCGCGGAATGCAGGCAGCCGGAGTCTGACCGGGAACCAGCCGCGCCCCGGCCGCGTCCAAGGGGTGATCGGCGAAAGCGGTTCGCCCCCGAAAGACACGGGCCCCGGCCGGCCGGACCGGTGCCCCGAGGCAGGCAGCCATGAAAACTCGCTACTCGCGGCGCGGGCTCGGCGTGGCGATGCTCGCTGGCATCGGCGTGGCCGCGCTGGCCGGATGCGGCAGCGTCACCGCGGGCTCCACCGCGGCCAGCGGCCCTGGCAGCCAGGCCAGCGCCGGCGGCAGCCCCAGCCAGGGCAGCCAGGTCCCCGCCAGGACCCCCGCGCCGGACCGGTCCGCCGCGTCGGCCCGGGCCGCGGCCAGGCAGGCGCCGCTGTGCGCGGCCGCCAAGTCCGTCACCAAGCTGGTCGTGGTCCGCAACCGCGCCGTCAACCGGATCCAGGTCGAGCATTTCCCGTTCCCCGGCCAGGTCACCGTGTCCGACGCCGCCCAGGCCCGGGCCGTGGCGGTCGCGCTGTGCGCGCTGCCCGCGATGCCCCCCGGCATCGTCAACTGCCCGAACCTGCTGGTCGGGACCACCTACCGGCTCACCTTCAGCATCGAGGGTAAGCCATTGCCGCTGGTGACCGTCCAGTCCACCGGCTGCCAGTCGGTGACCGGGGCCGGCCCGGTCCGCCGGGCCAGCGCCCAGGGGTTCTGGAAGGTGCTGGGCACCGCCGTCGGCCTGCGCGGGGCCGGCCCGCCGGTGTTCAGCGGCACCGGCCCGGACGGCGCGCTGTGCCGGACCGCCACCTTCCGGGAGGTGCTGACCCGCGGCTGCCCGGGCATGGAACGGCCGCTGACCAGCCCCCGCCCGGTCACCTGAACCCGGGCAATCACTGATCTGCCGGTCGCGGGCCCGGCCTGGGCGGGGCGGCCCGCGACCGGCACCCGCCGCCGCCCGGCCGTGCCGCCGCTAGCTGGCCGGGCGGGCGGCGTAGGGTCGTCCTCATGCTGGCCAGCATGATCGCCGCCCTGGTAGCGGCTCTCTGCTACGGGGTGGCAGCCGTCATGCAGGCCATCGCGATCCAGTCGGCGAGCCGCCGGCCAGGCCGGATCGCGGCCGGTGACGCGGCCGCCGGGCAGCTCGACCCCGGGCTGCTGGTCCGGCTGCTGCGGCAGTGGCGGTTCCTGGTCAGCCTCGGCATCGACATCGCCGGGTTCGTCGCCCAGCTGGTCGCGCTGCAGCGGCTGCCGCTGTTCGCGGTCCAGGCGATGATCGCGGCGAACCTCGCGGTCACCGCGGTCTTCGCGGCGCTGCTCATGCACGTCCGGCTGAGCTGGCGGGAGTGGCTGTCGGTCGGTGGCGTGGTCGCCGGGGTCGCGCTGCTGGGCACCACGGCAGGCGCCGAAGGCGCCGCCCAGGTCGGATTCGC
The DNA here is from genome assembly GCA_036558005.1 of Streptosporangiaceae bacterium. Classification (GTDB taxonomy): domain Bacteria; phylum Actinomycetota; class Actinomycetes; order Streptosporangiales; family Streptosporangiaceae; genus DATBGO01. Next base: position 4,280 of record DATBGO010000091.1, on the reverse strand, counting down.
GTTCCAGCTTGCCCTGATGGTCACCGTCGCCGGGGTCGCGGTCGCGGGGATGGCCGCGGCACGGCTGCCGACCAGGGTCCGCACCCCGGCGCTCGGCGCGATCGCCGGGCTCGGCTACGCGGTGCTCGCGGTGGCCGCCAGGATCCTGCCCGGCTTCGCGCCGCAGCAGCTGGCCCGCAGCCCGGCGACCTACACGCTGGCGGCGGCCGGGATCGTCTCCTTCCTGCTGTACGCCTCGGCGCTGGAAGGCGGCAGCGTGACGGTCGCGACCGCGGCCGTGGTGCTGTGCGAGACCGCGCCGCCGGCCCTGGTCGGGGTGCTGTTCCTGGGGGACAGCACCCGGGCCGGGCTGGCCGGGCTGGCCGGGCTCGGCTTCGTGCTGGCGGTCACCTGCGCGGTCGCCCTGGCCAGGTTCGGCGAGGCGGGCGAGGACCAGCACAGCCCCGGTGACCTGGCCAGGCCCGCCCGCGAGGACGCCACCAGGACAGCCAGCTGAACGCCAGCTCAGGGCGCGGCAGGAGGCCGGCTGGGGCCGCCGGCAGCGCCGCCGCGGGCCGCCTGCCGCGTTGCTGCCCCGGCTGGGATCGCACGGCTGATATTCTGAGACCCCGTGGACCAGCCGGAATGACCGGCGGGCACACGACCACGGGAGCCGCGTTGTGGCAACGGCAGGGCATTCATCACGGCCGACTTCGACTAGCCATCTCTTTGTTACCGGGGGCGTCGCGTCAAGCCTGGGCAAGGGCCTGACCGCATCCAGCCTGGGCCGCCTGCTGAAGCTGCGCGGCCTGCGGGTCAACATGCAGAAGCTGGACCCGTACCTGAACGTCGACCCCGGCACCATGAACCCGTTCCAGCATGGCGAGGTCTTCGTCACCGACGACGGCACCGAAACCGACCTGGATGTGGGCCACTATGAGCGGTTCCTGGACACCAGGCTGCCCGGGTCGGCGAACGTCACCACCGGGCAGATCTACTCCAGCGTGATCGCCAAGGAGCGCCGCGGCGACTACCTCGGCGACACCGTGCAGGTGATCCCGCACATCACCAACGAGATCAAGGCGCGCATCTTCGAGATGGCCAGCCCCGACACCGACATCGTGATCACCGAGGTGGGCGGCACCGTCGGCGACATCGAGTCGCTGCCGTTCCTGGAGGCGATCCGCCAGGTCCGGCACGAGATCGGCCGGGACAGGTGCTTTTTCCTGCACGTGTCGCTGCTGCCCTATATCGGGCCATCGGGTGAGCTGAAGACCAAGCCGACTCAGCACTCGGTGGCCGCGCTGCGCAGCATCGGCATCCAGCCCGACGCGATCGTGTGCCGCAGCGACCGGCCGATCAGCGACGGCCTGAAGCGCAAGATCAGCCTGATGTGCGACGTGGACGAGGAGGCGGTGGTGTCGGCGGCCGACGCGCTGTCGATCTACGACATCCCGAAGGTGCTGCACGCCGAGGGGCTGGACGCGTACGTGGTGCGCCGGCTCGGGCTGCCGTTCCGCGACGTCGACTGGAGCGACTGGGACGAGCTGCTGCGCCGGGTGCACCGGCCCGCCCGCAGCGTCACGATCGCGCTGGTCGGCAAGTACGTCGACCTGCCCGACGCGTACCTGTCGCCGGCCGAGGCGCTGCGCGCGGGCGGGTTCGCCAACGACGCCAGGGTGAACATCCGGTGGGTGACCAGCGACGACTGCCAGACGCCCGAGGGCGCCGCGCGCCAGCTCGACGGCGCGGACGGGGTGCTGGTGCCCGGCGGATTCGGCGTCCGCGGCATCGAGGGGAAGATCGGGGCGGTCCGGCACGCCCGGGTCAACGGCATCCCGCTGCTGGGCCTGTGCCTGGGCCTGCAGTGCATGGCGATCGAGGTGGGGCGCGACCTGGCGGGGCTGGACGGGGCCAACAGCGCCGAGTTCGACCCGGAGGCGGCCTACCCGGTGATCGCGACCATGGCCGACCAGGAGGACGTGGTGGCCGGGGAACGCGACATGGGCGGGACCATGCGGCTCGGCCTGTACCCGGCGGTGCTGGCCGAGGGCAGCCTGGTCCGCGAGCTGTACGGCGCCGAGGTGGTGCAAGAGCGCCACCGGCACCGGTACGAAGTCAATAACGCATATCGCCAGGTACTCGAGCAGGCCGGGCTGACCTGCTCAGGGCTGTCACCGGACGGGCGGCTGGTCGAGTTCGTCGAGCTGCCCCGCGACGTGCACCCGTTCTTCGTCGCCACCCAGGCGCACCCGGAGTTCCTGTCCCGCCCCACCCGGCCGCATCCGCTGTTCAGCGGCCTGGTCGCGGCCGCGCTCAGCCGGTCAAGGACCATGTCGGCGGCCGAGTCGGTGGGCGCGGCCAGCGGCCGCCGGGCCGCGGCGAGCGCCTGAGCGGGCCGGCGACGTGACCACGGCGAGCGGCGGCGCCAGCCAGGGCCAGCGCGTGACGGGAGAGACGGGAGCTACCGGAGTGAGCGGACTGGCCGGCCCTGGGCAGATCACCGACACCGCCGAGTTGTGGCCGGTGACCGGGACCAGGCAGCTGTGCCGCGGCGTCATCGTGACGGTCCGCGCCGACCAGGTGCGGATGCCCGACGGCAGCGTGGTCAGCAGGGAAGTGGTGCAGCACCCGGGCGCGGTTGGCGTGGTCGCGCTGGACGATGCCGGGCGGGTGCTGCTGATCCGGCAGTACCGGCACCCGGTCGGGCGGCTGCTGTGGGAGCTGCCTGCCGGGCTGCGGGACATGGCCGGCGAGCCGCCGCTGGTCACCGCCGAGCGCGAGCTGCTGGAGGAGGCCGGGTACCGGGCCAGCGACTGGCGGGTGCTCACCGACTACTTCTCCTCGCCGGGGATCAGCACCGAGCGGCTGCGGATCTACCTCGCCAGGGGCCTGACGGAGGTGCCTGAGCAGCAGCGGGAGTACGTTCGCGAGCATGAGGAAGCGCATCTGGTACCCGCCTGGGTGCCGCTGGAGCAGGCGGTCAGCCTGCTTCTGTCCGGTGAACTGCACAACGGCGTGACCGCGATAGGTATCTTGTCCGCATATGCGGCCCGGCAGGATGGCTTCGCGGCGCTGCGCGGGCCGCGGGCCGCCGAACGCTGAACCGTCACCGGGCGCGGGCCCGCGAGGAACTGCCCGGCCAGCGGGCTGGGCAGGCCGGTACGAGAGGAAGGGGCCGGGCCAGTGAAGGTCGGAGTTCCCAAAGAGGTCAAGAACCACGAATACCGGGTCGCGATGACGCCGTCCGGGGTGCACGAGCTGGTCAGGGGCGGGCATCAGGTCGTCGTCGAGCACGGCGCGGGCACCGGGTCGTCCATCCCCGACGCGGACTTCGTCGCGGCCGGGGCCAGCATCGTGCCCGCCGCCGATGACGTCTGGGCCGCGGCTGACCTGGTGCTGAAGGTCAAGGAGCCGGTCGCGGAGGAGTACCGGCGGATGCGCAAGGGGCAGGTGCTGTTCACCTACCTGCACATCGCCGCGTCCAGGGAGTGCACCGACGCGCTGCTGCAGGCCGGGATCACCGCGATCGCCTATGAGACCGTCCAGCTGGCGGACGGCTCGCTGCCGCTGCTCGCCCCGATGTCAGAGGTGGCCGGGCGGATGGCGCCGCAGGTCGGGGCGCATCACCTGCAGCGCGATGGCGGCGGCCGCGGGGTGCTGATGGGCGGCGTGTCCGGGGTGTACGCGGCCAAGGTGGTCGTGCTCGGCGCCGGGGTGTCGGGCATGAGCGCCGCCGCGATCGCGCTGGGCATGCAGTCCGAGGTGCTGCTGATCGACAAGAACGTGGCCAGGCTGCGCCAGGCGGACGCGATCTACCAGGGGCACTGCCAGACGGTGGCGTCGAACGCCTACGAGATCGAGCGGGCGGTCCTGGACGCGGACCTGGTCATCGGCGCGGTGCTGGTCGCCGGGGCCAAGGCGCCGAAGCTGGTCTCCAACGACCTGGTGGCCCAGATGAAGCCGGGCTCGGTGCTGGTGGACATCTCCATCGACCAGGGCGGCTGCTTCGAGGACTCCCGCCCGACCACCCACGCCGAACCGGTCTACAAGGTGCACGGAAGCGTCTTCTACTGCGTGGCCAACATGCCGGGCGCGGTGCCGCACACCTCGACCTACGCGCTGACCAACGTGACCCTGCCGTACGCGCTCGAGCTGGCCAACCACGGCTGGCGCGAGGCACTGCGCAAGGACCGCGCTCTCGCTCTCGGCCTGAACACCTTCGACGGGCACGTCACGTACGGTCCGGTCGCCGACGCCCATGGCCTGAGCTGCGTCAAGCTCGAAGAGGTTCTCGCCTG
>DATBGO010000090.1:0-14659 GCA_036558005.1 Streptosporangiaceae bacterium | reverse complement strand
TCCGGGGCCGCCGGGACCAGTTGCGCCCGCCCGGGCCTGGCCGCGCGGGCCGGGTGCGGGACGATTCGCCGCCACCCGCGGGCGCGAATAACCTAGAACGGCAGCCGCCAGCCTGACCGATCTGACCGGTCTGGCCCGGCTGGAGCGGGCGGCGGCTAAAATCGCCGTTATCCGGTCCGTGGGCAGCTGTCCAGCGTCCCGGCGGGGCGTGCGAAGCAGACCACTCGGGGCCCGGCAGGTCAAGGAGACAATGGTGAGCCGCCACATCCGCACCGGGGGGTCCGGCCAGCGCCGCCAGCTGCCGGGGCAGCCAGCCAGCCGGCTGCTCGCGGCCGGCGCCGTGCTGACGGCGGCCGGCCTGCTGCTGACCGCGTGCTCGGGCTCACCAGCCGCCAGCCCGGCCGCGCGCGCGAGCGCCTCGGCCAGCGCCGCCAAGGCGGCCGGCCCGCAGCTGACCATCACGCCCGCGCCCGGCAGCAGGCACGCCCGGCCCGACCACGGCATCACGGTCAGCACCTCCGACGGCAAGATCACCAAGGTGCGGGTGCGCACGGCCGGCGACGAGGTCACCGGCACGATGAACGCCACGGACACGGCCTGGCACAGCACCTGGGCGCTCGACGTCTCCCAGTCCTACACGGTGACCGCGACGGCGACCGACGCCAAGGGGCACAGCCGGACGGTGACCAGCCGGTTCCGCACGCTCACCCCGGCCCAGACCAACGAGATGATGATCTTCGAGGGGGAAGAGCAGACCTACGGGGTCGGCATGCCGATCATCCTGACCTTCAGCCGGCCGGTGGTCAACAAGGCGGCGGTGGAGCGGTCGCTGCAGGTAGAAACGTCGAAGCCGGTGACCGGATCCTGGTACTGGGACGGCGACCAGGCGCTGGACTTCCGGCCGGAGAATTACTGGCCCGCGCACACCCACGTCAGCTTCACCGGGCACCTCAACGGGGTGCAGGAGGCGCCCGGCGTCTACGGCGGCCACACGCTCAACCAGAGCTTCAAGATCGGCGACTCGCTGATCGTGGTGGCGAGCACGTCCTCGCACTCCATGAAGCTGTACAAGAACGGCTCGCTGCTGCACCGCTGGCCGATCAGCACCGGCAAGCCGGGCGACAACACCCCGAACGGCACCTACCTGACCATCGAGAAGGGCAACCCGGTGCTGATGAAGGGCCCCGGGTACCGGCTCAAGGTGCCCTGGTCGGTCCGGTTCACCTTCTCGGGCGACTACCTGCACGACGCGTACTGGTCGGTGAACCAGCAGGGTTTCGCCAACGTCAGCCATGGCTGCGTGAACATGGCCCCCGCCAACGCCAAGGAGTACTACAAGATGGCGGTGCCCGGGGACCCGGTGACGGTCATCGGTTCCCCGCGGGCAGGCAAGTGGGACAACGGCTGGACCGAATGGTTCCTGTCCTGGCACAAGTACCTCAAGGGCAGCGCGCTGGACAAGGCCGTGCAGGCGGGCCCGGACGGCAGCACGTTCGTCGACCCGGCCACGGTGCCCGGGCCGGCGTCCGCGCCGATCGGCGCCCCGGACCCGGGTAACTGGGCAGCGGCCTGACCCCGCGCCCCGGACCAGCGGGGCAATCACCGGCCAGCCGGAGGCCACCGATCAGTCAATTCTGACTACGCAGAGTCAACTGCTGAGTACCATGAGTAGTCGCCCTGGGGGAGAAGACCCGGAATGGGCGGATTACCGTACTCAGCAATCCGGCCTGGCGTGCGCCGGGCCAGCATACGGGGGGTTTCATGCGAAAGTCAGTGGTTCTTGCCCTGAGCGCCGGGGCACTCGCCGGGAGCGTGCTCGCCCCGGCCGCGGCATCGGCCAGCACCGGCGGCTTAGCCACCGCCGGGACGCTCGGGTCCGCGGCGGTGGCATCACACGCTGCCGCGAAGGCCGCCGCGGCCGTCAGCGACCCGGATACGACCGTCACGTTCGCGGTCACCAGCGGCGAGCTCACCATCACGGCGCCGGTCGCCGCGAGCCTCGGGTCGAGCGCTCCGGGCGAGACCCTCTCTGGCGTCCTTGGCACCGTCACGGTGAGCGACAACCGGGCGCTGCTCAGCGCCAGCTGGACGGCCACGGCGGCGTCGACCAGCTTCACCACCGGGGCCGGCACCCCGGCGGAGACCATCCCGGCCAGCGATGCCACCTACACCCCGGGCACGGTTCACACCACCGGGGTCATCACCGCCACGCCGACCCAGATCACCCTGTCGAACTCGCCGCAGACGGTGGTGGCCGGCGCGAACGGCACGGGGAACAACTCCGCGTCCTGGGATCCGACCGTCGCCATCTCCATCCCGGCTGCGGCGGTCTTCGGTACCTACGCCGGGACGATCGCTCACTCGGTGTCGTGATCCCGCGCTGATCAACGATCCAGCCGGTCCCATACGGACCCGGGAGCCGGGCAGCGGGGCCAGCCAGTCGCTCGACCTAAGGAGGACAATCGTGCGCCGCCTGCTCGGCATGTTCGGCATCACGCTGGCGGTGGCGGCCGGGACCCTGGTCCCGGCCGCCGCCGCCGGGGCCAGCTCACACCCCGCCCCCTATCCGGGCCGGTTCGGCGTCCGGCTGGTGGACGTCCCGGCATCGGAGGCCAAGAACCCCCGCGCCCTGCGCTACATCATCGACTTCCTGCGGCCCGGCACGGTCATCCACCGCCGGATCCTGGTCCTGAACGACGAGCCGCGCACGGCGCACCTGACCGTCTACGCCGACGCCGCGCGGATCAGGAAGGGGGACTTCGTCGGCGACGCGGGCGCCACCCGCAGCGAGCTGACCAGGTGGACCAGGATCCGGCACCGCCGGGTCACGCTCCGCCCGCACTCATCGGTCCTGGACCTGGTCACGATCCGGGTGCCGCGGCACGCCACCAGGGGCGAGCACTACGGGGTGATCTGGGTCCAGCAGGTCGCCCGCGCCCACTCCGTCACCGGCACCGCGATCAGCGAGATCGCCAGGGTCGGGGTGCGGGTCTACCTGGCGGTCGGCCGGGGCGGGGCGCCGCCGACCAGCTTCGCGATCACCTCGGTGAGCGGGCACCGCACCGGCCAGGGCCAGCCGGTGATCAAGGCCAGCGTGCGCAACGACGGCGGCCGGGCGATCGACCTCACCGGCACGGCGCTGCTGGCCGGCGGTCCCGGCGGCACCAGCGCCGGCCCGTTCAAGGCGCAGCAGACCATCACCCTCGCGCCAGGCCAGTCCGGCGCGGTGACCTTCCTGCCCGGCAGGACACTGCCCGCCGGGTCCTGGCAGGCGAGGATCAGCCTGGCCAGCGGCCTCACCGACCGGACCGCCTCGGCGGAGGTGAAACTGGGCGTTCATCCTGGCGGCGGGCCGGGACTGCCGGTGTTCCTGGCGCTCGGCCTGCTCGCCTGCCTGGTGATCGCCATCCCGTTCATCAGGCGGCGCAAGCCGCAGGCCGGGCGCGCGCACGCCCGGCCGGGGCTGGGCACCCTGTCCCGGCCCAAGCCAGGATCGGCCAGCTGACCGCGCGGCCGGGCCGGTCCCGCCCCGGCCCGGCCCGGCCGCGCTAACCCGATATATGTCGGGCGGCCCGGCGCAGCCGGCGGGTCCGCCAGGTCCTGGCCAGGTGCGCGAGCGCCGGGCGGGCCAGCCGGACGATCATGGCCAGGAACGGCAGCGGGTCGTCGGCCGCCAGCCAGCCAAGCTCGTCCGGGCGGCGGCGGCGCGAGGGCAGCGGCGGCGCGCATGCCGGGCTGCGCCGGTAGGCCAGCCGGGCCAGCAGGTCGATGTTCTCGACCACCATCTCCCGCCCGTCCAGCTGCGGGCTCGGCGGCACCGGGCGCCCGGTGAGGTCCAGGTGCAGGGCCCGGACCACGTCCACCCCGCGCTCGGTCTCGAACAGCCGGAACTGTGCCCCGGTCCTGGGGTTGAAGTCGACCAGCTTGTACTGCCCGTCCCGCAGGTCAAGACGCCAGTCCAGGTCGGCCACGCCGCTGAACCCGATCGCCTGGCAGAACCTGGCCGCCGCCTGCGCCAGCCGCGGGTTGGCCACGGTCCTGGCGCAGGCGGTCATCCCGGCGTGCGGCGGCCAGGACCGCAGCTTGACCCCGGTGAATTCCACCAGGCAGCGGGATGACGCGTCGCAGTACAGGTGCACGATCCAGTCCTGGGCGAGCTCCCTCGGGATGTACTCCTGCAGGATCACGCTGGGGTGGCTGCCCCACCGGGCGGCCGCGGCCAGCAGCTCCCGCTCGGTGCCGAACACGGTGGTCCCGGCGACGACCGGCGCGGCCCGCCGCATCCAGGGTTCCAGGTTCTTCGCCACCAGCGGGTAGGACGCCTGCCGGGCGAAGCTGACCAGCTCCTGCGCGGTCGACGGGAACGCTGACCGGGGAGCGGGCACGCCGTGCTGCTGGCACAGCTCATGCAGGCCCCGCTTGCTGCCGAGCCTGGCGGGCAGCCCCGGCGGCACGCCGGGCAGCAGGAAGTGCCGGGCGAGCTGGCCGGCGTTCTCGGCCAGCAGCACCGCCGCCTCCTCGTCGGTCGGCACCGCCACGGCCGGCCTGCCGATCTGCTCGCCGATCGCGGTCAGCCCGCGGACCAGCTCCTGCCGGTCCTCCTGACCGGTGGTCGGCCAGGCGAACGCCTTGCGGCAGTACCGGGACAGGGCCGCGGGGGTGAACGGGTCCTCGGTGACCGCGTAGACCGGGATGCCCAGCCGCCCGAGCGTCCTGATCGCGCCGGTCCCGCCGTGATGCAGCGGGTACTGGCCGATCTTCACGATCAGCGCGGGCACGTCCCGGTCGGCCTGCAGCGAGGCCGCCGGCACCGGCCGGGGCCCGGCCAGGTTCTGCGTCGGCATGGCGCTCACGGTTACCTCCTCAGTCTCCCTGGCCGGGCCAGGGGCATGGCAGTCAGGACAGCACGATGAACCGCTCGGCGACGACGGCGACCAGCACCACCAGCAGCGGCAGCGACACCAGCGTGAGCGGGCGGATCAGCCGCCGGGCCGGCGCCGTCCCCGACACCCGGATGAACTCGCGGGCGGCCAGCAGGATCAGCAGCAGGCCCGCGGCCACCAGCCCGTACGGGGTCCAGCCGGTGCCCCAGCGCACCCCCGCCTCGGTGGTCAGCGGTTTCGGCTCGGCGCCGCGCGGCCAGTCCAGCGCGTACACCGCGGCGTCCCGGTTGGCGAACACGGTGCGCACGCCGGGCGCCGCGCTCATGTGCTCGCGGAACGCCTGCCCCCACCCGGACGGGTAGCTGGCCACCTGGTGCAGGTACGCCTCCTGCGTGGTGGTGGTGATCACGTAGCTGCCCGGGCCGGCGTCGCGCAGCGCGCTGACGACGATCCCGGTGTCGGCCGGGTTCTCCGGCGCCTTGGCCGAGGCGAAGTCGACCTTCTCCAGGTCGCGGTACTGCCAGGGCATCTCGGGAGTGACGTCGACCGGCGGCAGCTGGGTCAGCCACAGCAGCCGGGTGCCGCCCTGGTCATGGGCGTACACGTAGTCGGTGGCGGCCAGCACGCCGCGCGGCGTCTGCTCGTACGCCTCGTTGCCGTACCGCGCGACCAGGAACCCGGCGCTCATCGCGACCATGACCACGGCCGCGGCGAGGAGGGCAGGCCAGGACCGGCGGGCCGGCGGAGCAGGTAGCACGGCCCGGCCGGCCCTGGCGCTCTTTGAGCCCGGAGCCTGGCCGCCGGCCAGGCCGGCGGCGGCTTCCGGGGCTTGCTGGCGGCGGCCAGCACCAGGGAAGAACAGGTAGGCGGCCAGCACGCTGGCCGCTGGCAGCGCGAACAGGTAGACCCGCAGCAGGATCTCCCCGCCGTAGCTCTGCAGCCCGAGGGAGATGAACGGGACGCAGGCCAGGACGAGCGCGACCCGGTCATCGAAGCCCCTGCGGCGGCGGCGCAGCAGGCCCGCCGCGGCGAGCCCGAGCACGCCGACCGCGAACGCTACCCGAAGGTAGAGCACCATCTCGTGGCCGGGCGACGCGCCAGCCAGCCTGCCGCCGACCCCGGCCGAGACGTTGCCGCCGAGGTGACCGATCCCGCCGAAGATGTCGGCCAGGTGACCCGACCAGTAGCCGGTGGCCGCGAAGCTCAGCCAGCAGATCACGATGACGGCGAGCAGCACCGGCAGCCCGGTCAGCGTGGTCCGGCGGGCCAGCGCCAGGCCGGCCGCGGCGACGACCAGCATGATCGGGGTCAGCTGGTGGCTGACCGTGATCGCGGCGAAGATCGCGAGCAGCACGGTGAGCAGCACCGCCCGCTCACCCCGGCCGGCCGGCCGGGGCGGCAGCTCGCCGGGCTCGAGCCCGCCCGGCAGCCGGGCCAGGGCCGCCCGGCCGCGCCCGGCCAGCCGCCGCGCCCGCCGGGCGGGCCCGCCCCGGCCCGCGGCGTCGTCCAGCCTGACCGCGCCGGCCAGCGCTGGCTCTGCCAGTGCTGGTTCTGACAGTGCTGGCTCTGATAGGGCCGCCCCGGCCCGCGCCGGGCGGGCCCGGAACCAGGTCAGCGCGATCGCGATGAACAGCAGGTAGAGCAGGTAGTCGAAGGACTGCGGGGAGAAGTAGTCCTGGCCGACCCACAGCCCTGCGGTGAACACCAGGGCCGCCAGCCACCTGGCCCGCCAGCTGGCCCGCAGGTTGCGCAGGATGAGCCAGACCGGCACCAGGTAAGCCAGGTTGATGGCGAGCGGCCAGAACTGCACGACGCCGAGCAGGCTGTGCCCGCCGGCCAGCTTCTGCCCGAACGCGACCAGCGCGAAGAACCCCGGCCAGCTGAAGTACGCGCCCAGCGCGACCTCGGCGTGCCCGGTCCGGCCGATGTACTCGCTGAACCCGGCGATCTGGTAGGCGGTCGGGAACCGCGGCTGCGCCTCGATGAAGGAGGTGACGCCGTGCAGGCACACCACGACGGCGACCAGGATGGCGCCGAGCAGCAGCGGCCTGGCCCGGCGCAGCCCGAGACCGAGCGCGAACGCCAGCACCAGCACGGCGAGCCCGGCCAGGCTGGCCCTGGGCAGCACCGAGATCAGGCCGAAGGCGTTCATCTTGTCCAGCCGGACGTGCCGCAGCGGCAGCGCGAACAGCGCGGCGCCGCCGGCCGCCAGCGCGGCGATGCCCGCGGGCGCCGCCCAGCCGGGCGCCCCGCGGCCGCCCAGGCGGCGCGCTGGCGCGGCCGGGGCCGGCCTGGTTCGCAGCTGCGTGCTCGCAGTCCGCAGGTGCACGCTCATCCCGCCTCACCCGCCTTCGCTGTAGCCGGGCCGGCCAGGGCAGGCTGCCTGCGGCCGTGCGCCAGCACCCGGCGCAGCCCGGGAAGGATCAAGAGCATCGTGACCACCTGGCTGGCGAGCACCGCGATGCCCGCGCCGGTCGGCCCCATCAGGTGCACCAGGGCCAGTGCCGAGCTGAGTACCATGACCCCGCGGACGGCCTGGATCAGCGCGATCCTGGACGCCCGGCTCTGCGCGCGCAGCGCGCCGAGGTAGATCTCCGTCAGCGCCTTGGGCAGCGTCGCGACCGCGATCAGCTGCAGCACCAGGGTGCCGTGGGCGGCGTAGCCGGCCCCGAACAGGCTCAGCGCCCACGAGGCCAGCAGCACGGTCAGGCCGACCACCGGGGTCAGGATGAGCATCGTCTTGCGCAGCGCCGTCCTGGTGTTGGCGGCCAGCCGCGCGGCGTCCAGCGTGCCTTCCACGGTCAGCGACAGCGCCATGTTGATGGCCAGCAGGTCCAGCGTGGTGCCGATGGTCCAGGCCATGAAGAAGTAGGCGTTCAGGCCGGGGGCGACCAGCGCGGCGACCACGACCGGCACCAGGTTCGCGGTCGCCAGCAGGCACAGCGCGCCGGTGAAGTCGCCGGCCACGAACCGGCCGACCTGGCGGCCGGTCGGCGGCTGGCGGTGGCCGACCAGCCGCTCGTGCCGCGGCACCAGCCGCCGGAAGATCAGCAGGTTGACCAGCGGCAGCGCGATCAGCACCGGGAAGATCCAGGAGATGTAGATGCCCAGGTGCGGCAGGGCAACCGCGAACGCGACCAGCAGCGCGATCTTGGCCACCCCGAAGACGCCGTTCTCGATGGCGACCCAGGGCGCGCTGCGCAGCCCGACCAGCACGCCGTCCTGGATGGTGAAGATCGCCCAGGCGACGACCGCGGTGGTGAACGCGAACCCGGCGACCACCCCGCCGAGCTCGGCGTAGGACGACCCCCAGTGCCCGATGGTGAGCAGGAACGGCACGGTCAGCACCAGCGACGAGCCCGCGCTGACCGCGTAGGACCGGATGATCAGCCTCCGGGTGGTGCCGCCGGACTGCGGGATGAACCTGGCCAGCGCCCCGGTCAGGCTCAGCGCGGTGATACCGGCGAGCAGGTTCATCGCCGCGTAGGCGGCCGAGGCCCGGCCGACGTCCTGCGCCGAGTAGTGCCGCGCGGCCAGCAGCCAGTACACCAGGCCGAGCAGCCCGGTGGTGGCGGTGTTGACCATCAGCGCGTACCCGTTGCGGAACAGCGGGTCGGCCAGGTGGCGGCGCAGCTGCCGGGAGCGCGCGGCGATCTCGCCCGCCAGCGGTGACCCGGCGGCGGGCGGGCTGGCCGGCCGCGGCGGCGCGGTCGGGAGCCTATCCACCGGCGCCGGCTCCGTTCAGCGCGGCGCGCGCGCGGCGGGCCACTGACCAGCCCCTGGTCAGCGCCCAGTCCTTGACGAACCGCGCCGGGATCCGCCCGGCGGCGATCTGGCTGAACTCGCCCGGCCCGGTGGAGCGCCGGATCGTCAGCCGCGGCAGCGCCAGCAGGTCGGGCTGCGCGCGCACGGTGGTATTGGCCACCGCGCACGCGTACCGGTAGCCCGATTCGCTGGCCATCCTGCGCACCAGCGCGCTGGAATAGCCGAACGGATAAGCCAGCCCGGGCACCGGCCGGTTAAGCCGGTCTTCGAGCAGGTCCTTGCTCAGGACCAGTTCCAGCGCGAGGTTCGCCCGGCGGAGCTGGTCCAGCTCGGGGTGCGCGTGGCTGTGCGCCGCGATCTCCATCCCGGCGCTGGCCGCCTCGGCGACCTGGCTCCAGCTGAGCATCGGCCCGGGCCGGCGGCCGGCCGAGTACCGCGGGCCGGCGTCGGCGATCCAGCCGGTGGTAACGAACACGGTCGCGGCGAAGCCGTAGCGGCTCAGCAGCGGCAGCGCCACGGCATGGAAGTCGGCGAAGCCGTCGTCGAAGGTCAGCACCACCGGCCGGGACGGCAGCCCGGACCCGTCGCCGGCCAGCACGCTGGCCAGCTGGCCCGCGGTGATGGCGGTGTAACCGCCGGCCCGCAGGCTGTCCAGCTGGCTGGCGAACGCGCCGGGACTGACCGCGAGCCTGCTCGCCGTGTCGGCGGGACCGGCGATCTGGTGATACATGAGGATCGGGATGGCGTTCAGCGTCCTGGTCTTGACTTGCGTGCTCATCGGTCCCCCTCGCGCTCGCTGGCCCGGTGGCGGATCTTGGCGCGCGCGCGCCCGGTGCCGTATCCGGCCACGCAGGCGGCGAGCCCGGCCACGATGGCGCCGGCCCGGCCCAGGCCCGACGGGTCGCCGCGGACCGCGTCGGCCAGGCCGCGGGCGGCCCCGGCAGGCAGCGCCCGCAGCGCGTGGCGGCGCTCGGCGGACAGGCCGTCGGCCGCGCCGACGTTGCCGGCCACCAGCGCCTTGGACAGCCCTTCGGCGTAGCACCTGGTCAGGAAGTAGGACAGCCGGCTGCGCTCATCCGGCACCCGGTGCCAGATCACCGCGCGGTGGTCGAACCGCAGGGTGGCCCGCGGCGACCGCTGGCGGAGCCGGATGCAGAACTCGGTCTCCTCCCCGCCGGCCGGCAGCCCGCCGCCGTCGCGGCCGATCCCGCTGCGGAACCCGCCCGCGACGGCGAACGCCTCCTTGCGGAACGAGGCGTTGCCGCCCAGCAGGTTGCGCACCGGGCCGCCGGGGGCGGCGATGCCGGTGTAGGTGCAGCCCACTACCCAGTCGAACTCGCCGGGGAACCAGGCGGGCCGCGCGGTCTGCCAGGCAGGCAGGGTCAGCCCGCCGACGCCGGCCACGTCCTGGCCGAAGGAGTCGACCATGAACTTCAGCCAGTCCGGGCTGGCGGTCGCGTCGTCGTCGAGGAAGGCGATGATGTCGCCGCGGGCGGCCTGCGTGCCGGTGTTCTTCCCGCCGGACAGGCCCGGCGGCTGGCTGTTGCGCAGCACCGTGACCGCGGGCAGCTCGGCGGCCAGCCGGGCCTGCAGCGACGGGTTGTGGTCGACGACGATGATCGTCTCCAGCGGCGGGTAGCTCTGCCCGGCGACCGAGGCGACCGCGGCCAGGGTGTCATCCCAGCGCCGCTCGGTGTAGGCGCAGATGACCACCGAGACCTCCGGCCGCCGGCCGGCCCGGACGGCGGTCACGACGGCGTCCTGGGGTCGCCGGCGACCCGGCCGGGCGCCACGAACGGCCTGGGTGCGCGCCGCCGGGCGGCCTTGACCTTCTCCGTCCCGATGACCCGCAGGATCCGCAGCCCGTCCCTGATCGCGCTCAGGTTGCTGGCGCCGTGCTGGCGCGGCCGCTCGTGGCTGGGCACCTCGTGGATGCGCAGCCTGGCCTTGGCCGCCCTGATGCCCATCAGCGCCTCGACCTCGAAGCCGGGCGCGTCCAGCTTCAGCTTGCCCAGGTGCCGGGCCCAGAAGGCGTTGTAGCCGTAGCACAGGTCGGTGTACTGGGTGCCGAACAGCTTGTTGACCAGGATGTTCAGCATCCGGTTGCCGTAGCGCCTGATCGTGGTGATGTCGTCGCTGCGCCCGTCGCTGGCGAACCGGGAGCCCTTGACGAAGTCGGCGCCGGCCAGCAGCGTGCTGACGAACCTGACGATCTCCCGCCCGTCGGTGGACCCGTCACCGTCGATCGCGACGATGATGTCGCCGCCGGCCGCCTCGAACCCGGCGATCAATGCGTCGCCCTTGCCGACGCCGCCCTGGTGCACGACCTTGATGCCGGGCCGCAGCCGCCGGGCCACCGCGATGGTGTCGTCGGTTGACCGGCCGTCGACCAGGACCACCTCGTCGATCCAGTCCGGCAGCGTGGCGAAGACGTCGGGCAGGTTCGCTGCCTCGTTCTTGGCCGGGATGATGACCGAGATGGTCGGCGTGATGGCCATGCAGTCCGACACCGACCGGTAGCCCGCCAGTACGTCGCGCAGGCTGGACTGCCGGTCCTGAACGTTGCCCTCGCCGTTGGACGGCTCAGGCCGCTGCGCCGGCAGCAGCGCGCGCTGGTAGGTAGTTGACATGACAATCCCCCCCGAGATGGTGTCAACAGTCGTGAATTCCAGGCACGCTAAACAGAGCTGTCCAGTTCGGTGTGCCTGACTGCGGCTAGGAAAGGCAGGCACCGCGGCTCAATGGGCGGTGCTATTCATTCCTGCCGGACTATCTGGATAGATTCAGTGCAGCGAGCGGGCCGCGACGCGCGCGGCGGCCGCGGTTACCCGCGCCCGGTAATCTCGCTGCGGGCAGCGGCCGACCGGCCGGCCCAGCCGGGCTGCGGCTGCGGCCAGCGTCTGTGGCCCCATAGCCCGATGACGGCGATGACCGCGCTGATGATGGCGATCGCCGTCAGCCCGGCCCGCGGTGACCACCCGCCTGCCGCCAGCATCACTTCAGCCACCAGCACGTTGAGCGTGATCGCTGCGGTAATGGCGACGACGAACCTGGCGGCGGTGTCGAGCCTGCGCAGCAGGCTGGCCACCGCCAGCGCGGGCGCTGCGATCAGGAATAGCAGCACCGCGGGTCCGCGGAAAATCGAATCGGCGTCAGCCAGCGCGAGTAGCGCGCCAGCGCAGCCCGCGATCAGGAATGCCCCCCGCAGGTAACCGGGGGCGCTGGAAAGTGCCCTCATTGCCTGCTCCTGCCTGCTCCTACCTGCCCCTTACCTGCTCCTTGCGGCTGACCCCGCTTCCCGCGGCCTGAATACTTCCGGGCCGGGTTACTAAGCGACCATCAGCTTCCCAGCAGTTAAACAAGCATTCAGTCATGTGTCAAGAGAAGGTCAAGCGCCAGCACCTGCAATGTAAATTCAGCCTTGCTATTTCTTACTAATAAGGTTTAGGAGTTATTTAGCTGACATGCCGGCTTTGCCGGCCCGGCGGGCCGCTGCGGGGCGGCCGGGCGGGCGCTGGACCGCGGCACCCAAACGCTGCAGGATCAGGGAAGTGCGGCCGAGCGGCGGCCGGGAAGGCGGCGGGTAGTGACCACCCTGAAGGCAGAGGTAGACCCGGCGGAGGTCGGGCTTGACGCGGCCAGGCTCGACCGGCTCGCCCGGCATTACGCCCGTTATGTCGACGACGGGCGGCTGCCCGGCTGGCTGATCACCGTGACCAGGCGCGGCCGGCTCGCCTTTGTCGCGCACTACGGCGCCAGGGACATCGAGGCGGGGCTGCCGGTGGAGACCGACACCCTGTGGCGGATCTACTCGATGACCAAGCCGGTCACCTCGGCCGCCGCGATGATGCTGTACGAGGAGGGCGGGTTCGAGCTGACCGATCCGGTCAGCCGGTTCATCCCCTCCTTCGCCGAGCCGCGGGTCTACGCCAGCGGCTCGGACCTGAAGTGCGTGACCGTGCCCGCGGTCGAGCCGGTCCGGATGTGGCACCTGCTGACCCACACCTCCGGCCTGACCTACGGCTTCCAGCGCAAGCACCCGGTCGACGCGATGTACCGGGCGCACGGGTTCGAGTGGGGCATGCCGCGCGGCACCGGCCTGGCCGGCTGCTGCGACCGGTGGGCCAGCCTGCCGCTGCTGTTCCAGCCGGGCAGCGAGTGGAACTACTCGGTGGCCACCGACGTGCTCGGCCGGGTGATCGAGGTGATCTCCGGGCAGCGTCTCGACGAGTTCCTGGCCGGGCGGATCTTCGGCCCGCTCGGCATGACCGACACCGCGTTCTGGGCCGGACCGGACGAGGCCGGCCGGCTCGCCGCCCTGTACATGCCCGGGCCAGACGGCCGGGCGGCCCGGCTGGACGAGCTGGGGAAGTACGCCCTGACCCCGCCGGACGCGCACAGCGGCGGCGGCGGGCTGGTCTCGACCGCCGCCGACTACCGCAGGTTCATGCTGGCGATGTCGCAGCAGCCCGGTAGCCCGGCCGGCGAGCTGGAGGGCACCCGGCTGCTCAGCCCGCGCACGGTCGCCTACATGACCAGCAATCACCTGCCCGGCGGGGCGGACCTGGAGACGTTCGGCCGGCCGCTGGACAGCGAGACCCCGTTCCGCGGGGTCGGCTTCGGGCTCGGGTTCGCGGTCCTGGTGGACCCGCTGGCCAGCAAGACGCTGAGCGCGGCCGGCGAGGCCTGCTGGGGCGGCGCGGCGAGCACGTCGTTCTTCATCGACAACGCCGATCAGCTGGCGGTGGCGTTCTACACCCAGCTGCTGCCCTCCAGCTCGCACCGGATCAGGTCGTACCTGCGCCAGCTGACCTACCAGGCGGTCATCAGCTAGCCAGCGGGCACGGCGTCCGCCGGCCTGACGTCCGCTCAGCCCTTCCGGCCGCTGCGCATCGGGTCGCCGCCGGCGGCCCGCTCGCTCGCCGCCTCCTTCCGGACCGAGCGCAGCCGGTACAGGATGAAGGCCGCGATGACCAGCACCGCGAGCCCGACCAGGATGTAGGTGCCGACCGAGAAGTAGTGGTTGAAGCTGTTCCACGCGCTGCCGACCTGGTAGCCGATCACCGCGATGACGGTCGCGTAGACCAGCGTGCCCAGCAGGCTGAGCACCCCGAACTGGACCGGCGGGAGCTCGACCAGCCCGGCCACCAGCGAGGTGAACGCGCGGATCACCGGCAGCGCCCGGCCGACGGCGACCACCCAGGCGCCCCGGCCCGCCATGAAGCTCTCGGCCCGGGCGATGTCCGAGCGGGTGACCAGCACGAACCTGCCCAGGCGCTCGATCAGCGGCCGGCCGCCGATCCGGCCGACCGCGTAGGACAGGTAGGAGCCCCCCAGCTCGGCGATCGACCCGATGACGATGACCAGCACCAGGTTCAGGTGCCCCTGGAACGCCAGCACCCCGGCGAAGCCGAACGTGATCTCCGAGGGAATCGGCACACAGCAGGCCTGGAGGAACCCGAACAGGATCAGCGCACCGTACCCGGCGTGAGTCAGAAGGCTCTGCATGGCACCTGTTGTACCGCATGCGCGGCGGCCGGACGCGGTTAAGCCCCCGACCTGCCGTCCGGCGGGCCCGCCCGCGCGGCCCGCCCGGGCCCGCAGGCCCTCGCCCGCAGGCCTCGCCCGCCAGCCCTCAGCCCGCCAGCCCTCAGCCCGGCCGGCCGCCGGCCCGCCCGGGCATGTTGATGGCGCGCCCCGCCCGCTCGGGGGTGCGGGCGGGACGCGCCGTCCCTGGCCCCGGGCAGGGGGCCTCGGGTACTGGGTTAGAGCAGGTGGCGGGTGGCGAGGGCGACGATGTGGGCGGCCTGGTTTTCCCATTTGGCGTAGGCGTAGGGGAAGCCGGAGCGCTGGACGCCCTGGGCGGCTTCCCACAGGGGCTGGGTGGCCCAGGCGGGGTCGTGGTGCTGGTAGCTGGCCAGGGCGTGCAGGAAGGCGTCGGCGGCGTAGCCGGGGCTGGTGATCTGGGCGGGGGTGCCCCAGCCGGCGGAGGGGCGCTGCTGGAACAGGCC
>DATBGO010000089.1:0-34083 GCA_036558005.1 Streptosporangiaceae bacterium | reverse complement strand
GCCCGGCGAACCGGTCACCGACCCCGACCTCACGCTGCTGAGCCGGGCCGGGCTGGCGCTGCGCGCCGCCGGGCTCACCGTCAGGCTGAACGTGCTGGCCGATGAGAAGAACCTGGAAGTCTGCACCCAGATCACGGTCACCCGGCCGGGCCGGCCCGGCCGGGGCGAGGTGCGCATCGGCGACGACGGCACGTTCACCTGGGAATGCCAGCACCCCCACCCCGCCGGTGAGACCGTTGCCCGCATCACGGAACTGCTCGCAGGCATCCTCGCGCTTGCACCAGGTCCCGGCCCCGCGCTGACCATGGAGCCCACCGCCGGCCAGAGCGCTTAGCGACAAGAGCTGTCAGCAGCGTTGCCTGAGATGCACGCGCGGGCAGGGTCGTGCCTCACACCCGGATGATGAGCAGCGGGACACCGGTGTCAGACTCGATGCGCAGCGCGGTGAGCTGACTGGCGTGGAACGCGGTCGTGCCGGCTATCCGGGCCGAGCCGTTGTACATCGCCTTCCAGCTCGCCGCGATATCGCTGCCGTCATGGGTCTCGGCGAGCAGGATGCACCGCTCCTGCCCGGGCAGGCCGGTAATGGTCAGCTCGATCTGCGTGCCCGTCGGCGTGTCGTGCAGCTGCGCGTGCGCGCTGACACCGGTCACGCTGTCGACAGCGCGGAAGGTGCCGGCCGGGGCGCCGGGACTCAGTATCAGCGCAACGGCGGCGACGGCGGCGATCAGGGCAATGCCCGCCGCCACCGGCCATCGCCATGATCGCGGCCAGCTGGCTCGCGGTTTGCCCGCCGCCCGCGCCGGGACCCGGGTGCCCGGCTCCAGGCGTGAATTGAGCGGCGGATGCCCCCGCTGTCCGGCAGGGCTAGCCTCTGGCCAGCCTGCCGTGCGAGCCAGCAGGCCGAGCCAGTCCCGGACCGGGACGAGCTCGTCGTAGTCAGCCCGGCAGCCGTCGCAGGCCGCCAGGTGACGGGTGAGCCGGTCGCGCGCGCGGCCGTCGAGGGCGCCGGCGACATAGGCACCGATGTCGCCGCGCCACTGCGCGCACGACTGGCTCATCTGTCTCCTCTCCCAGGTACCCGGGTGCGTTCTGGCCCGCTCAGTAGCCGGGCTGGCTGTAGCTGGGCGCAGGCGCGGGTGAACCGGCGCCGGCTGGCTTGCCGCTGGTGGTGACGACCTGCCAGGTGAAGGTGGTGCCGTTGAACTTGTCGGTGAAGTTGTTGCCGTGGTCCTGGCCGACCGCCTTGTCCAGCCGGAAGGTGTAGAGCGGGCGGCCGTTGTAGCTGAGCTGGGTCTTGCCGTCGGGGCGCTGGATCGTGCCGAGCTTGCCGGGCAGCCCGCCGGAACCAGGGTTGACCGAGCTGGCGGTGACCGGGATCCAGAAGCTCAGGCACGAGCCCGTGCATTTGATATTGCCGTTCGTCTCCGCCGGGGCCTTCGGGGTGTAGATCGTCATCCCGGAACCATTCACCAGCGCGGCGCCGATGCCGCTCAGCTGGCGGGAGGAGACGGCGGCGCTCCCGGCTGCCGCGTTCGGTTTGCCCCCGCTGTTCGGGCCGGCTCCCTGACTCGCCGTGTTCCCGCCCGACGAACCGCACGCGGCCGCCAGCACGGCCGCGGCGGCAAGGCCGGACACGGCACCGCCGCGCCTGAGCACACGCTGTCGGGCCCGGCCTGCCTGCGCTGGGCTAGCATTTGGCTGCGCCTGACGGTATGTGCCTGCCATGGCGATGGTCCTCCTTGGTCTTGGGTGTTGCTGGCCATGGTTGATACGCCCGGAGTCCGGGCCGCGTTCATCCGGGACAGCCGGATGTGCCTGGCCCGCTGTTACGTTGCGTCATTGGTCTGCGCCTGAGAGCGGCGATCGCGGGCCCTGTGCACCTGGCTGCGCGGCGGTGACGGTCACCAGGTTCCTGCTCGTCGTTGCCACCTGAAGGCTGGAGATATCCGCGGGCCGCCACCCGGCGCTCGCGGGAATGCTGACCGGGCCGACGCTCCAGGCATTCCAGGCGCCGGCGACCTCGGTTCCGCCCGTGCGGGAGCGGACGATCAGGCGGCACGGCTGGTTGAGCGGCAGGCCCGAGGCCAGTAGCCGGATGCCGGTCCCCCATGATGTTCCGGTCAGCGTTATGGTCACCCGTACGTGCGTGACAGGGTTCGCCCCGGACAGCGTGATAGCCGCGGGCGGCGAGCCCGCCGCGCGCGTGATGGATGCCGGAGGGCTCGCGCCCGGCTGTGCGAGCCAGAAGCCGCCGGCTACGCCGATCGCCGCGGCCGCCGCCGCGCCCGCGACGCTCCGCCAGCGCCTGGCCGGGGCCGGTCGCGCCTTCCTGGCTCGCGTGCTCCCGGCTCGTGTGGCCGACCCGGCGGCGGCGCGTCCATTCGGCCTGGCGGGCGCGGGATCGACGGCGAGAAGGCTCACCGGGACCCGGGCGAGCAGCCCGGGCAGCGGCTCCAGGCCAGCCAGCTCGTCCCGGCAGGCCTGGCAGGTAACGACGTGAGACTCGAGGAGCAGACGCTCCGCGGCGTCGGCCGCGCCGAGGGCGTACACGCCGAGGCGCACAGTTATCGGGCAGGTCATCTCTGCGTAATCCCCTGTTCCGCAAGCGCCCTGCGCAGGGTGCGCAAGCCGTAGAAGCACCTGGACCTGACCGTCCCTTCCGGGACGCCCAGCATGGCGGCGACCTCTGTCACCGGCCGCCGGTTGTAGAACAGCTCGACGATGACTCGCCGGTGGTCGGCGCTCAGCGAGTTCAGGACTGAGGCGATGATCAGGGCGTCAACCATGCCGTCGATCCCGTCGCCGGTCGCGGGCACGGTGGCCTCGTCCAGCGGGACCTCGCGCGGTCTCGCCCGGGGCCGGCGATGATAGGTCGAGATGGCAACGTTGCGGGCGACCTTGTGCAGCCACGATCCCGCGTGCTCGCGGGAGAGCTCTCCGGCGTGCTGCCAGCCCCGCAGCATCGTCTCCTGAACCACGTCCTCGGCTGCCTGCCGGTCGCCGTTGACGATCGGCAGCACGAAGCCGACCAGCGGTGCCCGGTACTCGGTCAGCCACGCACCGGCGTCGTCGTCACAGCCCGAAACGGCCATGCGTTCAATTACGCGCCGGGCTCTCCCGGCGTTCACCAGAGCGGGAAATCGGTGACCAGTGTGACTGGATCCCGCTCACGTGCCGCAGGCGCCAGCTCAGTCCGGCCCCGCCGGCATGGCCCGCCGGCTGCCTGGACGCGGCGGGCGGGCCCGCCAGCCGGGAACCGGTCATTCCGGCCGATCCGGGCACAACGCGAGTGACTGATGAGACAGCGTTGTGTTACTAATCGGTTGCGGT
Source organism: Streptosporangiaceae bacterium (assembly GCA_036558005.1). Classification (GTDB taxonomy): domain Bacteria; phylum Actinomycetota; class Actinomycetes; order Streptosporangiales; family Streptosporangiaceae; genus DATBGO01. Next base: position 30,750 of record DATBGO010000089.1, on the reverse strand, counting down.
TGTGCCAGACTGACTGGACAAACTCCGTCAAATGATCCTGACTGAAGAGATGGGGAGGCCATTCTGCTGGGGGGACCGTGACCCGCGGAGGTCGTTAATGAGACCAACGGAGATAATCCGGGTGCCGATCAACCGCGGCACCTCAGGTCCGAAGCGCCAGCGACGCTGGTACCGCACCGCCTTGGCTGCGACGGCTCTCGCGCTCGCCGCGGCGGGCTGCGCCTCGGGCACCGGCTCGTCCTCATCTAACTCGGGCACCGGCTCGGTCAAGAGTGGCGGCACCCTGACCTATGCCCTCGACGAGGACGTGTCCGGCTTCAACTCGCTGCTCGAAGGGGACAACGAGTTCGTCCTCACCGAGATCGTGGACCAGACGCTGCCCCGGGTGTTCGTCGTCCAGCCGGATCTCAAGCCTGCGCTCAACACCACGTTCGTGACCAGCGCCAAGGTGACGAACTCGAACCCGCAGACGATCGTGTACAAGATCAACCCGAAGGCCGTGTGGTCTGACGGGGTGCCGATCGACGTCAGGGACTTCATCTACAACTGGCACGCGCAAAGCGGCAACCCGGCGTACCAGGACGTCGGCGGCAAGCATTACCTGCCCGTGGGCACCTCGGGCTACAGCCAGATCAAGTCGATCACCGGCTCCGACGGCGGCAAGACGGTCACGGTCGTGTTCAGCAAGCCCTACGGCAACTGGCAGGCGCTGTTCAGCCAGAACACCCCGCTGCTCCCCGCGCACATCGCGCAGAAGGTCGGCTTCGACGCCGGCTTCCAGAATTTCGGCCCGTCGGTGCAGGTGTCCGGCGGCCCGTACGAGATCCAGAGCTACACCAAGGGCGAGGACCTGGTCGAGGTCCGCAACCCGCACTACTGGGGTCCGAAGGGCAAGCTCAGCAAGATCGTGTTCCGGTTCATCCTGGACGACAGCCAGCAGCCTCCCGCCGTGCAGAACGGCGAGGTGAACATGGTCAACCCGGTGATCGCCTCGCTCCCGTTCCTGGACTCGGTCAAGTCGATACCGAACTTCACCGTCTCCGTCCAGCCGTCGCTGGAGTTCCAGCACCTGGACTTCAACGAGTCCAACCCGTACCTGGCCCAGGCCGCCGTCCGGCACGCGATCGCCTACGGCACCAACCGGCAGGAGATGGTCAGCAGGATCGTGTCGCCGCTGACCACCAAGATCAAGCCGCTGCAGAACCGTATCTTCATGCCGACCGAGCCCGACTTCTCCGACACCAGCAACGGCCTCGGCGCCTTCGACCCGTCGAAGGCGAAGCAGCTGCTGCAGCAGGCGGGCATGACGATGGGCTCGGACGGTTACTTCCACCCGAAGTCCGGCCCGGAGAAAGGCAAGGACTTCACCCTGAGCGTGTCCACCACCAGCGGCGTCGAGGTCCGGTCGGAAATCGAGCAGCTGTTCCAGGCGGACATGAAGGCCATCGGCATCAAGATCAACATCCAGAACTACTCCGCGAACACGCTGTTCGGCACCATCGGCCCGAAGGGCGAGTTCGACATCATCGAGTTCGCGTGGGTGATCTCGCCGTTCGCGTCCGCCAACCAGTCCATCTACTGCTCCTACACCAACACCGCCAACTGCCAGAACAACTGGGACCACTACGCGAACCCGAAGGTGGACTCGCTGTTCAAGAAGGCGCTGACCACGATCAGCGACACCCAGGCGGCGGTGCTGTACAACCAGATCGACCAGCAGCTGTGGTCGGACATGGCGACGCTGCCGCTGTTCCAGGCACCCGACCTGTACGGCTGGTCGGCCACCTACGGCAACGTCGTCCCGAACAACAGCAACGTCGGCATCCCGTGGAACGCGGACCAGTGGGGCCTCAAGTGACACGGGCCAGGCCCGCCTGAGGCGCACCCAGTGTGGGCTTACTTGCTGCGCCGGCTGGGCGCCGGGATCATGGTTCTCCTGGTGCTCAGCTTCGGCGTGTTCCTGCTGGTCGCGCTGTCCGGCGACCCCCTGGCGCAGCTGCGGGCGAACCCGGGCGTCTCGCCCGCGACGATCAGGGCGGCGGCGGCCCAGCTGCACCTCAACCAGCCGCTGGTCGAGCGGTACTGGGGCTGGCTGACCGGGCTGCTGCTACACGGCAGCCTGGGCACCAGCTACACCGGCCAGCCGGTCGGCGCCCAGATCGCGCAGCGGCTGGCCGTCACGATGAAGCTCGTGGTGCCCGCGGTCATCTTGTCGGTCCTGCTCGGCGTCGTCGTCGGCGTGATCAGCGCGGTCCGGCAGTACAGGCCGGTCGATCACATCTCGACCGGCCTGGCGTACCTGTTCTTCTCCACCCCGGTCTTCGTCCTCGGCCTGCTGCTCAAGGACTTCCTCGCGGTCGACCTGAACAAGGCGGCGGGCCACACCGTGCTGTACACAGTGGGCGAGAGCTCGCCGGGGATCACCGGTGCCGGGCACGTGTTCCTGAACGAGGTGCAGCACGCGATCCTGCCCGTGCTCACCCTCACCCTGATCACGTACGCGACCTGGAGCCGGTTCCAGCGGGCCGCCATGCTCGACGTGCTCAACGCCGACTACATCAGGCTGGCCCGGGCCAAGGGCCTGTCACCACGGCGGGTGCTGTTCGTGCACGCGCTGCGAAACGCGCTGATCCCGGTCGTCACCATCGTCGCCATCGACTTCGCCGCTCTGGTGGCCGGCGCGGTGGTGACCGAGATCGTCTTCAGCTGGTACGGAATGGGCCAGTACCTGCTCAACGGGCTGACCGGCGCGGAGAGCCCGGACGTCTACGCGGTGCAGGGCTGGCTGATGGTGGCCGGCACCGCGGTGATCGTCTTCAACATCCTCGCCGACATGCTGTACGCGCTGCTCGACCCTAGGGTGCGCCATGCCTGAGCCAGCGCCGGGCCTGATCCCGGCTATCGACGTGCCCGCGCCGGTCAGCGACGCCGCGCAGGGCCTGACGATCGAGTCGCGCGGCCAGTTCCGGATGGCCCTGGAGCGCTTCACGCACCACCGCCTTGCCCTGGCCAGCATGATCGTCTTCCTCCTGCTCCTGCTGATGTCCACCATCGGCCCGTTGTTCTGGCAGTACAACTACACCGCGATCACCAAGCAGTTCGCCTCCGCGCCGTCCGGGCAGCACCCCTTCGGGACCGACCTGATCGGGCACGACCTGTTCGCGCAGGTGATGGAAGGCGAGGCGACCTCGATCAAGACGGCGGTCCTGGTCGCGGTGATCGCGACCGCGATCGGCACCACGATCGGGGCGGTGGCCGGCTACTACGGCAAGCTGGCCGACGCGCTGCTGATGCGGTTCACCGACCTCATTCTCGCGGTGCCGCTGCTGGCCGTCCTGCTCGTGCTGGCCAACAAGCTGAGCAAGCAGGCGGGAAGCTGGTTCTGGATCGCGCTGATCCTTGGCTTCGTGCTGTGGACGGGCCTGGCCCGGCAGGTCCGCGGCGCGTTCCTGTCGCTGCGGGAACGCGAGTTCGTCGAGGCCGAGCACGCGATCGGCGCCAGCGACCACCGGATCATCCTGCGGCACATGATCCCGAACGCGATCGGCCCGATCATCGTCAGCGCCACCCTGACGGTCGCGCTGGCGATCCTGATCGAGGCGGTGCTGTCCTTCCTCGGCCTGGGCATCCAGCCGCCCGAGGTGTCCCTGGGCAGCCTGATCGCCAGCGGCCAGGACGCGGCGGCGACGCTGCCCTGGCTGTTCTTCTTCCCCGCGGGCTTCCTGGTGATCACGATTCTCTCGGTCAATTTCATCGGTGACGGCCTGCGGGACGCGCTCGACCCGACCCAGCGGGTGCACCGGTGAACCCTCTGCTGGAGGTCCAGGGCCTGGACGTGCGGTTCCGCACCAGGGACGGCGACGTCCGCGCGGTCAGGAACCTGAGCTGCGAGCTCGACCAGGGCGAGACGCTCGGCATCGTCGGTGAGTCAGGCTCGGGCAAGTCCACGGTCGCGCTGGCGATCCTCGGCCTGCTGCCGAAGAACGCGCAGGTCACCGGCTCGGTGACGGTGCTCGGCCGCCAGCTGCTCGGGCTGCGGGAACATGACCTGGCGACGGTCCGCGGCGGCACGATCGCCTACGCGCCGCAGGACCCGCTGAGCTCGCTGAATCCGTCGTTCACCGTCGGCTGGCAGGTAGCCGAGCCGATCTGGATCCGGCAGGGCATCGGCAAGCCCGCCGCCTACCGCCGCGCGACGGAACTGCTGGAGGCGGTCGGCATCCCGCAGCCCGCCGAGCAGGCACGGCGCTACCCGCACGAGTTCTCCGGCGGCATGCGGCAGCGGGCGGTGATCGCGATCGCGATGGCCAACGACCCGGACATCATCATCGCCGACGAGCCGACCACGGCGCTCGACGTGACGATCCAGGCGCAGGTGCTGGAGGCGCTCAAGGCCGCCCGCGAGCAGACCCGCGCGTCGATGATCCTTATCACTCACGACCTGGGCATCGTGGCCGGCATGGCGGACCGGGTCATGGTCATGTACGCGGGCAAGCCGGTGGAGACCGGCGACGTGGACGACATCTTCTTCCGCTCCCGGATGCCGTACACGCTGGGCCTGCTCGGCTCGCTGCCGCGGCTGGACGTGGACAGTCCCGCCCCGCTGCAGCCCATTCCCGGCGCGCCGCCGTCGCTGATCGGCCTGCCGCCGGGCTGCCCGTTCACGCCGCGCTGCCCGGTGGTCTATGACCGCTGCCTGACCGAGGAACCCGGCCTGCTGGACGTCGCCGCCGGGCACAAGACCGCCTGCCACCGCAGCGCCAAGCTGGCCGCGGGCGCCCCGATCTTCGCGGCCACCTGGGCGGATACCGGCGACGGTGCGGGCGAAGAGCAGTTGCCAGAACGCATAGCCGCAGCCGCCCCGCTCCCCGTACCCGGGACAGCCCCGCAGCCGGTCATGGAGGTGACCGGCCTGGTCAAGCACTACCCCGTCCGCGGCGGCAAGCTGGTGCGCCGCCAGGTCGGGGAGGCGCACGCGGTTTGCGGGGTATCGCTGGAGCTGAACCCTCGCGAGACCCTCGGCCTGGTCGGCGAGTCGGGCTGCGGGAAGTCCACCACCGCACGGACCATCCTGCAGCTGCTGCGCGCCACCTCCGGTTCGGTCCGGTTCCAGGGCCGGGAGCTGACCACGGCGAACCGGCGTGAGCTCCGCCCGCTCCGGCAGGAAATCCAGATCGTCTTCCAGGATCCGTACGCCTCACTCGACCCGAGGATGCCGGTCGGCGAGATCGTGGCCGAACCGCTGCATGTGCACGAGCGATGGCACCGGAGCGCCGGGCCGGCCCGGGTGGCGGAGCTGTTCCGCCTGGTCGGGCTAAATCCCGAGCACCGCAACCGGTACCCGCACGAGTTCTCCGGCGGCCAGCGGCAGCGAGTCGGCATCGCGCGGGCGCTAGCCCTGGAACCGACGGTCCTGGTGCTGGACGAGCCGGTGTCCGCGCTCGATGTCTCGATCCAGGCCGGCGTGGTGAACCTGCTGGAGGAGCTGCAGGACCGGCTGGGCCTGTCGTACCTGTTCATCGCGCACGACCTGTCGGTGGTCCGGCACATCAGCGACCGGGTCGCGGTCATGTACCTGGGCAAGTTCGTGGAGGTCGGCACCAGGACCCAGGTGTACGACGCCCCGTCGCACCCCTACACCCAGGGGCTGCTGTCCGCGGTGCCCGTGCCTGACCCGGAGGTGGAACGCCGGCGCCGGCGGATCCTGCTGGCCGGTGAAGTGCCGAGCGCGGCGTCGCCGCCGTCGGGCTGCCGGTTCCGCACGCGCTGCTGGAAGGCCCAGGACATCTGCGCCTCCCAGGAGCCCGAGCTGATCGACCGCGGCCAGGGGCACCCGGTGGCCTGCCACTTCGCCGAGATCACCCCCGTCCTCCCGGCCCGGGATCCGGCCTAGCGGCGGGATCGGGGCGGCGGGCTGGCCGTTTCAGCGGCCGGAGGTAATCGGCCATGGCCTGCTGGCCGAAGTGCTCGGCCCAGCCCAGCGGCGTGGCGCCGAACCGGGCGTCGCGGATGCCGGGGTCGGCGCCAAGCCCGATGAGCATGCGCGCGGCGGCCACCTCGCCGGCGGATGCCGCCTCGTGCAGCGCGGTCTCCCACTCCTGCTCCATCGGCACGTCGGTGCGGGCGCGGGCGTTAACGTCGAACCCGAGCCCGGCCAGGACCGGTACGGCGTGCCAGGCGCGCCGGGCGGCGGCCCACACGATCAGCCCAGGGCGTTCCGCCCGCGCCAGGGCGGCGTGCCCGCGCAGCCGGGCGGCCGTGGCCTGGTCGCCGGCCAGGAGGGCGGCGATGAGCCCGTCCGTGCCTTCGGCCGCGGGCCGCGCCGCGCCGTGCCCGGTCAGCCAGTCCAGCACGGCGGGACAGCCGCACAGCGCGGCCACCTCGGCCGGCGTCCTGCCGTGGCTGGTGCGCAGGGGCGCGGGCCTGCCGCCGGGCGCCTCGAACGGCGCGGTCACGTCCGCGCCGTTCCCGGCCAGCAGGGCGACCCGGTCGCGCATGTCGTGCACGACCGCCCACCACAGCTGGCCGCGGACCATCTGCTGCGGTGAGTCCAGCGCCTGGCCCAGCCGCGCCCGCCACGGGCCGCCGTCACCGCGCCCGAGACCGTGCTCGAACAACAGCGCCAGGTGGCTGTCGTCGCTGCCGAACTGCCGGTTGTACAGGGCCTGGCCGTCGTTGGGATCCGCGCCGGCCGCCAGCAGCACCCGGGCCAGCGCCAGGCCGTGCGGATGGCCGGGCTGGCTGCCTTCCCCGCTGCCCATCGCGCCGGTCAGCGCGGTGAACGGCGTGGTGAGCCCGTGCCACAGGTAGCCCGCGTTGGCGTCGGCGCCATGGTCGAGCAGCAGCTGAGCCGCCCGCACGGTCGCGGCCTCGCTGATGCCAGGATCGTGCCGGGCGTAGGCCAGGTACAAGATCGGCTCCCAGCCGTACGGCCCGCCCTGGGTCCCGGCAGCCGCCGGGGCCCGCGCGAGCAGCGCTGACAGCGCGTCCGCGTCGGCCGCCGCGGCGGCCACGTGCACCGACTCGCGGGTCATTCCCGGATGCTCAGCGAGCAGGCCGGCCGCCCGCTGCCAGCGGGACGGGGCGTCGTCACCGCCGTAGCGCAGGCACGCCAGCATCAGGAACTCCTCGGCGGGGGTGCCAGCGTAGTCCACCTCGTCGGGTGCCCGGCGGTGGTACTGGATCGTCTCGACGTGACGCTTGAGCCTGGCCCAGGACGCGAACCCGTAGTGCCGGGCCACGACGAGCTGGGCGCCCGCCAGGGACACCGCGCGCGCTCCGTCCGGGTGGTGGGCGCCCACCAGGTCGAGCGCGCCCTGCACGCCGGCCCGGCTCAGGTCGCGCAGATCTTTCGCCTGCTTGCGCAGCTGCTCGAAGCTGGGGTCATCGGCGAGGGGAACGGCCGCCATGCGACCTCCTTTCACCGCCCGCCGTCCGCTGCGCCAGGCTGAAAGGAGGCACGATGGCCATGCCAGTCATCACGTCATGATCGGGTGGGCTCAGCCCTGTCCGCGGACCGGAGGCGCCCCGCGCGCTCAACCGCATGCTAGCAGTGCCCGGCCCGCGGCCCGCGCCCGAAGGCGCGGGCCGCGGGAACCCCGAAGATCAGGGCAACTGCCCGGCGTGGGCCACGATGCCGGAGCTGAGCACGGCGGTCTCACCGGTGACCTGGCCCTTCTTGATGTGGGTGTACGGCCCCGACGGAACCCCGTTGCTGACGGCCGCGGGCAGGTCGTGCGCTCGGTAGGCGACCTCCCTGTCGCCCATGTAGGCGTAGGTCCGGGGATTGATCACGATCTCGACCTTGAGGTAGCCGTCCTGACGGGTGTAGAACGCGACGCCGGCCTGCCCGGCGAAGTCGCTCACCCGCCGGTCGAAGTGCACCGCCGGATCGCGGGACAAGACGTTGTACAGGCTGGCGCGCAGCTTGATCGGCAGCACCACGTTTTCCATCAGGGCCTGGATCGCGTTGAACACCCCGGTGTTCCCCGACCCGACCACGTAGTTCTGGGCTTTCAGGCCGGCCTCGATGACGGCCTTGAGCTTGACCGGGCTGGACGGCAGCGAGTCAAGGTACGGGTAGCTGACGTTGGGCCAGCCGCCCGGCAGTGCCCGTCCGGCGCCCGAGCGCAGCAGCCCCGAGTACACCAGCTTGCCGTGCTGAAATGATGCCTGCTGACGGCCGTCGACCCGGACCCAGTTCTGCCGCACTGCCTTCCCGTCTGGCGGCCCGAACAAGATCCCGCCTTCGCCGGCCGACGAGGTGGCACTCAGGGTCTTGGTGTACACCCAGTCGCCGGGCTTCGGCCTGAACGCCGGCGCGGCGGCCGCGGCCCGGGCGGCGTAGGCGACCAGTTGCGCCGCGGTGATGTTCGGCACGGGAGCTGCGGCGTGCGCTTGAGCCGGACCAGCCGGCTGGCCGCGGACGGCAAGAACGACCGCGGCAGCGGCCACCGCGGCGGTCGCTGCGATGGTGCCTGCCACGATGACACGGCGCCGGGACCGGGGCCGCGGCCCGGCCGCGAGGATCGCGTCCGCCAGCCTGCGCTCCGGGCCGGCCAGGTCGATCCCGGGCACGTCCTCGCGCAGCCGGGCGACCAGCGTGAGCTCATCCATGGTGGTACTCCTGCCTGTCGGGAACGCGGGTGGGATCGCTGCCGCCCAGGGCGGCCCGCAGCCTGGCGCGGGCCCGGTTCATCCGGGACCTGACCGTTCCCTCGGGAACGCCGAGCGCCTCGGCGACCTGGTCGTACGTCAGGTCAGCCCAGGCGATGAGCAGCACGACGTCGCGCTGCCCGGGGCCGAGACCGGCCAGGGCAGCGGCGACGGCGTCCCGGCTGCCGTCCGCGGCCAGCCGGGAATCTGACCGGTCGGTGAAGGACTCGGCGACGGTGCCAGGGGCCGTCCGGATCATGGCCCGAAGCTGCCTGATCTCCTCCCGGCGATGCCGGCGGATCAGGTTTCCCGCGATCCCGTACAGCCACGGGCGGGCGTCCGCCCTGGTCACGTCGTATCGGTCACGCTGCCGGAACGCCGCGAGGAAAGTTTCCGCGACGATGTCCTCGGCCGTTCCGGGCCCGAGCCGCCGCGCGGCGTACCGGCCCAGGGCCGCGGCATGGCGCCGGAACAGCATGGCGAACTGCTCGGGTTCCGCGCGCGACCGCGCGATGATAAGCCCATCGGGCGCATCACCGTCGACGCCGGCCGCGATCGCGGACATGTTGTGCGCATCTGTCATGCGGTAGCCCTTCAGTGTGGTCGGGACACCCGTACTTGCCCGGACGCACACCGGCGGGTCCCGGGGCGGGAAACCTGCTCGCCGCGATCCACCTCGTCGAACAGTGCCGCCGCCCGGCTGGCGGTGGCCATCGCCCGGGGCCCGGTGCTGCACAGTGCCAGGGCGACGATCCCGGCGCCGAGCCCGAGCACCAGCCACCACACTCCCCGCGCGGCGCTCGCGAACGCGGTCCCGCCGTGGGCCAGGGATGATGCCACGATCGCTCCGGCGATCGCTACGCCCAGGGTGGCGCCGGCCTGCCGGCCAGTGGAGGCCAGCGAGGCGGCCACGCCTGCCATCGACCGGGGCATCCCGGCGACTGCCGTATTGGTGATCGGCGGGTTGACGGTTCCCAGGAAGATGCCGAACGCCAGGAAGGTCGCGATCACGCCGGCCAGCGGGCTAGCCGGTCCCAGCCAGGCCGATACCCCGCCGCCGATAGCGAGCGCGGTCCCGGATACCACCAGCGGCAGCCTGGGGCCCCGCGAGCCGGCCAGCCGGCCGCTGCGCGGGGAGAGGATCACGACCAGCACGCCGACCGGGAGCAGGCACAGTCCGGCCGGCAGGGCCGGCAGCCCGCGCACGTCCTGCAGGTACAGGGTGGTCACGAACAGGAACGCGCCGAAGGCGCACAAGGCGAAAAGCGCCATCACGATCGCCGCGCTGAACGGCACGCTGCGGAACAGGCGCAGTTCGAGCAGCGGGTCGGCGCGGCGCGGTTCGTAGCCGACGAGGCCCAGCGCGGCGAGCACCGCGACGGCGATCAGGCCGAGGATGACCGGCGAGGTCCAGCCCAGCCTGCCCGACTCGATGATCGCGTAGACCAGGCTGCCCAGCACCAGGATCACCAGCAGCTGGCCCGCCGGGTCCAACCGGCGGGCCCGGGGAGCGCGGGAGCCTGGCACGAACAGCGCGGTACACACGATGGCGGCGACGGTGATCGGGACGTTGACCCAGAAGACCGAGCGCCAGCCGAAGCCGCCGACGAGGGCGCCGCCGAGGATCGGGCCCAGCGCCAGCGCCAGCCCGGACATCGAGCCGAAAACGCCGATGGCCCTGGCCCGCTCGGCCGGGCTGGTGAACGTGTTGGCGACGATCGCCATCGCCACCGGGTTGAGCATCGTCCCGCCGATGGCCTGCACCGCCCGCGCGGCGATCAGCCAGCCGGTGCTGGGCGCGAGACCGCACAGCAGCGAGCCGAGCCCGAAGACGGCGAGGCCGGCCTGAAAGACCCGCTGGCGGCCGATCCGGTCGGCGGCCGACCCGGCCAGCACCAGGAAGCTGGCGAGCACCAGGGTGTACGCGTCGACCGTCCACTGCAGGCCGGACACTGACGCGTGCAGGTCGCGGCGGATCGCCGGCAGCGCGACATTGACGATGGAGATGTCCATCACCACGACGACGATGCTGGCGCAGCAGATCGCCAGCACCAGCCGCTGGCGGCGCCGGCTGAGCTCTGGCATGGGAGTCCAATCCGCTCGGCAGCACGGCTGCCTGCCGCCAGTGAGCTTATTCCGCGGGGGTTCTCGGGCGGCTGATACCGACGCTAGGATTTAGAGCGTGCTCGAAGTCAAACCACGGACGGAGCCCAAGCCGCGGGCGGAGCCTGGGCTTGCCCGGGATATCCCCGGGGCGGGGCTCACCATCGCCGAGGCCGCTCGCCGCACCGGCGTCAGCGTGCACACCCTGCGCTACTACGAACGCGCGGGCCTGGTCATCACCCCGGTTGAGCGCACCGCCGGCGGCAGGCGCCGGTACCGCAAGATCGACCTTGACTGGATCGTCATCTGCACCAAGCTGCGGCGCACCGGCATGCCCATCAAGGCGATCCGCCATTATGCCCGGCTTGTCGCTGACGGCTGCGGCAACGAGCGGGAGCGGCTTGAGCTGCTGGAAGCCCACCGCGGCGACGTGACCGCCAGGCTCGCCGAACTGCAGCGCAACCTCGAGCTCATCAAGCACAAGATCGACGTCTACCGGGGCAGGCTCGCCGCCGGGGACGCCGACCAGCTGTGGGCGCCCAGGCCGGCCGCGGACCCGTCTCACACCGCCTGATCTAACCCGGAAGCGCCGATCTCCAGGTCGGCGACGACACTCACCCGTTCGCTGAACACGTTCGGCCGGCGGCCCGGGCCCGGGCTCAGGCAGGCCGCGGCAACGGCTGGCAAAGTACCGTTCATGGCGGACGCCGGTCACCAGCAGCGCCCGGGCCCCGTCGACTACGACGCGGAACTGCGGCTGCATAACGAGGTACTGCGCCGGGCCTGCGGCACCGGGTTCCGCGCGCCGTGACGCAGATCCTGCAGGCCGCTGGGTTCGCGGGCGTCAGCTTCACCGATGTCCGCGAGCCCGTCTACTACGGCCCGGACGTAACCGCGGCCATCGAGTGGGTCCCGCGGCTTCACCAGTACCAGCGAAACACTGAAGCGGCTGGACGCCGCCGCCGCGGCACGCGCGGTCCGGCGCCTGCGCGCGGCGCTCGCCGCGCACACCAGCGACGACGGTGTCTGGTTCGGTGCCCGCGCCTGGATCATCGCCGCTCATCGCCGCTAGCGCAGGCGTAACCGCGGTTCGAGCGGACGCTCAGCGGCGCGCGAGCAGATCGCTGAGCGTGGCACGCAACTCGGCCAGCCGCCGCGCACCGACCCGCTGCGCCCATTCCGCCTCGGCGGCGGCGGCGACGGCCTCGATGTGCTGGTAAAGCAGCCGTCCGCGCGCGGTCAGCCGGACCAGCCGGGCGCTGCCGTCGGCCGGCTCGGTATAGCGCTCCACATAGCCTGCCCGCTCGAGGTGGCTGACCAGGTGATTGATCGCCTGCCTGCTCATGCCAGAGCGGGCGGCCAGGGCCGAGGGCCGCTGGCCGTCGGGGCCGGGATACTGCAGCACCGCGAGATGCTCGGCGCGCACGTCGTCGTAGCCCTGTTCGGCGAACGCGAGGTGAATCCGGTCCCGCACCTCCTGCCAGAGCACGCGCATCATCGGCGCGATGGGCTGGTCCCGCGGCAGTTTCGAGCTTGACAAGGTTGTAAAGTCCCTTTACGTTGATTCTCGTAAAGTTATTTTACAACTGGAGGGCTCATGTCAACCGTCGCCGTGTACCGATGAGTTCCGGGGCCCTGATCGTGACCGGTGGCGGCCGCGGCATCGGCGCCCAGATCGCCATCCGCGCGGCCCGGGCCGGCACGCCAGTCGCCGTGCTCTACCGGTCGCGGCCAGACAACGCCGCCCAGGTCGTCGGCGAGATCGAGGCCAGCGGCGGCCGCGCGGTCGCGATCTGCGCGGACGTCGGCAACGAGGCCGGCGTGACCGGTGCCTTCACGGCGGCCGAAGCCGCGCTCGGCCCGCTGGGCGCCCTGGTGAACAACGCCGTCCTGGCCGGCCCCCCGCGCAGGCTGGCCGAGTTGCCGGCCAGCGAGCTTGAGGACGTGTTCCGCACCAACGTGTTCGGCGCGTTCCTGTGCTGCCGGGAGGCGGCCAGGCGGATGTCGGCCAGGGCCGGCGGCAGCGGCGGCGCGATCGTCACGCTCTCCTCGGCCCACGCCGTCAGGACCGGCGCGCCAGGCAACTGGGTCCACTTCGCCGCGAGCAAGGCCTGCCTGGAGACGATGTCCCGCGGCCTGGCCAAGGAACTGGCAGCCGACGGCATCAGGGTCAACGTCGTGCGCCCCGGCGTCATCGCCACCGAGTCACGCTACGGCCAGCCCCGGGAACACCTGGACCACGTTCTCGGGCAGGTGCCGCTCGGCCGGATAGGTGAACCCCGGGACGTCGCCGCGGCCGTGCTCTGGCTGCTCTCGCAGGACGCTTCCTACGTCTCCGGCGCGACCCTGGACGTGGCTGGCGGCATGTGAGGTCACTCAGGCGCCCCGGCAGCTCACCATGATCGTGGTCCCGGCGATGAGCGCGTCCGGCGCCAGCGGGCTCGCCGCGACTGAGCAGCACGGCCGGGCGTGCTGCTCAGCCGGGGTGGTGTTAGCTCCGCCGGGTGTATCGGCGCACCGTGACCGGGATCAGCACGGCCAGCAGCACCAGGCCCATCCCGAGTGTCGTGGGCACCGGGTGCTGCAGCGTCCAGACGCCGGCCGTGCCGCCCTGCGGGGTGCCGAACATCTGCCTGGCCGCGGCCACCACCGCGCTGAGCGGGTTCCACTCCGCTACCACGCGCAGCCAGGCCGGCAGCCCGGCCGTCGGCACGAACACGTTGGACACGAACCCCAGCACGAAGGCCGGCAGCATGGACAGTGCGTCGGCCGCCTGCGCGCTGCGGGCCAGCATCCCGATCAGCGCGCCGACCCAGCTCATCGCGAAGCCGAACAACGCCAGCATGGCGAACCCGGCTACCGCGCTGGCCAGCCCCGCCTCCGGCCGCCAGCCGACGATCAGGGCGCAGGTGATCATTACCGCCAGCGACGGCAGCCCGATGATCACCGTGGAGATCGTCCGGCCCAGCAGCACCGCGGACCTGGCGATCGGCAGCGTCCTGAACCGGTCGATCACGCCCTCGGTCATGTCGGTGGCCACCGCCACCGCGACCGAGGAGGACGAGAACAGGGTCGTCTGCGCGAACAGGCCCGACATCAGGTACGTGCGGTAATGGCCGCCGGGCACGTGGATGGCGCTGCCGAAGACGTAGCCGAACAGCACGACGAAGATCACTGGCATCAGCACGCTGCCGATGATCACGTCCGGCTGGCTCCTGGCCCGCAGCACGTAGCGCAGCGTCGTGGTCCAGATGTCGCCCAGCGCCCGCAGCAGGCGCTGGACGACGCCGGACGGCTCGCGGACCGGGCTGGGGAGGGGCATGGTCATGGTCATCGGGCACCTGCCGTGGCGAGTTCGGGCCGGGCGCTGGCGTCCTGCTCAGGCGGCCCGGCGGAGGTCAGGATCGTGAACGCCTCCTCCAGCGAGGGGCGCTGCAGGCTGACGTCGTCTACGTCGGCGGCCACCGGCCGCAGCCGGGCGACGGCGGCTTCAAGCGAGCCGAGGCCGTCGGGAGCCGGCAGCGTCACCACCCGGCCGTCGGTCCGGGCACCGGGACCCAGCAGGGCGGCGAGCCGCCCGGCCGCGTCCGCATCCGGGTCGCGCAGCGCGACCCGGATGCTCGCCTGGCCCACCGACTCGCGCAGCTGGCCCGGCGTCCCGGTGGCGGCGACCAGGCCGTCGCTGATCACCGTCACCTCGTCCGCCAGCTGCTCGGCTTCCTCCAGGTACTGGCTGGTCAGCAGCACAGAAGTGCCCGACTGCGTGACCATGTCCCTGATGGCCTGCCAGATCTGGGCCCGGCTGACCGGATCGAGTCCCGTCGTCGGCTCGTCCAGGAACAGCACCGGCGGCCCGGCGATCATGCTCGCCGCCAGGTCCAGCCGCCGCCGCATGCCGCCCGAGTAGGTGCGGGCCAGCCGGCCGGCCGCGGCGGTCAGCCCGAACTGCTCCAGCAGCTCGTCGGCGCGCTGCCGGGCGAGGCGCGGCGGCAGCTGGAACATCCGGCCGATGATCATCAGGTTCTGCCGGCCGGTGAGCAGCTCGTCGACGGTCGGCCCCTGGCCGGTCGCCCCGATCCTGGCCCGGACCCGGCCAGGAAACCGGACCACATCGAAGCCGGCCACCGTGGCCGATCCGGCGTCCGGCCTGGTGAGCGTGGTCAGGATGCGCACAGCGGTGGACTTTCCCGCCCCGTTGCGCCCCAGCAGCGCGAGCACCGTGCCGCGGCGGACCCTCAGGTCGACCCCGCGCAGCGCCCGCGTCTTCTTGAAGGACTTCACCAGTCCCTCAGCGCGAATAGCCTCTTCAGGCACCCATGCCTCCTGCGTACGTCGTACTCGTTGAGTACGACGTACGCTACGGATACACTGTACGCATGTCAAGCGATAATCCGCGCCGCCCGCGCGGCGGGGGGCGCGACAGGCCCGGTCCAGGCGCCTGGACCGGCATCGAGCTGCTGTGGGAGCTTGACGGCCAGGCCGAGCCCGCGCCCCGCCGCGGTAACGCGCTGGACCGCGAGCAGATCGTCCGGGCCGCCATCGCCATCGCCGACGCCGAAGGGCTGGAGGCGGTCACCATGCGCCGGGTCGCGGACCGGCTTAACACCGGCGCCATGTCGCTGTACCGGCACGTTCCTGACAAGGAAGCGCTGGTCAGCATGATGATCGAGACGGTACTCGGCGACGCGATCAGCGCCGAGGAGCTGCCGAGGCAGGGCTGGCGGGAGAGCCTGCGCGCGATGGCCCAGGCCACCTGGCGGCTGTCACGCCGGCACCGGTGGTATCCGGAGGCCACCATCGCCCAGCCGCCGATCACGCCCAACGGCGTGGCCGGGCTCGAGTACTCGCTGGCGGTCTTCGATCCCTACGACCTGGACATCATGACCAGGATGCAGTACGTCGGCGCGGTCCATCACCTGGCGCTGCACGCCGCCCTGGACCGGTCCATCGAGGAACAAGCCAGCAACAGGCTCGGCGTCACCGAGGAAGAGGCCATCCGGCGGGCCGCCCCGGTGATGGAGAAGGTCGTCGCCAGCGGGCGGTACCCGCACGTGGCAGAGTTCCTCGCCGCGATATCCCAGCTCGAAGGGGACGAGGAGGAGTGGGTGCTGGCCGGGGTCGAGCTCCTGCTGGACGGCATCGAGGCCAGGCTGGCCCGGCTCGGCCGCGCCCCGTCGCCCCGGACGGAGGCCAGCTCAGCGTCCTGATCCCGGCCCGGTTCGTCCCGCCCGGGCTTACCCCGGGTGGCCGGCCGGCCGGTAGGCCAGGTGCACGACCCCGCTGGAGTAGGTCTCGCAGCCGCCCAGAGCCAGCTTGGCCGGCGTCGCGGACTCGTGGAACAGCCGGCCGCCGCTGCCGAGCGCGACCGGGTACACGAACAGGTGCAGCTCGTCCACCAGCCCGTCGGCCAGCATCGCCCGGACCAGCGTGCCGCTGCCGCTGACATAGATCCCGTCCGGCACCCGGTCCTTCAGCTCGCGGATCGCCTCCGGCCGGTAGCCGCCGAGCACGGTGGTGTTGGCCCAGTCCGGGTCGCGCAGGGTGGCCGATACGACGTACTTCGCCGTGTCGTTCATGAACGGCGCGCCCGGGTCCTCCTCCGCGGTCCGGGCCGACCAGGCAGGCGCGAACTGCTCATAGGTGCGCCGGCCGAGCAGGATGGCCGAGCTGCCGCCCATGATCGCGCCGATCGCCTCGCCCATCTTCGGGTCGAACGGGTAGCCGAAGCTCCACCGCGGGTCCTCGATCACCCCGTCCAGCGTGATGAACTCGTGCACGCTGATCTTGCCCATGGTGCTCCTTCCCGGCCCGGGCGGTCTGCCCGGCCACCGGTCCCCGACGGTATCGCGGCACCGGCTGTTCCGCGCGACTCTGGAGTTCCTTCTGCGGCCCCGTCAGGACGGGAACTGGGTGCAGGCCGGCGTCAGCGGCGGGCCGCACGGCGGCCGGTGGCTAAGGTCGCCTTCGCGGCGGCCTGGCCGAGGAACGCGGTGGCACGGCCGAAGGTCTCGCCGATCGTGCGGCCGGCCAGCCGCGCCTGGTACGCCTGGTACCGGGTCATCTCCCAGGCCTGCCCGCGCGGCGGCAGCGCGCCGAGCGCGGGCTCGGCCAGCGCCTTCCAGGTCCAGGATGCGATGAGGGCAGTTCCCTGGCCGGCTTCGGGCTGGATGAAGTCCACTTGGTCGGCGCAATCCATCCGGTTACGGACATACCGTAGCCCGGCGAGTGTCTCCTCGATCAGCGAGCGCTCGGCCGCGGCCTGGGATGCCAGCACCTCGTCGTAGCTGTCGGGCACGTGGCGCACCAGGGTGGCATCGACGATCGTGACCCACCACACCGCCTCGCCGATCGCCGCGAAGGCCCGCGCCCGGTCCTGCCCGTCGACGTGCGGGAACCGCTCGGTGGTGTCCCGCATCGCGCTGACCGACCAGCCCAGCGCGTTCACCTCGGCGCTGCCGTCGCTGACGTTCGCCTCGTTCCAGGCGGCCCGGCACCGGGCCGAGCAGAACCGGGCGTGCTCACGCCGCGGCTCGAAGGAGGCACCGCAATGTTCGCAGGTCCGGACGTCAACCATCGAGCTATGTTACGCGAAACGGACACCCCCGCCAACGCGGCGCCAGGGCCGCCGGGCCAGGCCCGCGGCGGCGCGGGGAGTCAGCCGGCCAGCAGCACGCCGAGGAACAGCGCGGCCAGCGCGCTGAGGCCGGTCAGCGCGCCGTAGGCAGCCCGGCTCCGGGAACTGCGGGCGCGGGCATGCAGCGCCGCGGTCCCGCCGGAGACCGCGACCACCACGAGCTTGACGATCAGCGTGGTCCGGTAGCTGGTGTCATCGCTGACCCGCGTGGACACATCCGTGATGTTCCACACCCCGGTGACGACGAGCGCGGCGAACGCGATCCAGGCCACCTGGTTGAACCGCTGCGCCGCGGCCCTGGGCACGTCGGCGCCGAACCGGCGCAGGGCGGGGACCAGCGCGGCCAGCGTCAGCTGCCCGCCGACCCACACCGTGGCCGCGAGCACGTGCAGGAACAGCCGCACCGTGTCCCAGCTGACCGCAACCACGCGGCCATCCTCTCAGCTGCGGGCATCTGGGTCAGCAGGGATCATCGGGACACTTGTGGTTCACGCGGCAGCCGGATGGGCCGCCGTGGTCATCAGGTTCCCGTCCGGTCGCTGCGGTCTTCCATCTCCCAGGCGTGATCCAGCGCGTGCCAGGCGATCCGGCGCACCGCGTACCGGACCGGCCAGCCCCTGGCCACGACCAGGCCGTCAGGGGCCGGCCTCTCGACGACGGCCAGGATCTGCTGGCGCATGTCCGCGATCGCGGCGGCGTCGGTGAGCGCTGGCTGGCGGACCTTCACGCCGATCTTGCGCGCGTAGGAGCATTCCGCGGCTAGCACGTGATCGACCATCTTGTCCCGGTCCCGCCCGCCGCCGCGCGGCCCCTTGCGCAGTTCCGCGGGCGCGCTGGCCGCCGTCCCGTCCAGCACCGCCCACGCGCCGCGCAGCAGCGCCGCTGCCCGCGCGGCCTCCTCACCGCCCCAGGGGTCCGCGTCACCGCTGGCGAAGACGGCCGGCGCGCCGAACTCGGTGGTCGCGTTGCCGGCCACTTCCTCGGTCACCCTGATCTGCCCGGCCACGTCCGCGGCGAACGGCACGCCTGCCTTCTCGGCCGCGGCGGCGTACCGGGTGGCGTAGTCCGCCAGCGCCGCCAGCGCGGCTTCGGGGGTCTTCCCGGCGCGTCCCCAGCCGGGCCAGTCCAGCGCCATGGCGAAGGTGCGCCGCTTGGTCACCTCAAGGTAGGCCAGCAGCGGCTGCGGCTTGCTGGCAGGCATGCTGCCACCTTGCCACACCGGGCCGGCCAGCGTCAGGATCAGCCGGGTGGCCCTGCGTTTGACCGGGCAGGTCGGCCTTTCTACGCTGAGGACCGGTCCGCCCGCCCAGCGATACCGCTGGCCGGCTGGCGGGCCCTGATAGGCATCGGCTGGAATCAGGAGATTGGCGATGAGCGTGCTGCCGGACCAGGAAAGCTTCAGCTTCCAGGCCGAGGTAGTCCAGATCCTGGACTTGATGATCAACTCGCTTTACAGCAACAAGGAGATATTCCTGCGCGAGATGATCTCGAATGGCTCCGACGCCATCGACCGGCTACGGTTCGAAATGGCGACCAACCCGGGCCTCGATGATGACCAGGCCCCGCCGCAGATCAGGGTGAGCTACGACGCCGGCGCGCGCACCATTACCGTCGCCGACAACGGCATCGGCATGAGCCGCGCCGAGGTCATCGAGCACATCGGGA
The DNA here is from genome assembly GCA_036558005.1 of Streptosporangiaceae bacterium. GTDB lineage: Bacteria > Actinomycetota > Actinomycetes > Streptosporangiales > Streptosporangiaceae > DATBGO01. The sequence goes on along the minus strand of DATBGO010000089.1, from coordinate 11,693 downwards.
CCATCGCCAAGTCGGGCACCCGCGAGTTCCTCCAGGCGCTGACCGGTGATCAGCGACAGGACGCGACCCTGATCGGCCAGTTCGGGGTGGGCTTCTACTCCGCGTTCGTGGTGGCCAGCCGGGTCACGCTGACCACCCGCCGGGCGGGGCTGGCCGCCGCCGACGGGGTCCGGTGGGAGTCCGACGGCAAGGGCGAGTACACCCTGGAAAGCGTCGAGCGGCCCGGCCGCGGCACCGAGGTCGTGCTGCAGCTGCGCGAGGGCGAAGATGACCTGCTGAACGGGTACCGGCTGCGCACCATCATCCAGAAGTACTCCGATCACATCAGCGTGCCGATCCTGATGCCCGAGGAGCCCGCCCCCGGGCAGGACGAGCCGGAAGGCGGCCGGAAGGAAACGGCGGTCAACCGGGCCTCGGCGCTGTGGGCGCGGCCGAAGTCCGAGCTCACCGACAAGGACTACACCGACTTCTACCGGCATATCACCAGCGACTTCAACGACCCGCTGGTCTACCTGCACGCCAAGATCGAGGGGACCTACGAGTACACGCTGCTGCTGTTCGTTCCCTCCCGCGCTCCCTACGACCTGTGGTTCGCCGGCCCCGGCCGCGGCCTGCGGCTGCACGTCCAGCGGGTGTTCATCATGGAGGACACCGGCCAGCTGGTGCCCAGGTATCTGCGCTTCGTCCGCGGCGTGATCGACTCCGGCGACCTGCCGCTGAACATCTCCAGGGAACTGCTGCAGGGCAGCCGGGTCGTCGACCGGATCAGGTCGACCGCGGTGAAGCGGGTGCTGAAGCTGCTGAAGGACACCGCGGAAAACGAGCCGGAGAAGTACGCGACCTTCTGGGCCGAGTTCGGCGCCGTGCTGAAGGAAGGCGTGGCCGACGACTACGACAACCGCGACGACATCGCCGGCCTGCTGCGCTTCACCACCACCCGCTCGGCGAGCGACCAGGCCGGCACCTCGTTCAGCGACTACCTGGGCCGGATGGCGGAGGGCCAGGACAAGATCTACTACCTGCTGGCCCCGACCCTGGCGGCCGCCACGACCAGCCCGCACCTGGAGGCGTTCCGGGCCAAGGGGATCGAGGTGCTGCTGCTGACCGACCCGGTCGACAACTTCATGGTGACCAGCCTGCAGGACTTCGACGGCAAGCGGCTGCAGTCCGTGGCCCAGGGCGCGCCCGACTTCGGCACGCTCCAGGACGAGGCCGAGAAGCAGGCCGCGGAGCAGGCCAGCACCGACTACGCCGCCCTGGTCAGCCGCCTCAAGGAGATCCTGGACGGGAAGGCATGGGATGTGCGGGTGACCAGCCGGCTGACCACCTCACCCGCCTGCATCGTCGCCAACGAGCCGGTCAGCGACTTCTTCCTGGCCCAGCAGATGCGCGGCTCCGGGCTGCCCAGCCAGCCGGTACTGGAGATCAACCCCGGGCACCCGCTGGTCCGGCGGCTCAACCAGAATCTCGGCGATCCGCGGCTGGCCGACTGGGCGCACGTGCTCTACAACCAGGCGATCCTCACCCTCGGCGCCCGCATCGACGACCCGGCCGCGTTCGTCAGCCACCTCAATGACCTGCTGGTCACGCTCACCGGCGAGGACTCCCCCCAGCCGGACTCCCCCCAGCCGGACGCCCCCGCAGGCGAGGACTCCCCCCAGCCGGACGCCCCCGCCGCGGCCAGCCCCGCCGCCGATCCGGCCGATCCGGCCGAGCCAGCCGATCCGGACGACCCGGACGAGCCGGCCGAGCCGGCCGAGCCGGACGACGTCACCGGGACGGACGAGTCCCCCGGCTGACCCGCACCAGCCGCAGCCGCGCAGTCACCACGGCGGTCATCGCGTGCTGCTCGTCGTCCGTCAGCCGCAGGCCGGCTCAGCGCAGCTGGCCGGGGGCCCGCCAGGCCCGCACCGACCGGCGGGAGAAGCCGGAGAAGAGCGAGGCGATGCAGGCCAGCGAGCAGACCGAGCCGATCGACAGCACCGACCCGGCTGACCCGATCGACAGGATCGACCCCGCCGAGCCGATCGACAAGATCGACCCGGTGGACCCGATCGACAGGATCGACCCGCTGGAGCCGATGCTCAGGATCGACCCGGACGAGCCGATCGAGTTGCCGTGGCGGGCCGGGCGCAGCGTGGTGACCGGGCGCAGCCGCCCCGCGGTCCGCGACGGGCTTTCTCCGCTACCCATGCGCCCATTCTCGCAGCAGGCCCGCGGGCCGGGCAGCCCGCGGGCCCGCTAGCGGCCTACTTGCCGGAGACGATCTGAATGTGCCCGAACTCGGTGAACCGGTTCGGGTAGCCGTCGCCGGGGCCGTTCTGGCTGTCATCACCCGCGGCGGCGATCTTCTGCAGCACGTCCATCCCGCTGACAACGGTGGCGAACGGCGTGAAGTCGGGGGCCAGCTTGGTGTCCTTCCAGACGAAGAAGAACTGGCTGCCGTTGGTGTCCGGCCCGGCGTTAGCCATCGCCACGGTGCCCGCCGGGTAGGTCGCCCCGGCCAGGTTCTCGTCGTTGAACTTGTAGCCGGGACCGCCCGACCCGGTACCGGTGGGGTCGCCGCACTGGAGCACGAAGATGCCCTGGGTGGTGAGCCGGTGGCAGTGGGTCTTGGTGAAGTAGCCGCGCTGGGCCAGGAACCGGAAGGAGAAGGTGGTACACGGCGCCTGCGCGGTCAGCGCCCGGATGACGATCAGGCCCTGGGTGGTGTGCAGCCGGGCGGTGTAGGGCTGCGCGGCCTTGGCTGGGGTGAAGTCGGGCAGGCCCTTGAACCGGTCGAACGGGACCGCCGTGGTGAACCCGCAGCTATCTGCGGGCGCCGTGCCAGCGGCGGGGGCCTTTGCCTGAGCCCGGACGGCCGGGCCGCTGACCCGCGCCTGCGCGACCGTCCGCGGCTGCCCAGGGCTGGCCGGCGCCTGGCTGAGGGCGCTGGCCGAGGCCGCACCGGTGAGGCCAAGGGCAAGGGTGGCCGCGACAAAGGTAAAGACCTGGCGCTTTCGCATAGTGCAGACCTTCCTTGATATCGGCAAGAAATGCCAGACTAAAGGACGCAAGACATCGCGGAATAGGGGCCAGCCGGCACGCTGCGCTCATTGCACCGCAAATTCCCAGCTCAGCGCGTCATTATCGGCTGCGGCCCGCGCTGAGGGGGTACATTGAGGCACTGCCGGGCGTCAGCGTCAGCGCAATGCGAGCCGCGTGCAACCTCGCGCCGCGCTGCTGCGTCATCAGATGGCGGGGGCGGATCAGCCGCACGGGGGAACCCTCGGCCCAGGCCGGCACTGGGCAAGCACTTTCTGGCCGGCCAGAAAGGGGAGGAGTTGCGTGCCTAGCTCGGCGACGTCGGGGCCTGATCAGCAGACCGGTACCGGGCAACTGGCCGGCCGGGAGCAGGACCGGGCCGCCAGCCTTGACCTCCCTGAGACCAGCACCGCCGCCCGGGAGGCCGGCCTGAGCACCCCGGCCCGGCGGCCCCGGCTGCGGCGGCTGCGGCGCCTTTCTCGCCTGCGCAGCGTGCGGATCGCCGCGGCGCTGCTGGCGGCCTTCGCCTGCGTGGTCGGATGGTCGGTCGGCAACGCGCTGACCGCGCCGGGCGGCGGCACGGTAGCTGAGCGGCTGGCTGAATGGGCTCGTGACCATTACCTGGGCCCGGTGGTCACCTTCGGCGAGTGGCTGGCCTATCAGCCGCCCAAGGTCGGCGGGCAGCCGTCGTTCGCGCTGACCGGCCCGAGCGCCGGGCCGGCCCTGCTCACCCCCGCCCGGCCCCGGCACCGTCAGCACGGCAAGAAGCCCGGGTCAGCGGCTGCCGCGTACGGACCCCCGGCCCGGCTCAGTTCCCCCGCGGGCAGGCCCCTGCACGGCGAGGGCAAGTGGCGGGTGCTGGCGACGGTGCGCGGGCTGCCCGCGATCTACGGCACCTACCTGCGCCCGGACAAGATCCATACCTCCTACGTGGCCGGGATCGTGTCGATGAACCAGCAACTGGTGCGGTTCGAGCTGCATCCGGGCTCGGAGGATCCCGGGCCGGGCAACTGGCACTCCGCGGCCGTCATCGCGCCGGGATCGCGCCGGGGGCTGGTGGCGACCTTCAACGGCGGGTTCAAGATCTCGACCTCGGACGGCGGCTTCTACCTGAACGGCGACCGCAGGGGGACCCTCACCCCCGGCGTGGCCTCGCTCGTCTACTACAAGAACGGCAACCTGGGGATCGGCGACTGGGACCGGGGCGGGCTGCGGATGAGCGGCCATGTGGCCGGGGTGCGGCAGAACCTGCACCTGATCGTCTCCGGCGGCAAGGTACCCGCCGCCGTCGACAACAACGTGGAGGCCAGCTGGGGCGCCACGCTCGGCGGCGCCTACTACGTCTGGCGCTCGGGCATCGGGATCACCGCCGGCGGCCGGATCATCTTCGTCTACGGCCCGGCCCTGGACGTGCGCACCCTGGCCGCCCTGCTCAAGCGGGCCGGCGCGGTCAGCGCCATGCAGCTGGACATCAACCCGGACTGGATGTCCTACATGTACTACCTGCCGAAGCATCATCCTGGTAACCCGGCGCCGGTCAACCTGCTGCCCGATCAGGTCCAGCCGCCCGGCCGCTACTACACGTTCGCCAATCGCGACTTCACGGCTGTCTACTCGCGGTGACTCAGCTACCCGACACCCAGGTCACGGCTGCCCCGGCGGCCCGGCTGCCGGGTTACCCGGCGCCGCTGCGCTGGCTGGCGGCCGCGGCGGCGACCGCGCGCCCCCGGCAGTGGCCGAAGAACCTGCTGGTCTTCGCAGCGCCGCTGGCGGGCGCGACGCTCGGCCGGGCGGACGGCATCGCGTACGCGCTGGTCGCGGCGGCGGCGTTCGTCGCGGCCTCCAGCTCGGTGTACTTCATCAACGACCTGGTGGACGCCGAGCGGGACCGGCGCCACCCCGACAAGTGCGCCAGGCCCATCGCCTCCGGCCAGCTGCCGGAGGCGCACGTGCTGCCGGTGGCGGCCGGGTGCGCGGTCGTCGCCGCGGCCGCGGGCCTGGCCATCGGCGAGCGCAGGCTGACCGTGGTGGTCTGCACCTACCTGTGCCTGTCGTTCCTGTACACGCTGCTGCTCAAGCACGTGCCGTTCGTGGAGATGATGTTTGTCGCGGCGGGGTTCCTGCTGCGCGCGCTGGGCGGGGCAGCCGCCACGCACGTCCGGCCGTCTGGCTGGTTCCTGCTGGTGTGCAGCCTCGGCGCGTTCATGGTCGCGATCGCCAAGCGGTTCACCGAACTGCGGGCGCTGGGCGCCGAGGCGGTCCGGCACCGCCCGGTGATGGCCTGGTACAGTCCCGGGCTGCTGCGGGCCAGCCAGCGGCTGGTGGTGACGTTAGTGATCGGGGCGTACCTGATCTGGGCATCCACCGAGCACGCCGTCTGGATGCGGGACTGGCACCTGGCCAGCGTGCTGCCGCTGACCGCGGCGCTGATCCGGTTCGACTACCTGACCGCCCGGGCTAGCAGCAAGGCCGTGGAGGACCTGATCTCCAGGGACCCGGTGATGCTGTCGTGCGAGCTAGCCTGGCTGGTGACGTTCGCGGTGGGACTGTAGATGAACGATGCGCTTGGACGGCCGGGCCGGGTGCTGCTGCTGGGCGGCACCAGCGAGATAGGCCTCGAGATCCTCGCCGCGCTGCACGCGCCCGCCGAGACCGAGGTGCTGCTGGCCGGCCGGGACGCGCAGCGGCTGGAGGCGGCCGGGAAGTCACTGCGCTACCGGTGCCGTGGCCTGGCCTATGACGCGACGGCGCTGGATACCCACGAGGCGCTGATCGGGGACGCGTTCGCCGCCGGTGACGTGGACCTGGTGATCTCCGCCGCCGGGGTGCTCACCCCCCAGCAGCTGCTGGACGCCGACCCGCTGCAGGCGGGCCTGCTCATCGAGACCAACTTCACCGGGCACGTGACCACGCTGCTGGCGGCCGCGGCCCGGCTGCGGGAGCAGGGCCACGGCACCATCGTGGTGCTGTCCTCGGTCGCGGCGGTCCGGCCGCGCAAGGCCAACTTCGTTTACGGCTCAGCCAAGGCGGGCCTGGACGCGTTCGCCCGCGGGCTGGCCGACTCGCTGCACGGCAGCGGGGTGCGGGTGCTGCTGGTCCGGCCGGGTTTCGTGATCGGCCGGATGACCGCGGGCATGCGGCCGGCCCCGCTGGCCACCACGCCGGGCGCTGTCGGCCTCGCGGTCGCGGCGGCGCTGCGCACGAACGCGGCGGTGGTCTGGGTGCCACCGCAGCTGGCGCTGCTGGCCAGGGTGCTGCAGGCGGTGCCCAGGCCGCTATGGCGGCAACTGCGCCGCTAACCAGGAGGCCGGCCACGGCCAGCCGGGCCGGGCTGCCACACTACCGGTCATGCAAACGCTGGTAGCTGACCACCCGCTCATCGCACACAAGCTCACCGCGCTGCGTGACGTCCGCACCGACACGCCGACCTTCCGCAGCCTGACCGACGAGCTGGTCACCCTGCTCGCCTACGAGGCCACCAGGGACATGCGGACCGAGCCGGTCTCGGTGCAGACCCCGGTCGCCGCCGCCGAGGGCGTCAAGCTGGCCGCGCCCGCCCCGCTGGTCGTCCCGGTGCTCCGGGCGGGCATCGGGATGCTCGACGGCATGGCCCGGCTGCTCCCCCGGGCCGATGTCGGCTTCGTCGGCCTGGCCCGCGACGAGCAGACCCTGATCGCCTCGACCTACGCCGACCGGCTGCCCGCTGACCTGGCCGACCGGGAGGCGTTCATCCTGGACCCGATGCTGGCCACCGGCGGCACCCTGGAGACGGTGATCCGGATGCTGCTGGACCGCGGCGCCGCCGCGGTCACCGCGATCTGCCTGCTGGCCGCGCCGGAAGGCACCCGGCGGCTGGAGGCGGCGTTCCCCGCGGACCTGCCAGTGCCGATCCGGGTGGTCACCGCGGCCATGGACGAGTCGCTGACCGACCGCGGCTACATCGTCCCTGGTCTCGGCGACGCCGGCGACCGCCTGTTCGGCGTGATCTGACCCCGCCGGGCGCCGCCTGCCCGGCTGGGGACTCCCGGCGTGTCATCGCCTGCGGATGACCAGGACCCGGGAGTCGACCTGGGGCGGCGGCCGGAAGGCACCGCGGGGCAGCGGCCGCCCGGCCCGCAGCTGCCACTGCCGCCACCGCCCCGGCCCCGGCGGCCGGCCCTGCGCGTACCGCCGCACCACCGCCTGCTGCAGCACCAGGTCGGCGGCGATCAGCCGTGACGACGGCGCGAGCAGCAGCCTGAGCAGCGGGCTGGAGATCGCGTACGGCGGGCTCGCCACCACCCGGAACGGCTGCCGCGGCAGCCGTAGTTCCCGCGCGTCAGCGTGCACCACGGTCACCGCCGGCCCGGCGAGCCGTTCCCGCAGCTTGCTCACCCGCCCGGCGTGCAGTTCGACCGCGATCACCCGCGCGCCCCGCTCGGCCAGCCGCGCGGTCAGCGCCCCGTTCCCGGCGCCGATGTCGACGACCAGGTCGCCGGGCCTGATCCCGGCGTCATCGACGATCCGGGCGGCCCATTCGTCAGTGAGCGGATGCCAGCCCCAGGCGCGGCGTGACCGCCCCGCGCCTGCCACGGCGCACCACGCTCATGCAAATGCCCATGCCGCGACCTTAAGCACCCGCCCCGGCCCCCCTCAACCCAGTTTCCCGCCCCCCGCCTCCAGCACCGCCATCCCGCAAGCACCCGCCCCGGCCCTCTCAACCGAATCTCCCGTCCCCAGCCCCAGCGCCGTCATCCCACAGGCACCACCAACACCTCCAGCCACGCTTCCCCCGCCCCTATCCCGCCTACCAGCCAACTCCCCGTCCCGCGCCTCCCGTCCCATGATCATGGTGATTTCTGGGGCGATTTACCCCCAAAGGTCACCACAGATCATGGACGCGAGACTCTTTTGTCGGAGCGGCGGGCCAGACTTCCTGGCATGCCCGATGAGCTGACCACCCGGCTTGGCCGGCTCGCCGCGCTGCAGGCAGGGATCATCACCCGGCAGCAGGCCTTGCGGCTAGGTTTCAGCAGTGACGCGATCAGGCAGCGGCTGGAGCGGGGCCGCTGGCAGCGAATCCACCGGGGCGTCTATGCCTGCTTCAGCGGGCCGGCCGGCGACCGCGCGCTGATCTGGGCGGCCGTCTTATTCGCCGGCCCAGGTGGTGCGCTGAGTCATCAGACGGCTGCTTACCTGGATGGCCTTGCCGGATGCGAGCGCGGGCCCATCCATGTGAGCGTGCCTGCCGCCCGGCATGTCAGCGCCGCCCGCGGCCTGGTCATCCACCGGGCATCGCGGGTCGTGGCGGCCACGCACCCGGCCCGCAGGCCGCCGCGTACCAGGATCGAGGAGACCGTCCTTGACCTGACCCAGGCATCGCCGACCTTCGACGAGGCGTTCGGCTGGCTGAGCCTGGCCTGCGCGGAGCGGCTGACCACGCCGGCACGCATCGAGCAGGCGATGGCGGCGCGCGGGAAAGTACGCTGGCGGGCCGATCTGTCCGGGGCGCTCACTCTCGTCGCCGATGGCGCGCACTCACCGCTGGAGTACCGGTATATCCGCGACGTCGAGCGGCCGCACGGGCTGCCCCGCGCCCAGCGCCAGGCCCGCACCCAGCGCGATGGCCACAACGAATACCGCGACAATTTCTATCCGGACTATGGCCTCGCGGTGGAGACCGACGGCGCCGCTGCCCACCCGGACTCGGCCCGCTGGCGCGACATCGCCAGGGACAACGCTGCGGCCGCCGCCGGGATCGTCACGCTGCGCTATAGCTGGGCGGACGTGACCACCCGGCCCTGCGAGGTCGCGGCCGAGGTCGGCGCCGTCCTGCGCATCCGCGGCTGGACCGGCTGGCCAGTCAGCTGCCGCCCGGCGTGCCCGGTCCAGCCCGCCCCGCGCACCGCCGGTGCCTAGCGGACACCGAGCCGGCCGCCCTGCGGCCAGACGCGGCGGTGACCCGGATGACGCAGGCCGGCCATGCGCTGGCCGGGGACCGGCGTGCCTGGCGGCGGCTTACTCGGCGACGCGGGTGAAGCCGCTGTAGCTGAAGACGGCCAGGTCGAGCCCGTCGCGCAGCAGGCTGCGGCCGGTCGGCTCGAAGTGGTCGTAGTGATGACCGCGCAGCAGCTTCAGCTTCTCTTCCAGGTTCTCCACGTACCTGATGCGCTCACCGTCCACCAGGCTGGGCCCGCCGGTGAGGATAACGTTCGGGCGATAATCCATGTCGGCTCCACCTTCAATCACGGCAGCAGATGCTTGTCACGTGCCGGTTCGTCAGGGATCCCTGGGTGAGCGGTCCAGCCTGCGCGGCCCCGCCGGGCCGGGCTTGCGCGGCAGGTTCTCGCGCCGCGGGGGAGCCTCTAGCTGTCCGACGAGCTTGCGCCACTGCCGCTGCTCCGCGCGGGTCAGCGCGGCCGCGGGGCGGGAATACGGGTGGCCGGGGGGCGGCGTCCCGGCCGGGCTCAGCTGGTCGTCCCGGCCGGCCGAGGCCGACCCGTGCGCGGGCCACGTCATCCCGAACATCGGCGCCATGCAGGTACCGGCCTCGATGAGGAACCGGTAAAGCCGCCGGACGATCCTTTGCCGATAATGCCGCGGCTTATCGTTTGACATAACTTCTCCTCAGCCGGCGCCGCGCCGCCGGAATCCATTGCGGGCCAGCCCGTCCCAGGAGAATCCGCGATGACCAGGCTGATCCCGGGCGGCCCGTTGCTTTGGTATCGCATTTTCCAGATTCACGGCCGGCCCTAAAGTCAATGTTGAGCGTTCCTAAGCCCCATCAGCACAGGGCGAATGCGGTGGCGTAATGCGGCGGGCGCTGGCTGGGGTCGGCGACCGTCAGGGACATGTACCCGGCCTTGCCGGCGTACCGGCCGGTGAGCCCGCGGATCTGCAGGATCTGCGTCATGCTCCGCATCAGCGCGGCGGCGTCCAGGAACCCGCTGACCGCGAAGCTGCCGTCGGCGAACTCGGCCGTGCTGGCGTGGAACTGCCACATGTGCGGTGTCATCGCCACCACCACCGCCGAGCCGGTGGCCGTGGCGATCCGCTCACCCTGCTCGTCGTAGTACCCGTCGGTGTACTCGACGGTGGTTCCGGCGCCGTGGGCTCCGCCGTCGTTGATGACCAGCTTTTCTATCTTCTCGGTGATGCCGTCCCTGACGACGCACGCCCGCACCGCATCGTCGGGGCTGCCCTGCCCTGGCGCGAACGCGCCGGCCGCGGTCGCGGCGGCCACCGCCAGCGCCCGGATGTCCACCGGGCCCGGATCGGGCTGCACCGCCTGGAACGCCGCGCCGGACTCCAGCGCCCGCTCGTCAACCTGTCCCGCGCTCGCGGCGCTCGTCTCTTCCTCGGTCGCTGTCATCTCACTCCCCGGGCATCGTCTTCGGGCTTGCGGATCCCCCACGGTCGGCTGATCCGCTAAAGCCCGGCTTGCCCGGGGCCGCGCGCCGCCCCGGGCGGCCCGGGCCGCGCGCCGCGAGCGGGAAGCTAGCCCGCCTTTAGCCCGGCCGGGAATTATCGGGCTGAGCTTTCCGGGGTCAGCCAGCGAAGAAGGAAGTGGAATGCAACCGCGCGACGTTCATCTCCGCTCAGCCGGGACGGCGCTGCCCCGCATGGCCATTGACAACGCCGCCCTGGCCCGGCGCTTTAGCATGCCGGCCGCCTGGGAACAGTGGATCGACGCTTTCGTCGGCAACAAGACCCGGCATTTCGCCGTCGACCTGGAAACCGGCGAGCAGTGCTGCACCCTCGCCGACCTGGGCGAGACCGCGGGCCAGCGGGCCCTGGCGGCAGCGGGCCTGCGGCCAGCGGACGTGGACCTCATGGTCATGGGCACCTGCTCGCCCGACCTGCTGATGCCGACGACCGCTGACGTCATCGCCGACCGGCTGGGCATCGACGGCATACCCGCCTTCCAGCTGCAGTCCGGGTGCACCGGCGCGGTGCAGGCGCTCAACATCGCCCACGAGATGCTGCGGTCGGGCGGCTACCAGACCGCCCTGGTGCTGGGCGGCGACTGCTGCGCCAAGCACCTGGACCTCAACATCGACGTGACCAGCCTCTCGCCGGCCGAGCAGGTCAACGGCGTGCTGTTCGGCGACGGCGCGGGAGCGGCCGTGCTCAGCACCGAGCCGGGACCTGGCTCGGCGGCGATCCGGCACGTGTTCGTCCGGCTCAGCGGGCTGGGCCGGGCACCGGGCCAGGTCGTCGAGTGGTTCGGCCGGGCCGACCGCGACAGCGTCAAGACGCCGGTCACCGAGGACTACAAGGCGATCGAGGAGTCGGTGCCGGTGATGGCCGGTGAGGCGCTCGCTGACCTGCTCGCCGCGCTCGGCTGGGACGAGGACGACGTCGACTACCTGCTGCCGCCGCAGCTGTCCGGGGTGATGACCACGAAGATCACCAAGCACCTTGACCTGCCGGGCGCCGCCGAGATCTCCGTCGTCGCCGAGACCGGAAACACCGGCAACGCGCTGCCGTTCTTCCAGCTGGAGCGGGCGCTGCCGCGGATGATCAGCGGCGACCGCGCGCTGGCCATCTCGGTCGAGTCGAGCAAGTGGATCCGGGCCGGGTTCGCCCTGGAGAGGGCCTGACCGCGGATGCTGGCCAGCACCATAGCGCCGGAGTCCGTGGCTGACCTGCACCGGTCAGGCCAGCTGGCGGCGCGCTATCCAGCGGTC
>DATBGO010000088.1:0-32749 GCA_036558005.1 Streptosporangiaceae bacterium | reverse complement strand
ATGCCCGCCAGCCTGGCCGGGAACTGGATCCGCCAGCTCGCGGTCCGCTACCACGTGCTGACCTGGGAAACCCGCTGGCTGCTCGGCCCGCCAGTGCCCGCCGTGCCTGCCGCGCCCGGCGGCGACACCCGAGGAGACGCCCGCGGCGCCGGCCTGGTGGCGGCGCAGGCGGCCGACCTGGTGGCGGTGCTCGACCACTTCGGGGTGCGCACCGCGCACGTCGCCGGCCTGTGCGGCGGCGCGGTGATCGCGCTGGCCGCGGCGCGGCGCCAGCCCGGCCGGGTCGGCTCGCTCAGCCTCTGGCACGGCGACTTCGACCTCGGCCCGGGCACGCCGAAGACCGGTCACCAGCGGAACCTGCAGGCGCTGCTGGGCATGGCCGCCCAGGGCCCGGACGGCGCCGCGGCGGTGCACTCGGTCCTCGCCGACACCATGCTCGCGGGCGTGCCCGCCGACGTGGCGCACCTGGTGCTGTGCCCGTACGTCACCCCAGAACGGCTGCAGCGGTACGGCCAGCTGAACGGCGCCATCATGAGCGCGGACGTGAGCGGGTGGCTGGCGCACATCCCGCAGCCCGCGATCGTGGCGGCTAGCGCGGACGACACCACCGCGCACCCGCAGAGCTCACGGCTGGTGGCGAGGACGCTGCCCGCGGCCAGCTTCGTCCCGTCCCCGTGCCGCGACCACATCTCGCTGTTCAGCAGCGTCCCCGGCCTGCTGCTGCGGGCGCTGGCGGACCCGGCCGGGCCGCCGGCGGACCCGGCCAGCCGGCCGCCCGGCTGGCCTGCTCAATCGTGAGCGGAGCCGGCCGGGTGCCCGTGCCTAGCCTCGATCACGGCGGTACCGACAGGAACGGGAGCACCAGCAGTGACCGTGCACGCAGATACCGGCGGTAGCGCCAGCGGCCTCGCGCAGCCTGGCCAGATCGCGGCGAGGATCCGGGAGCTGCTGCCGGAGTTACTGCCGCCGGAGGTCCCGGCAGCCGACCTGGCCGCCGAGCGGCCGCTGCGCGACCTCGGCCTCGGATCGCTGCCGGCCGCCCGGCTGATACTCGAACTGCGCAGCGCGTACGGGGTCGAGGTGCCGATGGCCGAACTAGCCCGGTGCGAGGGCATCAGCGACCTGGCGGCCTGGATCGCGCACCGGGCGGCCCCGCCGCCCGGCGGCGGTCCCGGGCCTGGCCAGGACGGCGTCCCGGCGGGCGGGCAGCCAGACGGCGAGCCGTTCGCGCTCACCGCGCTGCAGGAGGCCTACCTCATCGGGAAGAGCCCGGAGCTGACCCCGGACCCGGTCGGCTGCCTGCTCTACCGTGAGTTCGAGGTCACCAGCCTGGACTGCGCGCGGCTGCGGGCAGCCTGGCAGCAGGTGATCGAGCGGCACGACGCGCTGCGGCTCGAGATCACCGCCGACGGCCGCCAGCGGGTGCTGCCGCGGCCCCGGCCGTGGGCGATGCCGGAACACGACGCGAGCGGGCGGCCCGGCGGGCTGGCCGGCCTGGTGGCGCGGGTCAGGGACCAGGTGGCAGGCCGGAGGTACGAGCCGGGCGAATGGCCGCTGTTCACGGCGGAGGTGACCGGCGACGGCGGGCCGGTGTCGGTCGTGCACCTCAGCCTGGACGCGCTGATCACCGACGGCACCGGGCTGGACCTGCTGCTGGCCGACTGGTGGCACTACTACGCGCGGCCGGGCGAGCCGCTGCCGCGGCCTTCGGCCGGGGTGCGGGACTGCGTGACCGCGCTGGCCGCGGCCGCCAGCGGGCCGCGCTACCAGGCCGACCTCGACTACTGGGCGCGGCGGCTGGCCCCGCTTCCGCCCGGCCCGGTCCTGACCGGCCACCCGCCAGGCCCGCCCGCCCGGCCGGGCGCAACCCCCGCCGGGTACCCGCGCCGCCCGCTGGAGGCCAGCCTGACCGCGGCGCAATGGGCTGGCCTGCGGGACCTGGCCCGCGCGCTGGGGGTGTCCCCGGCCTGCCTGGTGCTGGCCGTGTTCGCCCGCACGCTGCTGCGCGAGGGCGCGGCCGAACCTTTCTCGCTCGTGCTCACCACCAGCCAGCGGCCCAGGCTGCCGCGCGGCGCCGCCCTGATCGCCGGGCCGTTCACCGCGACCAGCGTGCTGATCGTCGACGGGACCGCCGAGCTGGACCTCGGCGAGGCGGCCAGGCGGCTGCACCAGCGGCTCTGGGAGGACCTCGACCACGCCGCCGTGTCCGGCACCCAGGCGCTGCGCCAGCTGCGCAGGCAGCGCGGCAGCGAGCCGGTGCCCGCGCTGCCGGTGGTGTTCACCAGCCTGCTCGATACCGCCGCCCCGGCTGACCGCGGCGGGTTCGCCACCGCGGTCAGCTACGCGCTGTGCCAGACCTCCGGCGTCGCGCTGGACGCCCAGGTCTGGGAGGCCGCCGGGGAACTGCGGCTGCACTGGGACGTCGCTGACGCCCTGCTGCCGGGGGCCAGCGCCAACGTGGCGTTCGCCGCTTTCGTCAATGCGCTGACGGCGGCCAGCGCGGGCGGCCAGGGAAGCGCCGCGGTGCGGCCGCTCAACGAACTGCAGCAGGCCTACTGCGTCGCCAGGGCAGGCGGCGGCGCGGACTGGGACGGCTGCCAGGTGTGGCTGTCCTTCCAGGTGCCCGGCCTGGACATCGGGCGGCTCGAATCGGCCTGGGCCCGGATGCTGGCCGCCTACGACCCGCTGCGCGCCGCCGCCACCAGCGACGGCGCCCTGCGGGTCTGGCCGGCCGCGCCGGGCTCGTGGCGGATCCCGGTCACCCGGCTGCGCGGCAGCGCGCAGCAGGCCGCCTGCGACGCCGCGCTCGGCGCAGCGCTGGTGTCGCGGGCCTTCCCGCTCGGCCAGTGGCCGCAGTTCGACCTGCGGGTCACCTGCTCGGACGCGGCGACGACCGTCCACCTCACCCTCGACCTCATCACCAGCGACGGGCGCAGCGTGCACTTCCTGGCCAGGGAGCTGTTCCGGCTGTACGCCGACCCCGCCGCCGCGCCCTGGCAGCCCGGCTCCTACCAGGACTACCTGGCAGGGCGGCAGGAACCCGGCCGCGCGGCCGCCCGCGAGCGCGGCGCGCAGCACTGGCGGGACCGGCTGGCCGCGATGCCGCCAGGGCCGGCCCTGCCGATGCCCGGGGCGGGCGGCGGCCCGCGCCGCCGGGTCAGGCACGAGGCGCGGGTGGCCGGCTGGCCGGCCCTGCGGGCGGCGGCCGCCGGGCGGGGGACCGGGCCGGACGCGCTGCTGCTGGCCGCGCTCACCGAGGCGCTCGCGGGCTGTTTCGACGGGGAGTTCGCGCTGCCCGCGGTGCGCTGGACGGAGGCGGCGCGGCGGTACCGGCCAGGGGAGTTCACCGCCCTCAGCTGGATCGCGCACCAGCCGGCCGGCTCAGCCTGGGAGCGGGCCGCCGCCTGCCAGCGGGTGCTGGACGAGGACACCCGGGCGGACGCGGCCAGCGGGCTGACCGAACTGCGCCGCCTGGTGCTGAAGCGGCGCCGGGACGGCGACCGCGACTTCGGTTACCCGGTCGTCTACACCGGGCTGCTCGAACTGGCCGGCCAGCAGCTGCCCGCGGGCGTCACCGCGGGGCCGTGGCTGACCTGCACGCCGGACGTCTCGATGGACTGCATCGCGATGGAGTGCGGTGACGACGAGCTGCGGTGCTGCTGGGACGTGGTCGAGGCCGACTTCGCCCCCGGCGCGGCGGCCGGGATGTTCGAGCGGTACCTGTCGATCCTGCGCGAGCTGGCCGCCGTCACCGCCCCGGCGCTGACCCAGCGGCAGCGGCACCAGATCCTGGTCGAGTGGAACGACACCGCCCGTGACTTCCCCGCCGGCGGACCGGTGCACCTCCTGTTCGAGGCGCAGGCCCGGCGCCAGCCGGACGCGGTCGCGCTGCGCTGGCGGGACGGGCGCCTCAGCTACCGCGAGCTCAACCGGCGGGCCAACGCGATCGCCTGGCACCTGCTCGACCAGGGCATCGGCGCGCACCAGGTGGTGGGCATCCGCACCCAGCGCGGCCCGGACATGGTGGCGGCGGTGTTCGGCGTGCTCAAGGCGGGCGGCGCCTACCTGCCGGTCGAACCGGGCCTGCCGCCGGGCCGGGTGGCCGGGATGCTGGCCGACGCCGGCGCGGTGGCGCTGCTGACCACCTCGGTGGTCCGGGCCAGCGCGCAGGCGCAGCGGCAGATGTGCCCGGACCCGGTCCAGGTGATCGAGATCGACACCGAGCCGGCCGTGACCGCGCCGGACGACAGCAGGGCGGGCCGCGACCCGCAGCCGGCCACTGACGCCGACGCCGTCGCGTACGTCATCTACACCTCCGGCAGCACCGGCAAGCCCAAGGGCGTCATCGTCACCCACCGGCCGGTGCACAACCTGCTGAACTGGGCCGGGCGGACGTTCGGCTTCGGCCCCGCCGACCGGGGCCTGTGCGTCACCTCGCTGGGCTTCGACCTGTCGGTGTTCGACCTGCTCGGGCTGCTCAGCTACGGCGCCAGCGTCTACCTCGCGGACGAGACCCAGCAGAAGGACCCCGGCCTGCTGCTGGACATCCTGCTGACCGCGGGCATCACGTTCTGGAACTCGGCACCGACCTCGCTCAGCCAGCTGATGCCGCTGCTGCCCGCCGCCGGCGCGCCCGGGACCGGGTCGCTGCGGCTGGTGTTCCTCAGCGGCGACTACACC
The DNA here is from genome assembly GCA_036558005.1 of Streptosporangiaceae bacterium. Taxonomy (GTDB): domain Bacteria; phylum Actinomycetota; class Actinomycetes; order Streptosporangiales; family Streptosporangiaceae; genus DATBGO01. The sequence goes on along the minus strand of DATBGO010000088.1, from coordinate 28,069 downwards.
CCGCTCGCGCTGCCCGCCAGGCTGCGCGCGACGTTCCCCGACGCGGCGCTGGTCAGCCTCGGCGGCGCGACCGAGGCCACGGTCTGGTCGAACTACTTCCCTGTCACCAGGACCGACCCGGGCTGGCGCAGCATTCCCTACGGCTGGCCGCTCGACAACTGCCGCTATTACATCCTGAACGACAATCTGGAGCCGGTCCCGCCCGGGCAAGCCGGCGAGCTGTTCATCGCGGGAACCTGCCTCAGCCAGGGCTACGCGGGCAGGCCCGGCCTGACCGCACAGCGGTTCATCGCCGACCCGTTCGCCACCCGGCCCGGCGAGCGGATGTACCGGACCGGCGACCGGTGCGCGTATTCCGGCGACGCCGCGATCAGCTTCCTCGGGCGGCTGGACAACCAGGTCAAGGTCCGCGGCTTCCGGGTGGAACTCGGCGAGATCGAGCACCGGCTGCGCCAGCACCCGCTGGTCGACGACGCGGTCGTGCTGGCCCGCCCGGACGCCGACGGCGACCGCAAGCTGGTCGCGTACCTGGTGGCCCCCGGGCCGGCCAGGCCGGCCGTCAGTGAGCTGCGCCAGCACGCGGCCGGGACGCTGCCCGGCTACATGGTGCCCAACCAGGTCGTGTTCATGGACGCCTTCCCGGCCACCGCCAACGGGAAGCTCGACCGGGACGCGCTGCCCTGGCCGGTCACCGCCGCGCCGCCGGCGAATGGTCAGGCCACGGTGCCGCAAGCTGGCCCCGGGCCGCAGGCTGGCCCGGGGCCGACGGCGGGCCCGGCGGATGGTGCCGACTCGACCGCCCCGGTCGTGCCGGTCGCCCCGGTCGGGCCGGCCGCTCCGGCGGCGCAGCCGGACGCGGCCGCCCTGGACGTGGGCGCACTGAACGGTGAGCTGGCGCAGATCCTGGCCGGGCTGCTCGGCGTCGGCCAGCTGGAGGACGGCGCCGACCTGTGGGACCAGGGCGCGACCTCGTTCACGATGGTGCGGCTGTCGGCCGAACTGCAGCGGCGGTACCGGTTCCGGCTGCCGGTCGCCACCCTGGTCGCCAACCCGACCGTCAGCGGCATCGCCGCCGCCCTGGCCAGCCAGATCCAGCCGGCAACCACCGCCGCGCCAGGGCCTGATGCGGCAGGGCCTGCCGCGCCCGATGCCGGGCCGGCCGGGCTCGCACCGGAGACTGCCGCGGCACTCGCGCCGCAGGCGCCTCCGCCTGCCCAGCCGCTTGCGCCCGCCCGGCGGCCCGCGCCAGCGACGGGGCCTCCGGCCGCTCCATCGGGGCCGCCTGGTGCGGTGGAGTTCTTCGACCCGGCCGCCAGGGCGGCGTTCAAGGACGGGCGCTGGAACCGGCGCCCGCCAGCGGCAGCACCACCGGTCCGGCTGCCGGGCGAGCCGGCCGAGATGGCCCGCTACCGGGCGCGGGCCAGCCGCCGCGACTTCACCGGCCCGGCCGGCCTCGCCGCGGTCGGCCGGCTGCTCGGGCTGCTGCGCCCGGTCACCGATGACGGCCGTGCCCGGTACCTGTACCCGTCGGCCGGCGACACCTACGCGGTGCAGGTGTACCTGTACGCCCATCCAGGCGGGGTCACCGGGCTGGCGCCCGGCGGCTACTACTACCGGCCCGAGACACACGCCCTCGAACCGGTGGGCGAGCCGGGACGGCTGGACCGCTCGGCCCACTTCTACTACAACAGGGACGTCGCCGGCCGGGCCGCCTTCGAGCTGTTCCTGATCGGCCAGCAGCGCGGGATCGAGCCGCTCTACGGCCAGGACAGCGAGCTGTTCGTCGCGCTGGAGGCGGGCTCGCTCGCTCAGCTGCTGATGTCCGGCCAGGCCGCGGCCGGGATCGGGCTGTGCCCGGTCGGGTCGCTCAGCATCGAGCCGGTCCGGGCCGCGCTGGGCCTGGACGACGGGCACGTGTTCCTGCACGCCTTCCTGGCCGGGGCGATCCGGGCCGGCGCGGGTGTCAACGGGGCGGCTCCGGGGGGCGGCCCGGTGGCCGTGATCGGCGCCAGCGGGCGCTACCCGGGCGCGGCCGACCTGGACCAGTACTGGCGGCTGCTGGCCGAGGGACGGCGGGCGATCGGCCCGCTGCCGCCGCACCGGGCCGCGGCCATGCGGCTGGACGGGCCGCTGGCCGGGGTGCCCGGCGGCTTCCTGGACGACATCGACAGCTTCGACAGCATGCGGTCCGGGATATCGCCGGGTGAGGCGGCGACGCTCGACCCGCAGGGCCGGCTGCTGCTGGACGCGGTGTGGTGCTGCCTGGAGGACGCCGGTTACACCCCGGGCGGGCTGGCGGAGGCGGGCCGCACCGGCGTGTTCGTCGCGGTCATGTGGCCCGACCATCAGCAGCGGGGCGCGCAGGAATGGCGGGAAGGGCAGCCCGCCGCGCTGTCGGGGATCGCCGCGGACCTGCCGAACCGCATCTCACAGGTGCTCGGCTTCTGCGGGCCCAGCGTCGCGGTGAACACCTCGTGCTCGTCGTCGCTGACCGCGGTGCACCTCGCCTGCGAGAGCATCCGCCGGGGCGAGTGCGCGACCGCGGTCGTCGCGGGCGTCAACCTGGTCACCCACCCCTACCACCTGGCGCTGCTGTCCGGGCTCGGGCTGCTGGCCTGCCGCGGCGAGGGGGCCTTCGCGGCGGCGTCGTCCGGCTGGCTTCCCGGCGAGGGCGCCGGGGCGATCCTGCTGCGCGGCGCGCGGGCCGCGGCGGCCGACCGGGACGTCACGCACGGCCTCATCGAAGCCACCTGGACCGGTCACGCCGGTCATCCGGCGAAGTTCGGCGGACCGGACCCGGCCGCGCTGGCCGGCTCGCTCCGCCAGGCGCTGGCCGCCGCCGGCCTGACCGCCGCGGACATCAGCTACGCCGAGTGCGCGGCCGCGGGCGCGGCCATCGCGGACGCGGCGGAGATCGAGGCGCTGGGCGCGGTGCTCGGGCACGGCAGCGGCCGGGCGCTGCCGCTGCCGGTCGGCACCGTCAAGCCGAACATCGGTCACCTGGAGGCGGCGAGCGGCATGTCGCAGCTGTCCAAGGTGCTGCTGCAGTTCCGGCACGGGATGCTCGCGCCCACCATCGCGGCGGCCGAGCTCAGCCCGCTGACCGACTGGGACGCCACCGGCCTGACGATCACCGGCAGCGCCGGGGCCTGGCCGCCGGGCAGGCCCAGGGCGCTGATCACCGCGCTGAGCGCGACCGGCTCGTACGCGCACGTGATCATTTCGGCGGCCGGGCCTGGCTGGCCCGCGAGACAGCCGTGACCGGCGGCTGGCTCAGCCTGCCCGAAGGCAGCGACGCGGCGGCCGGGAGGCTGTTCTGCTTCGCGCACGCCGGCGGGGGCGGAGCGTTCTTCCAGCCGTGGCGGCAGGCCATGCTGCCCGACATCGCGGTCTGCCCGGTCGTGCTGCCCGGCCGGGAGGGGCGGATCCGGCAGCGGCCCTACCGCCGGGTCGAGGACATCCTTGACCCGCTGTGCGAGGCGCTGCAGCCGCACGCCTGCCACCCGTACGCGCTGTTCGGGCACAGCATGGGCGCGGTCCTGGCGTACGAAGTCGCGCGGCGGCTCGGCGCGGCCGGCCAGCGGCCGCTGTGCCTGTTCGCATCCGGCCGCCGGGCACCACAGCTGCCCGCCCGGCACCCGCCGCTGCACCGGCTGCCGGACGAGCAGTTCCTCGCCGCGGTGAACGTGCTCGGCGGCACCCCGCCGGACGTTATCGGTGACAGCGAGCTGATCAGGATCTTCCTGCCGTCGCTGCGCGCCGACTTCGAGCTGAACGAGACCTATCCCGGCCCGGCCGGAGGCCGGCTGCACTGCCCGGTGTCCGCGCTGACCGGCGACCGGGACCCCGAGGTGAACATCGAGGAGATGGCCGCCTGGCAGGACACCACCGACGGCGGCTTCATGCTGCGGGTGTTCTCCGGCGACCACTTCTACCTGAAGGGCGCGCGCGGCGAGGTGCTGGCCGCGATCCGCGGCGAGATCAGGCGGCTGCTGCCCGCGGCGCTGCCCTCCTGACCGGTCCTGACGTGGCCGCCTGGGCAGCCGCTCAATTGTGGGCAGACCCCGGTGGCCGCCCGCCAGTACAACGAAAGTCCCGGCACAGCAGGAGGACGAGCATGACGGTGACGACGAGCCCGGCGACGAACTCGGCGGGCGTCCGCACGGCGCAGGACCAGACCAGGGTGCCGGCCGGGAAGCTGCTGCACTCCGGCAACGCCGGCATGATCATTTACCGGGTCGGCCAGCTCAGCTACGAGTTCGCCGCCGAAGGCCGGGGCTTCAGCGTCGACCTGCTGAACTACGTCAACGAGAACCAGGTCGGCGTGGCCAGCACGTTCTGCTATGAGGAGGTCTTCGGCGTCCGCGACCGGCTGCACTGGTTCATCAGCATGCGGGTCCCGAACGACTACCGCCAGATCCTGGAGATGGTCGACCACGACACCGACTACCAGGACATCTCCCTGATCGACCGGCTGCCGGAGAAGGGGCACGGCAACTGGGAGCGGATCTTCATCGACGCCAGCATGCAAGAGCGCGTGCTGGTGCCGCAGCACGGCCTGGACCACGGCCATGACGACGGGGACGGCGAGCCGGAGCGGCGGCTGGCCAGCTTCGTGCCGCCCGCGCACAACCAGACGGCGCAGCCGGTCAGCGTCCAGCTCAACTCGGCGAACGCCGGCGCCATCGTGATCCGCCGCGCGCAGGTCAAATACGAGTTCCGCAAGGAAGGGCGGCTGTTCGCGTTCGACTGGCAGGAATACGTCAACCAGGCGCTGCCTGGCCGGGTCACCGCCTTGCTGTACGAGGAGACCTGGGGCCGCCAGGACCGCATCTACTGGCTGATCCACCTGCGCGAGCTGACCGACTACCAGGCCGTGGCCGAACTCGACCGGAGCCAGGAAACCCAGCAGCGGATCTTCAGCAAGCCCAGGATCCACCCCACCAAGGGCGGCGGGACGTGGCAGAAGCTGTTCCTGCCCGGCAGCATCAGGGACGTGCTGCTGCAGCCGGCCGCGCCGTCGGCTGCCGCGGCGGCCGGCTGAGGCAGGCCGGGCGTGGGTGTCGGCATCGAGGCCATCAACCCCTACGTCGGCCGTGCCTGCGTCGAGGTGAAGGACCTGTTCGCGAGCCGCGGCCTGAGCATGTCCAGGTTCGACAACCTGATGATGGCGCAGAAATCGGTCAACCTGCCGTGCGAGGACGCGGTCAGCAACGCGGTCAACGCCGCCAAGCCGCTGGTGGACGCGCTCACGCCGGAGCAGCGCGCCAGCATCGAGCTGCTGATCGTGGCGACCGAGTCGGGGATCGACTTCGGCAAGCCGCTCAGCAGCTACGTGCACGACCTGCTGGAACTGCCCGGCAGGTGCCGGTCGTTCGAGGTCAAGCACGCCTGCTACGGCGGGACCGCGGCGCTGCAGGCCGCCGCCGCCATCATCGCGGCCAGCCCGGACCCGCGGGCGCTGGCCCTGGTCGTCGCCACCGACGCGCCGAGCGCCGCGGCCCGGGGCACCTACTGGGAGCCATCCGAGGGCGCGGGCGCGGTCGCCATGGTGGTCGGCCGTGATCCGCTGGTGCTGGAACTCGACCCGGGGGCCAGCGGCTTCCACACCTACGAGGTGATGGACACCGCCCGGCCGAGCACCGACGCCGAGATCGTCGACTCGGACCTGTCGCTGCTGGCCTACCTGCGCTGCCTGGCCGAGAGCTTCGCCGCCTACCGCGACCGGGTGGCCGGCGTTGACGTGCTGACCAGCTTCGACTACCTGGCGTTCCACACCCCTTTCCCCGGCATGGTCAAGGGCGCGCACCGGGTCCTGCTGCGCTCCAGCGGGCGGCTCGGCCCGGCCGAGATCGAACGGGACTTCAGCGCCAGGGTCAGCTGCTCGCTGGCCTACCCGAGCCGGGTCGGCAACCTGTTCTCCGCCGCGCTCTACCTGGCCCTGTGCTCGCTCATCGATCACGCCGGGCTGGACGGCGCCCGCCGGGCCGGGCTGTTCTCCTACGGCTCGGGGTGCGCGTCGGAGTTCTACAGCGGCGTGCTGCCCGCGACCGCCGCGCCGCGGCTGGCCAGCGCCGGGATCGGCGCGGCGCTGGCCGGGCGGCGCAGCCTGACCATCGCGGAGTACGACCAGTTGACCGCCGCCGGGCCGGCCCGCGGCTTCGGGGTCAGGGACGCGCGGTACGACCCGGCCGAATCCGAGCCGGTCTACACCAGCCACCTGGCGGGCCGCGGCTTGCTGGTGCTGGACCGGATCAGGGGCTTCCACCGGGAGTACCGGTGGACCTGACCGGACCGCAGCCGCTGCGCGAGCTCAGGCTGGACCGCGACGGCCAGGCCGTCATCGACGACCGGCTCATCAGCGCGCTGCACCAGGGGCTGGACGCCGCCGAAGCCGACCCGGACTGCCGCCTGGTCGTGCTCACCTCGGCGCCGGGAACGTTCTGCACCGGGATGGACCTGACCGCGGTCGGCGCCGCCCCCGCGCCCAGCTCGCAGCCGCCAGCCGCGGCCGGGGCCGCCGGCGAGGCGGGCGGCGCGTTCTTCGACCTGCTGCGGCGCTTCACCAGCACCCCGCGGATCGTGGTGTCCGCGGTGGACGGCCAGGTGGCGGGCGGCGGGCTGGGCCTGATCGGCGCCAGCGACCTGGTGTGCGCGACCGAGCGGAGCACGTTCGCGCTGCCCGAAGCCCTCTGGGGGCTGCTGCCGTGCTGCGTGCTGCCGTTCCTGATCCGACGCACCGGCTTCCAGCAGGCGTACGCGATGGCGCTCACCACCCAGCCAGCCGACGCCGCCCGGGCCCTGGCCTGCGGCCTGGCCGACATGGTGGCCGACGATCCGGGGCGGCAGCTGCGGCGGCTGGCGTTCCGCGCCAGCAAGCTGGACCCGGCGACCATCGGGGCGCTCAAGCGCTACGCCAGTCGGCTGTGGGAGATCAGCGACAGCACCCGGCAGCTGGCGGTGACCGAGCTGGGCCGGGTGATGGCGCGCCCGGCGGTGCGGCAGAACCTGGCCGCCTACGCCGCCCGCGGCCGGTTTCCCTGGGAGCGCTGACCGATGGCGCTGGCCTTCCTGTTCCCCGGTCAGGGATCGCAGCAGCCGGGCATGGGCGCCGGGCTGTTCGACGACCACCCGGACCTGGTGGCGGCCGCCGACTCGATCCTGGGATACCCGGTCCGTGAGCTGTGCGCGGGCGCCGGCCCGCGGCTGCACCAGACCGAGTACGCCCAGCCGGCCCTGTTCGTGGTCAGCGCGCTGGCCTGCCTGCGGGCCCGGCGCGACGGCCCGGAGCCCGCCGTCCTGGCCGGCCACAGCGTGGGCGAGTACGCCGCGCTGTTCGCCGCGGGCTGCCTGGACTTCGAGACCTGCCTGCGGCTGGTGCGCCGGCGCGGCGAACTGATGGCCGGCTGCCCGGGCGGGTCCATGATGGCCGTGCTCGGCGTCAGCCCCGACCGGCTCAGCACCGTGCTCGCGCAGGCCGGGATCGGCGGCATCGACATCGCCAACCACAACCTGCCCGACCAGATCGTGGTGGCGGGGCCCCGGGGGGAAATCCGGGCCGCCGCCGGGCTGCTGGCCGACCAGGGCCTGGGCAAGTGCGTGCCGCTGCGGGTCAGCGTGGCCGCCCACTCCCGGTACATGGCCCCGGCCGCCAGCGAGCTCGCCGCCGTGCTCTCGGACGTGCGGTTCGCCGAGCCGGCCATCCCGGTGCTCGCGAACGTCACCGCCCGGCCGTACACCGCGGCGACCGCCGCGGACCTGCTGAGCCGTCACCTGGTCAGCCCGGTGCGCTGGTGGGACACGATCTGCGCGCTGGCCGAAGCCGGAGTCGACGAGATCGCCGAGACCGGCCCTGGTGAGGTGCTGACCAAGATCTGGCGGCGAGCCCGGCGGCGGCTGCCTGGCCCGCGCCCGGCGCCGCCGCCGCCCGTCCCGGTGTCCGCCATCCCGGCCCCCACCGCACTGATGTCCTGCGCGCCGGCGGCCCCCGCGGCCAGCAGGCCCCCGGCCGGCCCGGGACGCGCAGCCGGGACTGATGCGGGGGCGGGCCTGCTCGGCAGCGCCGCGTTCCGGGCCGAGTACCGGCTGCGGCTGGCCTACCTGGCCGGCGGGCTGGGTCTTGGCGTGTCAGGCCCGGAACTGCTGCTGGCCCTGGCCAGCGACGGGCTGCTCGGCTTCCTGGGCACCGCGGGCCGGACGCTCACCGAGGTGGAGGCCGACCTGCGGGCGCTCGCCCCGGCGGCGGGCGGCTTCGGCATCAGCCTCCCCGCGGGCCTGGCCGGCCCGGCCCAGGTCGCCGCCCTCGTCGAGGCCGGCCTGCGGCATAACGTGGCGGTCGCCGAGGTCACCGGGCACGCGGGGGTGACAGCCGAACTCATCAGGTGGCGTTTCTCCGGCGCCAGGCGCGGCCCGGACGGCAGGTACGCCGCGGCCCGGGGCCTGCTCGCCAAGGTCGGCCGGGCCGGGCAGGCGGCGGCCTTCCTCCGCCCGGCGCCCGCGGACCTGACCGCCAGGCTGTGCGCGGCCGGGACGCTGACGGAGGAAGAGGCCGCCGCGGCGGCCGGGCTGCCGGTCGCGGACGCGGTCTGCGCGGAGACGGGTTCTGGCTGGCTGGCCGGCGGCGACAGCGGAGCCGCGCTGCTGGCGGCCGTCCTCGCCGCCCGCGACCAGGCCGCCGCCAGGTACGGGCCCGGCTACCAGGCCTGGGTCGGGTCATCGGGCGGCATCGGCAGCCCGGCGGCGGTCGCCTCGGCGTTCCTGTCCGGTGCCGACTTCGTGCTGACCGGCTCGGTCAACCAGTGCTCAGCCGAGGCCCGCACCAGCGACGCGGTCAAGGACCTGCTGGCCGGGGCCGGCCCCGATGACACCGAGCAGGCTCCGGCCGGGGAGCTGTTCGAGCTGGGCGGCCGCACCAGGGTGCTGGCGCGGCGCGGCACCCTGTTCGCGGCCCGCGCCGCCGCGCTGCAGCACGCCTACCGGGTCCACGCCGGTCCGGGCGCCGGCCCGGGTCCGGCCAGCGGCCAGGGACTGGCCGGGCTCGATCCCCGGCTGCGGCGGGACCTGGCCGGCCGCTACTTCGGCAAGCCGCTGGAAGAGGTGACGAGCGAGGTCCGCGACCGCCTGACCGGGGCGGAACGAGACCGGGCCGACCGGGAACCCAGGTACCTGATGGCCAGGGTGTTCGGCGCCTACTTCACCCTGGCCTACCGGGCCGCGCTGGCCGGCGACCCGGCGCACCGGCTGAACTACCAGATCCCGTGCGGCCCGGCGATGGGAGCGTTCAACCAGTGCGTCCAGGGCACGCCGCTGGCCGACTGGCGGCGCCGGACGGTCACGGACATCGCGCAGTTCCTGATGGCCGGCGCCGCGGGCCTGCTCGGCCAGCGGACGGGAGTGCCGATCGCCGGCCACCGCGCGGGCGGGCCTGGAGCGGCTGAGCCCGCTGCGGTGACCGTGCGCAGTTTTGGGCAGGCCAGCGAGCCGCTGGTAGCTAGCTTCAGCAACTGAGGAGGCTGCCCGTTCATGCCTGGACCGTTACCGCCGGACGAACCTGCCGCCCACGCCGTCATCCTTTCCGCGCCAACCCAGCCGCAGCTTGCCCAGTACGCCGCCCGGATGCGGGCCCGGCTGGCGGCCGGCGGCCCGGGCCTGGACCTGGCCGGCGTCGCCTACACGCTGCAGGCCGGCCGGGTGCCGATGCGGCACCGGCTGGCCATCGTCTGCGCTGACCTGCCCGCGGCCATCGCCGGGCTGGACGCCTACCTGGCCGGTCAGCCGCACCCCGGGCTCGCGACAGCGACCGTGAAGACCGGGCCGGCCGCCGAGGCGCAGCCAGCCACCGGGCTTCACCCCGCGACCGAGCTGGAGGCAGTCCCGGCCTGGCTGGCGGGCGGCGAGGTGCCCTGGCGGGATTACTGGGCTGACCGGCCCGGCCGGGTGTCGCTGCCTGGCTGCCCGAGTGTCGTTTCCGGTCCGCCGCCCGCGCAACCTGAACCGGCTGCCGAGCCTGAACCGCCCGCCCACCGTGGCCAGGACGGGCTGTCCGCGCAGGCCGGAGCTGCCGCGCCGGGCGCCGCGGCCGGGCGGGCCGGGGGGCCGCAGGCCGAGCCTGCCGCGGTCGTGGCGGCGCAGGAGTACCTGACCGGGGTGTACGCGGAGATCTCCGGCATCCCGGCGGCCGAGGTGAGCGCGCACCGGCCGCTGACCCAGCTCGGGTTCAGCTCGTTCCTGGTCACCAGGCTCAACGCCCGGCTGGAACGCGACCTCGGGGAAACCGACCGGGCCCTGCTCTTCGCGCACACCGACCTGGCCGGCGCGGCCGCCGAGCTGGCCAGGCGTCACCCGGTCCGGTGGACCGCCGCCCCGGCCGCCGCCGCGCAGCCGGCCCCGCCTGTGCTGCGAACCCAGGCCATGCGGCCGGCCCCGCCCGCAGGGCAGGCCGCGTCGCTGACGTCGGCGCGCCCCGCCGCGGAACCGCCGGACGCGGCCGAGGCCGGCCAGGTCGCCGTCATCGGCATCGCCGGGCGTTACCCGAAGGCCGCGGACCTGGACCAGTTCTGGCAGAACCTGTCCCAGGGCCGGGACTGCGTCGGCCAGATGCCCGCGGCCAGGGTCAGGCCCGGCTGGCCGGCCGAGCTGATGTGGGGCGGCTTCCTCGACGACGTCGAGAGCTTCGACCCGCTGCTGTTCAGCATCAGCCCGCGGGACGCCGACCTGATGGATCCGCAGGAACGGCTGTTCCTCGAGGTCGCGTGGGAGGCGCTGGAAGACGCCGGGTACCCGCGGGCCCGGCTGGCCAGCCGTCAGGTGGCCGTTTTCGCCGGGGTGATGCACAACGAGTACCCCTACTTCGGGGTGGAGCAGTCGCTGACCGGTGACCGGCAGGACAGCGGCGCGACCCCGGGCTGCGTGGCCAACCGGGTGTCGTTCTTCTTCGACCTGCACGGCCCCAGCATGTCCGTGGACACCATGTGCTCCTCCGCGCTGACCGCGATCCACCTGGCCGTGCGCAGCCTGCGGGCGGGCGAGGCGGGAATGGCCATCGCCGGGGCGGTCAACCTGTCCCTGCACCCGAACAAGTTCGTGCAGCAGCACCGGATGCGGCTGAACGCGACCAGCCAGCGATGCCAGAGCTTCGGCGCGGGCGGTGACGGATTCGTCCCGGCAGAAGGCGCCGGGGTGCTGGTGCTCAAGCCGCTCGCGCAGGCCGTCGCCGATCAGGACCGGATCCACGCGGTGATCCGCGGTACCTCGGTGGTGCACGCAGGCCGGACCAACGGCTACCTGGTGCCCAACCCCGACGCGCAGACCAGCATGGTGCGCCGGGCGCTGGCCGACGCCGGGGTCGGCCCGGAAACCATCGGCTACCTGGAGGCTCACGGCGCGGGCACCGAGCTGGGTGACCCGGTCGAGATCAGGGGCCTGCTGCGGGCGTTCGACGCGGCCGGGCTGCCGCCCGGCGCGATCCCGATCGGCTCGGTGAAGTCCGCCATCGGGCACGTCGAGTCGGCGGCCGGGATGGCCGGCCTGACCAAGGTGATCCTGCAGCTGCGGCACGCGACGCTGGTCCCGTCGCTGCACGCCGCCGAGCTGAATCCGAACATCGACTGGCCCGCGGTGCCGTTCCGGCTGCAGCGCGAGCTGGCGCCGTGGCCGGCCGCCGCCACCCCGCGCCGGGCCGGGGTCAGCTCGTTCGGCGCGGGCGGCACGATCGCGCACCTGGTGGTGGAGGAAGGCCCGGTACCGCCGTCGCGGCCGCCGCCACCGGGCCAGCCGCAGCTGGTCGTGCTCTCGGCCTACGACGAGGACCGGCTGGCCGAACTGGCCGGCCGGCTCGCCAGGTTCCTGGCAGCGCAGCCCGCGGCCGGGCAGCCCGCTCCGGACCTGGACGACCTCGCCTACACCCTGCAAGCCGGCCGCGAGCACCTGCGGGAGCGGCTCGCGCTGGTCGCGGACTCGGTCCCGGCGGTGTGCTCGGCGCTCCAGTCGTTCCTGGCCGGCCAGCTGACGGGCCTGGCCCGCGGCCGGGCCCCGGGCTCGTGCCCGGTACCGGCCCAGGACACCTGGCAGCCGGGCCAGTCCGGCCCGTCCGGCGGCCCGGCCAGCGCCGTGGAACTGGAGGCGCTGGCCCGGCACTGGGCGCGGGGCGGCACCGTCGACTGGGAGCGACTGCACGACGGGGCCCGGCCCCCCCGGGTAACCAAGCTGCCCAGCTACCCGTTCGCCCGGACGCGCTGCTGGCTGCCCGCGCCCGCCGCCCGCCCGGCTCCGGACGACCAGGATGGCGCGGACGGCGAGGTTCCGCTGTACGAGCGGACCTGGGTTCCGTCCGGGGAGGTGCCGGCCGCAGCCGGGCCGGCCGGGTGGCGGCGGGTGGTGTGCGTGTTCTCCCCGCACAGCGAGCCGGTGGCCCGGGCCGTCGCCGCGCGGGCCGGGGGTGACCGGGTCGTGCTGGTGCGCGAAGGCGCGCAACTCGGCGACGACGTGGCTGGCTATGTCACCGGGACCGGCGCCGTGACGGCCGTTCAGGATGTCCTTGATCTTTACCCGGATATCGACGGCTGGCTGGACCTGGCCGACCTGTACCGGCCCGGCGGGGAACGCGGGCTCTGGCAGGCCAGGCTGCGGATGCTGCAGCAGGTCGTGGGCGCGCGGGCCAGCAGCGGCCTGCGGGTGATCCAGGTGACCTCCGGCTTGCTGCCCGGGCCCGGCGCTGGCGGCGGCCAGGGCGTGCCGGGCGGCAGCGGCGCGCTGATGGCCGGGTTCGTCCGGGTGCTGAGCACCGAAGGCGCGCGGATCACCGCCAGCGTGCTGGACACCGACCTGCCCGCCGCCGAGCCGGACGAGCTGGCCAGGCAGATCATCGGCGAGTGGCCGGCCGCTGACGGGCACGGCGAGGTCTGCTACCGGGCCGGCGCCCGGCACGTGCCGGCGCTGGCCGCGGTCACCGCGCCGCACCAGCCGCTGCGGCCCGACCCGGCCGCCGCCTACCTGGTGACCGGCGGCACCCGCGGGCTCGGCGCGCTGGTCGCCAGGTTCCTGGCCGGGAGCGGGGCCACGCGGCTCGCGCTGCTGGGCCGCCGGCCGCTGGACGCCGCGGGCCAGGGCCTGGTCTCCGAACTGCGGCAACAGGGCGTGCAGGTGCTCACGCACACCGGGCCGCTGACCGACGAGCCGGCCCTGGCCGGGTTCCTGGCCCGGGTGCGGGCCGAACTCGGCCCGGTCGGCGGGGTGGTGCACTGCGCGGGGCGCGGCAGCTCGGGAGTCGGCGCGTTCGCCGCCAGGGACCTCGGGCAGCTCGGCGACGTGCTGGAGCCGAAGGCGGACGGGCTCGACACGCTCGCCGGGCTGACCGCGGCCGACCGGCCCGCGTTCTTCGTGCTGTTCTCCTCGCTGTGCGCGGCCGTGCCCGCCGTCGCCCGCGGGGTCATCGACTACGCCGCGGCCAACGCCTGCCTCGACTACGCCGCCGCCCGCCGGGCCGCCGCGGGCGAGGACTGGTTCCGCTCGGTCAGCTGGCCGCAGTGGACGCAGACCGGCGGCGGCGCGGGCCGGCCGAACCCCGGCCAGCCGGCCGGGGTGGGCGGGCTCAGCGACGCGGCCGGGCTGCGGGTGCTTGAACGCGTCCTCACCCTGCCCGGCGGCACGCTGGTGCTGCCCGCGCCGCCGGCCGGGCCCGCCGCGGGCGACCAGCCCGACCCTGGCACGCTGCTGCTGGCCCGGCAGGTTCCGGCGGGTGCCAGCGTTCCGCCGCTGCGGGAGGTTCCGGCGGCTGACAGCGTTCCGCCGCCGCCGGGCCGGCCGGGCAGGCCGCCGCGCTGGCTGCTGGAGATCTTCGCCAGCGCGCTGCGGATCCCGCTGGCCGGGCTCGACCCCACCGCGACCTTCAACGACCTGGGCGTTGAGTCGATCATGCTCGGCGACCTGCTGCGCGCGATCGAGAAGCAGCTCGGCCGGCCGCTGGAGCCGGCGGTCATGCTCGACCATCCGACCCTGGACCGGCTGAGTGGCTACCTGGGGGTCGCGGAGACACAGACCGCAGGCGGCGGCAGCCGGGACGCCCCCGCGGCTCCGGCCGGGACCGGCATCGTCGCGGGGGCTCCGCCCTCGGCCGGCGCCGGCCGAGGGCCCCGGGACACCGACATCGCGGTGATCGGCCTGGCCGGGCGGCTGCCTGGTGCGCCAGACGCCGACACGTTCTGGGCCAGCCTCGTCGCGGGCAGGTGCGCGGTGACCGAGGTGCCGGCCTCGCGATGGGACCACCGGACCTGGTACCGGCCAGTACCCGAGCCCGGCTACAGCATCAGCAAGTGGGGCGGGTTCGTGTCCGGGATCGAGGACTTCGACCCGGAGTACTTCGGCCTCACCGAGGCAGACGGGATCACCCTGGACCCGGCGATCAGGATGTTCCTTGAGGTCACCGCCAGCTGCCTGGCCGATGCCGGCTACCGTGCCGCGGACCTGGCCGGCCAGGACGTGGGGGTGTTCGCCGGAGCCCGGATGTCGGACTACGGGCGCCGGGTCGGCGTCGGGCCCGGGGTGCTGCGGTCGGACCAGAACTTCATCACCGCGCACGTCGCGCAGCACTTCGACTTCCGCGGGCCGAACCTGGTCGTGGACAGTGCCTGTTCGTCCTCGCTGCTGAGCGTTCAGCTCGCGATCCGGAGCCTGCTGGCCGGCGAGTCCGCGGTCGCGGTCGCCGGGGGCGTCGAGGTGCTGCTGGACGAGCAGCCGTACCTGGACCTCAGCGCCGCGCGGGCGCTGTCGCCCGCTGGCCGCTGCCAGACCTTCGACCAGGACGCCGACGGGTTCGTGCCCGCCGAGGGGGCCGGCGCGGTGCTGCTCAAGCCGCTGCCCGCCGCGCTCGCCGACGGGGACCGGATCTACGCGGTGATCGAAGCGGTCTCGGTCAACAACGACGGCGCCACCATGGGCATCACCACGCCGAACCCGGCCGCGCAGGCCGACGTCATCCGCAAGGCGCTCAGCCTGGCCGGCCGGGACCCGGCGGCGGTGACCATGCTGGAAGCGCACGGCACCGGCACCCTGATCGGAGACCCGATCGAGCTGCGCGCCCTGAGCAACGTGTTCGGCTCGCCCGGCGGCCGGACCGGCTGGTGCGCCATCGGCAGCGTCAAGTCCAATGTCGGTCACCTGCTCAGCGCCGCGGGCATCGCCGGGCTGCTCAAGGTGGTGCTGGCCATCCAGTACGGGCAGATCCCGGCCACCCTGTTCTGCGAGCGGCCGAATCCGCGGTTCGACTTCACCCGGTCGCCGTTCTTCCCCAACACCTCGCTGCGGGACTGGCAGCGCGAGCCGGGCGACCGGGTCGCCGGGCTCAGCTCGTTCGGGCTCGGCGGCACCAACGCGCACCTCATCGTCAGCGGGCTCGACCCGGCGCTGCGCGCCGGGCATCCGGCGCCGCGGCCGAAGCTGGCGCCGCCCGCGTTCAGCCGCCGCCGCCTCTGGCTGCCCGCGCGCGGCGCTGAGCACCCGCCGGGCGGGGACGCGCCGCTGGCCAGCTCCCTGCTGGAACTGCAGTTGTCCGCGCCGGGCCGGTGAGGAGGGCATCATGACCGAACTCGAAAGCCGGTTCGTGCTGACCAGCGACGACTTCATCATGCGCCACCACCGGGTGCACGGGGTGAGCGTGCTGCCCGGCGTGACGTTCCTGGACATCGGGTACCGGATGCTGGCGGCGGCGGGCCTGCGCCAGCGCGACGCGGTGCTGCGGGACGTGGTCTTCGCCGAGGCGATCACCGTCACCGACGGGTACCAGCGGGAGATCCGGTGCACGATCGGCGACGCGGTGGCCGGGGTACACCGGATCAGCGCCGGCAGCCGGTGGCTGCGCCAGGGCGAGCCGCCGTCACCGTGGACCGAGAACTTCACCGGCGAGCTGAGCTATCGCGACGATCCGCCGCCGCCCCGGATCGACCTACCCGCGCTGAAGGCCGGCGCGGCCCGCACCGGCGACATGTCGCAGCTGTACGCCCGCGCCGTCAGCGAGGACATCAGGCACGGGCCGCCGATGCGCTGCACCGGGCCGCTCTACCAGGGCGGTCCGCAAGACCCGTACCTGCTGGCCGAGCTGACCCTGGAAGAGCCGGGGGAAGGCCACGACGAGCGCTTCTACCTGCACCCCGCGAAGCTGGACGCGTCCACGCTGGCCGGGTTCGGGCACACCGAGAGCTCGGCGGAACAGCCGTTCATCCCGATGTTCATCAGGGAGTTCAGGGCGCCCAGGCCGCTGGCGGGCCGCTGCTACGCCTACCTGCCGCGGCCGGAGGTGGTGGCGCCGTCGGGCGAGCTGATCACCAGCGACTACGGGCTGTACGATGCCGACGGGCGGTTCCTGGCCGGGTTCACCGGCATCGCCTGCAAGCGGATCAGGTTCCCGGCGCTGATCACCAGGCTGCTCGCCGACCGCGACGGCGGGCCCGCGCCGGAGGCCGCCCGCCCTCGCGATCCAGCCCGGCCCCGCGATCCCGCTCCGGCCGGCGCCGGCCAGCTAGCAGGCCACCTGCGTTCGGTCATCGCGCAGATGACCGGCCGTCCGGCAGCCGAGCTGGGCGCCGGCACCGGGTTCTACGACCTCGGGCTGGACTCGGTGGCGATCCTGGACCTCGGCAGGCAGCTGGAGACCCTGGTCGGGCAGCCGCTCTACCCCACCCTGCTGTTCGAGCACAACGACATCGGCAAGCTCGCCGCGCACCTCGCGGACACCTACCAGGTGAACCTGCCCCCGGACCAGGAACACCCGCACCAGGAACACCCACAGCCCGGTCAGCCGGCTCCGCCAGCCGGCCATGACCCCGCCACCGCCGCCGCACAGGACGCCGCGACCAGGTACCTCACCAGCAGGCTGTGCGCTGAGGACGGCCCGGTACGGCCGCCCGCCCGGCTCGCCGTGATCGCGGATCCCGGCCTGCTGCCCATGGCAGGCGGCCTGACCAGCCCGCCGCTCGCGGTCGCGGCGATCAGCACCGGCGACCCGGCGCCGGCGGGGGAGTACCAGGTCGACCCGGCCCGCGCGGAACAGGTGACCGAACTGCTGGCCGGCCTCGGCGGCCCGGTGCCCGATGTCGCGCTGCTGCTGTCGCCGCGAACCGATCCGGTCACCGGCTGCGTCAGCCTCTGGGCGACCGCGACCGCGCTGGCCGCCCGGCGCGCTGCCGCCAGCGGATCACCCGCCGGCGACACCAGGCTCACCGTGCTGTGCCCGCGAGAACCCGGCCCGGAAGACACCAGCCCGCAGGAACCCGGCCCGAGGGAGGTCGGCCAGGGCGACACGGGCCAGGGCGACAGCGGCCGGGCAGCGCCGCTGCTGGCCGCGCTCGCGGCGCTGGCCGCGACGATCACCGCCGAGACCCCGTGGCTGCGCTGCCGGGCCGCGGCCTGCCAGGCCGGACCGCCCGAAGGTGCCACCTCGCTGCCGGCCGCGCTGGACCTCGCGACGGCCGACGACTCCGCGGAAGCCGAACTGCACTACGCCGGCCGGCGCCGGCTGGTGCGGCGCTGGGCTGTCGCGGACCTGCCCGCCGCGGCATCGGCGTTCCGGCAAGGCGGCAGTTATCTCATCACCGGCGGCGCCGGCGGCCTGGGCACCATCCTCACCGACTACCTGGTGACCAGGTACCGGGCGCGGGTCTTCCTCACCGGCCGCCGCCCGGCCAGCCCTGAGCTCAGCTCACGGCTGGACAGCTGGGCAGCCGCCGGCGGTGACGTGCGCTACCTCGCCGCCGACATCGCCGACCCGGCCGGGTCGGCCCGCGCGGTCAGCGCCGCGACCGGGGCGTTCGGCCGGATCGACGGCGTCCTGCACTGCGCCGGGGTCCGCCGCGACGGCGTGTACCTGCGCAAGCAGGCCGGGGACTTCGCGGAGGTGTTCGGCGCCAAGTCGCTCGGCGCCAGCCATCTCGACGCGGCCATCGGGGATGCCAGCCTCGACTTCTTCGCGGTCTTCTCGTCGCTGTCGGCGAGCCTGGCCAACCCCGGCCAGTGCGACTACGCCGCGGCCAACGCCTGCGCCGAGGCGCTGATGACGCAGCGCGCCGCCCGCCCGGACCGGGCCGGGCACAGCATCGCCATCGGCTGGCCGTACTGGGCAGCGGGCGGGATGCGGGTGTCGCAGGACGCGATCAGGGCCGCGTCGGCCACCTCCGGCATGCTCCCGATGCCCGCCGCCGTCGGCCTGGACGCCCTGGAACGGGTGCTGGCGGCGGGCCAGCCGCGGGTGGTGATCGGCTACGGCGACCCGGCCGCGATCAGCAGCCTGCTGCCCGCCGCCCCGCCTGCCAGCGGCGATGAACCGGACCAGCCCATCGCGATCATCGGGGTCGCGGGACGCTACCCGATGGCTCCCGACCTGGACTCGTTCTGGCAGAACCTGGTCGCGGGACGGGACTGCATCAGCGAGGTACCGCCCGGGCGCTGGGACCACGCCAGGATTTTCGATCCGGCCAGGGGACAGGCCGGGCGCACCTACGGCAAGTGGGGCGGGTTCCTCGACGGCGTGGACCGGTTCGACGCCCGGTTCTTCGGCATCTCCCGCCGGGAAGCCGAGCGGATGGACCCGCAGGAACGGCTGTTCCTCAGCACCTGCTGGCACACGCTGGAGGACGCCGGCTACCCGCCCGAGGCGCTGGCCGGCCAGCCGGTCGGCGTGTTCGCCGGGGTGATGTGGA
This sequence comes from Streptosporangiaceae bacterium, assembly GCA_036558005.1. GTDB lineage: Bacteria > Actinomycetota > Actinomycetes > Streptosporangiales > Streptosporangiaceae > DATBGO01. The sequence goes on along the minus strand of DATBGO010000088.1, from coordinate 9,383 downwards.
ACCACTACCAGCTGGTCGAGGGCGCCGCCGACGGGGTGGCGCCCACCGCCATGCACTCCGCGATCGCCAACCGGGTCTCCTACGCCTGCAACCTGACCGGGCCCAGCATCGCCATCGACACCGCCTGCTCGTCCTCGCTCACCGCGGTGCACCTGGCGGTCGAGAGCCTGCGCCGCGGCGAGTGCGCGCTGGCGCTGGCCGGCGGCGTGAACGTGAACGTGCACCCGCAGAAGTACCTGCAGCTGGCCCAGGGCCAGTGGCTGTCCTCGGACGGGCGCTGCCGCGCGTTCGGCCGGGACGGGACCGGCTACGTGCCCGGTGAGGGCACCGGCGCGGTGCTGCTCAAGCCGCTGGCGCAGGCGCGGGCCGACGGTGACCACATCTACGCGGTCATCCGGGCCACTGCGGTGAACCACGACGGCCGCACCGGCGGCGTCACCGTGCCCAGCCCGGCGTCGCAGACCGCGCTCATCGAGCAGGCGCTGCGCCGCGCCGGCTGGGATCCCGCCTCGGTCGGCTACCTGGAGGCGCACGGCACCGGGACGTCGCTGGGCGACCCGATCGAGATCGAGGGGGCCCGCCGGGCGCTGGGCCGGCCGGGTCGAGCTGACCGCCGGTGCGCCGTCGGCTCGGTGAAATCCAACATCGGCCACCTGGAGGGCGCCGCCGGGATCGCGGGACTCACCAAGGTGTTACTGCAGTTGCGGGAACGCCAGCTGGTGCCATCCCTGCACTCACGGGAACTCAACCCGCACATCGACTTCGCCGCCACCCCCTTCTACGTCCCGCAGCAGGCCGAGCCCTGGCCCGCGCCTGCCAGGGGCCCGCGCCGCGCCGGGATCAGCGCGCTCGGCGCGGGCGGCGCCAACGCGCACGTACTGCTGGAAGAAGCGCCGGCGTCCGGGCCGGGCGGCAGCCAGCCCGGGCCGTGGCTATTCGTGCTGTCCGCCCGCAGTCCCGAGGCGCTGCGTGCCTACGCCCGCGCGATGGCCGGGCGGCTGCGCGAGCAGCTGGCAGGCGATGACGACACAGCAGTGGCGCAGGTCACCGCCCGGCTGGCCGGCCTGCTCAACGCTCCCGCCGCGGCTATCAGCCCGGACCTGCCGGTGGCCGAGCTCGGCCTGCACCCCGACGAGCTCGCCGCGCTGGCCGGCGAGTTCGGCGGTGACCTGGCGCTGGCCGGCTTCAGCAGCGACGACACCGTCGCCGAACTGGCGCGCCGCTGCCTGGAGGGTCCCCGGGAGGCCAGCTACCTGGCCAGCCTCACATTCACGCTGCAGGTCGGCCGGACGGCGATGAGCGAGCGGGTGGCGGTGGTGGTCACCGGCGCGGGCCAGCTCTTGGCGGCGCTCGAACGCTACGCCAGCGGCGCCAGCCCGGCGGCAGGCGAGCACTGGTCCGCGCAGCCGGGGCAGCAGCCCGCGCTCGGGCCGGATCAATGCGTGGCCAGTTTCACCGCCGGCCAGTTCGACGAGGTGGCGGCCAGCTGGGTGCGCGGCGCGGACGTGCCCTGGCTGGACTGCTACCGCGACCCGGCGGCCAGGCCCGGGCGCATCCCGCTGCCGGGCTACCCGTTCCAGGAGGAACGCTGCTGGCTCGGCCACTGGCAGGCCGCCCGCGACGACCAGCCCGCAGCGAGCGATGAGGCAGGAACCATGGCAGCCAGCGAAGCGGAACCGACAGCCGGAGCGGAGCTGGAGGTCAGGCTGCTGGACGGCGGCGTGGCGCTGCTGACGATGCGCTCGCCGATGCTCACGCCGGGGCTGATCGGGGCGCTGCAGGCCGCCTTCGCTCAGGCCAGTTCCGACGACGCGATCCGGGTGGTGATCCTCACCGGCACCGGCGGCGTGTTCAGCATGGGCGGCACCCCGGCGGCGCTGGCCGCGCTGGCCAGTGGTCAGGGACAGTTCTCCGACGTCCCGTTCCTCTACGAGGGCATCCTGCGCTGCGGCCGGCCGGTCATCAGCGCCATGCAGGGTCAGGCGGCCGGCGGCGGCCTCGCGTTCGGGTTGTACGCGGACCTGGTGGTCATGGCCGATGACGCCGACTACAGGGCTAACTTCCTCAGCTACGGGTTCACCCCCGGTCTGGGCGCCACCTACATCCTGGAACGCCGTCTCGGCAGCACCGTCGCCGCCGAGCTGATGCTGTCCGGCCGGGCGATGAGCGGCGCCGAACTGGCCCGCCGCGGCGTGAACGCCAGCGTTGTTCCCGCTGCCCAGGTGCTGCCTACCGCGCTCGAACTGGCCCGCTCGATCGCCAGCAAGCCGCCGCAGGCCGCCCGCACGCTGAAAGCCGAACTCGCCCGCCGGGTGCTCGATCAGCTGCCCGGCGTCATCGACCGCGAACTGGCGATGCACCGCGAAGTGCTCGGCGCGGACGCCAGCCGCCTGGTGGCCGAGCGCTTCGGCCCGGCCGCCCGGTCGGCCAGTCCAGCCGGCCCGGCGCCCGTTCCCGCCGCTGCCGGGCCGAGCACTTCCGGGCAGGCCGACCCCGGGCCGCCCGAGCCCGCGTCCGCCGCTGCGACCGAGTCCCGGCCCACGTCGGCTGAGCCCGCGTCGGCTGAGCCCGCACCGGCTGAGCACGGGCCGCCTGCTTCCGCCCGACCGGGGATCGATCCGGCCGAGGTAGCCGAGGGCGTCGAGAACGCCCTCGCCGCCGTGCTCTACCTGGAGCGGCATGAACTCGACCCGGCGCTGTCCTTCGCCGAGATGGGGCTGGACTCGGTCGGCGCGGTCGAGATCATCGGCCAGGTCAACCGGTTGTTCGGCACCGATCTTGACTCGGTCGCGGTGTATGACCATCCGACCGTCGCGGCCCTCACCGCGGCGGTGCTGGCCGACCTGAGCCGGTCCGCCGCGCTCCGGTCCGCCGCGCTGACCCCGGGCCCGCCGAGCCCGGATGTCCCGCCTGCTGCGGACGAGCCCGCCGGGCCGATGGTGACGCTGCGGTCGCTCGGCGACCCCGCACCTGACCGCCCGCCGCGGCCCGCGGGTCCCCTGCCGCCCAGCAGTCCGCCGCCGGGCGGCGAGGCCCGCGGCGGCGCTCCCCGGCTCGCACCGTCAGCCCCGGCGGCCCCGGCGGCCGCCGCGGACGGCGACCCGCGAGCCGGTGACATCGCGGTCATCGGCATGTCCGGGCGGTTCCCTGACGCGCCGGACCTGGACGCGTTCTGGGCGAACCTGGCTCAGGGCCGGTGCAGCCTGGCCGAGGTCTCCCCGGACCGGTGGCCGGCCGACGGCTACTTCGACCCGGACCGGCTCGCGCCCGGCCGCAGCTATAGCAAGTGGGCGGCGATGCTGGCCGGCGTCGACCGGTTCGACGCCCGTTTCTTCAACCTGTCCCCGCTCGACGCCGAGTCCATGGATCCGCAGCAGCGGCTGTTCCTGGAGGAGGCCTGGCGGGCGCTGGAGGACGCCGGCTACGCGGCGGCCGCCAGCGGGAAACGGCCGTGGGGCATCTTCGCGGCGGCGGCGGCCGGCGACTACGCCGACATCCTCGCCGCCAGCGGCCAGGCCGGCACCGGCCAGGCATTCCTCGGCATCTCCCCGTCCATCCTCGCCGCGCGGCTGGCCTACCAGCTGAACCTCAGCGGCCCGGCGGTCACCGTCGACACGGCCTGTTCCTCGTCACTGGTCGCGGTGGACATGGCCTGCTCAGCCATCCAGCGCGGGGACTGCGACCTCGCGCTGGCTGGCGGCGTGGCGGTGATGTGCACGCCGAAGATGCACGTCTGGACCAGCAAGATGGGGATGCTCTCGCCGACCGGCCGCTGCCTCCCGTTCGACCAGGCCGCCGACGGGATCGTGCTCGGCGAGGGCGTGGGCGTCGTGGTGCTGAAACGACTGGGCGCCGCGCTGGCCGACGGCGACCACATCCACGGCGTGATCCGCGCCAGCGGCGTCAACAGCGACGGCAAGACGAACGGCATCACCGCGCCCAGCGCCGCCTCCCAGGCAGACCTCATCGCCCGGGTCCACCAGCGGGCCGGCCTGTGCCCCGATGACATCGGCTACATCGAGGCGCACGGCACCGGCACCCCGCTGGGCGACCCGATCGAGGTGAAGGCGCTGGCTGAGGTGTTCGGCCAGGACGCGGCGCGGCCCGGCGCGACCGGCCTGGGCTCGGTGAAGAGCAACGTCGGCCACACCACGATGACCGCCGGGATCGCCGGGCTGCTCAAGGTGCTGCTGAGCCTGCGGCACCGGCAACTGCCGCCGGTGGCTGGCTTCACCGCGCCCAACCCCAAGCTCAGCCTGGCCGGAACCTCCCTTTACATCGTTAAGGAGCTGGCCAGCTGGCCGCCGGGCCCGGCCGGGCTGCGGGCGGCGGGAGTGAGCAGCTTCGGGTTCAGCGGAACCAACTGCCACCTTGTTGTGGCCGAGGCCCCGCCGCCCGGGCCGCGCGGCGCGGCAGCGGGCCAGCCGGTGCTGATCCCGCTGTCCGGCCGGACCCCGCGGGCACTGCGGCAGCGGATCACCGACCTCGCGGACCGGCTCGACCCGGACGTCCAGCTGCGGGACGTAGCGTTCTCGCTCGCCGTTGGCCGAACCCATCTGCCGGTCCGCGCGGCGGTGGTGGCCAGCGACAGCGCCGAACTGCGTGCGGCGCTGGATGACCAGCTGGCCAGGCTGACCGCCCCGGATAACGCGGTAGCGGAAGCCAGCACCCAGTCGGCCCGAGCCGCCGGGGACGGAGCAGGCACGCCAGCCGGGGGCGGGCCGGACGAGACCGGGCCGGCTGACAGCAGGCTGGTCGACGCGGTGCGGCAGGCTGGAGACGACGTCGCGCGGCGGGTGGCGCTGACCCGGCTGGCCGCCGCCTACACCGGCGGTCACGATCCCGACTGGGCGGCGCTGTACCGGCCAGGGCCCGGCCGGGACGAGCAGCCGCCCCGGCGGGTGCCGCTGCCCGGATACCCGTTCGCCCCGACCCGGTACTGGGCCGTCCCGGCCCGGTCTGACCCGGCCCGGTCTGACCCGGCCCGGTCCGACCCGGCCCAGTCCGACCCGGCCCGGCCTGACCCGTTGCTCGGCGTGGTCAGCGCGGGCGAACCGGGTGTCAGCGCGGAGGTGGCGTTCACCAGGACCCTCGGTCCCGGTGACCCGCTGGTGGCCGATCACCGCGTCAACGCGGTCCCGGTGCTGCCGGCCGCGGCCGGGCTCCGGATGCTGGCCTCAGCCGGGCTGGCGGCCGGCCTGCGCGCGCCGCTGCGGCTCACGGCGGTGCGGTGGCTGCGGCCGGTCCAGGTCACCCAGGACACCACCTTGACCACCACCGTGCGGCGTGACGGGGACACGCTGAACGTCACCGTCAGCGACCAGGACGGCGAGCACCTGCGCGGCTGCGTCCGGCCCGCGGCCGCGGCCGTGCCCGAGCCGGTCGACCTGACGGCGGCCCTGCCCGGCAGCCGGCCGGCCAGGCAGGTGTACCGGGAATTCGCCGCCGGGGGACTGGAGTACCGCGGTGACTACCAGGTGCTGGAACAGCTGCGCTGGGACGCCAGCACCGCGCTGGGTACGCTCCGGCCGCTGCCCTGGGGACCCGGTGCCGTCCTCGGTGCCGCGCTGCACCCGGCGGCCCTGGACGGCGCGATCCAGGCGGCGGTCGCGCTGGTGCCCGGGGGGGCCGGCGGGCCGTTGCTCCCCTTCGCCGTGGACGAGGCCGAGCTGATCGACCCGGTCGCCGTGCCCGCGCACTGCGAGGTGCGCAAGGAAGCCGAGCACCGGTTCACGATCCGGCTGGCCGGCGCGTCCGGCCTGGTCTGCGCGCGGCTGTCCGGGGTGTCGCTCCGCCCGGCCCGGCACGCCAGCCCGGCACCGCTCGCGGGCAGTCCCGAAGACCAGGCGGCCGGCCCCGAAGACCAGGCGGCCAGCCCGGAAGACCAGGCGGCCAGCCCGGAAGACCGGGCGGCCGGGGACGCCGGCGTCGACTCGCTGCTCTACCGGCCGGAATGGATCCCGGCCAGGCCAGCAATCATCCCCGGTTCTGGGTCGGCCCGCGCGGTCATCGCGGGCGATCCGCAGGACCGGCTCGTCCAGGCGCTGCTGGCCGGCGGCTCGTACCGGCAGGCGACCGCCGTGCCCCTCCCCGGCGCGACGGCCGTGATCTGCGATAACGCCGCGCCACCCGATACCGTGCTGATCCTGCCGCCCCCGCCCCAGCCAGGGACAGACCCGGGCCACGACCTGATCGTCGAGGTGTTCGGCCTGGTCAAAGCCATGATCGACGCGGGCATGCGGCGTCGTTCGCTGACCGTCGGCTTCATCCTGCGCGGGGCGGTCGCGGTCACCGGGGACGAGCTCGCCGACCCCGCGGCCGCCGGGCTGCTCGGCCTGGCCAGGGCGGTCGCGGCGGAACAGCCGAACTGGCGGGTCGGCTGCGTGGACACCGGCCCGCGGGCCGCCGATGCCGCGGAACTGGCCCGCCAGCTGGAAGCCGAGGACTGGGCTGAGCCGCTGATCGCGCTGCGCCACGGCCAGCGGCTGACCCGCCGGCTGGTGCCCGCGGCCGCAGCGCCGGGCCCGGCCGCCCAGCCGGCCCGGTTCCGCCAGGGCGGCGCGTACCTGATCGTGGGCGGGGCCGGCGGGATCGGGTTCGCGCTGAGCCGGCACCTGGCGGCGATCTGGGGCGCGCGGCTGGCCTGGACCGGGCGGCGGGCCCAGGACGAGCGGATCACCGCGGCCATGGACACCATCCGTGACGACGGCGGCGAGGCGATCTACCTGCGGGCTGACGCCGCCGACGGCGGCCAGATGCGGCGCGCGGTCGCGGCGGCCAGGCAGCGGTTCGGCCCGCTGCACGGGGTGATTCACGCCGCGATGGTGCTGCGGGACCGGACCCTCGCGGGCATGCGGGAGCAGGACCTGATCGCCGTGCTCGCGCCGAAAGTGGCCGGGAGCGTGGCGCTGGCGCAGGCGGTCGGCGACGAGCAGCCTGGGTTCCTGCTGTTCTTCTCCTCCGCACTGTCGTTCGCCGACGCGCCAGGCCAGGCCGGCTACGCGGCCGCCAGCACCTTCCAGGACGCCTTCGCGCTGTCGCTGCGCCAGCGCGGCCTGCCCGCGTCGGTGGTGAACTGGGGGTTCTGGGGCGACACTGGCGCGGTCGCGACCCAGGAGTACCGGGACCGGTTCGCCCGCCTCGGCATCGCCCCGCTCGAAACCGCCGACGGCCTCGCCGCGCTGGACCGGGTGCTCGGCGCTGGCTGGCCGCAGACGCTGGTGGTCAAGGGCGAGCCAGCCGGGCTGGCCCGGCTCGGCATCCAGGCCCCGGCCGCCAGCGGAGCCGGCCAGCAGCCACCCGACGACGCCAGCCTCCGGCGCCGTACCCGCGGCTACATCAGGCGAGTCTTCGCCGCGGTGCTCCGGTTCGCCGAGGACGACCTGGACGAGCACGCCACCTTCGAGACGTTCGGCGTGGACTCGCTGGTCAGCCTCAACATCGTTGACGCCATGGAGCGTGACCTGGGCGAATTGCCAGCCACGCTGCTGTTCGAGCGGCAGACGATCGCGGCGCTGGCCGACTACCTGATCGAAGAACGCGCAGCCCGGCTGCTGGCCGCCCTGGACGAGCCCGGTCACCCGCGCGGCGACCAGCACGGGCCGGCCTCCGCCCCGCCACCCGAGCCCGCCTCTCCACCCGAGCCAGCACCGCCGCGGAACGCGCCCGCGCCGCACCAGCCCCCCGAGCCCGGTCCCGCCCCCAGCCAGGCCGTCCCGGCCCTCAATCTGGCTGGCCCGCCCGGTCAGCCCGGTCCCGTCCCCGGCCAGGACATCGCGGTCATCGGGGTGGCCGGGCGCTACCCCGGCTCGGCGGACCTGGAGGGGTTCTGGCGGCACCTGGCCGAGGGCCGGAACCTGGTCACCGAGGTGCCCGCGGACCGGTGGGACTGGCGCGCGCACTTCGATGACGGGCAGCGGCGGGGCGACGGGCCCGGGGCGGGGAACGGGCCCGGACCGGCCCAGCGCGGTTACAGCCGCTGGGGTGCCTTCATCGACGGGGTCGACCAGTTCGACCCTGGCTTCTTCGGGATCCTGCCGCGCGAGGCCGCCGCGATGGACCCGCAGGAACGGCTGTTCCTGGAGACCGCGTGGACCCTGCTTCAGGAGGCCGGCTACCTCGGGCCCTACACCCGCGAGCAGTCAACCGGGGTGTTCGCCGCGACGATGTACGGCTCGTACGGGCGGATGGCCGCGGCGTCCGGCTGGCCGGCCGGGCGGTACGACTACGGCCACTCCTCCTACTGGTCGATCGCCAACCGGGTGTCCTACGTGCTGGACCTGCGCGGGCCCAGCTTCACGGTGGACTCCGCCTGTTCCTCCTCGCTCACGGCCGTGCACCTGGCCTGCGAGAGCATCCGGCGCGGCGAGTGCGCGATGGCGATCGCCGGCGGCGTCAACCTGATCCTGCACCCGGCCCACCTGGTGGTGCTCAGTTCGCTGAACATGCTCGCCAGGGACGGGGCGTGCAAGGTCTTCGACGAGCGGGCCGACGGCTACGTCCCCGGCGAGGGCGTCGGCGCCGTGCTGCTCAAGCCGCTGGCCCAGGCCGAAGCCGACGGCGACGTGATCTGGGCGGTGCTCAAGGGCAGCTACCTGAATGCCGGCGGCCGGACCTCCGGTTACACCGTGCCCAACCCGAACGCGCAGGCCGAGCTCATCGCCGCGGCGATCGCCAGGTCCGGGGTGGACCCGGGCAGCATCAGCTACGTCGAGGCGCACGGCACCGGCACCTCGCTGGGCGATCCGATCGAGATCTCCAGCCTGCGCCGGGCGCTGGCCGCGGCGGGGCCGCAGCCGGTGCGCTGCGCGGTCGGCTCGGTCAAGGCGAACATCGGGCACCTGGAAGGTGCGGCCGGGATCGCCGGGCTGACCAAGGTCCTGCTGCAACTGCGCCGGGGGCAGATCGCGCCGTGCGCCAACCTCAGCCGGATGAACCCGAAGATCGACCTGCGTTCCTCGCCGCTGTACCTGCCGGCCGAGCTGACCGAGTGGGAGTCGGCCGGGCCGCGGCGGGCCGGGGTCAGCTCGTTCGGGGCCGGCGGGGCCAACGCCCACCTGGTCGTGGAGGAATACGCCGGACCGCCGCGGCCGGCGCCGGACGGCCCGCAGCTGGTCCTGCTGTCTGCCAGGACCGAGCCGCAGCTACGTGAACTCGCCGCCCGGCTGGCCGGCCTAGCCACCTCGGACCCGCCCCCCGCGCTGGCCGGCGTGGCCTACGCCAGCCAGGTCGGCCGGGCCGAATTCGCCGAGCGGGCCGCCGTGGTCGCCGCAGACCTCCAGGAACTGGCGGAGCGGCTGCGCGCGGTGGCCGCCGGGCGGGCCGGGCCGCAGACCGTCGTCGCGACCGCTGCCGGGGACAGCCTGGTTGACGACGAGGACGGC
>DATBGO010000087.1:0-1632 GCA_036558005.1 Streptosporangiaceae bacterium | reverse complement strand
GGATCAGGTGGGCGTTGGTGCCGGAGATGCCGAACGAGGACACCGCGCAGCGCCGCGGCCGGCCAGCCTCCGGCCATGGCCTGGCCGCGGTCAGCAGCCGCACCTGGCCGCGGTCCCAGTCCACGTGCGGGGTGGGCGCGTCGACGTGCAGGGTGGCGGGCAGCACGCCCCGGCCCATGGCCATCACCATCTTGATCACGCCGGCCACCCCGGCGGCGGCCTGGGTGTGGCCGATGTTGGACTTCACCGAGCCCAGCCACAGCGGCTGCCTGGCCGCCCGGTCCTGCCCGTAGCTGGACAGCAGCGCGTTCGCCTCGACCGGGTCGCCGAGCGCGGTGCCGGTGCCGTGCGCCTCGACCGCGTCGATGTCGCCCGCGGACAGCCCGCAGGCGTGCAGCGCCTGGCGTATCACGCGCTGCTGTGACGGGCCGCTCGGCGCGGTCAGCTGGCTGCTGGCGCCGTCCTGGTTGACCGCCGAACCGCGGATCAGGGCGAGCACGCGGTGGCCGCTGGCCTGGGCGTCCGACAGGCGTTCGAGCAGGAGCAGGCCCGCGCCCTCGGCCCAGCCCACGCCGTCGGCGGCGGCCGCGAACGACTTGCACCGGCCATCCGGCGCCACCCCCCGCTGCCTGCTGAACTCCACGAACAGCTGGGGTGTGGCCATGACCGTGACGCCGCCGGCCAGCGCCAGGTCGCATTCGCGGTTGCGCAGCGCCGCGCAGGCCTGGTGCAGCGCCACCAGCGAGGACGAGCAGGCGGTGTCGACGCTCACCGCGGGTCCCTCGAAGCCGAAGGTGTAGGCGATCCGGCCGGACGCGACGCTGCCGGCGCTGCCGATGCCGAGGTGGCCCTCGAAGCCTTCGGGCACCCGCTGGTAGAGGCGGCCCGCGTAGTCGCTGTACATGACCCCGGTGAACACGCCGGTCCGGCTGCCCCGCAGGTCCGGCGGGCAGATCCGGGCGCGTTCCATCGCCTCCCAGCAGATCTCAAGGAGTATCCGCTGCTGCGGGTCGATCGTGACGGCCTCGCGCGGGCTGATGCCGAAGAACTCCGCGTCGAACTGCCCCGCCTCGTACAGGAAGCCGCCCTCGCGGGTGTAGCTGGTGCCCGGGTGCCCGGGGTCGGGGTCGTACAGCCCGGCGATGTCCCAGCCGCGGTCGCCGGGGAACCCGCCGATCGCGTCCCCGCCGCCGGCCACCAGGTCCCACAGGTCTTCCGCGCAGCCCACCTCGCCGGGGTAGCGGCAGGCCATGCCGACGATCGCGACCGGTTCCCTGGCGCTGGCGGTGAGCTGGCCGGCCTGCTGCCGCAACCGCTCGTTCTCCAGCAAGGCGGCCCGCAGCGCGGCCACCACCTTGTCCTGCGACGACGTTCCGGTCATCGGGCCGCCTCATTTTCTGCCTCGCCGAGGGCGAACTTGATCAGGTCGTCCACGTCGGCCTGCCGGATCGCCTCCGCCTGGCTGGCCAGGTCCGGCACCGGCCCCTCGGCGGCAGCGCCCTGGCCGGCGGCCCCGTCGGGCTGGCCGGCCGTCCCGGCCAGCCGGATCAGCGCGTCCAGCAGGCCCGCTTCCCGCAGCCGGTCCAGCGGGATGGTGCTGAGCGTGCTGCGCACCCTGGCCTCGTCGTCGTC
>DATBGO010000086.1:0-3977 GCA_036558005.1 Streptosporangiaceae bacterium | reverse complement strand
CCTGGACGTCCGGCATTCGCGCACGGGGCCGGTCCGGGTTGACTAGCTGGGCCCGGCCGGGCCGGTATACGGATGCGCTGGCCCGCTGCTGTCGCTCAATCAGCAGCTCCGGGCCAGCGCATCCGTTGCCAGCGTGCTGGGGGTCCGAGCTGGGGCGACGGCGGGCACAGGCCGTAGCTGGGCGACGGGTTGAGCCGGGGGTCAGCCGGGTACTGGGGCGGGCAGGCCTACCGGGTTGGGGAACGGCAGGCCGGCCGCGCTGGCTGTCGCGAGCGGGTACAGCAGCCGCGCCAGCCGCTGGGTGCGGGCCGGTCCCAGCAGCTGCCAGGGCCGCGCGGCCGCGAGATCGGTCGCGTCTTCGACCGCCTGGTAGGCGGCCTGGCCGGCCGGGGTGGCCTGGCCAGCGGGGTCCAGCCAGCCGCGCCGCCCAAGGCGGCGCACGGCCTGGTCCCACTCCGCGTCGGTCCAGCCGCGGATCGGCTGCAGCAGCTCGCGGGACAGGTCCAGGCCGGCTCGCAGCGCCAGCGCCTCGCAGCCGTCGAGGCCGGCGGCGACCAGCGCGGCGGTGTGGCCGTCCCCGCGGTGCTCGCGCAGCAGGGTCGCGGCCTGCCACAGCCGGGCGAACGGGTCGTCAGCAGGCGGCAGCGCCGCGTTCGCGGCGGCGAGCACCCGGCCCGCGCAGTCCAGCCCGTCGGTCGCCGCCGCCAGCAGCCCGGCTGCCTCGGCAACAGCCTGCTCCGCCACGGCCTGCGCTGTGCCGCCGTGTGCTGTCCCGGCTTGCGCAGTCCCGGGCTCTGGCGTCTGGCTCGCCGCCGTCCTGGCATGTGCTGTGCCGGCTTGCCCTGGCCCGGCTCCCGTTGTGCCGGTGCCCGTTGTGCCGGTGCCCGTTGTGCCGGTGCCCGCTGTGCTGGCCGGGGCTGTGCTGGCCGGGGCTGGGGCGGCCTGTGCTGGGGCGGCGTGTGCCGGGGCAGGTTCTGGTGGCCAGGCTTGCGGGGCCAGGCGGCGCAGGGCCGCTACTGCGCCTGCGGTGCGGGCGGTGAGCGCCTGGGCGGGCGCTGCCAGCTGCCAGACGGCTGGCAGCGCCCGGGTCACCATCGGGGCGGCGAAACTGAAGAACGCCCCGGTCACCGGCGCGGCCTCAGCCGGTCCCAGCGGAGCCGCCCGGCCCGCGAAGTAGCCGCGCCAGAAGCCGCGCAGTCCGGCCGCCTCGAAGGCGGCCCTGGCTTCGGGACTGAAGTAGGTCACGATGTGCACCGGCTCGAACAGCGTCCACATCTGCCTGGCCACCTGGGCCGGGCTGGGACTGGCCGGGGCGGCGTCAACCATGCTGGATCTCCTGAGCGGGGGCTGCCCGGCGCGGGGCGCCGGCCGGCGGGCGGTTAGCCAGGCGGGTTCAGGTTATCGCCCCGGGCCTGCCGCCGGCCTTAGCCGGAAGTCCGGAATTATCCCCCGCCGCACGGCGCTAACCCCGCCGGTCGGCCCGGCGCGGTCTGCCGGTCATCCCGGCCGGGCCGGCGGCCTGCCCAGGCAGCCCGCTGAGCTGGGCAGCTGCCTGCGGCGGGGGTCGCCTTGCCTCGGGGGAAGTATTTACGCCACAATGATGTTGTGAAAATCATGGGACTGGCCGGTACCGTGCCTGACGCCCCCGCCGGGGGCGCGCGCACGCCTGTCCAGGCCCAGCCAGGACGCGCCCAGCCCGGCACCGAGCGGGGTACCCGGGCCCGGATTGCCCGGCTGATCCTGGAGAACGGCCCGGTCACCGCGGCCGGGCTGTCAGCCAGGCTGGGCCTCACCTCGGCCGCCGTCCGGCGGCACCTGGACAACCTGCTGGCCGAGGGCATGATCGAGAGCCGTAGCGCCCGGCCGCGGGGCAGCCGGGGACGCGGGCGGCCAGCCCGGCTGTTCGCCATCACCGACGCCGGCCGGAGCGCGTTCGAGCACGCCTACGACGACCTGGCCAGCAGCGCGCTGCGGTTCCTCGCCGAGCGGGCCGGCCAGGGAGCGGTGGCCGACTTCGCCCGCAGGCAGGTCGCCGACCTGGAGGAGCGGTACCGGCCCGCGGTGCGGGCCGCGCCGCCCGGGCAGCGGGTCAGGGCACTGGCCGCGGCGCTGTCCGCGGACGGCTACGCGGCCTCGGCCAGCGGAGCCCCTGCCGCGGCGGGCGGCGAGCAGTTGTGCCAGCATCACTGTCCGGTGGCGCACGTCGCGGCGCAGTTCCCGCAACTGTGCGAGGCCGAGACGGAGGCGTTCGGACGGCTGCTCGGCACCCCCGTGCAGCGCCTGGCGACCATCTCGCGCGGCGACGGCATCTGCACCACGCATGTCACCGCGCCATCACTGGTGCACACCCGCACCGACAACACTGATTCCGGAGGAAGCTCCGCATGACGACAATCGCGCACCCCGAGCTTGAGGGGCTGGAGCGTTACAAGTTCGGCTGGTCCGACTCTGACGAGGCGGGCGCCGCCGCGCGCCGCGGTCTGTCCGAGGAGGTCGTCCGCGACATCTCAGCGAAGAAGAACGAGCCCGGATGGATGCTCGACCTGCGGCTGAAGGGGCTCAAGCTGTTCCGCCGCAAGCCGCTGCCGACCTGGGGCTCCGACCTTTCCGGCATCGACTTCGACCACATCAAGTACTTCGTGCGCTCCACCGAGAAGCAGGCCGCGAGCTGGGATGACCTGCCCGCGGACATCAGGAGCACCTACGACAAGCTGGGCATCCCCGAGGCGGAGAAGCAGCGGCTGATCGCCGGCGTCGCGGCCCAGTACGAGTCCGAGGTCGTCTATCACAAGATCAGGGAGGACCTGGAAGAGAAGGGCGTGATCTTCCAGGACACCGACACCGCGCTGCGCGAGCACCCCGAGCTGTTCCAGGAGTACTTCGCCACGGTGATCCCGGTGGGCGACAACAAGTTCGCCGCGCTGAACACCGCGGTCTGGTCCGGCGGCTCGTTCATCTACGTGCCCAAGGGCGTGCACGTGGAGATCCCGCTGCAGGCCTACTTCCGGATCAACACCGAGAACATGGGCCAGTTCGAGCGGACCCTGATCATCGTGGACGAGGGCGCGTACGTGCACTACGTCGAGGGCTGCACCGCGCCGATCTACTCCTCGGACTCGCTGCACTCGGCGGTCGTGGAGATCATCGTCAAGAAGGACGCGCGCTGCCGGTACACCACGATCCAGAACTGGTCCGCCAACGTGTACAACCTGGTGACCAAGCGGGCCGTGGCCCAGGCCGGCGCGACCATGGAGTGGATCGACGGCAACATCGGCTCCAAGGTGACGATGAAGTACCCGGCGGTCTACCTGATGGGCGAGCACGCCAAGGGCGAGACGCTGTCGGTCGCGTTCGCCGGGGAGGGCCAGCACCAGGACGCGGGCGCCAAGATGGTGCACTGCGCGCCGGACACCTCCTCCACGATCGTGTCCAAGTCGGTGGCCAGGGGCGGCGGCCGTACCTCCTACCGCGGCCTGGTCCAGGTCCAGGAGGGCGCCGAGCACTCCAGGTCCACGGTGCGGTGTGACGCGCTGCTGGTCGACACGGTCAGCCGCTCGGACACCTACCCCTACGTGGACGTGCGGGAGGACGACGTCGAGATGGGCCACGAGGCCACCGTCTCGAAGATTTCCGAAGACCAGCTGTTCTACCTGATGAGCCGGGGGATGACCGAGGACGAGGCGATGGCCACCATCGTCCGCGGCTTCGTCGAGCCGATCGCGCGCGAACTGCCGATGGAGTACGCGCTCGAGCTGAACCGGCTGATCGAGCTGCAGATGGAAGGAGCCGTCGGTTAGATGACGGTCGCAGAACAGGCACCGCACTCGCACGGTGCCGTGGTCCCGGACGCCTCGAGGGCGGAGTGGTTCACGTCCTACGACGTGAACGCCTTCGAGGTCCCCTCCGGCCGCGAGGAGATCTGGCGCTTCACGCCGATGAAGCGCCTGCGCGGTCTGCACTCCGGTGTCGAGGCCTCG
>DATBGO010000085.1:0-49417 GCA_036558005.1 Streptosporangiaceae bacterium | reverse complement strand
CGGGATCTGCGAGGTCACCGACTGCGTCTTGGAGATCTTCTTCGACTGGAGCCGCTTGCGCTCCAGCATGTTCATGAAGTCCATGTTGCCGCCGAAGTTGAGCTGGTACGTGCGCAGCAGCTCGACCCCGCGGTCCTCGAACAGCTTGGCCAGCACCCGGTGGGTGATCGTGGCACCGACCTGGGACTTGATGTCGTCGCCGATAATCGGCACGCCGGCCTCGGTGAACTTCTGCGCCCAGGCCGGGTCGGAGGCGATGAACACCGGCAGCGCGTTCACGAACGCCACGCCGGCGTCCAGCGCGCACTGGGCGTAGTAGCGGTCCGCATCCTCCGAGCCGACCGGGAGGTAGGAGACCAGCACGTCGGCGCCGCTGTCCCTGAGCATCGCGGTCACGTCGGCGGGCCGCTCATCCGACTCGGTGATCATCTGCTGGTAGTACTCGCCAAGCCCGTCCAGCGTCGGCCCGCGCTGGACCGTCACGCCGGTCGGGGGCACGTCGCAAATCTTTATGGTGTTGTTCTCGCTGGCGACGATCGCCTCAGCGATGTCCCGCCCAACCTTCTTGGCGTCCACGTCGAACGCCGCAACGAACTCCAGGTCACGCACGTGATACGAGCCAAACTGGACGTGCATCAGGCCAGGCACCCGGCTGCGTGGATCCGCGTCCTTGTAGTACTCCACGCCCTGGACCAGGGAACTTGCGCAGTTCCCTACGCCAACGATGGCTACCCGTACCGCACCCATGAGCATTGCTCCTTCAATCGTGTCCGCGTCAGCGAAGCAGCAGGCCATCAGCCCGTGACGTCCGCTGAGCCGCCTTCTTTATGGTTCGCCGGGCGCTGCCAGGGAAGCTGGTCCGACTGCCGCTCCGACGCGATGAGCTCATTCAGCCAGCGGACCTCGCGCTCGACTGACTCAAGGCCGTGCTGCTGCAGCTCCAGCGTGTACCGGTCGACCCGTTCCCGCGTCCTGGCGACCGTGGCGCGGAAGCTCTCCCGCCGCTCTTCGAGCCGGCTGCGCCGTCCCTCGAGGATCCGCAGCCTGACGTCTGCCCGGGTCAGGCCGAAGAACGCGAAATGCACGCCGAAGCCGTCGTCTTCCCAGGCAGCCGGGCCGTCCTCGGCCAGCAGGTGCTCCAGCCGCTCCTTGCCATCCGCGGTGAGCCGGTAGACGATCTTCGACCGGCGGCCGGCCAGCGGCTTCACCGCCGCGGGCAGGGTCTCCTCGATCAGGCCGAGGCGGAGCATTTCCTTCAGGCACGGGTAGAGGGAGCCGTACCCGAAGGCGCGGAACGCGCCGAGCACCGAGTTGAGCCGCTTGCGCAGTTCGTAGCCGTGCATCGGGGTCTCGCGCAGCAGTCCGAGCACGGCTAGCTCAAGCACGCCTGATCGCTGGCTGCTCACGCCGTCCGCACCTCCCGCCGCCGGCTCGCTGGCGAGCCAGGCTGGTGGTGGACCGCCGTCCGGCTCGCTATCTCAACTCGATGTATCGGATCGATACATCGCAAAGATATGTGCTGGTTCTCTGCTCCGCAAGCTGGCAGCTATAGCATTTTCCGGAACGTGATCATCACCCTCGCGGGACTCGGCATCGGCGCGGTTCCGTCGTACCCTGTCGCACATGAGGCGATCGGTCGTTGACTACGGGCTCGCGCGCCGTGCGGCGCTCGCGTCGGTGTTCGCCGGCCGCACGACCCTGACCGACGTCTGCGATGCTCACCCGTACCTGCTGCGGGCGGCGAAGTTTCACGGCGAGCCGACCGACCGGGCCTGCCCGATCTGCCGGAAGGTCAAGCTCACGCACGTGACATACGTCTACGGCGACGAGCTCGGCCGGTACGAGGGCCGGGTCAAGCAGTCGCCTGAGCTGGACGAGATGGCGGCCGAATACGCCGAGTTCCAGGTCTACGTGGTCGAGGTCTGTCAGAGTTGTGCGTGGAATCACCTCGCGTCGTCCTACGTACTTGGCACAGGCGAGCCAGCTCCCCGGCGCAGTCGGCGGGCCCGTGCGGGTGAGTAGCTGACGGCGCGCGCTGCCGCGGGGCCGCGTCCTGAGCAGGCCATATCGGGGCGTGACTCACGATACGTGCCGGGAGGATTTGGAGCGCCGGGTACGGTGTGACCTTAAGCGAGTCCGCTTGCCCCCTTGCGGGCCGCTCTTCCCTGATCTGCGAG
This sequence comes from Streptosporangiaceae bacterium, assembly GCA_036558005.1. Taxonomy (GTDB): domain Bacteria; phylum Actinomycetota; class Actinomycetes; order Streptosporangiales; family Streptosporangiaceae; genus DATBGO01. The sequence continues at coordinate 47,240 of DATBGO010000085.1, read as the reverse complement.
GATGCGTGAGTAATCCAGATTTGCCCGGGTCCTATTGGCAGGATCCGGCAGGAATGGGCCGCTCTGGCGCGCGCAGTGATCGCACATCCGACGCTCCAGGCAGCCGCGGCCGGTCCGGCGCTGCCGACTACGGGCGTGGCGGCGCGAACGGGAATGGCCGTGCGGACGCGCGCGCCAATCAGGCCGGCCAGGCCGGCTATCCGGGCGGATACGACCGGCAGCCCGGCGGGCACCGCGGTCGTTCCGGCGGCAGCAGGAATGGCGCCAGCGGCAACGGCTACCCGGCCGGATACGGCCCCCCGCCCGCCGCGAGTAACGGGAACGGGCGGGCGCCGGGTAACGGCTACCACCGCGGTAACGGCTACGGCGGCCAGCCGGCCGGCTATGAGGCCGCCCCGCAGAACCGGTACGGCCGCGGCAACGGCCGCCAGGCCGGCCCGGGCTACGACGCGCGCGGCGGCGACGGCTATCCCCCCGGCCAGGGCGGCCGTAGCGGCCGCGGCGCGGGCAGCGGGGGGAGCGGACGCGGCCGCCGAGGGTACGGGCCCGGTGGTCCCGCGCCCGGCGGCCCTGGCTATGACGACGGTTACGGCGGCCGTTCCGGCGGCGGCTGGCGGCGCGGCGGCGGCCGTTCCGGCGGCCCCCCCGCTGGCCCGCCCGGCGGGCCCGCTGGCGGTCCCGGGGGTCCCGGGTTCCCTGGCGGCCGCGGGGGCGCGGACGGCTGGCGGGCGCGCAACGCGCAGTCCCGGGCCGGCGGCCAGCGCTTCGACATCAAGGCCAGGCTCGGCGCGATCACCGGCACCAGCCCGGCGATCGGGCGCGGGCTCCGCGGCCGGGCGGCGGGCCGGCCCGGGCAGGGGTACCTGGATGACGCGGACTCCCGCGCTGGTTACGACAGCTTCGAGGACATCGCCGGCTACCGTCCCGCGGCCAGGACCAGGGCGACGGCGCTGCGTGACCGGGTCGAGGCGGCCCGGCTGGCCGGCACCGCGCGGCTGCAGGGCCGCCGCCCCGGCGGTCCGGGCGGCGGCCCCGGCGGCCCCGGCGGGTGGAACGGCGGCCGGCGGCCGCGCAAGCCCAAGGGCAACTGGTGGCGGCACTGGACGCTGAAGAAGGCACTGGCGGTGTTCTGCGCCTCGGTCGCGGGGCTCGTCTTGCTGCTCATCGCCGGCGTGATGATCGCCTACGCGCAGACCCAGATCCCGACCGACGTGTCAGAAGCGGCGCTGGCGCAGTCCTCGACGGTCTATTTCTCCGGCGGCAAGTCGGTCGTGGGGTCCTTCAGCACCGGCACCAACCGGGAGATGCTCACCTCGCAGCAGATCCCGGCCGTGCTGAAAGAGGCGGTCATCGCCGCCGAGGACAGGTCGTACTACACCGAAGGCGGGGTGTCGCCGACCGGCATCGTGCGGGCCGCCTACGAGGACGTCTCAGGCGGCACCTTCCAGGGCGGGTCGACGATCACCCAGCAGTTCGTCCGGCAGTACTACGCCACGATCGGGACCGATCAGACGGCGAGCCGCAAGATCAAGGAGATCTTCGTCGCGGTCAAGCTGTCGCACGAGAAGTCCAAGGACTGGATTCTGACCAACTACCTGAACACCGTGTACCTGGGCAACGACTCCTACGGGGTCGGCGCCGCGTCGATGGCCTACTTCAACCGGCCCGCGGCCAAGCTCAGCGTCGCCCAGTCCGCGATGCTGGCCGCGATGATCAACCAGCCCGGCTACTTCAACCCTGACCCGAAGGCCGGCGCGCCCTACACGGCGCTGCTCGCCCGCTGGCACTACGTGCTGACCAACATGGTCAGGGACAACGCGATCACCCAGGCGCAGGCCGACAAGCAGAAGTTCCCGAAGATCCTCTCCGGGCCGATCAACAACGGCTGGACCGGCTACCGCGGCTACATCATGCAGGCGGTAGAGGCCGAGCTCAAGCAGCACTACGGCTACACCCAGCAGCAGATCGACACCAGTGGCCTGAAGATCGTCACGACCTTCAACCAGTCGATGATGAACGGGCTGTACAAGGCGGTCGACGCGAACAAGGCGCAGATGAAGGCCGAGGGCACCCCGCTGCCCGGCTACGCGCACGTCGGCGCGGTGCTGGAGCGGCCGGGCACCGGCGCGATCCTGGCCATGTACGCGGGCCCGAGCTACAACGCCAAGCACTGCGCCCGGCTGAGATGCCAGTACAACATGGCGCTGCAGAGCCGCAACCAGGTCGGCTCGTCCTTCAAGCCCTACGTGCTCGCCCAGGCCGTGAAGGAGAACATGAACGTGCAGACCAGCGTCCTCAATGGCGAGGAGCCGATCTGCGTACCGCCTGACAGCATGCCGATGACCTTGTCGACGGTCAGCACGCACTGCCCGACCTCATGGTTCGGGGTCAACATCCCGGGCGAGAACATGGGCCCGATCGACGCCGCGAAGGCCGCCGCGCAGTCGTCCGACCCGGCGTTCGAGGACCTCATCCACCGGGTCGGCACCCAGCAGACGATCAACCTGGCCAAGGCCTTCGGGGTGAACACCAAGGACTCCGGGCTGCAGGCCAAGACCGGCGAGGTCGGCATCGCCCTGGGTACCGCGTCGCTGACCGTGGAGGAGCAGGCCACCACCTTCGCCAGCCTGGTCGACGGCGGTGAGTACGTCAGCCCGCACGTCATCGCCAAGATCACCAAGGCCAGCGGCGCGCCGGTGCCGCCGCGGTGGATCGAGCACCGGCAGGTACTGAGCCAGCCGCAGGCGGCCGACGTGGACTACGCGCTGTCGTTTGACACGATCAACGGCACCGCCTACCCCAACGGGGTGCTGGACCCGGTGCGGCCGACGATCGGCAAGACCGGCACGACCGACCAGGCCCAGTCCGCGTTCTTCATCGGCGCGGTCCCGCAGTACTCGCTCGCGGTCGGGATGTTCACCAATCAGCAGAACGAGCTGGCAGGCGGCCAGACGCTCAACGGCCTGGCCTCCGTCAACGGCCAGCTCGGCGGGTACGGCGGCGCGTGGCCGACGCACATCTGGAGCACGTTCATGCAGTCGCAGTTCGGCCACCTGACCGTGGACCAGCTGCCGGCCCCGGACTACACCGGCTTCGAGAAGTGGGTCCAGGTCAAGCCCAAGCCGCAGCACCACCAGCAGCACTGCAGCCTGCGCAAGCGCTTCTTCGGCCAGTGCCCGGGGCAGGGCGGCGGTCCCGGTGGCGGTCCTGGCGGTGGCGGGCCCGGGCAGGGCGGCGGTCCGTCGCCGAACCCGACGGCCAGCGCGTCGCCGACCCAGTGCGCGGTGCCCTCGCCGGCCTGCCCGAGCCCGCAGCCGCCGGGCCAGAACGCCCTGCGGGCGCAGCAGCTGACCCAGCCGGCCGACCGGGACTCGGGCTTCGGCTAGCCAGCCCTGCGCTGGCCGGCCAACCGGACTAGCTTGGTCAGCCGGGCGGGCCCTGGCTAGCTGGCCAGCTGAGCGCGCAGCCAGCTGATATCGGCGCCGGGGTCTGGCGTCTCGCAGATCACCGGCGCGCCGGCGGCCCGCACCACGTCCACGATCTGGGCCGGGTCGATGGTGCCCGAGCTGAGCCCGGCGTGCCGGTCCCGGCCCGAGCCGAACTCGTCGCGCGAGTTGTTGCAGTGCACCAGGTCGATCCGGCCGGTGATCGCCTTGATCCGGTCAACCACCCCGGGCAGGTCCGCGCCGGCCGCGAACGCGTGGCAGGTGTCCAGGCAGAACCCGACCTCGCCGCCGCCCTCGGCCGCCTCGCTGACCACCTCCCACAGCCGGGCGATCGCGTCGAAGCTGCGCGCCATCGCGCCGTCACCGCCGGCCGTGTTCTCGATCAGCATCGGCAATGGCCGGTCGATCCGCTGCACCGCCTTGCGCCAGGAGTCGTAGCCGTCCTCCGGGTCGACGCCGGCGGTGACGTGGCCGCCGTGCACGATCAGCCCCCGCGCGCCGATCGAGGCCGCGGCCTCCAGCTGCTGGGCCAGCAGCTTGCGACTGGGGATCCTGATCCTGTTGTTCGGCGAGGCGACGTTGATCACGTAGGGCGCGTGCACGTACCCGTCGACGCCCGCCGCGGCGAACGCCGCCTTGACCTCATCAGGCTCGCCGGGATAGACCGGGCCCTTCCAGCCCTGCGGGTCGCCGAGGAAGAACTGGACGGCGTCCGCGCCGAGGTCAAGCGCCTGCGGCAGCGGGTCTCCATCGTGCAGATGCGCTCCGATCCGGATCATCCCCCGAGCCTAACGGCTGGCCGCGGCCCGAGGCGCCCGCCGCGGGTTCTGCCCGCCGTCGCGGCTAGGGCGATGCCATGCTAGGCCGGTGACGCATCGGCCGGGGGACGGCGCGCCAGGCAGCGCCCGGCGCCCCGCCGCGTCCAGGACCGCCCGGTGGGCGGCCTGGCTGCTCGGGGGCATGGCCGTGGTGGCGCTGGCGTTCGGCGGCTACCGGCTGGCCGGGCTGGCGCTCAGCGGCAACCCCGAGCCTGACCTCGGCGCGTTCGCCAGCTCCGCGGTGGTCAGGACCGACGACGCGGTCGCCTCCCGGTGGCTGGGACAGCAGGCCCGCAGGCTGGCGACCCGGGCCGGGTGGCTGAGCCCTGCCGGGCACGGCATGACCGACGAGTGCGCCGGGACGGGCGGGGACGGCGGGATGTTCGCCGGCGGGATGGGCGTCAGCGTGTCCTGCCAGCGCACCGACACCTGGTTCTTCGAGGCCGCCAGGGGACGGCCCGCCAGCATCCGCCGCCTGGAGCGGGTGCTGCACCGGGCCGGCGGATGGGGGCGCTTCGCCACCAGCCCCGCCGGGCCGGCCTCACCGCCAGTGCTCCCGGTCATCAGCGCGGCCTGGACCGGCCCGGCTGGCCCCCGGCCCCGGGCGGGCAAGGTCGCGCTGATGCTGATCTGGGTGCAGGGCAAGGACCAGCTGGCGGCCGCGGCGCTCGGCGCGCAGCAAACGCAGGTCGCCGCCGACCGGGTTCGCTACCTGCACATCTTGCGGCCCGACCTGAAAGCGGTCGCCCGCAGGTCGTTCGGCCGTCAGCACCACCACGTGCTGGTCGTGTCGTTCGGCGACACCTATTTCAGCAGCCACGCCATCAGCCCGCCGGACCCGCCGTCGCGGGACCGCCGGGGCCGCTAGCCCGGGCGCGGGCGGTGCGCGCGGGGCTTAGCTGAACCCGCCGTGCGCGATGCCCAGGCCCATCCCGATGAACCCGGCGACCAGCCCGCTGACGATGAAGATCCGCTCTTCCCTGGTCGCCGAGTACATCTGCGCGTACAGCCCGACCAGGAAGCTCGCCATCCCGACGATGGTGGCTACCAGGTGCAGGTGCACGATCAGCCCGGTCACGAAGGCGGCAACCCCGGTGACGAACGTGAAGATCGTCAGGCTGTTGAGCAGCGGGTGCCGGTTGCCGTCGCTGTTGAGCGTCAGGCGCATGGCGCGCCGGGCGCGGGCAGAGCTGGGCTGGACGCTCGCGGTCTCTGGCATCGCTTCGACCCCCTTGACGGGTGCCCTGATTGGTCGGTGGCCAATCACGTTCTTCCCCCCGGCGCACGCGCGGAATCCTGGCTGCCTGGCGGTGCTGGTAAGCTGGCCCGGCCATGCGGCCGCTAGCTGCGGCAGCTGGCTCCTCCTGTCACGGAAAGACCGTGACCGCATCAGTCCGAAGGAGGCAGGGTAAGCGTATGCGCCGTTACGAGATGATGATCATTCTCGATCCCTCGCTCGAGGAGCGCACCGTCCAGCCGTCGCTCGACCAGTTCCTCAAGGTCGTCACGAACGCGGGCGGCAGCGTCGACAAGGTCGACGTGTGGGGCCGGCGGCGGCTGGCCTATGAGATCGACAAGAAGTCTGAGGGCATCTACACCGTCGTGGACCTGATGGCCGAGCCCGACACCGTTAAGGAACTGGACCGCCAGCTGAACCTGAACGAGGCGGTCCTGCGGACGAAGGTCCTCCGACCGGATCAGCACTGACCGCGTACTGACAGTAGTGGCCCTTAAGCTGGCGTTACAGCATCCGAATGACCGGGAGTAACCCCGATGGCAGCAGGCGACACCCAGATCACCATCATCGGCAACCTCGTCGATGACCCAGAGCTCCGTTACACCCCTACCGGGCAGGCGGTGGCCAAGTTCCGCGTGGCTTCCACGCCGCGGTTCAGGGACAACGCCACCGGCGAGTGGAAGGACGGCGACAGCCTCTTCCTGTCCTGCAACGTCTGGCGCCAGGCCGCTGAGAATGTGGCCGAGTCGCTCCAGCGCGGCATGCGGGTCATCGTCTCCGGCCGGCTGCGGCAGCGGTCCTACGAGACGAAGGAAGGCGAGAAGCGCACCGTCTACGAGGTGGAGGCCGATGAGGTCGGCCCCTCGCTGCGCAGTGCCTCAGCCAAGGTCACCAGGTCCAGCCGGTCTGGCGGCAGCAGCTTCGGCGGCGGCCAGGGCGGCCAGGGCGGCGGGTACGGTGGAGGCGGCGGCAGGCAAAGCGATGACCCCTGGTCATCAGATTCGTCGTCGTCGTCCGGCGGCAGCGACCTCGCCGACGAGCCGCCGTTCTGAGCCAGGCCTGCCGCTGAGTACCAGCCCGCACCGAACCGACCATCCCCGCCGCAGGCGGGGCTCTGCTAGGAGCACCACGATGGCCAAGCCACCAATTCGCAAACCGAAGAAGAAGGTCTGCCTGTTCTGCCAGGAGAAGATCGCCCGCGTCGACTACAAGGACACCGGGCTGCTGCGGAAGTTCATCTCCGACCGCGGCAAGATCCGGGCACGACGGGTTTCCGGCAACTGCACGCAGCACCAGCGCGACGTCGCCACCGCGATCAAGAACGCGCGCGAGATGGCGCTGCTGCCCTACACCAGCACGGCGCGCTAGGACGCAGGGAGGTCACGGACCGATGAGCGGTACACCGATGAAGCTCATCCTCACCCAGGAGGTCACCGGCCTGGGCGCGCCCGGCGACGTCGTCGAGGTAGCCGGCGGCTACGGCCGCAACTACCTGGTCCCGCGCGGCCTGGCGATGCGCTGGACCCGCGGCGCGCAGAAGCAGATCGACCTGATCAAGCGGGCCAGGGCGGCCCGCGACATCAAGAGCATCGACGACGCCAGCGCCGCGGCCGCCCGGCTGTCCGCGCTGACCGTCCGGCTGCAGACCAAGGCCGGCTCGGGCGGCCGCCTGTTCGGCTCGGTCTCGCCCGCGGACATCGCGGCCGCGGTGTCAGCGGCCGGCGGCCCCGCCCTGGACAAGCGCAGGATCGAGATCGCCAGCCCGATCAAGACCGTCGGCGCCCACCAGGTGTCCGTCCGGCTGCACCCGGAGGTCACCGCCCGGCTCGACGTCGAGATCACCGGGGCCTGATACCCGGCAGCTAAAGACCCGTCCTGGCCGCCCCGGAGGCTGGCCAGGACGGGTTTAACTATTCCGCCGCCTTGTCGTAACCCGCCATTCGGCTGGCTAGCTCAGGATCGAGCTCAGCGAGCATGGCCCAGATATACGCGACCTGGCCGGCCGTGTCTTTGTCCGAGGTTGCGCCCGGCTGCGCTTGCGACCGCGCGGCCAGGTCGTCGATGGCCTGGCCGAGCTCGGCGAGCCGGTCATCGTCCGTCGAACACATGCTCGAATCTTAGGCGTACCCGCTGACAGCTGCCCGGCAAACCAGCGCATCGGCTGCCCGGCAGGCGATCGCGGCCCGGCCGCCGCTCAGGATGCTCTCAGTAGCTGCCGTGTTACGTACGACGTCAAATTCCTAATGTGGATAACTTCTGGCCATTGTGGACGGGCATTGTTATGGCGAGTTTTTGTCGCGCACAGCCCGTGGACGCGAAAACCGCAGGCAGCAAGCGCCGGCTGGGCGTTCCGGGCCCGGTATCCACAATCTGATCCCCAGGCTGCGCACAGAGAGTGCGGCGTGTCTGCACAGCCTGTCCACAGCCCTGTGCACAGCACGGCTGGACGCTGCCGTGCGCCGCCGCGAGACTGTCGGAACCGTTCGGTAGAACGGAGGTAATCATCCGCGCGGGCAGCCGCGGGATCGCGCACCGGCGAAGGGGGTGGCACCTGGTGAGCGTTACCGAGATGGCACCGCGCGGCGATGAGTTTGAGCGGACCCCGCCGCATGACCTGGCGGCCGAGCAGTGCGTGCTGGGCGGGATGATGCTCTCCAAGGACGCCATCTCTGACGTCCTGGAGGCGATCCGGCCAGCCGATCACTACCGGCCCGCGCACCAGGTGGTCCACGAGGTCATTCTGGACCTGTACGGCCGCGGCGAGCCGGCCGACGCGGTGACGGTGGCCGCCGAGCTGACCAAGCGCGGCGACATCGCCCGGGTCGGCGGGGCGCCCTACCTGCACACGCTGATCGCGTCGGTGCCCACCGCGGCGAACGCCGGCTACTACGCCAGGATCGTGCGCGAGCGGGCGATCCTGCGGCGGCTGGTCGAGGTCGGCACCCGGATCGTGCAGCTCGGTTACACCGGCGACGGGGACGCCGACGAGCTGGTGGACCGCGCCGAGGCGGAGGTCTACGGGATCACCGAGCGGCGGGTCAGCGATGACTACCTGCCGCTGTCAGAGATCATGCCGGGCGCGCTGGACGAGATCGAGGCCATCGGCAGCCGTGGCGGCGCGCTCACCGGCGTGCCCACCGGCTTCGCCGACCTCGACGCGCTGACCAACGGCCTGCACCCCGGCCAGATGATCGTCATAGCCGCCCGCCCCGCCCTGGGGAAGGCGCTTGCCCTGGACACCCCGCTGCCGACCCCGACGGGCTGGACCACGATGGGCGAGGTCCAGGTGGGCGAGGAGCTGATCGGTGCCGACGGCCGGCCGGCTCGCGTGGTCGCTGCCACCGAGGTCATGACTGGCCGCCTCTGCTACGAGGTGGAGTTCAGCGACGGGTCCGTGATCGTCGCCGACGCTAACCACCAGTGGCGGACAACTACCGCAGCGGCCCCCGTGCTGGCGGCCCCCGTGCTGGCGGGGGCCGTGCTGGCGGGCGCGGGCCCGGCGGTGACCGAGGCCGCAGGCCAGCCAGGCGTCAGGACGACTGAGCAGATAGCAGCGACCGTCCGCCTGCCGGACGGCCGGGCCAGCCACGCCGTCGCCCTCGCGCAGCCGGCCGAGTTGCCCGCCCGGGTCCTCCCGTTCCCCCCGTACGCGCTGGGCGCCTGGCTAGCGGGTGGCGCGAGCGGTACCGGGCAGGTTGCCACCGCCGATCCGGAGATCATCGCGGAGATGGCGGCCGAAGGTCTGCAGGTGGTGACGGACCCGGCCGGGCTGCGCTGCGCGATCGGGCTGCCCGGCCGCCAGGGGACCGCCGAAGCCGTGCTCCGCAGCCTGGCAGTGCTGCGCGATCGGCACATACCGCCGGTGTACCTGCGGGCGTCGGAGGCGCAGCGCCGGGCCCTGCTGGCCGGGCTGCTCGACACGGATGGCTACGTGTCCGATACCGGCACGATCCAGTTCGGCGTGACATCCGAGCGCCTGGCGACGGACTTCCTGGAGCTGGTCCTCAGTCTCGGCTATCGCGCGAGGATGACATCCAAGCTGGTCAGGGGCCGCACCGCCGAATCCTCGACCTGCTACATGGTGACCTTCACCCCGGCCGATACGGTCTTCCGGCTGACCCGCAAGCGGGAGCGGCAGACCACCCGGGCGCACCCGGTGACGCGCTGCCGGTTCATCACCGACGTGCGGTCCGTGCCGAGCGTGCCGGTCCGCTGCGTCCAGGTGGACAACGACGAACACATGTACCTGGCCGGGCAGAGCTGGATCCCGACGCACAACTCCACCCTCGCGCTGGACCTGGCCAGGGCGGCGTCGATCAAGAACGGGCTGACTTCGGCGATCTTCAGCCTGGAGATGAGCCGGAACGAGATCACCATGCGGCTGCTGTCCGCCGAGGCACGGGTCCCGCTGCACTCGATGCGGACCGGTCAGCTCGGTGACGAGGACTGGACCAGGCTGGCCCGGCGGATGAGCGAGGTCGTGGACGCGCCGCTGTTCATCGACGACTCGCCCAACATGTCCCTGATGGAGATCAGGGCGAAATGCCGCCGGCTGAAGCAGCGGCATGACCTCCGGCTCGTGATCATCGACTACCTGCAGCTGATGAGCTCACCGAAGCGGGTGGAGAACCGGCAGCAGGAAGTCTCGGAGATGTCCCGCTCGCTCAAGCTGCTGGCCAAGGAGCTTGAGGTCCCCGTCATCGCCGTCGCCCAGCTCAACCGCGGTCCCGAGCAGCGCACCGACAAGCGCCCGCTGCTCGCTGACCTGCGCGAAAGCGGTTGCCTGACCAACGACACGACCTTGCTGCGCGCCGATACCGGGGCGCCGGTCACCTTCCAGGAACTGCTTGACGACGGATACGAGGGCATTAGCGTCTGGTCGCTGGATGAGCAGCACCGCATAGTCGCCGCACCTATCACCAATGTCTTCCCGTCAGGAGTCAAGGAGATCTATCGGCTGAAGCTCGCCTCCGGGCGTGAGGTCAAGGCGTCTGGCAATCATCGGTTTCTCACCTTCTCAGGCTGGCGGCCGGTGGAGGAACTGGCGGCCGGTGCACGGATCGCCATACCACGCCATATCCCCGCGCCGATCAACAAAGGCCTGGGCTGGAACGAGGGGCGGCTCGGGTTGCTCGCTCACCTCATCGGGGATGGCTGTGTGCTGCGCGGCCAACCGGTCCACTACACCTCAGATGACGAAGCCAACCTCGACTTCGTCGAGAGCGCGGCAGCCGCAGAGTTCGGCATTACGCCTCGGCGGGTAGCGCAGAAGACGTGGTGGCACAGCTACCTGCCAGCCCCCTACCACTGCACTCACGGGCGCTACAACCCACTGCACGTCTGGTTCCGCGAGCTGGGCATTGAGAACCTGCGCTCCTATCAGAAGCGCATCCCCCGAGTCATTTACGGGGCGAGCGAGCGCGAAATCGCGGTATTCCTGCGGCACCTGTGGGCCACCGATGGCTCTGTCTGGAATCCGCAGGGTCGGGCAAAGTCCGCTCCGAAGGCCTATTACGCCAGCTCCAGCCGCAAGCTGGCCGATGGGGTGGCGAGCCTGCTGAACAGGTTGGGAATCGTGGCGCGGATCCGCAGGGTCACTAAAGGTAACTACCGGCCCACGTACCACGTGATCATTGCCGATGGGCCAAGCCTGCGCACTTTCTGCCGGGATGTAGGTGTGCACGGCCGACGCGGTATGACCGCCCGGCAGTTGTCCGCCGACCTGGACGGCAGGGCCAGCAATACCAACGCTGACACCCTGCCTATCGAGGTGTGGGATATCGTCAGAGCCGAGCGACTTCGCGCCGGGCTGACCGAGCGCCAGTTCCAGGCCGCGATCGGCACCCACTACTGCGGCTCGGCGCTGTATAAGAGCTGCCCGGGCCGAGCACGGTTGCTGCGGTGCGCGGATGCCCTCAACTCTCCGATCCTGGAGATGCTGGCTACAACTGATATCTTCTGGGACCGCGTAGAAAGCATCGAGCCACTCGGACCTACTCCGGTATTCGACGCTACGGTCAAGGGCACCCATAACTTCATCGCTGATGGCGTATTTGCTCACAACAGCATTGAGCAGGACTCTGACGTTGTCATCTTGCTGCACCGGGAGGACGCTTACGAGCGGGAGTCACCGCGGGCCGGGGAAGCGGACTTCATCCTTGCGAAGCACCGCAACGGGCCGACCGCTACCGTGACGGTGGCGTTCCAGGGCCACTACAGCCGTTTCGTGGACATGGCCCCGGTCTAGCGGCGCGCAGCGGCCGGCAGGTTACCGGCGGCGGGCGCGAACGACCGCGTCGTGGATGGTGACCTGGCGGCCATCGGGGTCGGTGGCCTGGCGGGGCCTGGCCTCGGCTATCTCGATCGTCCAGCCGTCGCCGAGTGAGTCGGCCAGCTCGCCGGCGGTCCAGCCCGTCTCGGCCAGGTGCGGCCGGTGCATGGTGGTGACCTGGTCGGTGGGGTCGTGGCCGACCATGAGCAGCGTGCCGCCTGGTGCCACGGCAGCGGCTAGGTGACGGAACAGGACTTCGCGCGCTGCCTTCGGCGCATGCAGGTAGTGGGCGGTGACCAGGTCGTATGTTCCCGCGAGAGGGGCCTTGGCGAGGTCGGCGTGCAGCCAGCTGATGTCCAGGCCGAGCTGGTCAGCCCGGTCGGCCGACCGCTGGAGGGCAATGGCGGAGATGTCGGCGGCGGTGACCTTCCAGCCGCGGGCGGCGAGCCAGCACGCGTCGGCGCCCTCGCCGCTCCCGGCGTCGAAGGCTGTCCCCGGCGGCAACCCGCTGGTCTCGGCCACCAGCACAGGATTCGGGTTGCCGCTCCAGATCTGCGCCCCGGACCGGTAGCGCTCATCCCAGGCCTGCTCGCCGCAAGGGTGCCCGGCCCGGCCCGCCCGGGCCGCGTGCTGGGCGTCCTCGGCGGCGAGATCGGCGTTGATCGCGGCGCCCGCCGTCAGCCCCGCGGCGGCAGAGGTGATGACCTGTGCCTGGACGCTGGCGAGGTTGCCCGCCACCCACACCCCGGGCACGGTGGTCGCGCCGGAGGAGTCCGCCTCGATCTGCGTTCCCAGCACCTGCCCGCCGACCGATACCTCGGTAGGGGCCAGGCCGAGGGGCGCGAGCAGTTCGGCGTTCGCGGTCATCCGGGGCATGACGACCAGCGCGTCCAGCGCCACCCGGCCGCCGTCGGAGAGCCGGACCCCGGTCAGGCCGCCATCATCGGCCTCGACACCGGTGACCGTGCCCTCGATGACCGTGATGCCCAGCGCGCTGAACTGTTCCCGGTGCTCGGAGTCCAGCTCCCCTGCGGTGTGCGCCAGCACGGTCACGTGCGGGCTGAGCTGGCGGAACAGCAGCGCCTGGTGCACCGCGCCCGGGCCGGTGGCGAGGACGCCGATGCGCTGGTCCCGCACCTCCCAGCCGTGGCAGTACGGGCAGTGCAGCACGTCGACGCCCCACCGCTGCGCCAGGCCCGGCAGCTGCGGTAGTTCGTCGCGCAGCCCGGTCGCCACCAGCAGCCGCCGCGCGGTCACCGCCCGGTCCTCCAGCTGGACGGTGAACCGCTCCGCGTCGCGGCTCAGCGCGGTGACCCGGCCGGTCTCGACCGTCCCGCCGTACCTGGCCACCTCCTCCCGGCCGGCCGCGTAGATCCCGGCCGGCGGCGTGCCGTCGCGGGTCAGGAAATTGTGCACGCGGGCAGCCGGGGCGTTACGCGGCTCGCCGGCGTCCACCACCAGCACCGAGCGGCGGGACCGGGCTAGCGCGACCGCGCCGCTGAGCCCGGCCGCGCCCCCGCCAACGACCACCACGTCATAGCTCTGCGCCATGCGACCACCATGGGCCGCGGCAGGGCGGTTTGACAAATCCGTTTGCCGAAGCGGCAATGGATGCATGGATGGCGACCAGGTACTCGGCGCGGTCGGCCCGCGCCTGCGCTCACTGCGCCAGCAGCGTGGTGCCACCCTCGCGAGCGTCTGCGCGGCGACCGGCATCTCGGTCAGCACCCTGTCCCGGCTGGAGTCAGGCGGCCGCAAGCCCACCCTGGAACTGCTGCTGGCCCTGGCCCGCGCCTACCAGGTGCCACTCGACGAGCTCATCGGCATGCCACCGCCCGCCGACCCGCGCGTCCGGGTCCGGCCGGTACGCCGCAACGGCCGCACCCTCATCCCGCTGACCCAGCGTCCCGGCGGGCCGCGGGCGTACAAGATGCTCCTCCCGCCCGCCGAGCCCGAAGCCGAGCTGCGGACGCACGAAGGCTACGAGTGGATGTACGTGCTGTCCGGCCGGGTCCGGCTGCGGCTCGCCGGGCATGACTTCGTCATGACGCCCGGCGAGGCCGCCGAGTTCGACACCCGCACCCCGCACTGGTTCGGCGGCGCCGGACCGCAGCTCGCCGAACTGCTCGTCCTGTTCGGGCCGCAAGGTGAGCGCATGCACATCCGCGCCCGCCCTCGCACCCGCACCGCGCCGGTGAGCTGACGCGGGCCGCCGCCTCAGCGCGAGGCCCCGCGGCCCGGCCGGTCGCGGCAGGCGAGCAGGCCGATGAGGCCGCCCGGCAGACGGGCCCCGGCTGACTGGCGGCCAGCGTGATGATCGTGGCTGGTTTCAGTAAATAGCGCTGAGAAACAACCACAGTTCAACGGACCCGTCCGCGGCCGCCGGGGTTCCCGGCGCACTCGTCCGGGCGGGGCCCGTTGTGCCGTAGACTGTGCAGCGCTATGCGCTCGTAGCTCAACGGATAGAGCATCTGACTACGGATCAGAAGGTTGGGGGTTCGAGTCCCTCCGAGCGCGCCGCCGGATCCGCAGGTCAGGGCCTTGTTCTCAGACGTGAGACGAGGCCCTGCTTTGCTGCCAGGGAGCCCGCCGTGTCACCGGTAGCGGTGACATAGCGGTGACGGGCCTTGTGTCAGAGCGGCGAGCCGACTCGGTGCACGATGCCGTCGGGGTCGGTGTAGACGAACTCCCGCAGGCCGTACGGGGTGTCGTGCGGCCCGATGAACCGGCCTTCGATACCTGCGGCTGCCCACTCGGCGCGCAGGGCATCGGCGTCAGAGACGTAGACATACACGACGCCCCCGGTCCCGCCGGGGTCGTCTGGGTCGTCCTCGACCAGGTGCAGCTGTACCCCGCCACGTTCCGCGAAGCCGTAGTGCGCGGGCTCGTCCAGCTTGGTCGCGAAGCCCAGTCGCCGGTATCGCGCCAGGGCAGCGTCGAGGTCGTGCACGGTGACGACGGGAGCAACGCGTTCGAAAACCACCGCAGGCATCAGGAGAGAATACCGGCCGAGCGCAGACCCGTGCAGGGCGGCGCCGTGGCAGGTGCGGGCGTACTTATCGCAGTGGGTGGCGTTGGCACGCCATTGCGGGCGGGCGGCCGCGGTCTTACTCCAGCCGGAGGATGGTTCCTCGATGGCGCGCTTTCGCGCCGGGGCACAGGAGCTCTCGGTCCCGACGACGTTGAAGCCGCTTCTGGAGAACTCTGAGCGAGGCGAGTTGTCGCTGGCAGCGCGGGCGTGCAGCGGCCGGGCGGGTACAAGCTTGAGCAGGAGCTCGAGGGCCGCAGGGACACCTCACGTGCTGGCCGCGGCCGGCGTTTACCTGACATGACGATGCGACCCACCGAACAGATCGTGGCTGTCCCGCCGGGCGCGAGCGGGCTGATCTTCGAGGCGATCCCGCAGGCCAGGCTGCGAGAGATCAAGGCGGCTGGAGTGGATGAGGCTGGCAACCAGCTGACCGCGCAGGTTGATGCCGAGGGCGGCAGCCCGCTTCGATGCTGCCTGCGGGAATCCGGCCCGGGCGAAGAGATGCTGCTCATCGCCTACACACCGCCGGGCACCCGTGGTGCCTACGCCGAGCGCGGCCCGGTATTCATCCACGCGGAGCCTTGCGCCGGCTACCTGACTCCGAGCCAGTACCCGCCCGGCCTGAGCCACCGGCTGCAGGTCGTCCGCGCCTACGACCGGGACGGCCGGATCGCCGGCGGCGTCATGGCAGACGACGGCGAGCACGCCATGACCGTCATCCGCGAACTGTTCGCCCGGCCGGATGTCTCGCTCGTGCACCTGCGCAACGTGGGCTACGGCTGCTACAACTTCGCCGTCCGGCGCGGCTAAGGCTCGCCGGCGCGTGGCGGCGGCGGGGGCGGCAGGCCGGGTTGTCAGCGGTAACTAGCGTGCGCGGTCGTAGACCACCGCGATCTCGCCCAGCTCACCGGTTTCCTGGCGGGTGAGCGCCCACTTCGAGGCCGGCAGGCCGTCGTCGAACAGGCGCCGCCCGCCCCCGGCGATCTCGGGGCAGATGATGAGATAGAGCCGGTCGAGCAGGTCCGCCGCGAGGAGCGCCTTGATGACGCTCGCGCTGTTGTTGACCAGGATGTCGCCCTCGCCGGTGGCCTTGAGCTCGGCGGCGACGTCGGCGGCCGGGGCGTTGACGACGCGGGTGCGTTCCCACGGCGGCTCGGTCAGGGTGGTCGAGAGGACGACCTTCTCCGCGTTGACCAGCCACCTCGCGTAGCCGCGATCACGCGGGTCGGCGTTCTGGTCCTCGGCGACCGGCGACCAGAAACCCATGAACCCCTCGGCGTTGAGCCGGCCGAGCAGCGCCGTCGTCGCGCCCTCCCAGATGCGGGTGAGCTGATCTCGCGCCACCTCAGTGGTCATGTACGGGACGATCGCGCTCAGGTCACCGGGCCCGCCGGGACCGCTGTAACGCCCGTCGATGGTGAGGCTCATGCTCGCGATCACCCTGCGGGCGGCCGGGTTGGTCATGACTGTCCTTTCTTTCCCTTGGTCATTCCGCTGATGCTGCGCCGGTGCTGCGCTGGAACACGCCGACGGCGGCGGCGAGGTTGTCAAGCACCTGGCTCCAGCCGGGCTCGATCCCGGCGATGTGGGGCACGGCCCCGACGGCCGATTCGGTGATGCGCAGGCCAAGCCGCAGCCGGGTGCCGTCCGGGACCGCGGCGAGGGTCAGGTCGTAGTGGCCGGTGAACGAGTCCGCCCCCGCCGCGTCCCGCACCGTAAGGTCGAACACGAGGTGCCCGGGCTGCTTCGCGCTGCGGACCCGCCCCTCAGAGCGGTACCGCCCCTCGGCATCCCGGTACTCGAGGACGGCGCGACCGCCAGGTTCCGGCTCAAGGACGCAGTCGGTGACCGTCATCGGCGGCAGCGCCCACCAGGACGCGAGCAGGCCCGGGTCTACCCAGTGCCGCCAGACGACGTCCGGTGGCGCGGCCAGCACCCGCTCGAACGAGAAAGTCCGGCCGTCCGCCCACCGGTCCCGGTCCGCGACCGCGGATTCCGCCTCGATGGCGGCGCGGTAGCGAGCGATGACGTCTCGGTCGCCTTCGTGTGCCCCGGCGGAAACGATCAGCTCCCGCAGCCGCCCCGCGAGGGCTTCCAGCGGTGCCGCCTCGATCGCGTAGACCCGACGTTGCCCGAGCGGGAAGACCGTGACCAGGCCGGCCCGGGCGAGGGCCTGCAGATGCTTGGTGGCCTGCGGCTGCCGCAAGCCGGTCAGCTCAGCTAGTTCGCCGACAGACCGGGGGCGCTCGGCGAGGAGCTCGACGATGCGCCACCGCGCGCCGTCTCCGAGCGCTGCCGCGATCCGGTCCATGGCCCAAAGTATTCACCAACAAGAATATTCAAGTCAAGGAATATATCGGAGAGCCGGCCTTCTGGGGTGACCTTCGGTCCCGGGTGACGGGGCGAGTGCGGCGGCCACCGTCCCGGCAGCCAGCGGTGTAAGTGCCAGGCCAAGAAGTGCTCCGCCCTGGTCAGGTCCCGGTGGACCCGTCCAGGCGTTCCCTGAGCAGGTCCGCGTGCCCGTTGTGCCGGGCGTACTCCTCGGCCAGGTAGGCGAGAACCCAGCGAAGCGAGACCTTCTCGCCGCGCCGGATCCCGCTGACATCAAGCGACGGAGCGGCGGCGACCAGAGCCCTGACGTGGTCGCACTCGGCGTTCCAGACCGCGAAGGCTTCCGCCACGTCCGCCGCGGCGACGTCACGGAACGCGGCTTCCCAGTCCATTTCAGCGGAGTAGATCAGCCGCATCCGCGCGCCGGCCAGCACCGGCCCGAACCAGTTGCGTTCCACCTCGGCCATGTGCCTGACGATGCCGAGCAGCGACAGGCTGGACGGCGGCACCGCCCGCTCGCGGAGCTGGTCCTCGGTCAGCCCTTCGCACTTGAGAGCCAGGGTGGCCCGCTGGAAGTCCAGGAAACCCGTCAGCGTCGCTCGCTCGTCGGCCTCTCCGCGAGGCCGCACCCGGTCAGTACCCATGGGACCAATCCTCCCAGGAACGCCGGGCCGCCAGGCCCGCTCCCCAACCCGGGCAAGCGCACCGATGCGGACCCGTGACCGCTGCGAGCTGCGCGGTTACCCGCCCAGCCGCCTCACCGCCGCCAGGCCGGTCAGGGTCAGGGTGCTCGTCACGCAGAACTCGTTTCCCTCCGGATCACGCAGCACCGTCCAGGTGTCGGGGTTGGCGTACGAAGCCGGGTCTTGCCGCACCCCGACGACCTGGGCGCCCGCGTTGACAAGCCGGCTGACCTCGGCCTCCATCGACCCGGAGGTCACCAGGTCCAGGTGCAGCCGGTTCTTGCCCACCTTGGGCTCGGGCACCTTCATGAAGTACAGCGACTCGCCCCTTCCGGCCGGATCGCTCACCTCAAACTCGTCCGGGTTGCGCTGGTCCACCTCGTACCCCAGCGCCCAGGCCCAGAACTCGGCCTGACGGAGCGGGTCAGCGCAGTCAACGATCACCGCCAGCAACGAAACCGGCATCTCGATCACCCCCGTTACCAAGAACCTGGATCACCCCCGGCACCAAGCCCTGACGGCCGTCAAGCCTGATGATCAGCTTGTCACCGCCACGCCAACCGTACAGCAGCGCGGCGGGGGCCACGCTGACCGTCCAGCCGGCGCCGCGGGGGGACGCCTAGGCTTGGGGCACATGAACCGAGATGACGTGCTCGGCCTGTGCGCGAGCCTGCCTGCCGCCGTCGAGGACTACCCGTTCGGCGACGGAGCCGCCGTGTTCAAGGTCGGCGGCCGGATGTTCGCCCTCATCGCCCTGGACGGGGAGCCGGGCTCGGTGAACCTCAAGTGCGACCCGGCGCGCGCCCTGGAACTGCGCGCTCAGTACTCGTCGGTCCGCCCTGGCTACCACATGAACAAGCGGCACTGGAACACCGTCGAACTCGACGGCTCGGTGGACGACAGCACGCTGCGAGAGCTGGTCGAGCACTCCTACGGCCTGGTCGTCAGCCGCCTGCCCGCCGCACAGCGTGCTCAGCTTCAGGGAAACCGGCCGCAACCCGGTTGAGTCAAGAAAGTGCGGACGGACGGGAGAACCGATGGCCGCCAACCCTGCCCTCGCCAGGTTGCAGTTCCTCGCCGGCACCTGGGACACGGAGCTGTCCGATGCCTCGTTCCTGCCCGACCCGGCCGCGAAGGTGCCCGGGTCGGTCACCTTCGACTGGATCGAGCACGGCGCTGCCCTGGTGATCCGGATGGGCCCCGCCACCTGGATCATCGGCCGGGATGACTCCGAGCCGGACTACCAGGTCCTGTATGCGGACGAGCGCGGCGTGTCGCGTGTTTACCGGATGAGCTTCAACGGCAGCAGCTGGCGGATGTGGCGGGATACGCCAGAGTTCTCCCAGCGGTTCCATGCCGAGGTCAGCGCCGATCAGGCGGAGATCACCGGCAGCTGGCAGAAGTCAGCTGATGGCGGCGCCACCTGGGAACACGACTTCAGGATCCGCTATAGCCGGCCCGGCACCTCCTGACGGCAGCCGCGCCTGGCCGGGCCCGGCGAGGTGATGGCGAGCAGCAGGGGCACCAGCGGACGTGACCGGGCGCCGGTCAGCCGCGCAGGGTCCAGCTGGGCAGGACGCCGTAGGCCTCGCGGTAGTACGCGGCGAACCTGCTCGAGCTGGCGAAGCCCCACCGGCCCGCGATGGCGGTGATGGTGTCGGATTCCGGCCCGGCGGCCTGAAGCTCGCGGTGGGCGTGGCCGAGACGGACCTGGCGCAGGTAGCCCCGGGGGGTGATGTCCAGGTGGCGGCGGAACGCCAGTTGCACAGCGCGGATAGTGACGTGGGCGGCGGACGCGATGTCAGCCAGGGTGATGTCCTGGTGGGCGTTCTCATGAATGAACGCGACCGCGAGCCGCAGCGTGGCCGGGGAGCCCTCGGGCCGGTCCACGGTGGCCGGGTCGATGAGCGCGGTATTCGGGAAGGTGGCCAGGGCGGTGGCGACCAGGAGCCTGGCCGCGCTGGCGGTGACCAGCGGCGCGGCCGCGGGATCGGGACGGGCGACCAGGGTGCCGCGGATATAGGCGCAGGTGGTTATCCAGTCGTCGGCCGCCTGCGGCGAGACAGGCTCATAGCCGGTGAACCGCACCGGGTGCTGCGCACGGCCAGGTGCGGGGGCAGCCACCTGGCTGGGCAGGGCCGGACCAAAGACGACAAGCTGCAGCTCGGCGTCGTGGACGGTGACGGTGTAAGGGTGGTCGGGCTGGGCGACGAGGAATACCTGGCCAGGGTGATATTCCCGCTGGCTGCCGTCCGAGCGGTAACTCACCCGGCCCGACAGCAGCTGGCCGAAGGCCAGGGCGCTGAGCGGGGCGGCGTCGGCCGTGAAGTCCATCGCGAATCTGACGTGATCGAACCGGACCGGGCCCAGCGAAGCCTGCGCCAGCCGCATCCCGTACCGCTGGCTGCGGACATCGATCCGCATCGGCCCGTAGGTACCGCTGAGCAGGTGCCCAGCGGTCTCCGGGTCAGCCGCCTCGGTGACTAGCTCCATTGACGCCGTCCTCGTATGCGCAGCTTCCGGCGGGGACGACTGGCCGTAGAACCAGAGTAAACGACGCTGAGCCGGCCGGGTGCTGGCGCGCTCAAAGGCCCCTCCGCAGTACTGAGCAGCCGCGACGCTCCATGCACGCCTGGTACGGTCGGCGATCAGATGTCCCCCTGGGATGGAACGCTGGGCGGCCCGCGCGGCGCCGGGGGACGCGCAGCGCGGGCCGTGGCTGCCTGGCGGCGTCGTGAGGGGGGTGCTACGGACCGGCCGCCAGGCAGGTGCGGCTGTCCAGAGACTGCCGCCTAGGCTCACCATGGCGCACCCGGCACTGGCAGCGAAACTCAGCACGCGAAGGACCGCCGGGGCTGATGCACAGTAAACGAACCAGCACGCAATCTCCCGGATCCTGCCGGTTCCTACCTGACCGGGTTTCGCCTGGTCTGGGCGGGTGTAGCGGACACCAGCCCGGCCGTCAGCTATAGCAGTAATCGGGGGACGGGGCGGGGCCGGATGACCGACGATGTCGGCATGCTCCGGAGCGCGGACTGGTCACGTGTCACCCAGTCGGTAGCGGCTGACTTGCGGCCTGGCGAGGTGCTGCTCGCGGTATTCCCCGCGTTAACGCCCGCCGACGCGGGTGGCGGGCTGGCGCCCGCCGAATTGTGGCCGCTGGTGCTGATCATCGAGCACGTGATGCTGCGGCGGCGCAGCCGCCGGATAGCCCGCTCGTCGATGTTCCCGCTGGCCCCCCGCATGGTGATGGCGCTGACGGACCGGCGGCTGCTGATCCGGGCCGGGCGGCACGGCTGGCAGGCAGGCCGGTTCCTCGGCTATGTGTCGCGGGACCGGATCGTGCAGGCCACCGCGCCGACCGCCGGATCAGGCTGGCGGACCGTGCTGATCTACCTGGCGAACGAGCCGACTGTGGAGATCAAGGTGCCAGGCGCGATGGCGGGCCGGCTGGCGGCCGTGCTATCGGGCCAGGCAGACGAGATAACGCCGGCCTGACCGGCCGTCCAATCCGGCGCGCCAATATTGTCCCGGTATGAGGCTGGCGAAGAAGACAACCCGGCTCGCGCCGCGGGAGCCGGCCGGTCAGCCGAGATTCGTCAAGGCCGGGTCGCCGCGGTGGGCAGCTCGAACTCGACCCAGTACGCGCTGCTGACCGACGGCCGTCTCTACGCCTGGGGCCTGGGCACCCACGGCCAGCTCGGGAACGGCCGCAGCCGCAACGCGTTCCGCAGGCCGGTCCGGCTGCCGTTCTCCAACGTGAGCACGCTGGCCGGGGCCAGCAACCACGCCGTGTACGACGCTGACGGCACCGTGTACGCCTGCGGCCAGAACCTGCACGGCACCCTGGGCGACGGCAGCACCCGCAGCAGCACCAGGCCGGTCACGGTCGCCGGGCTCGACGGCGCGGAGGTCAGCAGGCTGGTCGCGTCGTTCGCCAATGCCGGGGCGCTGCTGAAGAACGGCGAATATTACAACTGGGGGTTCAACGGCAACGGCCAGCTCGGGAACGGGCATCCGGGCAGGTCCGCCGGCGTCCCGGTGCGGGTCCGGCTGCCGTTCCCGGTGACCGAGGTCGCCCAGGGCGGTTCCTACTGGAACAACGGCCAGACGCTCGCGCTGCTGTCGGACGGCTCGCTGTGGTCCTGGGGCGACAACTGGGCGCACCAGCTGGGCACCAGCGCGAAAGGCATGCGGCCGTCCCCGGTCCGGATCCACCCCCCGGCCGGGGTCAGCTACCAGCGCCTGGCCAGCGGCTCGGCCACCTCGTACGCGGTGACGGCCACCGGGGACGTCTACGCCTGGGGAACCGGCCGGGTGGGCCAGGTCGGCAACGGGCAGACCGGGACGGCGACGAGGCCCGTCCTGGTCGCCTCCGGCGCCGCCGCCATCTCATCGACCGCCAACAACGTCGTGATCAGCCTGGCCGCGGCGACCTGACCGGGTGCCCCCGGGTCAGCCGGGCGTCCGGTTGCCGGCCGCCCGGTCGAGCAGCGGTATCCGGGGCGAGAGGATGAAATAGGCCTGGACCACCGCGAACGCGATCACGCTGGCGATCGTGCTGGCCAGGCAGATCAGCGCCGCGGCGCCGTACAGGACCTGGGCCAGCAGGATCCGTCCCAGGAAGATCGACACCTGGTGCGGCGCGCTGCCCTCGCCGACCAGCCTGGCCCGCCTGGCGTAACCCGCGCTGGCGGCCAGCCCGGCGCCGAGCAGCGCGATGTTGAGCCAGTACAGGCCGACAGCCAGCCGGGCGTGCACGAACTCGGCCAGGATCCCGGCCGAGAACGGCAGCACGGTGACCACGAAGAGGAACCCGATGTTGATCCAGGTGAGGTTCCGGTCGCTGCGGGCGAGGTTGCCCAGCAGCGCGTGCTGGGCCAGCCAGAACGTGCCCAGCATGGTGAAGCTCAGCAGGTAGGCGGCGAAGCCCGGCCCCAGCTTCAGCAGCTCGTGCGACAGCAGGTGCGCGGAGTGCGCCGACGCCGCCGCGCTCACCGGCACCCGCAGGTCCAGCACCAGCAGCGTCATCGCGACCGCGAAGATGCCGTCGCTCAGCGTCGTCAGCCGCTCCAGGCTCTGGCCGGTGAACCGGTTGTACGGCGTGCTCACGCTTTACATGATGAACCAGACGCTGGCCGGGCACCGGGCTACGCGCCCGCGGCCCCCGCCGGGACGGCCGGGCCGCGGGCGCACAGCACCGGCGGGCTCAGCCGGGCCGCACGGTACTCAGGTGCACTGGGCCCAGGAGTTGGAGTACAGATGGTGCCAGGCGTCGGTGCCGCGGAGGCTGGCCAGCCCGTGGCCGCGGGCGAAGGCGCGCGGCGTGCCGGAGAAGTTGGTCCTGGTCCAGACGATGGCGTTACAGCGCCGGCCATTGTTGAAGACGGACTCGGCGTGACTCCAGTCAAACGAGCCCTTGTCGTTCGCCTTGGTGCCCGATATCCCGTGGTGGCTGCCGGTGTAGTGGGTGCCCGACCAGGCGCACACGTCGCCCTTGGGGCAGGCCGATGCCGCGGCCGCGGCCGCACGGGAGATGGCGTGCGCCGTGCTCGCCGCGTGCGCGGCCCGCACCGCGTGCGCCGCGGCCGCGCTGGCGGCCGGCCCGCTGACAGCCACGCTGGCGACAGCCAGGCCGGCGGTAAGGCTCGCCGCTGCCGCAGCGGCCATTAAACGACGGGGTCTCATGTGATCTGGTCCCTTTCAGATGGATTTACTAGCATTTGCTGGCTATCCATCTTTTCACGGCTTAGATCCCGCCGGCTAGTACGCTCCAGCTCGCTGCCAGGCCGCGGCGGGCCCGCCGGTGCATCCGCGCTGGCCGCGGCGGCGGACCCGGCGCTGGCCGCCGGCCCGGCGGCGGCGTCCCGCGGTCCGGGCTCGGGTTCAGGCGGGCGCGGCTGGGCCGCGGAAACGGCCTTCTGGTAGGCCTCCCGCAGCCGCGCGACCTCGGCCTGCGGGTCGTGGAACCAGCTGGTGGACCACAACCGGTGGAACCGCCAGCCGAGCCGCTGCAGATGCTCGCCGCGCAGCCGGTCCCGGTCCCGGACGCTGCCCGACTCCCGGTAGGACGCCCCGTCCGCCTCGATCGCCAGGATCATCCGGTCGGCGTCCTGCGGGTGGGTGGCGGCGAAGTCGACCCGGTAGCCGCCGACCCCGTACTGCGGCACCACGATGATCCCGCAGGCGGCCAGCCGGTCCCGCACGTCGGCCTCGAACGGGTCCAGCTCGGCACCGCCGGTGGCGTTCATCGCGATCCCGCCGGAACTGGCGTATTCGAGGTAGTCGGCCAGCAGCTTGGCGCCGGCCTTGGTCACCCGGTCGGGATCCACGTCGTGACTGGAGAACGAGCTGACCAGGGTGAGCCGGTGCTTGGCCCGGGTGGCGGCCACGTTCAGCCGCCGCTCGCCGCCGTCGCGCAGCAGCGGCCCCCACTGGTAGCGCATCCGGCCGTCCGGGTGCTTGCCGTAGCCGATCGACAAGATGATCGCGTCCCGCTCGTCGCCCTGCACCCGCTCCAGGTTCTTGACGAAGAACGGCTCCGGGCAGTCCTCGGCGAAGAACCCTTCCAGCCCGGGGTGATCGGCGAGCACCTCGCGCAGCTCGCTGTCGATCCGCTCGGCGTGCCTGATCCCGAGCGCGATCACGCCGAGCGACTCCTCCGGCCGGGCCCTGGCGTGCTCCAGGATCAGCTCGACGACCTTGTGCACCTCGGCCGTCACCGACACCTCCTGGCCCGCCCCCGGCCCCTGCGCCACCACGACGTGCCGCAGGCAGTCGTCGCGGAACACGCCGGGGAAGGTGGTCAGCGCCCCGCCGTAGATGTGCATATTCGAGAACGCGACCAGCCGCTCATCCCGGCTGCGGTAATGCCAGGCCAGCGGGCAGGTGGGCAGCAGCGGGCGGAGCGCGTCGAGCACCGACTCGAATCCGTCGCCGAACGAGACCAGGCTCTCGTCGTCCTCGCCCGGCTCCTCGCCCGCGTCGCCGACCTGGCGGAAGAAGTTCGTCGGCGGCAGCTGCCGGTCGTCACCGGCGACCACGATCTGGTGGCCGCGGATGATCGATGGGATCGCGTCGGCCGGGATGATCTGGCTGGCCTCGTCGAAGATCACCACGTCGAACAGCCGCGCGGCGGGCAGCACCTGGCTGACCATCAGCGGCGACATGGCCCAGCACGGCTTCAGCGCGAACAGCACGTCGCTGGCCTGGTCGAGCAGCCGCCGCAGCGGCAGGTGGCCGCGGCGCAGCGCGGCCTGCTTGCGGATCACCCGGGCCTGCAGCGGGTGCCGGTCCTGAGCGTCGCACAGCCGGTCGGCCCAGGACCGGCTGACCCTGGCCCGGTTCGCGGCCAGGTGCTGCACGTCCCTGGTCCGGAAGTCGCTGGCGATCTCGTCCAGCGCCCCGCCCCGGCTGGCGCCGTAACCCGGATCACGCACCCTGATCTGGTCCAGGATCGAGACGTACCAGGCGTGATCGAAGGCCGCCGCGGCGATGTCCGGCGCGGCCTGACGGCGGGCCAGCTCGTCCAGCAGCGGGCCGAGGCCGGCCTCGTCGAACCGGGCGGCCAGCTCGTACAGCCGGGGCAGCTGCCAGGCGGTGTCCTGATCGGCGCACAGCGCGGCGAGCGTCTCCTCCGGGTCCTCGGGCACCTGGATGTGGCCGCGCAGCGCGGTCAGCTGCTGCTCGCACTCGGCTAGCTGCTGCTGCAGCTCCGGCAGGTCGGCAGGCAGCCGGGGCAGGCCGTCGCCGGCCCGTAGCTCCCGCCACCGGCGCAGCTGGCCGGCCGCCTCGGTGAGCTGCCCGGCCAGCTGCTCCCTGGACAGTTCGGTGCCGCCCCGGACCAGGGCCCTGGCCTGCCCGCGCAGCGTCCGTCGCTCACGGAACCCCAGCCCGGCGCCATCGCCGGCGGCGGTCGCGAGCAGCCCGGGATCGCCACGGTAGACGTCGTCGGCGAGGACCCGCAGCGTCTGCCCGACCTCGGCGTACAGCCTGATCATGGCGGCCGCGCCGCGGTAGCCGGCCGGCCCGGCCAGGCCGGTCTCCGCGGCGGCCCGGCCGGCCCGGTGTACCAGCATCGGCACGGTCCGGGAGCTGAGCCGCGAGGCCAGGTCGCAGGCCTGCCTGGCCTGCTCGCTGGTCCGCAGCGCGGCGCCGAACCACGGCGTGCTGCCGGGCCGGAAGCTGAAGCCGCCGAGGTGGCCGAACTCGCGCAGCTCGTCCCTGATCTGGTCGGCCCGTTCCCGGCCGATCCGGTCCGGCGCGGCGACCCGGACCGGCGTGCGCGCCGCCGCCGGGATGCCCAGCAGCGCGGACTGCACCTCGAACGGGGTCACCCCCCACGGCTCGTGCCGCTGGTGCAAGGCGGCGACGTGCTGGCTCAGCCGCTGCTGCCGGTCGATCAGCCGGCGGTGCAGGTCGCTGACATCCGGGCTGGTCGTCCGCTGCGCCTGGGCCAGCGTGTCGCCCAGGTCGCGGGCGATCCGGAGCCGGTCTCGGGTGCCCTCGTGAATGTCGAGCACCATCTCGCCCAGGTCGGCGCTCTTGAGCCGGGACAGCACCGCGTCGATCGCGGCCCGCTTCTCCGCGACGAACATCACCTTCCTGCCACGGGCGACCAGGGCGGCGATCAGGTTCGCGATGGTCTGGCTCTTGCCGGTGCCCGGCGGCCCGTGGATCACCAGGCTGCGCCCGGCCAGCACCGACTCGATGGCGCTGCGCTGGGAGGAGTCGGCGTCCAGCACCGAGTAGTCCGCCTCCGGCGAGTCGAGCAGCAGCCCGGTGCTGTCGGGCGGCTCGTCGGTGCTCAGCAGCGCCTGCGCGTCGGTGTCCCCGGCGATCGCCGCCACCACGTCGCTGTCGCCGAGCAGCTCGCCGGCCGCCTGCAGGTCACGGACCATCGGCAGCTTGGCGTAGGTGAAGGTGCCGATCACCTGCCGGGGAGTGATCTCGAACCCGGGTATCTCGGCGGCGTCAGCCGCCTTGACCAGCAGCTCGCCGATCTGGCCCGGCGACTGGTCGGCGAGTTCCTCGGTGGCCGCGCCGTACGCGCTGGCCAGCTTGTGCAGCAGCACCGGGTTGATTTCGCTGTCCTCGTCCAGGGCCAGCTCGAAGTCGTCATGCCGGGCCCTGGTCGGGGTGATGGTCAGGCCGCGCAGCACGACCGGCGCGGCCGGCTCGAGGAAAAGCTCATCCCAGCGGGCCAGCCCGGTCGCCAGGTAGCCCGCCCGGATGCCCCGTTCTTCCAGCAGTTCCCTGGCCCGCCGGTGAATGGCCTGCACCCGGCGGATCGCGTCGGCCCGCAGGTCGGCGTCACGGAACAGCCTGGTCACCCGGACCGTGCCGGTCCGCAGGAACCGTTCCAGCGCGGCCGGGTCGGCCCCGGCCAGGTCGAGCGTGCCCGCCCGGCGGTCCTTGTAGTACAGCAGCGTGTTGCGGCCGCCGAGATCGGTGAGCGCGGCGATCCAGCGCACCTGGGCGGCTTCGATCAGCTCGGCCCGGCGGCCGGCTGCCTGCTCAGTCATCGCGGCAACCTCCAGAGCGAACGTTCGGCGACGCCTCTCTTTCCGCGCACCGGCCAACTATGCACAGGTTTCACAGGTTCTCCACAGCGGCCGGACCGGACCTGGACATGGCCGGGGTTGGCTGCGTTGATGCTGGATCTCATCAGGCCCGAAGACGCCAGGTACGACGACGCGCGCGCCGTCTACAACGCGATGATCGACAAGCGGCCGGCGGTGATCGCGCGCTGCGCCACGCCCGACGACGTGGTGCTCGCGCTGAAACTGGCCCGGCGGCACGATCACCCGGTGGCCGTGCGGGCGGGCGGCCACTCGGTCGCCGGGATGTCGGTGAACGACGGCGGCGTGGTCATCGACGTGCGCCCGATGAAGTCGGTCACGGTCGACCCCGGCGCCCGCCGGGTCAAGGTCGGCGCCGGGGTGACCTGGGGCGAGTTCGACCGGGCCACCCAGGAACACGCCCTGGCGACCACCGGCGGGCGGGTGTCGACCACCGGCGTGGCCGGCCTGACGCTCGGCGGCGGCTCCGGCTGGGCCGAGCGCAAGTACGGCCTGACCTGCGACAACCTCGTCTCCGTCGACCTGGTCACCGCGGCCGGGCGGCAGCTGACGGCCAGCGCGGACCAGCACCCCGAGCTGTTCTGGGCGCTGCACGGCGGCGGCGGCAACTTCGGCGTCGCCACCGCGTTCGAGTTCCAGCTGCACCCGCTCGGCCCGACGGTGCTCGCCGGGCTGATGATGTGGCCGGGCGAGGCGGGCCGGGACGTCGCCACCGCCTACCGGGACCTGGCCTACGACAGCGCCGACGAGCTCGGGTCGGGCCTGGTGTACCTGACCGCTCCGCCGGAGGAATTCGTGCCCGGGCACCTGCAGGGCACGACCGTCGCCGGGCTGGCCCTGATGTGGGCCGGCGATCCGGGCGACGGGATGGACGCGGTCAAGCCGTTCCGCGACCTGCGGCCCGACGCTGACCTGGTCGGCCCGATGCCCTACACCACCTTCCAGAGCCTCATCGACGACCCGCCCGGCCTGCGCAACTACTGGACGGCCGCCTATCACGACGAGTTCCCCGACGCCGCGCTGGAGGTGTTCGACGCCTACGGCAGGGACCGCAAGTCGCCGCTCACCCAGCAGATCCTGCTGCCGTGGGGCGGCGCGGTCGCCCGGGCCGGCGAGGACGCCACCCCGATGACGCACCGGTCGGTGCGCTGGATCACGCACCCGTTCGCGGTCTGGGCGGATCCCGCCGACACCGCCGCGAACGTGGACTGGGCCCGCGGGTTCCGCCGTGACATCGGCCGGTTCGCCACCGGCGGGGTCTACCTGAACTTCATCGGCGAGGAGGGCGAGGACCGGGTCCGGGCCGCCTTCGGCGACCAGAAGTACGCCAGGCTCGCCGCGATCAAGGCCGAGTACGACCCGCAGAACGTCTTCCGCGGCAACCAGAACATCAAGCCGGCCGCCTGACCGGCCGGGCGGCGCCCGCCGGGCCGCCGGTTTGCCTTCCGCCACCGGGGTAACGGTCGGGGTGATGACCGGCCAGAGGAGGGCGCGCCGTGGACAAGAGTGAGTTCATCGACCGGCTGAACGCGGACCTGGGCAGCGAATTCCAGTCAATCGTCCAGTATGTCCAGCACGCGGCGACCATCAAGGGCGCCGACTACCAGGCCATCGTGACCGAGATGGGCAGCCATCTCGCCCAGGAGCTTGAGCACGCCAAGATCCTCGCGCACCAGATCGACTTCCTCGGCGGCACGCCGACCGTCACCGTCCCGGCGATCCCCCACTGCCCGGACGGGTCCGCCGCCCTGAAAGCCGACCTGGAACTGGAGGAACGCCAGCTGAAGCGGTACCGGGACCGGGTAGCGGAGGCGGCCGCGCTGGGACTTCCCGACGTCGCAGAGGCGCTCCGGCCGCTGCTGACCCAGACTCAGGACCACGTCGTCGACCTGCGCGACGCGCTGGGCCGCTAGCCGCCCCTACCGCCCGGCCCGGCCGCCGGCCGGTACCAGGCCGGCCCTGGCGCGGTCCAGCTCGATCAGCCGGTAGCACAGCTCGGCCAGGATCAGCCCGAGCGCCGCCTCGATGATGCCCCCGGCCACGCCCTGGACCCCGATGACGTACAGGATGCCGCCGGCGTCGGCCGACTCGTGCGGCAGCGAAGGCAGTTCCTCGGTCAGCATGACCGGCAGCGTCGCGAGCAGCCCGACCGTCCAGAACTTCTGCCGGACCAGGTGCGCGGACCGGCGCACCGCGGCCAGCACCCGGCTGCCCTCGATCTCCACCACCGGCCCGGACACGGCGAGCAGGTTGAACGCGATCAGGCCGGGGATGATCAGCGCGGCCAGCCCGGCCGCGACCACCAGCACCACCAGCAGGTCCACCAGGATCAGCCGCAGCCAGGGCAGGTTCCGCAGCAGCTGGGGCAGCCCGGCGTGCGGCCTGCCGTGGCCGGACTCGCCGGCCAGCTGGCTCAGGAACCCCGACAGGAACACCACCCCGAGCATGCTGACCGCGCCGGTCCCGACGTCGGCCAGCGCGGCGGCGGGCACATTGGCCTGGTCGACGACGGCCTCCACCGCGGCCTCCGCGCCGGCCGACAGCAGTGAGACCCCGATCGCGACGAGCAGCACCCGCCTGGCGTCGCTTCGGCCGGCCCGGAAGGCCGCCGCGAGGATTGCGCGGACGGCCAGGCTGGGCTGGCGGCCGGCGGCCTGGCGCTGATCGGTCACCGCGCCACGCTAACGCAGCGTTAGCGGCCGGGTACGCTGCGGGCCGGCTGTTGCCGGGTGTCAGGCCGGATCGCTGCCCGGCGGACTGGCGGCCGGGCCCGACGGCGGCGGCCAGCCGCGGGAGTTGCGTTCTATCTGCTCTTCGGCGCTGGCCAGCACGGCGGTCACCCGGCGGCCCAGGTGCACGTCGCACGGGTGCGCCACCGCACCGGACCTGGCGTTATCCGCGAGCTCGGCCAGCGCCACCCGCAGCTGGCTGACCGGCTCGTTCGGGTCGGCGGGCAGCGCGGACCGGCCAGCCTCGCCCCACAGGTACAGCTCGAAGCCCTCCGCCGCCTCGGCGGCCCGCAAGGTCGCGGTCACCGTGCTGGTCACCCCGCTGGCGTGGTGCAGGATCAGGTGCGAGACGTCCGGCGGCCCGGCGTCGGCAGTGACCGACAGCACCGGCCCCAGGCTGGCTTCCAGCAGCGCGACCGCGTGCGGCGCGACGTCCCACAGCCCGCCCTTGTCCCGCCGCCACGGCGTGTTGAACGGGCTGGTCTCGGCCAGCGAGGTGGCCAGCCAGACCGCGGACCCGCCTGCCCAGCCGCCCTGGCCGGTGACCTGCGCCAGCCACGACCGCACATCCGGGCGGAACAGCGCGGTGAAGAACACCACCGAGGCGACCCGCGCGTCCGCGACCGCCTCCGCCAGCCGGGCGGCCCCGGCCCGGCTGGTGGCGACCGGCTTCTCCAGCAGCAGGTGCTTGCCCGCCGCCGCGGCCTGGGCGGCGAGCCCGGCCTGCACGTCGGGCGGCACGCTGAACGCGACCGCGTCCACGGCCGCCAGGAAGTCGCCGAAACCGGGGTAGCTGGCCGCGGCGTAGCGGGCGGCGAGGTCACGGGCCGCCTGCGGGTTGCGGCCCCAGACCGCGGCCAGCTCGACGCCGTCGGTGCTGGCCAGGGCGGGCGCGTGCGTGCTGCGGGCCCAGTAGCCGGTGCCGGCCAGGCCGAGCCGGAGCGTCCGCGGGGCGGCTGTCATGCCGTTCTCCTCACCGCGCTACCCGCGCCGGGGTCAGGTCTGGTCGAAGTCGGCGAGCTGGTCGCGGACCGACTGGGTGAGCGGGTGATCGGCGGGCAGCACCCGCTCGCAGTCGGTCAGGGCGCGCCGCAGCAGCGCCGCCGATTCAGCCGGCCGGTGCGTCGCGTGGTAGGCGGCGGCGAGGCTGGCCAGCGCGGACAGGGTGTCGGGGTGGTCGGGGCCGAGCACCCGCTCCCGGTCGGCCACCGCCCGCTTGTACAGCGGGACCGCCTCTTTCATCCGGTCCGCGGACAGGTAGGCGTGGGCCAGGCCGGCCCGCGAGGTGATGGTGTCGGGGTGGTCGGGGCCGAGCACCCGCTCCCGGTCGGCGAGCGCGTGCTCGTACAGCGGGAGCGCCTCGTCGAGCTGGCCGGCCGAGTGCAGCGCGGCGGCCAGGCTGCCGCGGGCCGCGAGCGTGCCGGGGTGGTCGGGCCCGAGCAGCATTTCCTGGTCGGCCAGGGTGCGCTGGAACACCGTGATCGCGTCCGCCAGCCGGCCGCCCGCCCGGTAGGCAGCGCCCAGGTCGCTGCGCGCGGCGAGGGTCTGCGGGTGGTCGGGGCCGTGCACCCACTCGCGCCCGGCCAGGGTGCGCTCGTACAGCGGTATCGCGTCCGCCAGCCGGCCCGCGTCCAGGCAGGCTCGGGCCAGCCGGCCGCGCGCCGCCAGGGTCTCCGGGTGGCCCGGGCCGAAGGCCTGCTCGCGCTCGGCCAGGCCCTGCCCGCGGGTGGCGATCGCGTCGTCGAGCTGGCCGGCCAGCTCGTAGGCGCCGGCCAGGTGGTCGCTGGCCAGCAGGGCCTGGGCGTGGCCGGGACCGAGCACCCGGCTGCTGGTGTCGCCCATCATCTGCCAGTAGCTGATCGCGGCGCTGGTCACCTTGCCCTCGTCCAGGCTCCGCCCGGCGCGCAGCAGCACCTGGTGGCCTTCGGGCTGCCACAGCAGCTCGCCGGCCGCCTGGTGCAGGCTGGCCGCGCAGGACCGCAGCGCCTGGGCCAGCTGCGGGCTGGTGTCCCGCGGCGGCCAGGCCTGGGCCAGCGCGTCCGCGGCCGCGATGGCGGTCTGCTCCAGCACGGCAGGCGGCAGCACCGCCGCGATGGTGGACTGCACCAGGTGGTGCATCCGCACCGCGGCGGCCGGGCTCGCCGGGTCGATGGTGATCAGCCCGGTGCGGGCCAGGTTCTGCAGCGCCTGGGTGACGCTGGCCTCGGCGGGCTGCCCGTCGTCCGCCGAGCCGGTGATGTAGGCGCTGGCGGCCGTGCTGGTCAGCACCGCGCCGGGGATGCCGCTGCTGCCGAGCAGCGAGACCAGGGCGAGGGCGGGGCGGGCCAGCCCGGCGGGCGCCAGCTGGTCGGCCCGGTCCAGGGCCAGCGACCAGGCGGCCGCGGCGGTCGCCGCGTAGCCGTCGGCGGCGTCCAGGTTGATCCGCTGCTTGCGGTCGGCGTACTGGACCCGGTAGCCGCGGCAGCCCAGGCCGGACTCGGCGATGGTGTCCGCGGCGATGGCCAGCGCGAGCGGCAGGTAGTCCAGGTCGGCGGCCAGGTCGAGCGCCTCGATCCGCTGGTCGGGGTCGCTGTAGAGCTTCGCGGTCAGGTAGTTCAGCGCCTCCCGGCGGCTGAACGCGCCCACCTGCAGGATCTTCCGGCCGGGCGCCCGCATCGAGGCGGCCTGCAGCCGGGTGGTCACCAGCACCCGGCCGGCCGGCCCGCGCGGCCACAGCCCGGCCAGGTCGGCCGGGTCGGTCAGGTCATCGAGGACCACCAGCCACCGCCGGGGCGTGTCGGCCAGCCAGGAGACGAACCTGGCGGCCTGGGTGTCCTGGTCCGGGCCGGCCTGCGCGGCCCCGGTCTCGGCGAGCGCGCGGGCGTAGCCGGTGACAATGGCATCCCGGCTGGCGGCGGGCGCCCAGACGACCAGGTCCGCGTCGCCGGACTGCCAGAACGCGCGGGCGAACGCCACCGCGAGCTGGGTCTTGCCGGTGCCGCCCGCCGCGGCCAGCGAGTGCCCGTCCATCGCCTCGGGCCTGGTGAGGACGGCGGTCTCGCCCGCGGCCAGGTTGCTCATCGGGCCGAAACCGGTTTCGGGCCTGGAGCTGTAGCAGTCGGCCAGCGGCGGCACCAGGCCCGACTGCACCGGCCATCCGCCGCCTGGCAGCGCCTCGTCAGCAGCGTTGCTGCTGGCGCGGCTGGCGCTGACCACCTAGACCTCCCTTGCCCGCGGTGTGCGCAGTGGCAGGGTTCAGGGTACGACGAATCAGGGCGCGGTATTAGTACGATTGCGGTGCCATCTGAGAGCGAAAGCGTCGCTGGTGAGGGGCTGCCCGCGGCCGGTAAGGGGGTTGCGGTGCTCAGCTTCGGGGTCACGTTCATGGCCGACCCGCCGGTGTCCGAACTGGTCGGCAAGGCGGTACTGGCCGAGGAGAACGGGTTCAGCCACGTGTGGCTGTGGGACAGCCATGTGCTCTGGCAGGAGGTCTACCCGGTCTTCACGCTGATGGCGGACCGGACCACGGCGCTGCATCTGGGCCCGTGCGTGACCAACCCGGTGACCAGGGACCCGACGGTCACCGCGGCGGCGATGGCGACGCTGAACGAGATCTCCGGCGGCCGGATGGAGATGGGCATCGGCCGGGGCGACTCGGCGCAGCGGGTGCTCGGCCGCGGCCCGGTGCCGGTCAGCGTGATGGAACGCGCCTGCGTGCTCATCCGCGATCTGGCCGAGGGCCGCGAGGTCGACCTCGACGGCACCCCGATCCAGCTGAAGTGGGCCGAAGGCCACCGGCTGCCGATCTGGGTCGCCGCCTACGGCCCGCAGGCGCTGCGCTGCGCGGGCCGGGTCGCCGACGGGCTCATCCTCCAGCTCGCCGACCCGTTCATCATCGAGTGGGCGCTGAGCTACCTGCGCGAGGGCGCCGAGCAGGCGGGCCGCGACCCGGCCGAGATCAAGATCATGGCGGCCGCGCCCGCGTACATCAGCGACGACATCGCGCAGGCCAGGGAGCAGGTCCGCTGGTTCCCCGCGCTGGTCTCCAACCACGTCGTCGACCTGGTGCGCCGGTATCACGACGCGGAACTGCCCGCCGGGCTGACCGAGTACATCGCCGCCCGCGAGCGCTACGACTACGCCCATCACGGCCGGGCCGGGTCCGGCAACGCCGACTTCGTCACCGACGAGGTGGTGGACAGGTTCTGCGTGATCGGCACCGCCGGGCAGGTGCGGGACCGGATCAGCCACCTCACCGAGCTCGGCGTCGACCAGTTCAACGTGTACTCGATGGTCGACGACCCGCGCGGCGTGATCACCGGTTTCGGCGCGGAGATCATCCCGGCCTTCAGCCGGCCACTGGCGGCGGGCGGCTAGACCCGCCAGGCTGGGAACTGGCCAGTTTGCACAGCGATCACCGGCCCGCTCGCCGGGCCGCCGAGGAAGGGCGTTACCGATGCGAATGGTCCGCGCGGCACTGATCCAGGCCGAAGCCAACCTGCCCAAGCAGGAGGCGATCGACAAGCACGTCGCCATGGTGGCCGAGGCGGCCGGCCAGGGCGCCCAGGTGGTCGGGCTGCAGGAGATCTTCCACGGGCCCTATTTCTGCGCCGAGCAGGACCCGAAGTGGTACGCCACCGCCGAGCCGGAGGACGGCCCGACCGTGACCAGGATGCGCGAGCTGGCCCGCGAGCACCAGGTCGTGCTCATCGTGCCCTGGTATGAGGAGGCCCAGCCGGGGGTCTACTACAACTCCGCCTGCGTCATCGAGCGGGACGGAACCGTCCTCGGCAAGTACCGCAAGACCCACATCCCGCAGGTCGGGCCGTGCTTCTGGGAGAAGTTCTACTTCAAGCCGGGCAACCTCGGGTACCCGGTGTTCGACACCTCCGCTGGCCGGATCGGCCTGATCATCTGCTACGACCGGCACTTCCCCGAGGTCGCCAGGGAGCTGGGCCTGGGCGGCGCCGAGCTGGTCTTCAACCCGTCGGCGACGGTCGAGTCGCTGTCGCGCTACCTGTGGGAGCTGGAGCAGCCCGCGCACGCGGTCGCCAACGGCTTCTGGGTCGCGGCGAGCAACCGGGTCGGCGTCGAGGCGCCGCTCAACCCGCACAAGTTCTACGGCTCCTCCTACTTCTGCAGCCCGCGCGGCAAGATCGTCGCGCAGGCCTCGGACAGCAAGGACGAGGTGCTGGTCGCCGACATCGACCTGGACGAGATCCGCGAGGTGCGCGACACCTGGCAGTTCTTCCGCGACCGCCGCCCGGAGACCTACGGAGAGATGGTGCGGCAGCTGCCATGACCACCACCCTCATCAAGGGCGGCACCGTGGTGACCGCCAGCGACATGACCCGCGCCGACGTGCTGATCGACGGCGAGCGGATCCAGGCGGTCGGCACCGGCTTCGGCGCGGCCGACACCGTCATCGACGCGGCCGGCCGGTACGTCATGCCCGGCGGCATCGACGTGCACACGCACATGGAACTGCCGTTCGGCGGCACGTTCGCCTCCGACGACTTCGCCACCGGGACCCGGGCGGCCGCGTGGGGCGGCACCACCACGATCGTGGACTTCGCGGTGCAGAGCTACGGCGAGAGCCTGTCCGCCGGGCTGGACCGCTGGCTGGAGAAGGCCGGGCCGAAGTCCTGCATCGACTACGGCATGCACCTGATCGTGCGGGAGATCAACGAGCAGGTGCTGCGCGAGATGGACGCCATGATCGACCGGGGGGTGCCCTCGTTCAAGCTGTTCATGGCCTACCCGGGCGTGTTCATGCTGGACGACGCGTCCATCTTCCGCGCGATGAGCCGCACCGCCGAGAACGGCGGGCTGATCATGATTCACGCCGAGAACGGCGGCGCGATCGACGTCCTGGTCCAGCGTTACCTCGCCGAGGGCAAGACCGCCCCGGTCAACCACGGGCTGACCAGGCCGTCCTCGATGGAGGGCGAGGCCACCAACCGGGCGATCGCGCTCGCTGAGCTCGCCGAGGTGCCGGTGTACATCGTGCACCTCAGCTCGCGGGAAGCGCTGAACGCGGTCCGTGAGGGCCGCGACCGCGGCGTGCCCGCCTACGCCGAGACCTGCCCGCAGTACCTGTACCTGTCCCTGGACGACCTGGCCAGGCCCGGGTTCGAGGGCGCCAAGTACGTCTGCTCACCGCCGCTGCGTCCCGCCGACCACCAGGCCGAGCTGTGGCAGGGCCTGATCACCGACGACCTCCAGGTGGTCGCGACCGACCACTGCCCGTTCGATTACAAGGACCAGAAGACGCTGGGCAAGGACGACTTCTCCGCGATACCCAACGGGCTGCCCGGGGTGGAGGACCGGTACACGCTGCTGTGGGACGGCGGGGTCGCGGCCGGCCACATCACCCCGATGCGGTTCGTCGAGCTGATCGCGACCGCCCCGGCCCGGATGTTCGGCCTGCACCCGCGCAAGGGCAGCATCACCGCGGGCGCCGACGCCGACATCGTCGTCTTCAACCCGGCCGCGCAGCGCACCCTGTCGGCCAGCACCCATCACATGCGGGTCGACTACAGCTGCTATGAGGGCCGGGCGGTCCGCGGCCTGCCCGAGGTGGTCATGCAGCGCGGCAGCGTCCTGGTCAGCGACGGTCAGTTCCGCGGCACCGAGGGGGCCGGCCGGTTCCTGGAGCGCAGCAGGTTCTCGCCCGGCTAGCGGGCCTGCGGCGTGCTGAAGTGCTGCCGGGACCGCCGCCTGCGCTTGCGGTCCTGGTCCAGGGCCAGGTTGAGCACCCAGCCGACGATGCCCACGATGATCGCTCCCCAGAACGCGGGCCAGAAGCCGGTGATGTGGAACGGCAGCGTCAGCTTGCCCGCCACCCAGCTGGTCAGCCACAGCAGCAGGCCGTTCACGACGAGGCCGATCAGGCCCAGGGTGAGCACGTAGAAGACGCAGCCGACCGTCTTGATGACCGGCTTCAGCACCGCGTTGACCACGCCGAAGATCAGCGCGATGACGACGAGCGTGAGCACCTTGGACAGCGCGCTCCCGGCCCTCAGCTCGATGCCCGGGACCAGCGCCTCCGCCACGAACAGGGCGGCCGCGCTGACCAGCACCCGGATCACGAATCTCATGCGGTCATCTTTCCATGCGATCCCGCCCGATCACCGGGCAGTAGCCGCATACCGGGCTAACCGCCCTCCCTGCGCTGCCCGCCCCCCGGGGCCCGGCCCGGCCCGGCGATCCGCCCATCCCGGATAAAAGCCCGGCCCGGACAAGAGCTGTAATAGCAATGATTCGCACGTACCGGCATGTCGCTGGACGCCGCTATTGCGGGCATGGAACTATAAGCGGCCGGAAACTACAGCCGCTA
This sequence comes from Streptosporangiaceae bacterium, assembly GCA_036558005.1. GTDB lineage: Bacteria > Actinomycetota > Actinomycetes > Streptosporangiales > Streptosporangiaceae > DATBGO01. Next base: position 9,795 of record DATBGO010000085.1, on the reverse strand, counting down.
TCGGTGCGGGGACTGATCACGGCCGCGGGGGGAAGCTGTAATGGGATTCGCCTGGGTATCAGCGAACGTTAATGACTTCGGAATGTCACAGTTGTGGGACCGGGCCGCGTTCTCACCCCGGCATCGCAAGCCACCTCGCTGGTCCCGGCGCCTGCGCGCGGTCGCCGATCTGGCCCGCCGTGCTATTTCCAGCGGAAGTGGACGAACAAGCGGCCGAAGTTCTTAGAGTCTTTCTCGACCCGGTGGTAAAGGGCCTTTATGTCCTTTCGCTCCAGGAATTTCAGCACATGCTTTTTGAGCTGCCCTGAGCCTTTGCCCGGAATGATCTCGACCAGCGGCGCTTTCTTCCGCACCGCCTCGTCGATGATGGCCTGCAGCGCGCGGTCGATATCGTGGCCGCGGTTGTAGATGTCGTGCAGGTCCAGCTTCAGCTTCATCCTGGCCGTCTCCGATCCGCCGCTGCCTGACACGCTACGCCTGGGCGGCCCGGGGCCGCTGGCCGCTGGTTACGCTGCGGCCATGCGCGGGAGACGGGCCTGAAGCGGTGATCTGCGTTCTCGGCGATGCTCATCTCGATGTGGTGGTGGCGGTCCGCGGCCAGTTCGCCGAGGAGACCGACACCGACGCGGCGATCGTGGCCGGGGCAGGCGGGCAGGCCGCCAACGTCGCCGCCTGGGTGGCCGCGCTCGGCGGGCGGGCCCGGCTGATCGCGGCCCGCGGCACCGATCCGGCGGCCGGCCTGGTCGCCGCGGAGCTGGCCGGCCGCGGGGTCGAGCTGGTCGGGCCGGTGATCGCCGGGCGCACCGGCGTGGTCGTGTCGCTGTCGGCCGGCGGCGGCGTCCGGTCGATGCTCACCGACCGCGGGGTCGGGCCCATGCTCAGCGCCGCCGACCTGGACAGCCGGTGGCTGGATGGCTGCGACTGGCTGCACCTGCCCGCCTACAGCCTGGTCGCCGAGCCGGTGCGGGCCGCGGCGCTGGCAGCCGCCGCGCTGGCGCCGCGGCTGAGCGTCGACCTGTCCTCGACCGCGGCGCTGCGCGGCTACGGGGTGGCCAGGTTCCGTGAGCTGCTCGCCGGGCTGGGCCCTGACCTGGTGTTCGGCAACGAGGCCGAGGCCGAGCTCGTCGGCGGCCTGCCCGGCAGCGAGGTCATCGTTAAGCTAGGGCCCCGCGGCGTGCTGGCCGCGGGAAAGCGCCACCCCGCGCTGCCCGTGACGCCCGCCGATTCGACCGGAGCGGGCGACGCGTTCGCGGCAGGCTACCTGGTCGGCGGCATCGCCCTCGGCCTGGAGGCGGCGGCCAGGGCGGTCGCCAGGATGGGGGCGATGCCATGACCTTCACGCCGCGGATCGCCGCCGACGTGGCCGCGGCGCTGGGCGCCGGCGGCCCGGTCGTCGCGCTGGAGACCACCCTGGTGTCGCACGGGTTCTCCGGCGGCCGCGGGCTCGCGGCCGCGCGGGCCGCCGAGGACCAGGTCCGCGCGGCCGGCGCCACCCCGGCGACCGTGGGCATCATCGACGGGCAGGTGCGGGTCGGGCTGGACCCGGCCAGCCTGGAGCGGTTCGCCGCGGCCGGGCCGCGGGCCCGCAAGGCCGGGGCCAGGGACATCGCCGCGTGCGTGGTCCAGCGGGCGCTCGGGGCCACCACGGTCGGCGGGACGCTGGCGGTCTGCCGGATGGCCGGGATCAGGTTCATGGCCACCGGCGGGATCGGCGGGGTGCACCGGGACTTCACCACCAGCCTGGACATTTCCGGCGACCTGCTGCAGATCGCCCGGACCCCGGCGGTCGTGGTGTGCTCGGGCGCCAAGTCGATCCTGGACGTCGGCGCCACCTGCGAGCTGCTGGAGACGCTGGGCGTGCCGGTGCTGGGCTGGCGGACCGGCACGCTGCCGCTGTTCTACACCGCGGATGGCGGCCCGCCGGTGTCAGCGGTGGTGACTTCGGCGGCGGAGGCCGCGGGGGTGGCCGCCGCGCACTGGCAGCTGAACCCGTCCGGCGGCCTCCTGCTCGCCCGGCCGCCCGCGGCCGGCCTGGACATCGAGCCGGTCCTGGCCGAGGCGGTCGAGCGGGTCCGCGGTTCGGGGATCACCGGGCAGGCGGTCACCCCGGCCGTCCTGGCCCTGGTCGAGGAGCTGAGCGCCGGCCAGAGCGTGGCGGTCAACCAGCAGCTCATCGCGGACAACGCGGGCCTGGCCGGGCAGGTCGCGGCCGCCAGCACGGCGGCCGCCTGACCGGCCACCCGGCCGCCTGGCCAGTGCTAATTACGCTAAGTGTTTGATAGATCATCTTGGGTAGGAAGGAGTGATGCCGGGAGGCCGCAGGATCGGGGGGATCACATGGCCAGCGGATCACAGCCGGACAAACCCGGGCAGCCATCGGGGACCGGGCCGCGGGACGACCCGCAGGGCCGGTACGGGAGCAGTGTGGCCTGGATCGGGGTCGGCTCGCCCGTCCCGGCCGGCGAGACCATGGTCACCGCCCGCCGGGTGGTCCAGTACATCATCGACGACATCCTGGCCGGGATCGTGCCCGGCATCGTCTACTGGCTGATCGGCGGCGGCCGCGGCGGGGTGCTGCAGACCCTCGGCTGGCTGATCGCGGTCGCCGTGTGGATCCTGATCATGATCTGGTACTGGGTGATCCGGCCGTTCGGCCACGGCGGGCAGACCTTCGGCATGCAGCTGCTGGGGCTGCGGATCGTGAGCAAGGACGGCGACCGGGCGGACCGGGCGCAGCTGGTGATCCGGTGGATCCTGCTGATCATCGACACGCTGTTCCTTGGCCTGGCCGGGCTGATCACCATGCTCTGCTCCAGGTACCGGCAGCGGATCGGCGACCACGCGGCCCGGACGCTGGTGGTGCGGGCCAGCTGGCGGCCCGAGCCGGACAGCCGGTTCTGAGCTGACCGGCCGGGCCCGGCCAGCCGCGCTAGTCCCCGGCCAGCAGCGCGCGCAGCCGCTTGCGATCGGTCTTCAGCACGCTGGTCAGCGGGATGGCGTCCACCACCAGGACCTCGCGCGGGTACTTCACCGCGGACAGGTGCGCCTTGGCGTACTCGGCCAGTTCCCGCGGCCCGGCGGCGGCGCCAGGCCGCAGCTGCACGAACGCGACGACCTCCTCGCCGAGCTTGCGGTCCGGCTTTCCGACGACCGCCGCGGCCACCACGTCCGGGTGCGTCACCATCACGTCCTCGACGTCCCTGGGGTAGACGTTGTAGCCGCCCCGGATGATCAGGTCCTTGATCCGGTCCACGATGTACAGGTAACCGTCGGCGTCCAGCCGGCCGATGTCGCCGGTGTGCAGCCAGCCGCCGCGCAGCGCCTGAGCGGTCTCCGCCTCGGCGTGCCAGTACCCGGTCATCAGCATCGGCCCGCGCACGCAGATCTCGCCCGGCTCACCCGGCGCCGCCTGCGTCCCGTCGGGCAGCTCGATCCGCAGGTCCAGCCCGGCGACCGGCTTTCCCACGCTGCCGGCCCGGACCGCGCCGACCGGCGAGGTCGAGATGATCGCGGCGGTCTCGGTGCAGCCGTAGCCCTCGGCGATCTCCACCTGCGGCAGCCGCCGGGCGAAGTCGTCCAGCACCTGCTGCGGCAGCGGCGCGGCGCCGCTGGCCAGCCGCCGCAGCGCGGACAGGTCATAGTCCTCCATCGGCTCCTGCAGCAGCATCTGCAGCATCGAGGGGACCACCGCCCCGGTGCTGACCTTGTGCTCGGCGGCCAGCCGCAGCCAGCCAGCCGGCTGGAACCAGCGCATCAGCACTGACGTCGACGGGTCCGGCGCGTGCACCGCCATCACGCTCACCATCAGCCCGTACACGTGCGACAGCGGCAGCGGCAGCAGCCCCGAGGTCAGCTCGGGCTGGTAGGAGGTGACGGTCGCGGACCAGGCCGAGGCGGACAGCGCGTCGTGGCTGATCATCACGCCCTTGGACCGGCCGGTGGTGCCGCCGGTGTACAGCAGCGCCGCGAGGCTGGCTGAGTCGGCGTCGACCAGGCCGGCCTCATGGCCCGCCTCCAGGTCGCCGAACGGGATCAGCCTGCCGTCGTGACCGGCGGGCAGGTCACCGACCACGACGATGCCGCGCAGCCCATCGACGCCGGCCGCCGCGGCGGTCACCTTCGGCAGGATCTCCGGGGTGGTGATGGCCAGCACCGCACCGCTGTCGGTCAGCACGTGCCGCAGCTCGTCCTCGCTGAGCAGGAACAGCACCGGCGTCACCACCGCCCCGGCCCGCCAGACGGCGTTGTAGGTGATGCCGACCTCCGGGCAGTTGGCCATGCAGACCACGACCCGCTCACCGGGCCGCAGGCCGGCCCCGGCGAGGCCGCCGGTCACCCGCCGGGCCCGCCCGGCGAGCTGGATGCCGGTCCACTCGGTGCCCTCGTAGATCAGGCGCGACTGGGCCCCGTTGCGCTCTCCGGCCTGCTCGGCGAGCCGCTGCAGGCTCGTCCCGGTCGCGCTTGTCACCATCGGTGTGGCCACGTCCTGCTCTCCCGTCCGGGGCAGCGCAACCGGTGCGCCGCGGGCCAGTGCCAGCCGGTGCCGGCGGCATCGTGCGACTACCGCAATACAGCCTAAGTCCGGCACCGCCTAAGTCCGGCACCGCCTCGTCCGGCACCGCCTCGTCCGGCACCGCTTCGTCCGGCACCTGGGCTACCACTGGCCCAGCGGCCCCGGGCTACCAGAGGCCCAGCAGCGAGCCGAGCACCCGGGCGGCCTGCCCGCCGCTGTCCTCGGCGATGCTCAGCGCCTCCGGCACGTCAAGGTCGCTGGCCAGCGCGGCGCGCACGGCCGACACCGCGGCCTCGGGCGCGCCCGGGGTGCCACGGGCGGGCCTGCCCGCCGCCGACTGGAGCCGTTCCAGCCGGGCCGCGGCCGTCTCCAGGCCAGCGGGCTGGTAGTCCCAGTCCTGCGCCCACGGGCGGCCCAGGATCAGCAGCCGGACCGCCGCGGCCGGGTAGCTGGCCAGCAGCTCGCGGACCAGCACCAGGTTCCCGGCCGACTTGGCCATCTTCGCCCCGCCGATCCGCACCACCCCGGCCTGCAGCCGGGCCCGGGCGAACGGCGTCACCCCGGTCAGCGCCTCGGCCAGCGCGGCCTGGTAGGCGTGATGCGGGAAACGCAGGTCGCCGCCGCCGGCCTGCACGTCCACGGTCGGGCCGAAGGCGTGCAGCGCCATCGCGGCGCACTGGGCGTGCCAGCCGGGCTGGCCGCGGCCCCACGGGCTGGCCCAGGCCGGCCCGTCCGGGCTGGCCGCCTGCCACAGCGGCACGTCGAACGGGTCGTCCCTGGCCGGGTCGCCGGGCCGGTCGCCGTACTCGGCGGACAGCCGCTGCGCGGTCGCGGGGTCCAGCCCGGCCCGCCCGGGGACCGCCGCGCCGCGGAAGTAGACCTGGCCGCCGCGCTGGTAGGCGGCGCCGCGGGCGAGCAGCCCGGCGGTCAGCTCGATCACCTGGCCGATGTAGGCGTGCGCCCGCGGCTCGATCAGCGGCGGCCGGACTCCGAGCGCCGCCATGTCCTGGTCGAAGTAGAACTGCTGGATCGCCGCGAACCGGTCGTAGGGGGAGCCGGCCCGGCTGGCCGCGGCCAGCAGCACGTCGTCGGCGTCGGTGACGTTGCGGCACACGATCACCTCGGCGCCGGTCGCGTGCAGCACCCGGGTCAGGGTGTCCACCCAGACGAACGCGGCCGCGTGTCCCAGGTGGGTGACGTCGTAGGGGGTGATGCCGCAGGCGTAGATCCTGGCCCGGCCGACCAGCGGCAGCTGGTCACCGCCCAGCGACACCACCGGCGGCAGCTCGCTGGCCAGCGTGTGGTTCATCGGCTGCCTCCCTCCCGCCGCGGCGGCGCCTGCCCGATCCTGGTGACCAGGGCCGCGAGCAGCGCCGCCCTGGCGGCCATCAGCCGCACGTCGGCGTGCTCGGTGCGGGCGTGCGGGCCGCCGCCGACGGCGCCGAGCCCGTCCAGCGTGGGCACGCCGAGCGCGGCGGTGAGGTTCCCGTCCGAGCCGCCGCCGGACCTGACCCCGGCCGGCGGCTCCATCCCGACGTCAGCGGCTGCGGCCCTGGCCAGCTCGAACAGTCCCATGGCCGCCCCCGGTTCCATCGGGTAACGGTTGATGCCGCCGGTTACGGTAACCGTAGCGCCTGGCAGCCGCGGGGTGAGCAGCCGGATCTGCCGGTCGACCCGGTCCAGCTCGGCCCGGGTCCAGGCGCGGACGTCCACCGCGGCGCTGGCGGTCTCCGGCACGGTGTTGGCCGTGCTGCCCGCGGCCGCGAGCGTGGGGGTGACGGTCGTCTGCTCCACCTGGTCGGCGAGCCGGGCCAGGTCGAGCACCTGGTGCGCCAGCTCCAGGCCCGCGTTCACGCCGCGCTCTGGCTCCAGGCCCGCGTGCGCGGCCCGGCCGCGCACCCCGATCCGGTACCCGCTCACCCCCTTGCGGGCGATCTTCACCGCGCCGCCGTCCGCGCTCGGCTCGCACACCAGTACCGCCGCGGCGGCGCTGGCCCGCTCCTCGATCAGCGGCCGCGAGGTGCCAGAGCCCACCTCCTCGTCGCTGGTCAGCAGCAGCGACACCGAGCCGTCCAGGCCAGCGGGCGCCAGCAGCGCGACCGCGGCCAGCGCCTGCACGATGCCTGCCTTCATGTCGAACACGCCCGGCCCGGACGCGATGCCGTCGGCCACCGCGTACGGCCAGTCGGCCAGCGTGCCCAGCGGCCAGACCGTGTCGAAGTGACCCAGGATCAGCACCGGGTCCTGGCTGGCGGCCGGCCAGAGCAGGTGCGGCAGCCCGCCGGCCGTCCGCAGCTCCGGCGGCCGCCCGAAGACCTCCGCGCCCATGTCGGCGAGCAGCGCGGCGCACCGGTTCAGCGCGGCGGTGTCCGCGGACGGCGACTCGCACTCCACCAGCTCGGCCAGCCGCTGCTGCAGCCACGGCGACCGGGCCGCGGCCTGGGCCGCCAGCTGGTCAGCTGGCATCGCCGGCCCGCGGCAGGCTGGCCGGCCCGGGTTGCGGCCGTGCGGCTAGCTCCCCGCCCTCGCAGCAGGGCAGGATGAAATAGCACCGGGGGCAGACCCACTTCGACCCGTTCCCGTACGGGCGCAGGTCAGCCTGGGCGCATTGCGGGCAGCTGTCGCCGGGCAGCTGGCAGGTCGTCACGGTCCTACCGTAGGCGCTGCCGTCGCGGCCTGCCGCCCGACCCGCGGCAGCGAACCGGGCCAGGGCGGGGGGATCAGGTGCCCAGACCCTGTAAAACTGTCCTCATGGGATTCGACCTGACCAGCCTTCTCACCGCCCGCCGCGGGGAGGCATACGACTTGCACGCCCGGTATCTCAACCCGCAGCTGCCGCGGATGCTGCACGCGATCGGCTTTGACAAGGAGTACGAGCGCGGCCAGGGGGCTTATCTCTACGACCGGGACGGCAACCGGTACACCGACTTCCTGTCCGGGTTCGGCGTGCACGCGGTCGGCCGCAACCACCCGGTGGTGCGCAGGGCGCTGGCCGACGTCTTCGAGGGCGAGTTCGCTGACCTGGTCCAGTTCGACTGCGGCCTGCTGCCGGGCCTGCTCGGCGAGCAACTGCTGGCCAAGGCGCCGGAGCTGGACCGGGTGTACTTCTGCAACAGCGGCACCGAGGCGGTGGAGGCGGCGCTGAAGTTCGCCAGGTACGCGACCGGCAAGCCGCGGGTGGTGTACTGCGAGCACGCCTTCCACGGGCTCACGGTGGGTTCGCTGTCGGTCAACGGCGCGGCCGAGTTCCGGCGCGGGTTCGACCCGCTGCTGCCCGGCACCGGGATCCCGTTCGGCGACCTGGACGCGCTGGCCGCCGAGCTGCGCAAGGGTGACGTCGCGGCCTTCATCATCGAGCCGGTCCAGGGCAAGAGCGTGCACGTCGCGCCGCCGGGCTTCCTGGCCGCCGCGGGCAAGCTGCTGCACGAGCACGGCGCGCTGCTGATCTGCGACGAGGTGCAGACCGGCGTGGGCAGGACCGGCCGGTTCTTCGCCTACCAGCACGACGACGGCGTCGACCCGGACATCGTGACGGTAGCCAAGGCGCTGTCGGGCGGGTTCGTGCCGGTCGGCGCCACCATGGCCAAGGACTGGATCGTCCAGAAGGTCTTCTCGTCCATGGACCGGGTGCTGGTGCACGACTCGACCTACGGCGGCAACGCCGCCGCGATGGCCGCCGGGCTCGCGTCGCTCGCCGTCATCGAGGACGAGGCGCTGGTCAGCAACGCCGAGCAGACCGGGCGGGCGCTGCAGGCCGCGCTGCGCGGGATGATCGAGGAATACGAGCTGCTCGCCGAGGTGCGCGGCCGGGGCCTGATGATCGGCCTGGAGTTCACCAAGCCGCGCTCGCTCAAGCTGCGGGCGGGCTGGAACATGCTGCAGGCGGCCAGGCGCGGGCTGTTCGCGCAGATGGTGGTCGGCACCTTGTTCCGCAGGCACCGGGTGCTCACCCAGGTGGCCGGCGACTACACCGAGCTGATCAAGCTGCTGCCGCCGCTGATGATCGGCGACGTCGAGGTGAAGCTGTTCTGCGACGCGTTCGCCGACGTGATGACCGAGGCGCACCGCGGCAGCGGCCTGATGTGGGACTTCGGCCGGACGCTGGTCAAGCAGGCGGTGACTCGCTAGCCTCGCCGCCGGGGCCGGCCAGCGTGTCAAGGACCTGCTGCCCGTACTTGGCCAGCTTGCTCTCGCCCACCCCGCTCACGGTGGACAGCTGACCGAGGGTCGCGGGCTGCTCGGCGGCGATCTGCCGCAAGGTCGCGTCGTGGAAGATCACGTACGCGGGGACGCCCTGCTCCTTCGCGGCCGCCGCCCGCCAGGCGCGCAGCCGCTCGAACACCGGCGCCGCGGCGGCGGGCAGCTCGGCGGCGGCCGCGGCTGGCCCGCTGCGGCGGGCCCGCGCTGCCCTGGCGGCCCGGTCGGGCTCGCGCCGCAGCCTGACCTCGCGCTGCTGGCGCAGCACCTGGTGGCTGCCCTCGGTGAGCTGCAGGGTGCCGTAGTCGCCCTGGACCGCGATCAGGCCCTGGGCCAGCAGCTGGCGCACCACCCCGCGCCACTCCGCCTCGCCGAGCTCGGCGCCGACGCCGAAGACGGTCAGCGTGTCATGCCGGTGCTGGCTGACCTTCGGCGTCGTCTTGCCGCGCAGGATGTCGATCACCTGGCCCGCGCCGAAGCTCTGGCCGCGCTCGCGCTGCAGCCGGTACACCGCCGACAGCAGCTTCTGCGCCGCGACCGTGCCGTCCCAGGCCTGCGGCGGGTTCAGGCAGGTGTCGCAGTTCTGGCACGGCGCAGCGGCCTGGCCGAAGTAGTTGAGCAGCTGCGTCCGGCGGCACTCGATCGTCTCGCACAGCGCCAGCATCGCGTCCAGGTGCATGGCCATCCTGCGGCGATGGGCCAGGTCACCCTCGGACGTGTCGATCATCTTGCGCAGCTGCACCACGTCCTGCAGCCCGTAGGCCAGCCAGGCGGTCGAGGGCAGGCCGTCCCGCCCGGCCCGCCCGGTCTCCTGGTAGTAACCCTCCACCGACTTGGGCAGGTCCAGGTGCGCGACCAGCCGCACGTCCGGCTTGTCGATGCCCATCCCGAACGCGATCGTCGCCACCATGACCAGGCCGTCCTCGCGCAGGAAGCGGGCCTGATTCGCGGCCCGGGTGCGCGCGTCGAGCCCGGCGTGGTACGGCAGCGCCGGGATCCCGTTACCGGTCAGGAACTCCGCGATGGCCTCGGTCGAGGCCCGCGACAGGCAGTAGACGATGCCCGCGTCGCCCGCGTGCTCGGTG